>DIXA01000023.1 GCA_002428565.1 Anaerolineales bacterium UBA6092 | reverse complement strand
TTTGCGCACATCCAATTTCGACATTCACCTGATTGCGACTTGCCCGCGATGGTCGTTTGATGTATGATTGGCGCAATCTTTTCACCTGGAGGCCTGGCATGGAAGAATTCTTCACCAAAGATTACACCGGAGCGCCCTTCACCCTCTTCGATTCGGCTCACCTGGCCGCCCTGGCAGTGGTTTTCCTGGTGAACGTTCTGGTGATCGTCTTGCGCAAGCGTTTTAGCCCGCGGGGCAAAAACATCTTCCGCATCACCCTGGCGGTGGTGCTGGTGGTGAACGAGACCGCCTGGCACCTATGGAATGTCTTCACCGGTCAGTGGACCATCCAAACCATGCTGCCTCTGCACCTCTGCTCGGTGCTGGTGTGGACCAACGCCTACATGCTCTTCACACGCAATTACTTCCTCTACCAGTTCGCCTATCTCTTAGGCATTGCTGCGGCCATCCAGGCCCTGCTCACCCCCGATGCAGGCATTTACGGCTTTCCCCACTTCCGCGCCTTCCAAACCTTCATCTCGCATGGTTCTATTGTTCTCTCGGGCATCTACATGACCTTTGTCGAAGGCTACCGCCCCACCTGGAAGTCGGTGGGACAGATCGCGCTGTGGGGCAACGTTTACCTGGCGGTGATCTTCGTGCTGAACCAGCTCATCGGCAGCAATTATCTCTTTGTGGCCCACAAACCCGAGACGGCCTCGCTGATGGATATGCTCGGCCCCTGGCCGCTGTATATCCTCTGGCTGGAGCTCATCGCCCTGGTGCTGTGCCTGCTGCTCTACCTGCCCTTCGCCATCCGTGATGGGCATAAGGCCCGCCAGGCTTAGCCTGCCTATCTGGTTGTGATTTTGCGGGCGAAGCCCGCAAAATCACAACCAGATACCTCTCATGGGATTTCCGGCGCGCTGTAGCGCAGCACCTTATCGTACGATGTGACCACATACAGCCGGTTCTGGTCATCGAAGGTGATGCCGTACACATACCCTTCCACCGCAATCGTATCCAGGTAGCGCCCATCGCTGCCAAACACCAGCAGCCCGCCAAAATCGCTCACGTACACTCGGCTCTGGTTATCCACGGCAATGGCATACGGCGAGGTGAACTGACCATCCTCATCCCCTTCGCTGCCAAAGCGGCTCACATAACTGCCATCCGGACGGAAAACGTACACCGAATAGCCCCAGGAGCCCAGGGCATAGATCGTACCCGCGCCATCGACCGCCACCCTTTCCACTTCATCGTCATCATCCACACTGCTGACCGCGTTCTCGATCACCAGGTTGGCGTTCAAATTGCGGTCAAAGCGCACGATCGTGTCGTTGTGCCACGACCACACGGTCAACAATGATCCGTCCGGCGCCACAGTCACCCTATCGCAGTAATTAAAATCATCCACAGAATATAGAACCTCGCCCAGCAACTCTCCGGTCAGGCCATTGTAACGGAACAGATCGCCACCGACAGTGACATAAACCACCCCATTGCGGTCCGCGGCCATGCCCACGAGGTAAACATCATCGTTATTCACATCTTCGCCACGCGCCAGCCATTGCGTGATGAACTTGCCGCTCTCATCAAACACCTGGATGCGCCCACCCGTGTACTCGCCCACAAAAATGTGCCCGTTGTTATCCACCGCCACATGCCGGGCATCCTCGAACACGCCCACACCGGTGCCCTCGCCGCCAAAAGAGAGCTCCAGGTTGGTCTTGCCAAACGGGTTGACGCGCGACCAGGGCTCTGCCAGCGGCCCGCCCGGCGAGGTGAAGGCGAAGAACATCGGCACCACCGTCACCAGGAGGATAAAGACAATCAGCCCGACCACAAAACAGCCCGTCCCACCGGCAGCCGCGCCCGCGCCTACCGCCACCTTGCGGGCTGTGACAGGAGAGATGGTTACACTCGGCGGGGGCACCGGTGCGGTGTTGACGCGGTTCACGGTGACACGGTCGGGAGAGCGGAACTGCAAGCCGTTCAGGTTCACCGCCTCGCCCCGATCCAGGGCCTCCACGGCATCCTTTGATTCCTTCAGCGAGGTGTCAAAGGCCTCGCGCCAGGCCTTGATCGCCGCGATCTTGTTCCCCAGCCGCAGCTGCGCAACCACCTCCTGAAGTTTCTTCAGATCTTCCTGCTCCAGCAGCCCATCCAGGTCGGGCAGATTATCTGCAGAAAAAGACACCGCCTGCGGGCGTTCTGGGCGCAGGGTTTTGGGCACCACAACCGAGCTTTTGCAGTACGGGCAGCGCATGGTCGCTGCCCCCTCCTTAGAAGGATCGAGCGGCGCGTTGCAATTGGGGCAGTTGAAGGTTTGAGGCATGGCTGGCTCCTTGGCGTGTATATTTCAATTTTATACCGGTTCTCTGTTTCTGACATAGCGAAACCGGGAAATGATCCCCGAACTCGGTAGTTGTCAAAACAGGGTGCGTGCGGGCGCTTTGCGCCCGCATGCACCCTGTTTTGACATGCTTTCGAGGCGAAAGGGCTGTGCTTAGAAGTTAAGCGCGCCCGAGTAGATGGCGTAGCCCAACGCCGTTACGATCACGCACAGGCACAACAAAACCACGCAGCCAACGGCAACGATGACGCCGGTCTTTGAGCCGCCCTTCTTGGGCGCCTGCACGGCAGGCGTAAGCGGCTCGTAGGCGGGAGGCTCATAGGCGGGGGGCTCATAGGCGGGAGGTTCCACCACCGGGGTTTCGAACACCGGGCCCGCGGGTCTCACCGGCTGTTCCACCACCAGCTCCGGCATCGGCTCGGGGACGTAGACAGGCCGCGGTTCTGGCGGAGGCGCCAGCAGTGTGGCCTGGGCATCAAAGCCCGGGGCTTCGTACAGCAGTTCCACGGCATCGCCCAGCTGCACCGAATCGCCTGAGTTCAACAGCACCGGCGAGGCAATGCGCTCACCGTTGACAAAGGTGCCGTTGGTCGAGCCGAGATCCTCCACCAGGTATGCGTTCCCCTGCATAATGAAACGGGCATGCTTGCGCGACACATCCGCATCGCTGACAACCAGCTCGTTCCCGGCTTCGCGCCCAACAGTCATTTCTTGCTTATCCAGGATGAAGATTTGGCCGGGGGTGGGGCCTGTCTTCATGCTCAATTGAAAATTCTGCGCCATTGTTTCCTCCTGCATGGGTTGAATAATGAGTCGAACTTGAAATTGAAGATCACCGCTTAAAATTGTATCACAAATTTGCAGTCTGCCGTGTAACCCCACCCCCTGCCCCCGCCCCTCAAGGGGCGGGGAAAATTGTCAAAAATGGGTTGTTTGCGGGCGCAAAGCGCCCGCAAACAACCTATTTTTGACAGAATCTCCCCCTTCCCAGCGGGAAGGGGGGTAGGGGGGATGGGAGAGCACCCCAAAATAAAAAGGCTAAACTCGAGGATGAACTACCGAATTTGAGGGCTTGCCACGGGCATAAACCCGCGGCAAGCCCTCAAATTCGGATATAATCCCCTTTATGAACGAGATCGAGAAACTGGAGCAAAGCCTGGCAGCCATCCAGGCGCAGCGCGCCGCCCTGGGCGACGCCGCCGTGGATGTCGTGCTGCCGCTCCTGCGCGCCCAGATCGCCGCCCTGAAAGAGCAAAAGACCCGCCTCAGGCAGCGCAAAATGATCACGGTGCTTTTTGCCGATGTCTCTGGCTTCACCGCCATGGCTGAAAAGATGGACGCCGAAGACGTCATGTCGCTGATCAACCAGGTCTGGCTGCGCCTCGATCAGATCATCCTGGAGCACGGCGGAGTGATCGATAAGCACATTGGCGATGCGGTAATGGCCCTGTGGGGCGTAGAGGAAGCCCGCGAAGACGATCCCGAACGGGCGGTGAACGCTGCCCTGGCCATGCAAAACGCACTGGGCGAGTTTCAAGCCCAGCAGCCCTGGCCGGCAGAGTTTCACATCGATAAAATGCACATGCACACCGGCATCAACACCGGCCCGGTGCTGCTGGGCATGGTAGGCAGCAAGAGCGAATTTACCGCCATGGGCGACACGGTCAACATAGCCTCGCGCATCGTCCAGGCCGCGCCCATGGGCCGCATTCTCATCTCCCAAGAGACCTACCGCCAGGTGCGTGGGCTGTTCGATGTTCAGGAGCAGCCCGCGCTGGAGGTGAAGGGAAAAACCGAGCCCCTGTGCGTTTATCTCATCGAAAACGCCCGGCCGCAGGTCTTTCGCCCACACACCCGCGGCGTAGAAGGCGTGGAAACACGCATGGTCGGGCGCGAGGATGAGCTGCTCTCCCTGCAAACCAGCCTGCAAACCGTCAGCCAGAGCTGCTGCGCCCAGACCATTGTGATTGTAGGCGATGCCGGGCTGGGCAAATCGCGCTTGCTGTACGAGTTTGAAAAATGGGCCGAAATACTGCCCCTGCGCATCCAGACCTTCCGCGGCCGCGCCAGCCAGCAAACCCAGGGCATCCCCTTTGGTTTGTTCCGCAGCCTGTTTGCACACCGCATGGATATCCTCGACAACGACCCTCTGGCCGTGGCGCGCCAAAAATTGACCCAGGGCATGGCTGAGATCACCCAAACGGATAGCCACGAGTCGGCCTGCTTCATCGGCCAGATGATCGGGCTGGATTTCTCCGAGGAGCCGCAGGTCAAAGAACTGCTCTCCGATCCTGCGCGGCTGCGCGAGCAGATCTTCCACCACACCACCCAGTTCTTCAACCAGGCAGCCAGCCTGGCCCCGGTGGCGCTCTACCTGGATGATATTCACTGGGCAGACCAGGGTTCGCTGGACCTGCTGGAGCACCTTGCCCGCACCTGCCAGGCCTCCCCGGTACTGATCCTGTGCCTCACCCGCCCCACCCTATACGAGAACCACCCAGAATGGTGGGCCCAAAACCAGGATTGCATGGCACATCTGGATCTCAAGCCGCTCTCTCCGCAGGCCAGCCTCGAATTGGCCGATGAGATCCTGCGCATGCTGCCAGCCGTACCGCCCCACCTGCGCGACATGGTCACCAGCAACGCCGAAGGCAACCCGTTCTACATGGAAGAGCTAATCAAGATGCTCATCGACGACGGCGTGATCCTGACCGGAGCGCAGGGCTGGCGCATTCAGCCCGGCAAATTGATCCAGGCCCGGGTGCCCTCAACGCTGACGGGGGTGCTGCAATCTCGCCTGGACAGCCTGCCCGGCGAGGAAAAGACCGCCCTGCAGCGCGCCTCGGTGGTGGGGCGTGTCTTTTGGGACAACCTGATCGCCCAGATCGGCCACGGCGCCGACCCGATCCATGTGCCCGCTGCCCAGGCCCTGCTGGGACTGACCCGGCGCGAACTGGTCTACACCCGCAGCACCTCCTCCTTTGCCGGGGCCAACGAGTACATCTTCAAGCACCACATCCTTCAGGATATCACCTACGAGACGGTACTCAAAGAAAAACGCAAGATCTACCACGGGCAGGTGGCCGCCTGGCTGGTGTCTCAGAGCGGCGAGCGCGCCGAAGAGCATGCCGCCCTGATCGCCGAGCACTACGAGAAAGCCGGGCAGCCCATCCAGGCGGCAGGCTACCTCTATCACGCCGCAGGCCAGGCCTACGCCCTGACAGCCTTCAACGATGCCATTGCCGCCCTGGAGCATGCCCTGGCGATCTTGCCGGCCCACAACCAGGCCGCGCCCAACGAGCAGGTCAACGCCCTGCGCTTCAAGATCCACGCCCGCCTGGGCGAAATCTACAGCATGGGCAAGAGCGCCCACGAGCAGGCCAAGCCCCACCTGGAGATCGCCCTGCAGCTGGCCCGCGCCCGTAAGGATGAGAGCGGGCAGGCAGCCGTGCTGGGGCAATTGGGCCGCATTGCCTACTGGCAGGGCGAATACGAAAAAGGGCAGACCTACCTGCAAGAAGCCCTGCCGCTGGCGCGCAAGCTGCAAGACTACTCTTCTACCATGCTGATCCTGCGCCAATTGGGCAATATCGCCACGGAGGGGGGTGTCTTTGCCCAGGCGCAAACCTGGCTGAACGAAAGCCTTGCGCTGGCGCGTGCCCTGGGCGACAGCGAATCGGCGGCGCTGGCGCTGAACACGCTGGGCAACAACGACTTCAACCAGGGCAATTTCAAAGGCGCCCTGGCGCATTACGAGGACGCCCTGGGCATCTTCCGCTCCCTGGGCAAGCGCATCGCCATCGGCGTGGCCCTGGGCAATATTGGCCTGGTGCATTACCAGGCGGGGGATTACGTATCGTGCAAGAAATACCAGGCCCAGGCGCTGGAGGTGGCTCGCGCCATCGGCAACAAATCGCAGGTGGCCTTTGCCCTGAGCGTCTTGGGCGGGGCGGCAGTGATGCTGGGCGAGTTTGGCACCGCCCGCGCCCACCTGGACGAATCGCTGCACATCTTCTGGAGCATCGGCGAGACGCCCTTCCTGCTCGGCACCCTGCCCGATTACGCCCGCCTGTTTGGGCGCACCGACAACCCCGAGCAAGCCCTGGAGCTGCTGGGCCTGGTCCGCTCTCACCCGGCGGCGCTGTCCGAATCCCGCCAGGCCGCCGAAAAGGTGCTGGCTGAGCTGCGCACCCTGTCTGCGCTCAGCGAAGCCGAAATCGAGGCCGCCCTGAAGCGCGGTGCAGCGATGGATTTAGAGGAAACCGTCAAAATCCTGCAGAACGGTCTGTAAGTCGATTACTCAGGGGAACTTCCCAGTTCATCAAAACGTCTATATTATGAATGGAAGTTACTTATCGGTGCTTTGCAACGGCAAGTAACTTCTGCAAACCCGCGCCAGCCATTTGAAAGGAAAGGTCAAATTATGTTCACCCACGGAAAGCGTCTCGTATCCATCTTGATCCTGGCCGTTTTCCTTGCCGCCTGCACGACGACAAGCCCAACAGCCCCCGCCACCACCATCCCCACCGATCTGCCCGAACAACCCCCGGTTTCATCCCCCCAGCCCGCCCCCACCCAGCCCCCTGCTGAGCCGCCAGTCGAGCCTACCGCCACGCCCCTGCCCGAGCCTGCCCTGGGCGCTGACGGCGTGATCCTCTTCTCATCCATCCGCGGCGGCTACTACTTCGATCTGTACCTGCTGGAGATCGCCAGCAGGCAGGTCACACGCCTCACCGCCGGCGACTCTAATTTCTTCGCCGGGCCCTTCTCGCCGGATGGCAGCCGCCTGCTCTTCACCGGCTTTGGCCTGACCAACAGTTACGTGGGCATGATGAACATTGATGGCAGCCAGATCCAATATCTCTCGCCAGAGGATACCGACGAGGGCTTCCCGGCCTGGTCCCCAGATGGCAGCCAGATCGCCTTTACCTCGCGCCGCGACGGGAACAACGAAATCTACGTGATGAACACCGATGGCAGCGGCCTCACCCGCCTGACCGACCTGCCCGCCGACGATTTCGCCCCAGCCTGGTCACCGGATGGCAGGCAGATTGCCTTCGTCTCTGACCGCGACAACGCCTCGGGCGTCAATAACCTGTACGTGATGAACGCCGACGGGTCGAATGTGCGGCGGCTGACAGACAGCGCCACAGAGATCGATTACAGCCCGGCCTGGTCGCCGGACGGCGCCTGGATCGCCTTCCGCGCCCATCGGGATAGCAAACCCGCCGACAATCCCGCCGATATTTACCTGATCCGCCCAGATGGCACAGAGCTGGTGAACCTCACCAACCACCCCGCCGATGACTGGGCCCCCGCGTGGTCGCCAGATGGCGCATGGGTCGCATTCCAAACAAACCGTGACGGCAATTGGGAAATCTATGCCATCAGCGCGGACGGCATGGACCTGTTGAACATCACGGACAACCCCGCCGACGATCACATGCCCTACTGGAAGCCCGCGCCTGCGGGCATCCTGGGCATGGCCAACCCCGCCTCCACCAACTGCCTTGCGCAGGGCGGCACGCTGGCAATGGAGATGCGCGGCGACCTGGGCGAGATCGGCGTGTGCTACTTTGAAGATAACCGCCAGTGCGAAGAATGGGCCCTGTTCCGCGGCGAATGCCCCGTGGGGGGCGTCAAAGTCACCGGCTATGGCAGCGAGGCGGCGCGCTTCTGCGCCATCACCGGCGGCGAGTATGGCTACATCGGCCCCGATGCAGCCGGGATCGAGCAGGGTACCTGCACCTTCCTGAATGGCAAAACCTGTGACGTGTGGGAATACTATAACGGCACCTGCAGCCCGAACGATTAGCCGTTTTTCACCCCACCCCCTGAAACGGGTTGTTTGCGGGCGCTTTGCGCCCGCAAACAACCCGTTTTTGACAGAGGTACAAGCCCACCGTCACCAGCCGGGAGGTTTTCTCCACCCCCAGCAGCGCCGGGTCGCGGCGCGCTGCGCGATTGGTTTGCTCCTTGTCCAAAGGCAATGTCGCGGGCACTTCTGGGGATAATTATACCCCCCCAAAAAAAAAACACTTCATCCCACACGATAGCCATCTTCATAGTAGAATCACTGCATCAAAGAAAGGATCAATCGGGAGAATATGAAAGAGTTCATCAAAACAAGCGCCGGGATCTTGCTCCTGATTGCCGGAATTGTCGGCTTCTTGACCTTACTGAGATATTTGGATCGCCAGCCATCCGTGGTTTTAACCGACGCCATCTGTGAGCCTCCCTGCTGGCATGGCATTCAGCCAGGCAAAACCAATGTCACCCAGGTATTTGATATCCTGGACGGCATGGAAAGCGTCAATCAGGCTACCATCGCCGGAGAAGACGGTCAAGATGGCTGGCCCGTGGAGATTTTCTGGGCTTTCCAACGGCCTGCAGAAGACACCACCGGCTCGGTATTTTTTAAGGATCGTCAAGTTACCGCCATCAGTATTTTGACCGTCAACTCATTGAGCCTCGAGGATCTTTTTGAAAAATATGGGCAGCCCGAACAATATTGGGCAGAAATTGGCTACGGCGAAAACCGAGAATACCTGGATGTGGTGCTGTTGTTTCCTACCCGAAGCCTTCTCGCGGATGTTGTCATTGATATTGCCGATGGCGCCAGCCAGATAGAGATCAAACCGACCACGCCCGTTTTCCGGGTCACCTATTTTGACCCGCAAATGTTTACTGAACTTTTGGGGACACGCATCCTGATCGATAAGCCAGCCAGTGCACGCACGGGCTCTTTCCAAACCTGGCCTGGCTTTGGGAGCCTCTCATTCGAGAGAAAATAGATTCAATGGGGACATGGTTTTATTCGAGTATAATGAGGCCAACCCCAACCAATTCATTCACCCCGAAAGGACACATGCCATGTTCACGCTACCCGAAGAACTTCTCCTGCTTTCCATCCATGAGGCCAAGGGCACTTTCTTTGGATCGGCTTTGGAGCGCTTGAAACCCGGCCTGGCAGGGGCCATCCTGGCGGAACTGGCTCTGGCAGGAAAGGTCCAGGCTCCCCACAACCACCGCTTGCTCCTGATCAACGGCAGCCCGCTGCAAGATGAAGTTCTGGATAAGGCGCTGAACACGCTCAACGGATCGGAGAAAGAGCGCAAGTTTGGCTATTGGATCAGCACCCTCAGCCAAAAAACAGAGAAAACCCAGGGAAAAATTGTCGAGAGCCTGATCCAAAAGGGCGTCTTCACCCAGGATGACGACCGCCTGGCGTGGACAGTCCCATCCCCTGTGCAGTCAGACGCCAAAGCCTCCACCAAATACCTGCTGACCAGGCGGCTGCGCGGCATTGCCCTGGCCCAGGAAGAGTTCCAAACCCGCGACCTTGTCCTGCTCAGCCTGCTGCGCGCCTGCGACCTGCTGGAGTTGGTGTTCCTGCGCGATGAGTGCAAGCTCGCCAGCCATTACATCAACGAGCAGCTTTTCAGCCAGGCCATCACCGACCCGGTCATCCAGACGGTGCAGGAGATCGAGGCCGCCATCGCCGCGGTGGTGGAAGAGGATTAGCCTTCTTCCAACGCATCCCCAACCTGGGAAAATGAGTGTGCGCCGCGGGCAAAGCCCGCGGCGCACACTCATTTTTGGTTTCTAAGCCTTGCAACTTTCGTAAAAAGGCCAATGTCAAGGCAGATTTTAAAAAATTAACCGTTCAAGCAGGCAAATCAGTGTAAAATATAAATCTCCACAAATAAAATAAAATCGTCATTTCAGGCAGTTGCAAGTTGTCAATGGAAGGTACAGGGGCCTCGTGAAATCCAGAAGCATCCGCATTACCCTGTTTGTGGTCACCATGACCGCATTGACACTGACTGCCGTGTTGATCTCAACCGCGCACACAGCCCAATTTCGGCGCGATTATCGCGATGCGCTCGAAAGCCGCTCCGTCACCATTGCGCAGAATCTACGTGAGACGGCTTATAAGAACCTGCTCTACTTCCCCTTCGACAGCTTCCCTGGCATGAGCAACTATCTCCGCGAGGTAGTGCGGGCCAATGAAGGCATCCGCTACGTATACATCACCAATGCCCAGGGCAGCATCCTGTACCACAGCGATGAGAGCCTGGTCGGCGCCAGCCTGGAGGCCTCGATCCAGGAACAGTTAGCCTTCAGCAACACACAAGACCGCCTCACCATCTCTGTGGAAGGCTTTTACGAGTCGGCGGTGCCCCTGGTGCGGGCAGGCGAGACGATCGGCGCGGTGCATATTGGGGTGGCGCAGAGCATTCTGGATACCAAGACCACCCAGATGCTGATCCAAAGTTTCTTCATCTTGGTCTTTGTATTGGTCGTTTCCGGGTATTTCCTATACTTGCTGCTCAACCGGAACATCGCCGAGCCGTTGGCCAACCTGACCCGCACCGCTCAGCAGTTGGCCTCGGGAGATTTGAACCACTCGGTGGATGTTGAACGAAATGATGAGATCGGCATGCTGGGCCACGCCTTCAACCAGATGACCGAAAAGCTTCGCTTGCTTTACGACACCTTGAGCGGCAGCGAGGCGCACTTCCGTTCGCTCATTGAAAATGCGTCCGATATCATCACAGTTCACCAGGAAGATGGCAAGATCATTTACAACAGCCCATCGGTTGAACGGGTGCTGGGTTACCAGCCCGATGAGATCCTCGGCAGCAATACCTTCGACCTGGTGCATCCCGACGACGCCTCCCGATTGTGGGCCTTGTTGCGGGAGGCTGTCCAGGATCCCAGCACTGCCACCAGTATTGAGTTCCGCATCCGCCACAAAGATGGGCGCTGGCGGTTCATGGAGGCCACCAGCCGCAGCCTGGTAGAAGGAGACCAAACCCCCAATGTGGTCTTGAACTCGCGCGATATCTCGCAGCGTAAGCAGCGCGAGCGCGAGCAAGAAGCCATCATTACCGTGGCTGCGGCCATGCGCGCCGCGCCCAGCCGGGCAAGCATGATGTCGATCGTATTGGAGCAGTTGATGATGGTGTTGGAGGCTGAAGGTGCGCTGCTGGCCATGCGCGACCCCAAAACGAACGACATCTTCATCGAGCAGGGTTATGGCGCCTGGGGCCAAACGGCCGGGAAGCCTTTCCCGCCGGGCGAACGCATCAGCGAGCAAGTCATCGCCTCTGAAGAGCCATATATCTGCGAGGATGTGCTCGCTGACAGCCTGGCGCGCCGCCTGGATTTCCTCAACGAGGTGACGGCGTTCGCCTGCGTGCCGCTGTTTGCCCAGGAGCAGTTGCTGGGTATCTTATGGATTGGCGGCTTGAAACCGTTTGAGCCCAACGAGGTGCGGCTGCTTGCCGCCATTGGCGATATCGCCGCCAATGCCATCCACCGCGCCAGCCTGCTAGAGCAAGCTGAGAAGCGCCTGAGTCAATTGGATGCTTTGCGCAAGATCGATACCACCATCACAGCCAGTTTTAACGTGCAGCTGAGCCTGAATGCCATCATGGAACAAGTGCACGATCAATTGAAGCCTCACGCAGGTGCGGTGCTGTTGTTCAAACCCTATGTGCAAACATTGGAATACAGCGCCGGCTTCGGTTTTTATAACCGGGCCATCCAGCGCTCCTACCTGCGCATGGGAGAAGGCTATGCCGGCAGGGCCGCCCTCGAGCGTAAATCCATCTACATCCCCCACCTGGTGGAAGCCGAGGATTCGTCACGCACAAGGCTGCTGGCTGATGAAGGCTTTGCGGCTTATTTTTGCGTGCCGTTGGTTGCCAAGGGTCGCGTGAAAGGGGTGCTGGAGATTTTCCACCGCTCGCCGTTCTACGCCGATGCTGATTGGATCGATTACCTGGAAACCCTGGCTGGTCAGACAGCCATCGCTATCGATAATGCCGAGTTGTTCGATGACCTCCAGCGCTCCAATATGGAGCTGTCTCTGGCCTACGACACCACGCTGGAAGGCTGGTCGCGGGCGCTTGACCTGCGCGACCGGGAGACCGAGGGCCACACGCAGCGCGTCACCGAGATGACCGAGCGATTGGCGCGCGCCATTGGCATTCCCGATGCAGAGCGGGCGCACATTCGCCGCGGGGCGCTGCTGCATGACATTGGCAAGATGGGCGTCCCCGACCACATCTTGCATAAACCGGGTCCGTTGACCGATGAAGAAATGCAGATCATGCGCCAGCATCCGCAGTACGCCTACGATATGCTCTCTCCCATCGCTTTCCTGCGCCCCGCCATCCACATCCCCTACGGCCACCACGAGAAGTGGGATGGCAGCGGCTACCCGCGCGGCTTGAAAGGCGATCAGATCCACCTGGCGGCGCGCCTGTTCGCGGTGGTGGATGTTTGGGATGCGCTGCGCTCCAACCGGCCATACCGGGCGGCCTGGCCAGACGAGAAAGTGCAAGAGCATATCCGCTCCCTGGCCGGCACACACTTCGACCCCCAGGTGGTGGAAGTATTCCTGCGTGAGGTGACAAAAAGCTGATCAGCCAAGGAGAAACCAAGATGAGACCCTTATCCAACGCGGCGGCCACAACAAAGGGGGGTTTATCCTGGTATGGCATCTTAACGATGCTCCTGTTTGCAATCCTCCTGGCTGGCTGCACCAGCGCCGCGCCAGAAGCCACCCCGCTCCCTTCTTCCACCCCTTCTCCATCGGTCAGCAGCCTGGAGGATCTGATTGCCGCGGCCCAGGCGGAGGGTTCCCTCACCGCCATTGCCCTGCCCGATACCTGGTGCAACTATGGCGAAGTGATCCGGGGGTTCGAGACGAAATATGGCATCGAGGTCACCGTGCTGAACCCTTACGGCAGCTCAGGAGACGAGCTGGATGCCGTCCGGGCTTACCGTGATACCGGCATTGGCGATGCGCCCGATGTGCTGGATGTGGGTTATGCCTTCGGGCCTCTGGCGCAGGAGGAAGGGTTGCTCACCCCCTACCAGGTGCAGACGTGGGATTCGATCCCTGAGGCGCTCAAAGATCCGGCTGGCTACTGGGTTGGAGATTATTATGGCGTGCTGGCCTTCGAGGTCAACACCGACCTTGTGCAGGATGTGCCCCAAGATTGGGCCGACCTGCTCAATCCGCAGTACCATGGGCAAGTGGCATTAACCGGCGATCCGCGCAGTTCCAACCAGGCCATTCTCTCTGTGTATGCCGCCGCCTTGGCTCATGGCGGCTCGCTGGACGATGCGCTGCCCGGCCTGGAATTCTTCCGCCAGCTCCATGAGGTGGGCAACCTGGTTCCCGTCATCGCAGACACGGCGCAGATCATGACCGGTCTGACGCCCATCATGATCCGCTGGGATTACCTGGCCTTAGGCGACCGCGATGCCCTGCAGGGGGCAACCAACATTGAGGTGGTTCTGCCTCAATCCGGGCTGATCGGCGGGCTGTATGTGCAGGCCATCAGCGCGTATGCCCCCCACCCCAACGCCGCCCGCCTGTGGATGGAATACCTGTATTCTGATGAGGGGCAGATCCTGTGGCTGAAGGGCTACTGCCACCCCATCCGCTTCAACGACCTGGTAGCCCGCCAGATCGTCCCCCAAAACTTGATGGGCATGCTGCCCCCTGCCGAGCTTTACCAGGAGGCGCTTTTCCCAACCCTCAGCCAGTTGGACAATGCCCAAGAAACCATTACCGGGCAGTGGGATGCGCTGGTGGGGGTAGATATTATCCGGCCGTGAGGATAGCAAGGGGGGATTCCGTCAAATTAGAGATCAGAAAGGAGAAGCATATGCACGAACGCATGCTAGATAAAAGCGCACCGCCCACCGATGCAGATATGCTCCATGCCATCGGGCAGCCCCTCGCCGAGGCCTGGAGCGCCTTGCGGCGCTTTTTGGTGGAAACCTACGCCATCGCTCCCGCCTTGAATGACGGGGGCAAGCGCTATGGTTGGAACCTGGTGCACCGCGCCGGCAGCCGGCCTTTGTGCGAAATGTACCCCGAGCACGGCTCATTCACCGTGCTGGTGATCCTCGGAAAAGCCGAGCTGGACCAGGCGCTGGCCAGGCTGGAGGCGTTTGGCCCCACCGTGCAGCGGGCGCTGGTAGAAACGCCCCGGTTTCACGATGGCTGCTGGATGTACCTCCGTTTGGCTGATCCACTGACCTGCAAGCAGGATGTGCAGGATATCGAGCAGCTCATCCTGCTCAAGAAAAAGCCGCCCAGAGGCACAGCGCCCAAGGCCTGACTCATCGCAAGGCCCCCCCCGCACGCGGTATAATCTTCCCATACCAGGCCCCACCAACGGGAGGAAACCACGATGAAACCCAGGCCCCTTCTCTTTGCTGCCGTCTTGCTCCTCGCCCTGACCGCCTGCCAGATGGCGGACACGCCTGCCGCCACGGCTACCCTGCCGCCAGCCTCAACATACACTCCCACGCCCATCCCGGCCACCTGGACGCCCCTGCCCACCTTCACGCCTACGGCCACGCCGCTTCCCACGGACACGCTGGCGCCATCCGCAACGCCTACCAGCACACCGTCGCCAACCATCACACCCACCCCGCTGCCCGCGCCCATCCTGGACAGCAAAGGCATCCTCATGGCCTACATCCCTGCCGGGACTTTCGAGATGGGCGACAGAAATGGCTACCGCGAGCTTCTTCCGGTGCACACGGTCATTTTGACGCAAGCCTTCTACATGGATGTGTACGAGGTGGCCAATGCCTCCTACGCCGCATGTGTGGCTGCGGGCCGTTGCAGGCGACCGAGTTATTTAGGCTCATTTACCCGTGATGAATACTACAATGACCCCGATTTGGCGAACTATCCGGTGATCTGGGTGGATTGGTATCAAGCGGTTGCCTACTGCGCCTGGCGCGGGGCGCGCCTGCCCACCGAAGCCGAGTGGGAATATGCGGCTCGCGGCGGGCTGGAAGGTAAGAAGTACCCATGGGGTAACGAAAACCCGGTTTGCACCGCCGGGGCAGTCAATGGTGCGAACTATGACGCTTGTTCTGAGAAAGATCCTGTATCGGTGGGTCTCTTTGCACCCAATGGCTACGGTCTTTACGATATGGCGGGCAATGTATGGGAATGGGTGAGCGATTATATCGGGTACTACCCATCCGAAACGGTTACTGATCCGACAGGCCCTGTATACTCGGAATACGGGGGACGCAAAGTACTGCGCGGGGGTGGTTATGATAACGAAATTTCAAGCTTGAGTGTTGCGGAACGTGTCAGTAACGAACCCTGGCAGGGGCATGGCGTTGGGTTTCGTTGTGTGGCGCCAATCGAGGGGGGCACTCCATAGCCGTGACAGCGTGAACTTTCTCGGTAGTTAATGGCCCTTTTGCTCCGAAATTGCCCGGGATGGCAGGGTAGAATCTCGGTATAATCATTCTTCCATGAACCTGCCCCTCAAAGCCTACTGGGAGCTGCTCTCCCGCCACCTGCGCCCCCAAAAAGGCCGTTTCAGCCTGCTGCTGCTCCTGCTGCTCGCCAATATCCTGCTGCGCCTGGTCAATCCCCAGGTGATGCGCAGCTTCATCGACAGCGCCCTCTCCGGCAGTGCGCTGCGCATCCTCACCTACACTGCCATCGTGTATATCGCCGTCGCCATTTTCCAGCAGGTCGTCTCCGTCAGCGTCACCTACATCGGCGAGAACGTGGCCTGGAACGCCACCAACGCCCTGCGCGCCGAGCTGGCCTGGCATGCCCTCAACCTCGACATGCACTTCCACAACGATCACACCCCCGGCGAGCTGATTGAGCGCATTGATGGCGATGTCACCGAGATGGCCACTTTTTTCTCACAATTCATCATCACCCTGCTGGGCAACGCCCTGCTCCTGGTTGGCATCCTGGTTGCCCTGTTCCTGGAAGATTGGCGCATCGGCCTCGCCTTCACCGTTTTCGCGATTGCCTCCTTGCTGGTGCTCAACCGCGTCAAAGACATCGCCTTGCCCCACCAAAAAGCCCGCCGCCAGGCCGAAGCCGACCTGTACGGCTTCATCGAAGAGCAGTTGAACGGCGCGGAAGACCTGCGCTCCAGCGGTGCGGTGGGCTTTTCCATCCAACAGCTCTTCCGCCTGCAAGCCAATATCCTCACCCACAGCCGCAAAGCCCACTTCAAACGCTGGCTGATCGAAAATGCCATGGGGTTCGCCCTCACCATTGGCAGCCTGCTGGCCTTTGGCAGCGGTTACTGGCTCTACACCCTCAGCGCGGTCACCCTCGGCACGGTCTATCTATTCATCAACTACATCACCATGCTCGAAGAACCCCTCTGGGCGCTCACCCACGAGATCGAGTCCTTTCAGACCATCGGCGCCTGCATCGAGCGCCTCTCGGACTTCCGCAAGATCCAGCCAGACCTGGTCGACGGTCCCGGCGCTGACCTGACCGCCTCAGCCAGCGCCTTGACCGCCCCTTCTCTGCGCTTCGACGAGGTCACCTTCGCCTATGCGGACGGCGACCCCGTTCTGAACAACCTGAGCTTCGAGCTGCCCCCCGGTTCGGTGCTGGGGCTGCTGGGCCGCACGGGCAGCGGCAAAAGCACCCTCGCCCGCCTCATCTTCCGCCTCTACGATCCCAGCAGCGGGCGCATCAGCCTCTGCGGCGCGGATCTGCGCCGCGCCCGCCTGGCTGATTTGCGCCGCCAGGTGGCCATCGTCACCCAGGATGTGCAGCTTTTCCGCGCCTCCGTGCGCGATAATCTCACCTTCTTTGACCGCGCCATCCCCGACGCGCGCATCCTCGCCACCCTGCACGAGCTTGAGCTGGGCGAGTGGCTCGCCTCTCTGCCCGAAGGCCTGGATACCGAGCTGGAGTCCGGCAGCCGCAGCCTCTCTGCGGGCGAGGCCCAACTGCTCGCCTTTACCCGCGTCTTCCTGCGCAACCCCGGCCTGGTCATCCTGGACGAAGCCTCCTCCCGCCTCGACCCCGCCACCGAGCAGCTTCTGGAACGCGCCATCGATAAGCTCTTGCAGAACCGCACCGCCATCATCATCGCCCACCGCCTCGGCACCGTCCAGCGCGCCGATTCCATCCTCATCCTGGAAGATGGCCGCGTTTTGGAACACGGCGACCGCCGCCAGCTGGCCTCGGACCCCGCCTCGCGCTTTCACCAGCTTTTGCAAACCGGCCTGGAAGAGGTGTTGGCATGAGCGCCGAAACCCCCAGCATCCACCCCCGCGAGCAAGCCCCCGCTCTGCCCGCCTGGCGTGTTATCTGGGATATGCTGCGCTTCCGCCCCTGGTTCTGGTTCGTGGATCTGCTCAGTGTCGCCATCATGCGCGTCTGCTGGCAGCTGCTGCCCGCCTTTATCATCAAAGCCTTCTTCGACCTGCTGACCGGCGAGGCCACGGTCACCTTTGGCATCTGGGCCATCCTGGCCTTCCTGGTCGCCTCCTGGCTTGGGCGTATCCTGGGCTCCTATGGCTTTTACTACGCCGATGTGCCCATCTTTGCCGAGATGGGCACCCTGCTGCGCAAGAACCTGCTGCGCCACATCCTGCGCCGCCCTGGCGCCTCCCCCCTGCCCGACTCATCCGGCGAGGCCGTCAGCCGTTTCCGCAACGACGTTAACGAGATCCCCCTCTTCGTGCTCTGGTTCAACGATATCCTCACCGGCCTGGCCATCATCATCATTTCCATCATCCTGCTGGTGCGCATCAGCCTGTCCATCACCCTGCTGGCCCTCATCCCCCTGCTCATCGTGGGCCTGGTCGCCAACCTCGCCGCCCGCCGCATCGAGCAGTACCGCCGCGCCAGCCGCAAAGCCACCGGCGCCGTCACCGGTTTCATCGGCGAATTCTTCGGCGCGGTGCAGGCGGTCAAAGTGGCCACCGCCGAGCAGCACGTCATCGGGCATTTCCACACGCTGAATGGCGAGCGCAAGCGCCTGGCGCTCAAAGAGCGCCTCTTCGGCGAAGTGCTCAACTCCCTGTACGACAACATGTCCCGCATTGGCACCGGCATCCTGCTCATCCTGGCCGGCCGGATCATGCAAAGCGGCAGCCTCAGCATTGGCGATTTCTCGCTCTTCGTCTACCTGCTGCAAAGCGTGGGCAACCTGGCCACCTTTGCCGGCATGGTTTCTGCCCGTTACAAGCAGTTAGATGTCTCGGTGCAGCGCATGTACCGCCTGATGGAAGGCGCCCCGCTGAATGCCCTGGTGGAGCACAGCCCCGTGAACCTCACCGGCCCCCTGCCCGAGGTGATTTATCCTGCCCGCACCCCGGCTGACCGCCTGGAGCGCCTGGAGGCCGAAGGCCTCACCTACCATTACCCCGGCAGTGAGCACGGCATCCACGGTGTCAGCCTGCGCCTGCCGCGCGGCTCTCTCACCGTCGTCACCGGGCGCGTCGGCTCCGGCAAGACCACCTTGCTGCGCACCCTGCTCGGCTTGCTGCCCCTCGAAAGCGGCCAGATCCGCTGGAACGGCGCCCCCGTGCGCTCTCCCGGCGATTTTTTCACCCCGCCGCGCTGCGCCTACACCGCCCAGACCCCGCACCTCTTCAGCAACAGCCTGCGCAACAACATCCAACTCGGCCTGCCGGCCTCCGAAACCGATCTCAACGCCGCGGCGGCCCTGGCGGTGATGGAAAGCGACCTGGAAGATATGGATCAGAAATTCGAGACCCTGGTGGGCGCGCGCGGCGTCAAGCTTTCGGGCGGGCAGGCCCAACGCGCCGCCGCCGCCCGCATGTTCATCCGCCAGCCCGATCTGCTCGTCTTCGACGACCTCTCCAGCGCCCTGGATGTCGAGACCGAGCGCCTGCTCTGGGAGCGCCTCTTCGCCCAACCCGGCGTCACCTGCCTGGTTGTCTCGCACCGCCGGCCCGTCTTGCGCCGCGCCGACCACATCATCGTGCTCAAAGACGGCGCCATCGAATCCGAAGGCAGCCTCGACGAGCTGCTCGAAACCAGCCAGGAAATGCGCCATCTGTGGCAAAAAGCAGAGGCTTGATGAAAGATCAGATGGTTGCCGCTCTCCCCGCTTGACAGCCGTACAAGATTATGCTATTCTATACGGCAGAAGGAGGCGCTCATGGAGACCAAATTAACCGTCCGGGTGCCGCGGCACTTACTCGCCAATGCCAAACGCTATGCCCAGGCTCATCAGACAACCCTGACTGAGCTGATTTCAGCCTACCTGCAACACATCCCCTCCGAATCGGATGTTTTGGATCAGGCACCGGTTGTGCGCCGCCTGACAGGCTTGCTTTCTTCGGCTGTGTCCATCGAAGATTACAAAAAACACCTGGAAGAAAAATATGGCGCGGGATAAATTGCAGGTGCTGTTTGACCTGAACATCCTTTTGGATGTGCTTCAAGAGCGCCCCGATTTCTACGATTTTTCGGCGCGCTTGCTCGCTTATGCGGAAATGGGCGTTATCCAGGGCTGGCTAGCGGCTCACTCTGTCACCACGCTGTTCTACCTGATCTCCAAAGATAAATCCCCCGAACAGGCCCGCGTTACACTGACCAGCATCTTACAGTTCCTCAAAATTGCGCCTGTTGATCAGAATACGATTGAGCAAGCCCTGAACTTGCCCTACCGGGATTTTGAAGATGCTGTTCAAATGATGGCCGCCCTGCAGGTGCATGCAGATTACTTGCTAACCCGCAATGTGCGCGATTACCAACCAGCGCCGATGGAAGTTGTTCAGCCAGTGGAACTGCTTGCGGTTCTAAACTCCTGACGGGCCAAGCCATTGCACCTTAACCACGAGAAAAAAAGACCCTCGACTTTGGTCTTTTTTGCAAAAGGCGCGAAATCGCCCACTTTTTACCCCACCCCCTGCCCATCCGGTTGCAAGCAGTTTCTTCCCTCGCCCAACATGTCATTTATCACCTTCCTTGTATGGCAAAAAAGGTGTACACTGCCTGCTATGTTGTAAAGCGTAACTTCTCAATCAATAGGGGTGAGAAGATACGTTGTAAAGCCTCATTACTGGTAATTGCAAGCCACTTTAGCGGTAGGGCGGAGAGTAAGCTGCTCAATATCCAATACACTGAGGAGGATTCAATATGAACCAAACGCTCGAGCTGCGCCCCCTGGGGATCGGGGAAATTCTAGACCGCGCCATACGGCTTTACCGGCACAAATTCCTGGATTTTATTGGCATCATTGCCATTGTCCAGGTGCCCCTGACAGTATTGTCCTTGCTGCTGACCGTCATTACCACAAACTGGGTGGGGGTAGTAGAAGACCCATCTTTGGCTTATAGAGAGGTGTACCCCACCCTGCTAGCCAGCTACGGGGTGAGCATCCTGGTAGGCATCTTCAGCCTGATCCTTCTCCAGGGGGTTGCCACGGCGGCCATGACCCGCGCCATTGCCGATATCTACCTGGGACGCACCACAAGCATCGGCGAAGCCTACCGGCGGGTCGGCTCTTCCTGGAAGAGCCTGGTCGGCGCCATTCTACTGATGATGCTCATCATCTTCGGATTCTACATCTTGCTGATCATCCCCTGCCTCGGCTGGGTGGCTGCCCCCGGGCCATTGATCTTTATAATGACCTGTGTGATGCCGCTCATTGCACCCGTCGTTGTATTGGAGAAACTGGGCGCCAAGGCAGCCATCCGGCGCGCCTGGGAGCTGGCCCGGCGGCGTTTCTGGTGGGTGCTGGGGTTCATGGGCATCCTGTACCTGCTGAGCTGGGTGATCAATGCGGGGCCGGCCTACATAATCACCCTTGCCCTGCGAACACTGCTGGGAGATCAGGTGGGCTACGGCGCCCAAATGATGATCCAGACCGTGAGCCAGTCGCTGACCGCGCTGGTTTCAGGGCTGCTTTACCTGCCGCTGCAGTTGTCGGCAGTTACGCTGTTGTACTTCGATCTACGCGTGCGCACTGAGGGCTTCGACCTGGCCATCCTGAGCAGCAACGAGTCGGTCGAGACGATCGACACCCCCACGCTCACCAGCCAGGCGCCAGCCGTCACCTCTACACAGTTGGTTACCAAGCAAGAACTTGGCTATCTGTTTGCCCTCTCGATTGGCGGCGCGGTGCTCATTGGCATTGTATATGCGATCGTCATGGCGGTTACGATGGCCGCGATGACACCCTTCTGAACAACGGCTTTTTAGCCTCTACCCGCCATGGCCCTCCTATCCCAGATCCTCCGCCGGCGAACGTTTCTTGCCGCGCTGGCTTTGCTGGCAGTGCTGCTCATGCCTGCCAGCTTGCGATCCAATGCTGCTGGGACACCGGTCACGCTGGCAGAATACCGCCAACTGCTGGCGCACACGCTGGTTAGGCTCGAGAGCCTGTCAGAGTCGCCTCCAGAGGCGGTGCAGCCCGCGCTGGATGAACTGGCCATCCAGTGGGAGGCGGTCACTCAGGTGGAGCTGGAGGATGGGCAGATCGTCCAGGTTAGTCACGCCTACCTGGCCGCCCAATTACGCAGCGAGCCTCCCGACCTGGAGCGGCTGGAGGCACTGCTGACCGCCCTGGAAGAGGCCATGGCAACTTGGCCGGGGGGCGATTTTCCGCTGGATGCGCTCAACCCATTGCAAGGGATCCTCGCCCGCTCAGAATTTCAATGGCCGGAAGAGAAGCCCTCCCCGTTAACTACGCTGTTGGAGCGGTTCTGGCAGGCAGTGGACCGCTTGTTGAACAAGCTTGGCGGCCCACTGTTCACCATCAACGGAGGGTCGATGTGGGTGTGCAGTGGGGTGATCGCACTGATCCTGGTCGCCATCCTGGCTTATGCGCTGAGGGGCACGCTCGGCAGGCTGGTGGGCGAGGCAGACGTCGCTGAAGAAAGCCAGGAGACCGGCGAAGTGCTGACCGCCGCGGCGGCGATCAAACGTGCCCAAACGCTATCCGCGGCGGGCGATTTTCGCAC
This sequence comes from Anaerolineales bacterium UBA6092, assembly GCA_002428565.1. Classification (GTDB taxonomy): domain Bacteria; phylum Chloroflexota; class Anaerolineae; order Anaerolineales; family UBA4823; genus UBA6092. Next base: position 42,133 of record DIXA01000023.1, on the reverse strand, counting down.
CGCGGTGCGTTACCTTTACCTCTCTTCGCTGCTCCTGCTCGAAGAAAGGGGCATCTTGCGCTACGACCGCTCGCTCACCAATCGTGAAGTGCTGCGCAGCGTAGCAAACCAGCCCGCCCTGGCTGCCCCGCTCAAGGATGTGGTGGAGGTCTTCGACCAGGTGTGGTATGGCTACCATGCGCTGGACGAAGAATCACTCAAAGAATACGCCGCGCGCGTCAACGAACTGCACGAGAAACCATGAGACGCTTCTCCCGTGACACCTGGCTGGCGATTGGGATGCTGATCCTCCTGCTGTTAACCACGGTTGCTGCCGCCGTCCAACAGAGCCAAGAGCCGCCCCCGCCGCCGTTGGCCAGCTTTTCAAGCGCGCCCAATGGGGCGCGCGCTCTGAGCCTGTGGCTGGAGACGCTCGGCTACACCGTCAGCGCCCAGGCTGCTGAGTCTTTCCACCCCCCCGAAGATGCCAAGCTGATTTTTCTACTGGCGCCGACCATGCCCATCCTCGAAGGCGAGTGGCAGGCGCTGGACGCGTGGGTGGAGGCAGGGGGAACGCTGGTGATTGCCGGAGGCTCCTCGGGAACGGGCGGGATCCAATGGCATTATGATTTCCAGGATGAATTCTACGACCCGCAGGATAACCCGGTTGCCGCCCAAACACCGCTGCTGACCAACCCGCGTCTGCCAACGCTGGAGAACTTCCAACCGGCGTATTATCTGGATAGCCAGCGAGATGACCTGGTCACACTGCTGGGGGCCGGGCCCTACCCGGTGCTGGTGCTGCTCAGGCAAGGCCATGGCCGCGTCCTCATCAGCGCTGCGCCCGAGCCGTTCTCGAATACCGGGCTTAAACAAGCCGGGAACGCCGACCTGGTGCTCAACCTGCTGGCTGGCGTGCCACAGGGCGGGCTGGTATGGTTCGATGAATGGCATCATGGTGTGCGCTCCGAGAGTATCGAGATCAGCGGGCCAGACCTCTGGTTGCGGTACACCCCGGCCGGCCGCTCGCTGCTCTTTGCGGCGGGGGTGGTTTTTCTGGCGCTGCTGCTCCGAGGGCAGATCTTCGGGCGCCCTGTCTCGCTGGCACGGGATATTCAGCGCCGCTCACCGCTCGAATACATCACCGCGATTGCCAATTTGAACCGGCAGGCCGGGCACCGCCGGCACGTGCTGAGACAATACCACCAGCAAATCAAACGCCACTTCGGACGGCGTTATCACATCGACCCCACAATGCCAGACAAAAAATTCGTTGCCGAGCTTACTCGCTATCATCCTGGCCTGGATCAAAACACACTGGTTGAACTGCTCAGACAGTTGCAAGAGAAAAATATGAGCGAGCAAGAGATGGTCCGGCTGGCAGGAGAGGCCTCGGATTGGCTGCAATAAGCACAAAAAACAAACACAGAGGGAGTCACTTATGAGTATGCCATCACTGAAACCTACCAACCTGCAATCGATCTACCAGCACTTGCGGGAAGAAGCCAACAAGGTGCTCGTTGGCCTGGAAGAGCCGTTCGAGATGTTGGTGGTGGCGCTCTTCACCGGCGGGCATGTGCTGCTGGAGGGGGTGCCAGGTACCGCCAAAACCCTGATGGCCAAAACCCTGGCCCACATGGTGCAAGCCAGGTTCACGCGCATCCAGTTCACCCCCGACCTGATGCCATCCGATATCCTGGGCACAAGCGTGTTCGACCTGAACGCCAGCCGCTTTTACCTGAAAAAAGGGCCTATTTTCACGCAGCTGCTGCTGGCCGACGAGATCAACCGCGCCCCAGCCAAGACCCAATCGGCGCTGCTGGAGGCGATGGAGGAGCGCCAGGTGAACCTGGAAGGCGAGCGCTACGCGCTGGACGCCCCTTTCATGGTCATCGCCACGCAAAACCCGCTCGAATACGAGGGCACGTATCCGCTGCCCGAAGCGCAGTTAGACCGCTTCCTGTTCAAGGTTTTGGTAGCCTATTCGCCCCTGGAAGTCGATATTGAGCTCCTGCAACGCTACCACCAGGGCTTTGACGCCCACGATCTGGTCGCGGCCGGGCTGAAAGCCATTCTGCCAGCCGCAGCCGTGGTGGAGATGCGCCAGGTCATCACCCAGGTTACCGTGGAGGCTGGCATCTTGGATTACATTGCCCGCATCGCGGCCGCCAGCCGCCGCTCGTCCGATATCATCCTGGGCGCCAGTCCGCGCGCCGCCACGCACGTTCTGCTGGCTGCCAAAACTTACGCAGCGCTGCAAGGGCGCGATTACGTCATCCCTGACGATGTCAAGCACCTCGTTCCGCCCGTTTTCCGCCATCGTCTGCTGCTCAAGCCGGAGGCGGAGATCGAGGGCCTGAACGCAGACGCGGTGATCCAGAGATTGTTGGGGCAGGTAGAGGTGCCCAGATAGTGCTTCCCACACTGCGTGGTGTTCTGATCCTTCTGTTAGCTGCCCCCATCATGGCCCTCGGCACCTGGCTGCCGCCGCTGGAATGGATCAGTTGGGTGTATGCGTTGGCCGTGGGGCTGCTCCTGCTGCTCGACTGGCGCCTGGCGGGTGGGATCACCCGTTTCGAGATCAGCCGCCAGCACGACAGCCGCCTCAGCCTGGGCGCAGACAACCCAATCCGCCTGGCTGTGCGCAACCGCCAGCGCCTCCCGGCGGCGATCTGGCTGCGCGACGAGCCGCCCGAGGCTTTCCAGATCGATCAGGTGATCCTGAACGGAGAGGTGGCAGGGCGCGGCGTATGGCAAGGGTTGTATCACGTGCACCCCTTGCGGCGCGGCGATTACGCTTTTGGCGATCTCAACCTGCGCTGGGTCGGGCCGCTCGGGTTAGTTGTCCGCCAGGGGCGCCTGCCGGCGAGTGCGCCGGTCAAAGTTTACCCCAACCTGTTGGATGTGCGCCGTTACGATCTGCTGCTGCGGCGCAACCGCCTGCAGGAGATGGGCCTACGCCACACCCGCATGTTTGGCGAGGGCACCGATTTCGAACGCCTGCGCGAATACCTGCCCGATGACGACTTCCGCCACATCGACTGGAAGGCCACTGCCCGGCGCAACCGGCCGGTGACAACCGAATACCAGACAGAGCGCAGCCAGAACATCGTGGCTGTGCTGGATACCGGGCGCATGATGCAAAGCCCGGTGGCGCGCATGGCCAAGCTGGATTACACCATCAACGCGGTGCTGCTGCTGGCTTACGTTGCCACCGGCAAGGGCGACCGGGTGGGCATGATGACCTTCGCCGACCAGGTGGATCATTTCCTCAGCCCTCGCCAGGGGCGCGGCCAGTTCTACCGTATGCTCGAGCTGCTCTACGGCATCGAGCCGCAACCGGTTGAGCCGGATTACCGCCGCGCCATCTCCTACCTGGCACTCAAGCAGCGTAAGCGCGCCCTGGTGGTCATCTTCACCGATCTGAGCGGCGGGCTGAGCCTGAACACGCTGGTGGGCCAGGCGGCGCAATTGGCACGCAACCACCTGCCGCTGGTGGTCACGATCAGCGATCCTGACGTGCACGCCGCCGCCCAGCAGCGCCCGCAGAACACGCTGGCGGTCTACCAGCGCGCGGCCGCCAGCCAATTGCTGGAAGAGCGCCGCGTGACGCTGGAAAATCTGCACCGCCACGGCGTGATGACCCTGGATGTGCCCGCCAACCAGTTGACCATCACGGTGATCAACCGTTATCTCGAGCTAAAAGGCAAAACACTTCTTTAAAGTGTCTTCTCAAAAAATCGGGGTGCGGGGTGTTTTGAGNNCTCAAAACACCCCGCACCCCGATTTGCTGTAATAGGGCTGGTCTGCCGCGCCTCACCTGGCGCGCCTGGCTGGCCTTTCTCGCCCCCCGAGCAACAAATAGGCATAAAGCAAGACCCCGCTGCCCAAACCCACGCTCCATTTGATCACCCACGGCAGGCCCTCGGCAGGCGAGATGAATCCCTCGATCAGCCCGGCAATCACCAACAGGGGCACGCAGCCACTCAGCAGCGTCACTGCCTGGCGGGCAGCCAGCGCCAGCGAGTCACGCCGGCGCAGCAAGCCGGGGTGCAGCAGCCCCCAGCCCAACATCAGGCCGCTGCCCCCGGCGATGATGATCACACTCAACTCGATCATTCCGTGCCCGATAACGAAGGTCCATAGGTCGAACCCCATGCCGTAATAAGCGGTCAGGCCAGTGATCCCGCCGAGCACGAGGCCATTCATCACCATCACCCAGATTGTCATCAGCCCGCACAGCACCCCGCCACTGAAAGCCAGGAACGCCACACGAATATTGTTCTGCATGATGAACGACGAGGCAAAAGGCCGTTGCGTCAAGGGGATATCGACCCACAATTCTTTCTGCTCGATCAGAGGGATCAACTGCTGATGTTCTTCCGGGAGCAGCCAGTGCGCCGCCTGCGGCTCGAAGTAGATGCCCAGGCCAGCCAGCACAGCCGGGAGGAGGAACAACAGCGCCGCCACCAGGACGAACGGCCATGCCCGGCGATAAGCACGCGGGTAGCCAGCCGTGACGAACTGCACCAGCCGCCGGTAAGCCATTGGCTCGCTGCGGTAGACGGTAGCGTGCGCCCGCCCAACCAACTGGTTGAGGTAAGCGGTCACCTGGTGGCGAGGAAAATCGCGCTGCGCTACGGCCAGGTCTGAAGTGGTGGCGCGATACAGGCTGCCCAGCTCCTGGACCTGCTCCGGAGTAAGAGCAGCAATATTGTTCTTGCTCTGATCCAGCAGATGGGTCAAGCGCTGCCAGTCTACCTTGCGTGTGCGATATAATTCATCAATGTGCATTGTCCACCCACCAATCCTGAGGTAGAATTTCGTCTATCTCGCTACCCGGCTGTAGGGGCACAAGATCAGACACTCTGTATTATACTCACAATGATATGGTTTCATCCTTTGACGACACACTAAACATCGACACGCCCGAGAACGTCGCTTTCGGCTACGAAATCGCGGGGATTGGCTCGCGCTTTCTGGCGGCGCTGGTGGATACGCTCTTTATTCTGCTACTTCAATTGTTCACGTATCTATTCCTCTTTCTTGCCCTGTACCAAAGCTATGGTGATTTTTCCAGCGAAATGCTCACTCCCTGGCTGATCGCCGCCCTGGGCCTGCTGGCATTTGCCTTCCTGTGGGGCTATTACATCTTCTTTGAAATTGCCTGGAACGGCCAATCCCCCGGCAAGCGTTGGGCGGGCTTGCGCGTCATTCAGGCCAGCGGGGCGCCCATCACACCGGCTGAGGTGGTCATTCGCAACCTGGTGCGAGCGATCGATTTTCTGCCGGCCTACTACGGCGTTGGCCTGGTCGCCATGTTTCTGGATAGGCAGTCGCGACGTTTGGGTGATCTGGCTGCGGGGACACTGGTGGTGCGCGAGCAGAAAGAAATCAAATTGGAAAGCCTGACCAGCCGCCCTCCCCTCTTGGGCAGCCGCAGCCAATCCGTGATCGATCTGGTTGCAGGGCTGCCAATCGAGAGCCTGAGAGACCAGGATATTGCCCTGATCGAAAACTACCTGCAGCGCCGGGAAACACTGTCCAACCGGGATGCACTCACGCGCCACATCCTGCACTCTCTGTACCAGCGCATGGGCATCGAAAAGAGCGCCTGGGAAAGCTTAACCCCAAGACACTTCACACAGTTGGAGGCAGTATTGGCCACCATCCTGCGTGCCAGCAAGCTGAGGCAGGGCGAATAGCCAGGCAAGTCAACATTGGCGGCTGGCGCTGCCGCGTAAGGGGGCGCTTTCTAACGCAAGAGCCTGCCAGGCGGCGGCGGCAACCTTGGTTCGCGCACCGAAAATCGCAGCAGCCCCCAACTGAGTGCGCCGATCGCCGCCGAAAGGATAAACATCGCCTGGTAACTGATCGCTCCCGCCAGCCACCCCCCCATCAAAGGCGCTACCACGCTGACGACCCCTGGGATGGTGCTGGAAAGGCCGATGTAAGTCGGCCGGTTTTCCTCGTCCGTGAATTCATAGACAATGGCATACCCCGAGAGTAAGCTCCCCGCATCTGCCGCGCCGCGCAAGAAAAAGACCACAAAAAACCACCCGGGATCGCGGGCCAAAATCGCCAAAACCAGGGAGAGCGTGCTCAATACAAAGCAGATCTCCAGACTCAATTTATGCCCTTTGCGGTCAGCGAAAAAGCCAAAGAGCAGGTTCGCCAGCATCAGGCCAAGCTGCAAAGTGATCATAAACCCACTGGCCTGCGCATCGGCCAACTTCCAGGTCTGCACGCTATACACTGCCAGAAAACCGGTCGCCATGCCACTCAAGGCAAAAACAATCTGGGCGATCAGATACATGCGGAAGTTGCGGTCTTTGCGCAGCACCTGAGGCAAGGAACGCAGGTATTCCAACTGTGAAACCGCAGGCTTGTGGCTGGCGACGGCGGGTTCGCGCGTCAGCGAGACGAACAACCAGGATAGCATAAATAGCGCACCAGCCGCGGCAAAGGAATAAACATAGCCCAGCGGGAAAGCGAACTTTTCGAGCACCCAGGGCACGGCCAGCGCTCCCAGCAGGCCGGTGCCATTGCCGATGAAGTTGGTAATGCCAAAGAAACGCCCGCGCTTTTCTGTCGGGATGATCTTGGCAATCATATCCTGCCAACCCACCGTCACCATCCCATCACCCATATTGGTCCAGGTATACAAAATAAAGAAAAGTACCAGGGTCAAAGCCGGCTGGCTGGTCGCCAGCAGATAGGTGATGGGAGCCAGCAAGAGCATGGGCAGGCGTTCGGCAAAGAAGCCGAGAGTCACCGGGAAGAATTTTTTACGCGGGGCGCGCTCGACCACATTGGCCATGAACATTGGCGGCAAGAGCGCCCCCGCCCAGCCCAGGAAGGAGATCATGCCAATCGCCAGCGGATCCTCTGTAAAATGGCTCACGAACAGGGGCAGGATAATGGCGGAGGAGAAAAAGCTCATCCCACACGAGAAAAGGGCCCCATCCAAGCTGTTAACCAAGAAATTCCAGCGATAATTTCGCCGGATCTCTGCTTGAATGGGGGAGTCGTTGTCAACGGCGTCCGTCATAGGAATAAACGCCTTCTACTCACGATGGAATCAATTTGGAAGATGCGCTTTATTCCAGGGCGCTGTAAAACAGGGAACGCCCAATGATCTCACCGGCCAGAGCCAAAGCAAAGGCCAGCCACATCGAAAGGGCGGTGAGCGGACCGCTGCAGGATGGAGAAACCAGCACGAAGAGGGCTACACCAGCCGCCCCCAGGCCCAGGCGCAGAGCCAGCCAGCGTCTCAGCGGAGGCGGTAGCGCCTCGGGGCGCTGGTAGGCGGCTTTGAGCGCCAGGTGACGCACCGGCCGGGACTGTGTTTTGGCCCATTGGGCGGCGGCCAAAACCTGCACCCCCAGGCAGAACAACGCCGCCAGGCGCAGCCAGGCAGATTCGCCCCAGGGCAGCCCGGGTGCCAGCGCCAGGATGCCCAGTAAGAAAGCGGTGGCGTAGAAGGATGCCAGGGTCAGCCAGGTGCGCCAGGGGGGCAGGCTGCGCAGCATATAAACACGCCCCATGCTGTACACCAGGGCCAGCCCGGCCAGGGCCGCCAGCCAGGCCAGGCCGCTGCGCAGGGCAACCGGCCCCCAGCCAAACCCATATACGAGCGTGTACAGGCCGCTCAAGCCAGCGAAGACGGCCGCACAGAGGATCTCGCGGCTCAACCAGGAGGCGCGCAGGTTCGCCACGGCGCGCCAGGCGTTCAGGGGCCTGCTCAGGTGCAGGAAAGAGGCCAACATACCCAGCAGGGCCAGTGGGGTCACCGCGAACAGGACCAGGGGCGGGTAAGGCGAGCCTGCCGCGGGGGCAGACAGCACTTGCGATAAAGCAGCCAGCACAAACAGGCCCACCGCCAGTTGGGAAGCCAGGGTGAAGAGGATGAGCGGGCGTTCTTTCACCGCACCTCCTCCTGGTTGCCAATGCAGGGGGCTTCACGTTCGGCCTGGGGGGCAGCGGCATGCGGGATGAGCAGCAAGGCCGGGGCGGTGACGGCAGCCGCAGGCAGGGGGAAGACGGAGGCCTGGCTCAGCGGGCCGTGGCGCTGCTCCAGTTCGGCCCGGTCGCCGTAATCCAGGGCGCGCAGCGGGCAGGCGGCCACGCAGGCAGGTGGGCGGCCCTGGTCGATCTCATCGTAACAGAAGGTGCACTTGGTCATCACGCCGGCCTGTGCATCGTACTGCGGGGCGCCGTAGGGGCAGGCCCACGCGCAGTAGCGGCAGCCCAGGCAGCGCTGCGGGTCGATCAACACGATGCCGTCGGGGCGTTGGCTGATGGCCTTGGCAGGGCAGGCTTCCATGCAGATGGGCTTTTCGCAATGGTTGCAAGAGATGGAGAGGTTATAAGCGTAGACGCTGTGCTGCCAGGCCAGGCCAACTGCCTGCCAGCCGCCGCCGCTGACCTCGTACACGCGGCGCCACAGGCGGCCCACTTCCAGGCCGTGCTTGTCTTTGCAGGCGGCCTGGCAGGCTTTGCAGCCAGAGCAGGAGGAAGAGTCGAAGTAAAAAGCGTAGTGCGTCATCAAAGATTAAACATTATACAGGATAGACAGGATGGATAGGATAAGGCCTAAACGGTTTTCTCTACTTCCACCATGATGGTATGCTGGGCGGTGGCAAAGGCCAGGGGCGTCCAGCGCTCGGAGGTGAGCACGTTGACGCAGCCGCGGCGGTCAGCGCCGCTTTCGTCGGGGGTCCACCAGGCGCCCTGGGGGATATCCACCACGCCCGGCAGGATGCGGGTGGTGATGCGGCAGGGCAAGATGACCGCGCCACGCTCGTTGAAGACGCGCACCAGGTCGCCATCTTGCAGACCGCGGTGCCGGGCATCTTCTGGGTTAATGAAAAGGCGCTGCGGGAAGGCTTCGTCGAGGTAATCGTTGTTATCGTGGGTGGAGTGGACGCGGTGCATGGAATGGTGGCCAATGGCCTGCAAGGGATAGCGCTGCGCCTCGGGGCCAAAAGGAGATTCCCATTCCTGGATGTACTTGGGCAGCGCGGGGATCTCCTCGGGGCGGCTCATCTCGTAGAGTTGTTGGGAGAAGATCTCGATCTTGCCGGAAGCCGTGGGCAGCGGGTACTTTTGGGGGTCGCAGCGAAAATCGGCGAAAGCCACGGCGGGCTGCTCCACCGGGCGGGCGTACACACCGGCGTTGCTCTCCAGCATCTCGTCCAGGGAGGGCAGCTCGGGGAAGCGGCGCTGACGGAACTGCCCCAGCGACCACTCCACCCAGCCGCGCTCGTCGCGGCCTTGGGTGAAGGCCTCGGCAATGCCCAGGCGCTCGGCCACCCCCGCGCAGATGCGGTAATCCGAACGGCACTCGCCGGGCGGCGCCACCAGGGGCGGCAGCAGGATCACCTCATCACCATACTTCCAACCATCTTGCACACCCCAGGTTTCAAACTGGGTGCAGGCTGGCAGCACCAGGTCGGCGAAGCGCGCCGAGGGGGTCAGGAAATTATCCTGCACGGCGATGAACTCCACCCGCGACTCGTCGGCCAGGATGCGGGCGTTACGGTTGACGTTGGCATGCTGGTTGATCAGCACATTGCTGGCCACGGCGTAGATGAGCTTGATATCGTTATCCAGCGTCTCGGCGCCATCGGGCAGGTTTATTACCCCATCCGGCTTGCCCATGCTTTTGCCGCGCAGCACGGCCTCGGTCCACAGGAAGACCGGGATACAGGCGCCCACCGGGTTAGGGCCGGGTGGGAAAACGTTCCACAGGGGGCCGCCATCGGGGGCCTGCAGGGCCAAACCGGAGGCCCAGCCGCCGGGGATGCCCACATTGCCGGTGATGGCAGCTAACACGCAGCCAGCCCGCACCACCTGTTCACCATAAGCGCGGCGCTGCATGCCGGCGCCCTGGTAAAGCACGCCCGGCTTGCAGGTAGCATATTCACGAGCGATGCGCCGGATGGTTTCAGCAGGCACCGCGGTGATCGGCTCGGCCCATTCGGGGGTCTTGGGGGTGCCGTCACGCGTCCCAAGAATGTAATCACGATAGCTCTCGGCCTGCTCGCAGCCGGGCGGCATTTGCGAGGCATCGAAGCCCAGGCAGTGCGTGCGCACGAACTCGGCATCGTAGAGGTTCTCGCTGATCATCACATGGGCCATGGCGCTCATCATGGCTGCGTCGGTGCCGGGGCGGATGGCGATCCACTCGTCGGCCAGGGCCGCAGCAGACAGGGAGTGACGCGGGTCGATGCACACCACCCGCGCTCCGCGCTGGCGGGCCAGCTTGATGAAATATTCGCTGTTGGTGCCGTCGCGCATCTCGGCGGGGTTCCATCCCCACATCAGAATGTACTTTGAGTTCAGCCAATCCTGACGCTGGTTGCCGGTTTGCAGCGTGCCGTAGACGGTGGGGGTGGCCACGTTGACCGCGCCCCAGGAATAGGAGTTCCAGATGCCCAAGCAGCCGCCGAAACAGTTGAGCAGGCGGCGGGCCACCTGCGAACCGTTGACCTGGTTGTAAGATCCGGTGCCATAGGGCACGAAGAGGGCGCTGTTGCCATAGGTATCTTTGACGCGCTGCAACTGCCCGGCCAGCAGGTCCAGGGCCGCCTCCCACGAGATGCGTTCGAACTGGCTCTCGCCGCGCCGCCCGCTGCGCCGCAGGGGGTGCAGCAGGCGGTTGGGGTGATATTGGCGGCGCAGGTACGAGCGGCCGCGGGTGCAGGCGCGCAGCTGCGGGTTCGAGATCAGGTCGGGGCGGTCATCCGTCTCCAAGCGGGTGATCACGCCATCCTGGATGTGGGCGATCAGCAGGCAGCGCCCGCCGCAGTTGTGCGCCGGGCAGCCCACGCGTACGATGCGCTCGGGGGATGAGGGGGCGGGGGGAATTCTCTTCATGAGATCAGGTTCTAGCAATTCGGCAATCTTGGGTAAAGCTGAGTGAATTTTATCCAAGATTGTGCCAACTGGCTATCACCATTTGATGCGCTGAATGTCACCGCGCCGATCCTTCTGTCATCGAAAAAGCGATTGGTTGCATCAGCAGAAAAAGCACTCACCTATTCAACCGGCGCAGCCCGCGCAATGCCACCAGCACCAACAGCGAGGCCAGGAAAACCACGCCCAAACCCAGGGCAATGGAGCGCGGGTCCAGGGTCTGGTACCAGGGCAGTTCCTGCACCACCCAGGGCGAATTGGCCCCACCCGCCCCACTGCCCTGGTGTTTTCCCAGGTCGCCTCCCACCGGCGTGGGTTGAGCCGTGTCTGGGCTGGCAGATGTGGTCGCACCGCCGCTGGGCAGTTGTGGGCTGCTCCCTGCCGAGGTGCTGCCTTGCCACCACGGCCCGCGCACGCGCACTGGCTGGGCCACCTCGGGGGCGGTTGGCTCCCAGGAACGGATAAAACCAACAATCGCCTGGATCTGCGCCTCGATCAGGCGGTCGCCCCAGGCGGGCATGGAGGTTTCGGGCACGCCCAGGGTAATGATCTGCTGCAGCGCGGCATCCGGCGTTTCGGCCAGGTACGAGCGCACGTTGAGAGACGGAGCGCGCTGGCTGCCCTCGCCAGTGGGGCCATGGCAGTTGGCGCAAGAGGCGGTGTACAGCTCGCTGCCCAGTGCCAGAGACTCTTCGGTCACCAGGATGGGCTCGTCAGGCGCGGGGATCGCTCCACCGGGCACCTCGTCCCAGCGCAGCATCAGTTCCAGCAGCGCAGCGATCTGCTCATCATCCAGAGCTTTCTCCCACCCAGCCATCAATGTGCCCGCCACACCCAGGCGGAGCGTGCGCTCCAGCGCCTCAGCGCTCTGCGCTCGCACGGTCGGGTCATTCAAGGCCGGCGCCAGGGTTGTGCCTGCGCCATCTGCACCGTGACAGGCCACGCAGTTCTCGGCATACAACGAAATACCAGTTGCCAGCGCACCGCCCTCCGGAAGCGCGGCCAGTCCTGCCAGGATCTCCGGGTCGGCCTCAGAGACAAAGGGGATCAGCGGGGCCAAACCCAGGTTGACCACGCGCTCTTGTGTGGCCTGCCAATCGCCATTTTGGATCAGGCTGACCAGCTGGTCGATCTGATATTCGCTGAGCGGGCCGCCATCTTCCAGGCTCCAGGCGGGCATGGCACTGCCATATAGTCCGCGTGAAATGATCTTGGTGATCGATTCCGGATCCGATGTTTGCAGCGCGGGGGTACTCAGAGCTGGGTTAGCACCAATGCCCTCACCAGCCGCGCCGTGGCACACCGCACAGTTGTGGGCGTACAGTGTCATGGCGCCATCCAGGTCCACTGCCAGTTGCGCAGCCTGGGCTTGCTGGAGGCGACTCGGCTCATTCCACGCATATAAGGCAATACCGGTCACGATCATGGCTGTGGCAATGATTCCAGCAAGGATTTCAATGGTTCGGGGCTTGATGTGAATGGGTTTCATGCGTACACCACCTGAGAAGGGTCAAAATGTTGGCGCTGGATCGGCTGCCCGGTATCCACCAGCACCTGCCCTTCTTGTATCGTAATTGGGAAGAGATCCAAAGGGCGTGGGGCGGGCGGATTCAGGATTTCACCATCCATCGTAAAACGCGAGTTGTGGCAGGGGCAGACGAACTCACCCTGGGCTTGATCCCAGGGAACGTTGCAGCCTAGGTGGGTGCAGCGCTGATACAAAGCCAGGAAGCCGCCATCGGGCAGGCGCGTCAGGTAAAAGCGCCCATTGGGCACATGCGAGACCGACCCCGGGGGGAAATCATCCACGTTCCCGGCATTGATCTGCCCGCCAAACTCGCCCTCCACCAGGCGCGGCTGCATATAGGCCAGGGTCAGCCCGCCAATTTCCAGTGCAGCCAGGCCTCCCAATGCAACCCAGGTCAGTTTCAAGAAATCTCGGCGCTGAATTTTTTCGGATGGGGGTTGGTTTTCGGTCGCCATCATATAGCCTCCCTTAGTGCAGTGCGGGCATTTCCCAGGGCCAATACAGCGCCATACCGGGGCCGCGGAAGAAGATGCCGATGATGGTCAGCACCACCAGCGCAGTGAAGAGGAAGATGAACAGAGCCAGGACGCGCTCTTCCGTGTTAACCCGAAACGACCTGCGCAGAATCTCATCCAGGGCAAAGATGCCCAGCAGCACGATCGCCAGCGGGATGGCACCATTCGATAGCAGCGTGGGCCAGTTGGGCAGCCAGGCGGCCCAATCCAGCACATATTCATCCAGAAGGACCCACAGCGGGGTGAGCAGCAGCGCTCCCCCCACCGCCAGCAGGCTAATATACCGTCCGCGATACGAGCGGAAGTAAACCCCCACATTCTCTGTGTGGATATCATAGAAGGGCATCAGCGCCAGGGCGCCCAAGCCCAATGTTGGGATGATCACCGCACCCACCAGGGGGTGAAAATGCAAGAGCAACTCCTGAATGCCCAGGAAATACCAGGGCGCTTTGGCCGGGTTGGGGCTGACCGCCGGGTCGGCAATGCCCTCCAGAGGAGCCGGGATCAGCATGGCCCAGAGGAACAAGATCGCCAGCCAGGCCGCGGCCCAAACCACTTCGCGGCGCACCAGGTGCGGGATGGTCGTGACGCGCTCGGGGGCAGGCTCTTCGCGCCCGGAGGCGCTCTTCGGGATGGTGAGGCCGCCGTCCTTACGCACGCGCCAGAAGTGATAAGACATCAGAGCCAGGATGCCCAACGGGATGAAACTGATATGCAGCGAATAGAACGTGAGCAGCGTGGGCGCCCCCACCTCGGGTCCGCCCAACAGCAAACCACTGAGCGGTTGGCCGATGACCGGGATATATGTCAGGATACTGGTCCCTACCGTGATGGCCCAATAAGCCAGTTGATCCCAGGGCAGCAGGTAGCCGGTGAAGTTGCCGCCCACCACCAGCAGCAGCATGCCAATACCCAGCAGCCAGTTCACCTCGCGCGGCGGGCGGTGTGCGCCGGTGAAGAACACCCGCAGCAAGTGCAGCACACTGGTGACAATGAGCAGGTTGGCAGACCAGTGGTGCAGGTTGCGCAGCAGATCGCCGAACCAGGTATCGGTACGCAAGGCCAGCACATCCAGGTAGGCTTGCGGCGGGCTGGGGGTATAGTTCATCTGTAAGAACACACCTGTGAGCGCCAGCAGCATAACCAAAAGGGCTGAAAGCCCGCCCAAACCCCAGGTGTACGTCCAACGCAGCGTAGAACGGGGTACCTTGGTCGGGTGCAGGTGCAGGATCAGGCTGTCCACCACCATGCGCATGCGGCTGCGGTCATCGGTAGGGAATTCTGGCGGGGTCAGCCGCCGGCGCATACGGTTGAGAGGGCTATCGTTACCCGAATTGGATTCTTCGGTCATGCTGGTTGATCTCCTCAAGCAGAATAGTCCAATTTTACTAAACACATGTGAAGAAGTTTTGAAGAGCCGGTGAAGATTTTACGCTTATCACAATTATCCCCCATTTTTCACAAAAGGCGCACACAATCTTCACACATCCTTCATATCCGGCGGGTAAACTTGTCACCAATGGTTGCACAAGCAATCGGCAGGTTTAACGGTTCATCTCAAAATAAAACACTCAATATGGAGGTGTGTGATGTTGAAGAAAATTATCGTCGGTATCTTGGTGACAACTGTAGCAATTGCGGTAGGAACAAGTATTTACAATGCCAGTGCGGCAGCTCCGCAAACTGAACTGCAAGTTGAAACACAAACGTATGAATCAGCCACCCCCGCGCGGGCCTATGTGGCAGAAGCGGAAACTATGGTAACAGCCGCCAGTCAAGACATCCCAGCGGCAACCAATCATGAGCCAATTCAAGCCACCGCAGGCCAGGCCCAGGGCTTTGGGGGCGGGGCTGGAAACGGGAACGGCGGCGGGCGCGGCACAGGCCAGGGTACGCAGGGCGCAGGCCAGGGTACGCAGGGCACAGGCCAGGGTACGCAGGGCACAGGCCAGGGTACGCAGGGCGCAGGCCAGGGTGCACAGGGCGCAGGGCAAGGATCCGGCCGCCCTGCCTGGGCCGGCAGCGGCCAGGGCGCACAGCCGTAATTTACCCCATCATTGATCCATTAACCGTAACGGCCAGAGGCGCAAACTGCACCTCTGGCCGTTACGGTTAATGGATCAATTGATTTAGGGCTGATTGGTTAGCTCAGCGCCGACCGTGATACGGCTGGCTGTCCACACATTGTCAACCGGCTGACCGATGGCACTCACGTTCTGACCAATGGCCAGGTCTTTGTAGGCAATCGGTGTAGCAACACCATCGGGGTTGCGCAGTAAAAAGCGCGTTAGGTCAGTGGTTTGGAGCACCAGGTTTTGGCCGAGGTATGGCTTGACCAACGTATTGCCAGAAACCACGGCAACAGTGACCGTGCGCGTCGCTGGGTCAAGGCTGGCGATTGTACCGGCCAAGGCAAAAGGCATTTTCCTAATCCTGTTAATTTCACCAGCCTCACTTCCATTGCCGTCACCGCCGCTGCCATTGCCACCACTGCCGCCGCTACCATTGCCATTCCCCCCGGGCGGGCCTCCTGCGGCGAAGGCTGGAGTTGCCATAACCGACAACAGGGTTAGTACCAGCACAAGAACAAATAGTTTCTTCATAGTTCAGATCCTTTCTTTGGACAGGTTTGAGGTTGAATGTTCCTCAATTATTATGACGCTAGAAGGTATACCGAGGTGCGATTAAGTTATGAAGATCCTGTGAAGGTTTCGGTAGCCGAAGTTAAATTGGTGCGGGCGCAAAGCAATGCTCTGCGCCCGCACGTTTCAAGGAGATTACCCGGATTTTAATTGGTCGTTGTTTTCCACTAACGGAACAACTCGAGTGTAGTGGGCTTAGAATACACATTGTTGGAGTTAAAAAGAACATTGGTGTTTGCCGTGCCACCAATCTCGACATCCCAGCCGATCACCTGGGTACGGTAGCCGTCGATTACGCTATTGCCTTCCACGTCCACCTCCGATCCGGCAGCCAGGATGGTGCCCTGGAAGTATGATTCGGGGTTGCCATTAATGCTCAGTTCGTTGTGATTAGACGGCGGAAAATAGAAAAGCACACCAGGGATCGCCGGGGCTGGGTCTGGGCTAGCCGCCGGAGCACTGAGCTGGACAGTGGCATTGCCGTCGATGTGCACGTATCCATTGGGAACGTAGATGGTCACCCCATTACCAATGAGCGTATCCTTTCCATTGATCATCAAATTATTGTTGATACAATACAACCCAGGCTCCAGTGTGCCATTGAGATTATTAAACCAGCGACCGGTGCAATCTGGCTCGGGGATTTCATATAAATCTGGGGGAATAGGGTTTTCGACATCGTGAGGGGTCGGGTTCCACACAGCGTTGCCGGGTTCAAACTCTCCACCGTAGCCGATACTGCCGTTGGTGACATCCAATACCGGTTGGCCATCGCCGTTCAGGCAACCATTGGTATAAGCACCCCCACCATTGACAATGATATCAGCCGTGCCGTGGATGGTCAGGCCATTGCTGTGGCCTGAGCAACTGCCAGGGTTAAGGGCCACGATAGCGTAGCCAAAAGCCAAAGGCTGGCGCGGTCGGATACGCGTGACGGCGCTGACATGGTTTGTCAGGCTGCCTTCGGGCATAAACAATTGCGCAAAAGATGTTTGCGTAGTGGAGGAAATATCGACCGTAACATCGATATAGCGATCCAGGTACATGTCATTATTTTCCTCACCACAGGTTACCGTAACGCCATTTAGATCCGAACTGTCCCCATCGAGAGTAAACCCGTTGGCAGTTGAGCGGGAGATGGCTGCGCTCTGCCCGGCAGCAATAGATTCCTGAATCGCTGCACTATTGCAGTTCCAGCCATTATAGTAAACGAAATTATTTTCCAGGTAGAGGGCAACTGTGGCACCTCCGGCAAGGGAGGAAGCATCGGCAACATTTTGGGCATTGCGGCGGTCAGCATAAACCGCGCCGCCATCTATTGCCAGGCCAACAAAGCCCAGGAAGACGACCAATCCAACGACCAAGAAAACAATGGCCTGGCCTTTTTCAGTTAGGTGGTGTGTCGTGTTCATTCTGCCTCTCTTTGTTTTGGTGAAGTATTAACGGTTAAGGTTTTCCGCCACCAGGATGCCCACCGATGGGAGTGCTCTCAGAACCTTGCCCGCCACCGGGTGTGGGAGTGCCTCCCAAACCACCCTGAGTGGGAGCGGGCGGGTTGGTGGGAGTGCCGCCAAAGCCACCCTGAGTGGGAGCGGGCGGGTCGGTGGGAGCTGGAGCCTGGGTGGGTGGCTCACCAGGTCCGGGGGTTGCATCCGGGCCGGGCCCCATACCAGGGGCAGGGGTTGCATCTCCGCTGCTGTTTTGGTTTTCGAACTGCCAGCGGAACTGGTCTGGGTCAGCCATCCCGGCTGCAACCAACTGGTTCATCTCCTGCACTCTCTGACGGACACGAGTATAGATGGGGTCAGATGGCTGGCCTTCGTTGGCAGTCATCAATTGCTCGCGCACTTGCAGCATCTCTTGCAAACCGTTGAGGGATTGTGCCAGAGTCGGATCGTCCATAGTTGCCGCGATCAGAACCATGTACTGGAAGTGCGCCTCCAGGCGTTCATCCAACATGGAGGGCAAGGCCTGGTTGGCAGCCAGCAAGGCATCCATTTCGCTAAAGCGGCGAGCAGTGAAGGTTTGTAGCAGGTTGAATTGGTCAGCGGCATCTCGTGTAATGGCCAATTGCACATCTTCCAGGCCTGCCTTGAGTGGATAGAGGAAGTTGCCCGGCAGACTGCTCTGAGCAGCCAGGGCAGTGACGGTGGTGCTACCCAACAGTACCACCAGCAGGAGAGCCGCTGCGGCAAGCCAGGCCAGTCGAGGTGCGGAACGTAGCCAGCGCAGCCAACCGCGAGATGGCAACTGATCAACCATATCCAGGTAGTCTTGCCGGCGGCGTGCGACAAGATGCCGGTCGCGAGCGGGAACAGTACGCAGGCTTTCAAGCGCATTCTGTAGGTTGGGAGGGATTTCTTGTTTTTGGTTCATCATTCATCCTTCATCGTCTGTTATGAGCAGCACCCTTCGCAAGGCTTCTAGTGCACGGTGTTGGAGGGCCTTAACAGCCGAGACGGGTTTACTGATAGCGATAGCAATCTCTTCGGTTGACCAGCCTTCCAGGAATTTGAGCATGATCACCTGGCGCTGGTTTGGGGTAAGCTGAAATAGGGCGGCTCGGATGCGTTCTTGTTCGAAATGTTCTTCGGCGGTCTGGTGCAGTGAACTGGGGTCAGCCGGAAGATATGCACTCTCAAGTGGTAAAGATGGTAATGGTTGGCGGCGATATTGGTCAACAACCCAGTTGTGAGCGGTGCGGTAAAGATAGGCCTTGAGAAATTGGGTGGGTCCTTTGCCCTGGTAAAGTGCCTGCAAAAAACGGGCAAACGTTTCAGCAACACAATCTTCTGCTTGGGGTGCCGAGCCCAGCAGGCGGTAGCAATAACGGTATAACGCCGGGCTGTACAGATCATATACCTCAGCCAGGGCCTGCTTATCGAGACGGCGAGCTTGTTGCAGAAGCGATTGTTCGTTTTTCACATTCTATATATTATGACGCAGTTTTGGTCTTATAGATACGCATGGATGGTTGCATATTAAAACATAACGAGCAGAGGCGTGTACGCGTCTCTGCTCATTATGATTTTTGTCAACATCTGTCTTTATGCCAACTCAAAAACCTTGCGCGCGGTAGCGGTGACCCATTTCCAATGACGCGCCAGGTGAATGGTTTGCAATAGGAGCACCCCCATCACCAAAAGCACGTGGAAAAAACCCACCACGTGACGCAGCGGCCCCAAGCCGATCAGCGACCGGGCAAACAACCCCATGCTTCCAGCCGCACTGTACGTCAAAAACAGCCCCAGGTTAAGCACAAAATTGGTGCGCACCTGGGGCGGTAATTTTCCAAAGCGGCTGAAGGCATTGCAGATCCAATTCCAATGCAACGCCACATGGATCAGGGCGCCAGCACTGAGCAGCAAACCCAATATCACGTGCACAAAACAGGGCAGCAATATTTCAACCGTGGCGGCCAGGATGGTCACCAGCAGCAAGGCAAATAACCCTGCATCGACCCAAAAGTTGGTTGTACTCTTGTTCATATGCCTCATCCGTCCCGTTGCTGTCTGTATTATACAGGTTTTATCGCTTTATCTGTAACATCTCAAAAAGTAGGGGGACCCCCTACTTTTTGAGATGTTACCTTTATCTGCATACAATCTTCACATCTCCCCTACGGCATCTTCATAACCATGCATTATCCTATCAGAATGAATAGGATAAGGAGAATATCGCCATGAAAAAAGCGCACCTCTGGCTTGGATTACTATTGGTTGTGCTGGCTGTTTCTGCAGCCGGTTACTACTATTACACTGCGGTTTATTTGCCTGCCCAAACCCCAGCCGCACCAGCCGTTCAAACGGCCCGGGTGCGCACGGGCGACCTGGTGATTTCTGTCTTTGGCGTGGGCGAGCTGACCCCGCAGGCCCAGGCCAGCGCGGCTTTTCGCAGCAGCGGCGTGGTGGCTGAGGTGTACGCTGCCGCGGGTGATTGGGTTGAGGCCGGGCAACTGCTGGCCCGCCTGGATGATACAAACACGCAGCAGCAGTTGGCGCAGAGCCAGCTGGCCTTGCAGGAACTGTTCTCGCCTGCGGCGCTGCTGCAAGCCGACGTGGCCGCGCTGAGCGCCGAGGTGACTTACGAGAAGGCGCTCGGCAATTTGCAAACCCTGATCAGCCCGGCCGTGTGGCAGGCCGAACAAAACCTGGCCCAGGCTACCACACAAGAGGCGCTGGACCTGGCGCAAGCCAACCTGGCGCAGGCCCTATTGGATTATGAAGCTACCTACCTGCCCGCCATGTTCACCAAACCATACACCGATCCAGTCAGCGGGGAGATGCTGCGGGGTGTTTTCCCGCCCTCTGCCGCAGAGGTTGCCCTGGCGCGTGCCCAACTGACCGTTGCCCAGTTGAACCTAGACGAAGCGCAAGCCTATGCCGAACTGCTCGCACAGGGCCTTCCCTGCGATGATGCCGGGGTACTGACAAGCACTGCCGCCTTACCGACCCGGATCGATCAGGCCTGCCAATCTGTACGCAACGCCAGCCTGACGCTGGAGAACTTGCACCTGCTGGCTCCGCTTTCTGGCGTGCTGACCAGTTTCAACCTGGCAGTTGGGCAGCAGGCGGGTTCGTCCGCCGCTGCCACAGTCGCCACCCTGGATCAACTGACCCTCAAGGTTTATATCGACGAGGTTGACCTGCCTGCCCTGCAGGTTGGTCAGCGAGTTGTGGTGACCTTCAATGCCTACGCTGAGCAGACGATCAGCGGGCAGGTGCGCGCTATTGAGCCGGCCTTGCAAAACGTGGGCGGCACCCTGACGGCAGTTGCCTGGGTTGACCTGGACGAGGCAACGGGTATCATGCTATACGCCGGGATGAGCGCCGAGGTGGAAGTGATTGCCGGTGAGGCCCGCGGCGCATTGCTGGTGCCGGTGCAGGCGCTGCGCGAGCTTGGCCCCGCTTCCTTCGCCGTCTTCGTGGTGCAGGAGGGTGGCGAGCTGATCCTGACCCCGGTCACAGTTGGCCTGCGCGACTTTGCCAATGCCGAAATCCTCAGCGGGCTTGAACCGGGCGACATCATCAGCACCGGCATTGTGGAAACCCGGTGAGCGGCATGGACACGCCCATTATTGAGATCAAAAACCTGTTCAAGGTTTACGGCGAGGGCGAGGCCACGGTGAATGCCCTGGCGGGCGCAGATGTGACCGTGCAGCGCGGCGAGTTTGTCGCTGTGATGGGCCCCTCCGGCTCGGGCAAATCGACGCTGATGAACATCATCGGCTGCCTCGACCGCCCCACCTCCGGCGCTTACCTGCTGGATGGACGCGATGTCAGCCGTTTGGATAAGAACGAGCTGGCCAAAGTGCGCAGCCAGAAGATCGGCTTTGTCTTCCAGTCCTTCAATTTGCTGGCGCGCCTGAGCGCGCTGGATAACGTGATGCTGCCCATGCTGTACAACCTGCACGAAAAGACTGATGCGCATGAGCAACGCCGCCGCGCCGTGGCCGCGCTGGAAGCCGTGGGCCTGGGCCAGCGGATGGGCCACTACCCCAATCAGCTTTCGGGTGGGCAGCAGCAGCGCGTGGCAATTGCCCGCGCCCTGGTCAACCAGCCGCCGCTCATCCTGGCCGACGAGCCAACCGGCAACCTCGACTCGCAATCCAGCCTGGAGATTTTGGAGATCTTCCACCGCTTGCACAACCAGGGAACCACGATTGTGGTGGTCACGCACGAGCCAGATGTAGCCATTCAAGCCCAGCGCATCATCTGTTTGCGCGACGGGAGCGTCGTCTCGCAGGGGGGCGAGGGTATCAGCCCCTGCCTGGAAAGCCGCGAGCGCGCCACAGCGCAGGCCCAGGAGGCAACCGAATGAACTTCGCCAAGATCGTACGCGTGGCCTGGGACGGCCTGAACCTCAATAAGATGCGCTCGTTTTTGACCACCCTGGGCGTGATCATCGGCGTGGCCTCTGTGATCATCATGCTAGCGGTCAGCGCAGGGGCCGAGGCAGCCATCGCCGAGCAGATCAACTCCCTGGGCGCTAACCTGCTGATCGTCTCGCCGCTGCGCGGCGTGCCTGGTGCAGCGCGCACCCTGCTGCTAGAAGACGCCAATGCCATTGCCCAGCAGGTGGTGGGCATTTCGGGCGTCTCTGCCGAGCAATCACCTACGGCACAAACAATCAAAGCCAATGGTGTCACGCTGGAGGGAATTGCCCTGGTGGGCACCACAGCCGATTTCCCGGTGGTGCGCGATTATGCCCTGGGCGAAGGGCGCTACTTCACCGCCGACGAGGATGAACGCAAAATTAAGCTGGTGGTGCTGGGCGCTGGCCTGGCCACAGATTTGTTTGGCGAGCAAAGCGCCTTGGGGCAATCCATCACCATCGGCACCCTGCGCCTGACCGTGATTGGCGTGATGGCGCCCAAAGGCCAGGTGGCTGATGTGGATTACGACGGGCGGGTGTACCTGCCCATCAGCCTGGTGCTGGATAAATTCATGCCTTCCGGGCCGGGGGGCATCTCCATGCGCCGTGACGCCGTGCGCACCATTTACATCAAGGTGGAGAGCCAGGACAAGATCGACAGCGTCATCACACAGGTGACGGCCTTGTTAGCCAGCCGCCACGACGTGGACGCCAGCCAGCCTGATTTCACCGTGCAGACCCAGCAAGATATCATCGCCACGCAAGAGGCCGCTACCGCCGCCTTCCGTGATCTGCTGGCCTGGGTGGCAGGAGTTTCGCTGGTAGTGGGGGGCATCGGCATTATGAACATCATGCTGGTATCTGTGACCGAGCGCACGCGTGAAATTGGCCTGCGCATGGCCCTGGGTGCGCGCCCGACAGACGTGCTACTGCAGTTTCTGATCGAGGCGATCATCTTAAGCCTGGCAGGCGGGGTGGTGGGTGTGCTGGCTGGCGTGGGCGGGTCGTACCTGTTCGCCCAGTTGGGCACCATGCGCACCGAACTGGTGCCGGCTTCAATCCCATTGGCTTTTGGCGCAGCCGCAGCCGTGGGTATCTTCTTTGGCTACTATCCGGCCACCCAGGCTGCCAAACTGGACCCCATCGTGGCCTTACGCCGCGAATAAATCGATTGTTATACAGGAGAAACCGATATGAAAAACTCAACGATCCTTTTGATCATCCTGGCGCTGGCGCTTGTGCTCAGCGCATGCAGCAGCGCCACGCCATCCGCAGTTTCCATGGGAGATAGCTATGTGAGCGATACGCTGGACACCAGCTATGAAGGAGCGCTGTCTGTGCGCAACCAACTGTCCCTGGGCACGCTCGAGCTGGCCGGTACTGCAAATGCCATCACGCCAGAACAGGCGGCAACCCTGCTGCCGCTTTGGCAGTTGCTGCTCAGTTCGCAAGGCAGCGGCACCGCCGCCGAGGCAGAGATTACTGCTGTTTTACAATCCATTGAAGATGGCATGACTGCTGAGCAGTTAGCGGCGATCAAGGATATGCAATTAACGCAGACGGACATGCAAGCCTGGGCCAGCGCCAATGGCGTCACTTTAGGCAGCGGAACCGGGCAGGGGCAAGGGCAGGGTATGTCGCCCGAGGCACGCGCCACGCGCCAGGCCGAAGCAGGCCGCACGCCAGGCAGCACCGGCGGCGGGACATCCACTGCGCTGCTATCGGCTGTGATCGCCCAGCTTGAACAACTCGCCCCGTAAGATCGGGCAGCATCGCCAATAAGAAAAGGAAACAAAGAATGAAAAGATATCCTCTGCTGATCATTATTCTTGCAGCGCTGCTGGCGCTGACCGCTTGCTCCACACCTGCCGCCAACAATGCTGAGGTTTCGCCTGACGAACAGGCAACCGCGAACGCCGCCACAGCCGCCGCTCTGACCGCAGAAGCAGCCCCAGAGGTGATCCAGGTGGATGCTGCCACCGGCGAAACAAGCTTTGACTCACTTGCATTGGAAACAGCAATGGCGCCGCTGGGAACTGGTGAACTGACCGTCGAAGAAGCCGCTGGCCTGCTTCTGATGCGCGAAGAGGAAAAATTGGCGCACGATGTGTACCTTGTTTTGTATGAGCACTGGGGCCTGAATATTTTTCAGAACATTGCCAACAGCGAACAGTCCCATACAGACGCTGTAAAAGCCCTGCTTGACCGGTATGGACTGAACGATCCTGCGGCAGGGAAAGCGGCTGGCGAATTCACCGATCCTACCCTGCAGGGCCTGTACGATCAGTTGGTTGCCCAGGGCAGTCTGTCGCTGGCCGATGCGCTCAAAGTGGGCGCGGCGATTGAGGAAATAGATATCATCGATCTGCAAGAAGAAGCGGCCCTGACCACCCGCGCAGATATCCTGCTGGTGTACCAAAACCTGGAAACCGGCTCGCGCAACCATCTGCGCTCCTTCGCCAGAAACCTGCTCAACCAAACCGGTGAAGTTTACCAGCCGCAGTACCTGACCCCTGAAGCTTACCAGGCAATCATCAGCACAGCAATTGAAACAGGGGGCGGCGGCGGTGGTGGCGGCAAACCGTAATCCACCCATCGGATGGTCATCTTCTTCTCAACAGCATGGGAGGTGTGCACAAATGCGCACCTCCCATGCGCAACGCCGCGGTCCAATCTTTACGAAAATTGCTTTGGCGATAAACTCGGCGATATCATCACCAGGGAACACAAGTTCAGATAGCGCCCACCTGCAGGGGTACCTGGGCGGCCCGCGTGGCAGTGGAGGGGCGAGATGAGGGCTGGCTGGTTCGCGCGACGGCGCAAGACCGCAACGAGAATGGTACAATAATACAGAAGCAAGCCATCCTGACTGAATCGGAGGTTACAGCAAGATGAACTGGTCGCACATCTTGGCCCAAAAGGCTTTCTGGCTCTATTACCTGCGCATGTTTCAAAACTTTGACGGCTCCCGCGTGGCAGCCTGCTGCGATTTCTTTGGTGTGGCTAAAAGTGTGCTGGAAAATACGATCCTCCAGGATCTGTACCAGATCCATCTCGCCGATGAGGAGGATACCACCTTCCATATCCTTGATTTGCCTGCCACCACCGGTGCCAGGCTTGAGATCGAGTTTCGCGGCTACGGCCCCGGTGAACAGTTCCGCATCGTTGATCGTTCATCAACCGTGCTGGTAGCCGATGTGGACATCGATGATGTATGCGTGCCGTGCTTTCCGCTGCGCATGCTGCCCCAGGTCGCCTCACGCCTGAGCGGCGAACTGGCTCCGACATACGGCGCTCTCTTGCTTTACAAACTCACCTATGTTGCCCCTGAGGATGACGTTGATGCACTGGTAAACACCTTAGGGGCGGCTTTTCCACCTGGCCTGTTCACCACAGCCGAACAAGAGCACATCCTCGCCAGCCAGCAGCGCGCCTGGCGCAACCGGCAAAGACGCCCCAGACCCGTGCGCAACATCGAGCACCCTGCATGGCAGAGACTGGTTGATGCTCCACTGATCGGCTTAGATGATTGATCTATCCTTTGGAAAAGCCCGATGGAACTACTCCACATCCTTGAAGTTGAACTGTACGGCGATACCGGCATCCAGCCGGGGGCAGCACAATTCTCGACAAGGTATGCGCAGCACCGGTCCGGCCCAACACTCACCACGTTCCATTTTACTGACCCGGTGGTTTTGGCAAGCGCCCTGGCCACCCTGGTGACCTTTGCGCTGCCTTTCCAACACATCTATGCGTTTAAATTCCGCCGTGCAGAACTCAAGGATTACCCGGCATTCTTCTTTGGCCCGCCCTGCCTCTATGATGTGCTGACACCCCAAGGCGTCAATCTCAAGGCGATCAAGAAACGTGAAATGGTCAAGGATTACGCCACCGGGCGCATGATCTTTTCCCAGCGCATCAAAGAGGCGATAGAATCCCTTGTGCCAGAAGCGCACTGGCGAAAACTGGTATCTGCAGAGGGGCAATGGTTCTCGCTGGATGTTCAAACGCAACTTCATGACCCGCTGCGCATCATCCACCCATTTGAGGTCACCGAAAACGAAAAGCGCCCCGGAACATACAGACTGGTATACGATGGGCGTGCTGTCATCAGTCAACAGGATATAGATCACCTGCGCCACTGCGGTGTGTGCTTCTCTGATCGCATGGCCGTTGGTGCACAGGTGCTCCAGCGCTATCCTGAGCCCGTGCTCGCTTCTGGCCTGCTGATGCATGCCCTGCATCCCTTTCTGAAAGGGCGTGAAAAGAGCACGTTTTCAGCCGTTCTAAGCCCAGAGCACCCGTTGGCGCAAGCCTCTGTTGAGAGGATAAACGATGGAAAATGATCCATTCACGGCGCTGCTGGCAGAAGGCGCTCACCGGGCGCTGAGCGAAGAAAGCCTGGCCTTGTTGGTTGCCCATTGCCCTGGCAGGCTGCCACAGTTGTTAGATGCCATTCACGCGGCAATGCGAGCGCAAAAGAGAAACCTCTCGCAGGTGATTGCCCGCCTGCGCGGCCCTGAGGCTGTGCAAGCGCTGATCGATCTTCTCTCAGACGTTGACCGCCAGGTAGGCGCTGCAGCCATGCAGGCACTGGGTAGATCCAGGGATGCCCGCGCTCTTGAACCCCTGCTCGCGCAGTTGCTTGACCGCGAACGCAGGCTCAGGGAGGATGCCGCCTCGGCCCTGGGCGAGCTCAAAAAACCCCAGGCCATCCCCGCCCTGCTGCAGGTGGTGGAAGAAATCTTGGGGCAGCCAGAAGACCCCCAGGCCATCCCAACCCTGATCGCCCGCGAGCAAGAAAGCACACCCGATGACTGGCAAGCCAGGGTCAGCCGGCGCCTCCGGCTGCTGATCGCTGCGATCACCGCCTTGGCGAAACTGGGCGACCAACATCTCTCCCACCTCGTGATCGGGCTGATGGGTTTTCAGTTTGCCAAAGACCGCAAATCTACCTTTGCGGCCAGGGTGCGCGAGGAGGCAATTTTCCAGTCCGTGTACCTCGCCGCGCCCGGCCTGCTGCCCGCCCTCCAGGCAGCCCGGCGCAGAGAGCCTTCCGGCGATGATGTGATTGACTTCAGCCTTCTTGGGGCGTTGTTCTATCTGGGCTTGCGCGAGTCCGTGGACGAGTTCGTTGTCTGTTTTGAGCAGGATTACCCCACCGGGCGCTCCGCCGACGAAGCGCTCAGCCGGATCGCCGGCCTGGTAGGAGAAACGCCCCCTGGCGAGATCGACGCGCTCAAAATCTGGTGGCAGGCGCGGCGCGAGCAATTTGCTCCCGGCGTCTGCTATCGCTGGGGGCAGCCGCTTGAGGTGGCGGCCATCGTGGCCCACCTCCCCGGCGTGTTGCCCATCCAAACCTCGCTGCTGTTCAGCGAATTGACCGTGATCACGGGGGAGCACTTTGAACCGGATTACGCCCTGCCGCCAGAGCAGCAAGAAGCCCAGCGCATTGCCAAAGCCAGGGCCTGGGCCGAACAATACGCGCCTACGTTCGAGCCGGGCTGCCTCTACAAGTATGGATATAAACAGGTTGGAAAATGGACACGATCTGGCAACGCATAACCAAGTGGGCCGACAGACACTCGCTGTCGATCCAGTTGAATCCCGGCGCAAGCCAGGCTGAGATCACCCGTGTAGAGCAAGCCCTGGGCCTGCGCTTCCCCGATGATTTTCGCGCCTGGTTGCAAATCCACGATGGGGAAGATGCGCAGCAGGGCATTCGCTGGCTGGAGAACGGCATGCGCTGGCTGCCTGTCGCTCAGGTTTTGGAGCAATGGCAGATCCAGCAAACCTATTATGCCCGCTGGGGCGAGGAGGATGCCAACGATGACCAGGATGAGAGCCGCATCCGCAATGTTGTTTATCATCCCAAACGCATCCCCATCGCAGAATCAGACGCGGATGCCTGGCTGTGGCTCGATTTCACCCCCGGCCCAACAGGCATCGCCGGTCAGGTGATCACCAACATCACCGAGTGCGATTTTCTCGTGCTGGGCTCCAATTTTCGCGCTTTTCTGGCGCGTTACGTTGAGCTGCTGGAAAGCGGCGTTTACTATTACGATGCAGACACCTACGCACAGGTTATCCCCCAAAACCTGGCAGCACTGCACAGCGGCGCGGTGCGCCAGGCCGATTTTTACCGGCGGCTTTTCCCGCTGGAAGGAGATATCACCAATGCCTGAGGCGAAGACCCTTGACAACTTACACACCCGCATACACGAGACTGGCCTGGGCCAGCATAGCGAAGCGCTGCTGAGCGTGGCCTCGCCCGCCATCCGCCTGGCCCCGCGCCGCATGGAAGATGATGGCCCGATCGGCGTGACCCGCCTGGGCGGCCTACCCGACCTGCCGCCCGGCGTCGCATGGCCCGTTGTGGATGGTATCTTGCTCGAATTTGTCGGCCAGTTCCGGCTGGCGGAACTCGTTCCCTACGATGTGGAGGGCCGCCTGCCCAAGAGCGGGATGCTGTACTTCTTCTTCGATGGGATGCTCACTGGCTACGAGCGAAGCGAAGCAAAAGACCGCCGCGCCGTGCTCTATTACGACGGCCCACTGGAGGCGCTCGAACGCCGCCAAGAACCTGCACACAACCATGAGTTTTTTGATATCTTCTACCCCTGTGCGCTGGAATACGAAACCGCATGGACGCTGCCGCCGCTG
Source organism: Anaerolineales bacterium UBA6092 (assembly GCA_002428565.1). Taxonomy (GTDB): domain Bacteria; phylum Chloroflexota; class Anaerolineae; order Anaerolineales; family UBA4823; genus UBA6092. The sequence continues at coordinate 14,012 of DIXA01000023.1, read as the reverse complement.
GCGGAAATTGGCGCTGAAGACGATTTCTTCCCGCCGGTGAAAGCCATCCTGGGCAGCGTCGAAGAGTGCGAAGCCTACTGGAAACAATTACGCCAACGCGAATTTTGCCACCAACTGCTCGGGCATCCGGCGGAGGTGCAAGGCGGTGAGATGCGCCTGCAGGTGGTCAAGGCGCAGGATGCGGAAGGCCGCTTTGCATCAGACCAGTACGGCAACTATGAGCACCGCGAAGAGTTGGTTGCGGAGATGCGCCAATGGCGCTTACTGGCGCAGTTCAAGTCCGATCAGCCCACCGGCATGGATTGGGGCTGCGGCGGCATGATCTACTTTTGGATCCGCGAGACCGACCTGGCCGCCCGCCGCTTGAACCGCGTCTTCGGAAAACTGGAGAGCTCATAAACGATATACCTGGACCCGAGATGAACTGGGAATTTAGAAAGAAGGTGCTATGGAAACCCAAACAACCCCCGTCGGAACAAGAATCATCGGCAATGCCAGTGAAGCAGAGGCCTGGATCCTCGAATCCGGGCTGGCAATGACAGTGCAAGAACCGCTGCTGCGCTTCGTGCGGCGCTTCTCTTCGCTCCGCTTCTACAAATGGGCGCCCGGCCATACCCTGCCCGGCCCAGCTGAATTGCGCGCCATCTGGAGCACTTTCTACAATATCCACACCGACGAACTGCGCTGGATGCAATTCGATACCCCAGATCCATATACAGACATCCACGAAACCCCTGCCGATCGAATTTGGTACCATGTTGTCATGGATTCAAGCCCCAGCTCCGAATACGAATGCGTTTTCATGGATGAGCACGAACTCCTCTTCATAGGCTATTGGGAGCATTCCGGCGAGAGCACCTATTACCTGGCGCTCAAAGCGGATGACGAACAGGATCAACGGATCTACGCATTGAATTACGAAGATATCACAATAGCCGATGACGATATGGGCCGCATTGCTGCCAGGCAAACCAGGCCTGCCTTCGACTCGTACGCCGACATGTTAGGTCACATTACCGCGCTCAAATTAGGGCAGGCAGTTATAACCGCTGAGAAGTGAGTGGGTTCTTTTTCGAACATCGCTTTGGCGAACTGCTCTCAAGGGAACACAATATATAGCCTCAGCGAGGCCAAAACTGGCACAACCCACCACCTGCGGGAGTGCCTGGGCGGTCTGCATAACGGCGGAGGGGAACTACAGGTGGTTCGGGCAAGCATGGCGTGATTGTGTCCGGGGATAAATCCCGTCCGGCGCTGGCGAGCGCTGGGATATAAACGTTACAAATCAAGGCACTGATGATATACTAACATTATTGTAAGGATGCATCTACCAGGCGCTTGCAGCATACTGTTTGGCTGCGTCTTTCTCAAGCGTATCAACACACCCAAACTGATAAGGAGTATGCGATGTCTGCAAAACACCGTTGGATCAATTTCTTAGTGATTCTGTGTCTTGTCGCATGGGGGACTGCTTTTCAACCGGCCATCGCGCCGAACCCGGCCCTGGCCGAAGGGGATTTGCCGCCGGCTGAGGAAAATCAGCCAGCCCCTATCCCACCCACCCCGGCTGCTCCCGCTCTGCCCAATGAGCTGCTCGCGCTGGAGCAGGCCCTCAACCAGGGACCTGAAGCCGTCCTGGCCCTGCGTGACAGCCTGCACGGCGAAGCCCTCGACATCGCCATGAGCGACATCGTCAGGGCGGCGGAACAAATAGCCCGCTCTGCCCCGCCGCCCCCTGAGAGCGAGGCCATCAGCCCGGAAGAAGAGGCCGCCGCCCTGCAAGCCGACCAGGAGCGCGCCCATGCCGAGCGCGCCCAGGCCCTGGCCCTGCACAGCAACCCCGCCGGCGACCTGCCCGCTTTTCCCGCCAGCCCACCTCCGGCCTCTGCTAACCCCAACGCCCCCGCCGCTGACCTGACGGTTGGCAGCGCACCCTGCCAATATGCCACCATCGCCGCAGCCATGGATGCCGCCAATCACGGCGACCGCCTGCTGCTGGAAGGCGGGGTGACCTTTACTGAGAATCTGAGCGTGCAAAAAAGTCTTGCATTCGAAGGCGGCTACAGCGGCTGCGCCAGCGGCTCATCAGAACGCACCACCATCGACGGCGGCGGCGTGGGTCGGGTGATGTATATCTACGATGACCTTACCGTGACCCTGGAAAACCTGAACATCACCAACGGCTACTCGACCGGGAACGGCGCAGGCGTTTTTGTGAGATCGAACACATCCCTCACAGGCATCCACCTTGACATCGCCAACAACACCTCCGCGGCCCTGGGCGGGGGCCTGCGCCTGTGGGGCGCAACTGCCGTCTTCACCGAGACCAATATCCACGATAATACGGCCATGTCTGGCGCGGGCGTTTACGCCGAATTCTACAATGGCTACGCCCCCAGCCTGGATCTGCATTATCATGCAGATGTGTACGGTAACACTACCACTGGCCACGGCGGCGGCGTCTATATGTCTGAAGGCGAAATTTCTATCACCAGTAGTTCCGACATTTATGATAATGAAGCCGTCGACGGCGGCGGCGCTTACCTGATCACCAGCACGCTGACGATTGCGAGCCAATATTCCGAGATTATGTTCAACACCGCCAGCGGCAGCGGCGGGGGCGTCTACGCCCTGGACAGCACCCTCAACCTGGATGAGCAGGCAGAACTGTACAGCAACACGGCCGGCGGCAACGGCGGCGGCGCTTACCTAGACAACAGCGACCTGTGGGGCGACAGCGCCAATATTTACTATAACCAGGCGAACGGTTTTGGCGGCGGCGTTTATGCTGCCAACGGCTCGCTGCTGGATATGGACCTGGGCGGCTTTGCCTGCGCAGGGCCGCGCTGCAGCCAACTCAGTTACAACACCGCCAACACCTACGGCGGCGCCGCCTATGCCAGCGGTAACAGCGAGATCGACCTGCGCCAGATCTTTGTGGAAGGCAATCAAGGATCATATGGCGGCGGCCTGTATGCCTATCAAAGCCCGGTCTATCTTTATAACACCTTGTTGTCCCAAAATAACGCCACCAGCACTGCAGGCGACGGTTTGCGCTTATACACGGGCGCCAGCCTGAGCGGTTCGCACAACACCTTTGCCCACAATAACGCCGGCGGCGCCATCGACGGACGCGCCATCGATCTCTTGGGCGCGACCCTCAACCTGAGCAATTCAATCGTTTGGGGCCATGCCATCAGCATCAACCTTGCTGACCAGACTGTCACCTACTCTGACATCCAGGGCGGGTATGCCGGCACGGAAAATATTAATCAAGACCCGCTCTTCGTCAGCCCGGTCGACTCCAACTTCCACCTGCAGCACACCAGCCCCGCCATCGACCGCTGCATCTCGGGCCAGAGTGTGGATTTTGATAACGAAGTCCGACCGATCGTTTACACCACGCCTGCCACACCCTATGACATGGGCGCCGATGAAGCCAGCGCCCGCGTGGGCATCAACGGGCAGACCTGCGCCTATGGGCGCATCCAGGATGCCGTGGATGCTGCCGCGCCTGGCGACACCATTCAGGCTGCATCAGACACCTACATCGGGCTGGTCACCATCACAAGTAAAGATTTGACCGTCGCGGGCGGTTACGACACCGATTGCAGCACCTACATCACCGGCACCACCACGGTGGATGGCAATCACATGGACAGCGGATTCGAGATCAGCAACAGCACAGTCACGCTGCGCGACCTGCAGATCACCAACGGCAACTACGGCACCGGCGGCGGCATCCGCGCCCTCGACTCTGCCCGGGTGACCCTGGATCACGTTTACGTGTTCGATAATGACAGCTTCTTCGGCGGCGGCATCTACATTGTTGCAACCAGCATCGTCACCATGACGAACGATACCGACGTGTACAATAACGTCGCCACTATAGAAAGCGGCGGGGTGCGCGTGTGGGGCAAACTGGTGGCAAATGATTGGGGTTCCACGATCAACGATAACCAGGCGCCCAACGGCGGTGGCATCTCCGTGCCGGGCGGGAGGCTGGTATTGAGCGGCAGCCATGTCATGTACAACGATGCAACGGGAGCTGCCGGCGTCGCCGGCGGCATCCACGTATACGACAGCGGGGTGATCACCATCACCAGTTCCTCCAATATTGCCTTCAACACCGCCTTCGATGGCGGCGGCATCTACGCCGACAATGCCAGCCTGTACCTGCTGAGCGGCGTGGTACACACCAACGCGGCTGCCAACAACGGCGGCGGCATCCACTTGGCCAACGGCAGCAGCCTGACGGCAATAAACACCAATATCGGCCTTGATGCCACTCCCACCAGAGGTAATACTGCGCTGCTCGGCGCGGGGCTGTACATCAGCGCCAGCAGCCTGGATTTCAACGGCGAGATCATCAATAACATTGCCTCCTTCGGCGGCGGCGGGCTCTACGCCACCAATGCCAGCACGCTCACCTTCACGAACACATCCATCGGAGGCTCAGGCGCAAACCAGCCCAACCAACTTGGCCCCACAGGCAACGTGGGCGCAGGCATCTACCTCACTTCGGACACCACAGCATCCTTTACAGATAGCAACATCGAAGGCAATCTCTTCCAGACTGCCAACTTCACCTATGGCGGCGGGGCCTACATCGCGGCGAGCAGCGTGCTCACCCTCACCCGCAGCACCGTGGCCAACCACATCGCCCCTCATGCCAGCGATGGGCGCGGCGCAGGCATCTACCTGTCCGACAGCACGCTCACCCTGGATGCCAGCCAGGTGCTTTTCAACACCGCCGGTGCGTTGGGCGGCGGCATTCGCCTGTATTCTTCTGGCACGATCAACATCCTGAACGGCTCTGAACTGAGCAATAACACGGCTACCAACGATGCTGGCGGGGCCATCAACACTTCGGGGGTAGGCACGATCGACATCAACATCTCCGACTCCAGCCTGATCAACAACCACGCCGGCACACATGGCGGCGCAATCTACACAGATCATGGCAGCCTCGATTTCACCGGCGGCTGGGAGGTGAGCGATAACGTCGCCGGTGGGAACGGCGGCGCCGTTGCGATCGATGGCGACGCCAATGCTGGTTTTCGAGCCAGCGGCGGCCCAGGCTACCTGCGCCATAATCAAGCCGGTGGCGATGGCGGCGCGCTGTTCCTGAACAGCAGTACCACCCTGGAACTATACGCCACATCCGGTTACCCCCTGGAGATCAGCGGCAACACGGCTGGCGGGAACGGCGGCGGCGGCGCCTCTGCCACGACCGACGGTTACTTTGACACTTATGGGCAGGTGCTCGTCAGCGGCAACACGGCCGTTGGGGACGGCGGCGGCTTCCACCTCTCTGGCGGGGCGCGCATCTGGCTGGATGATTACGTCAATATTGCTCCACAGCTGCTGCTCAACCAGGCCCAAAACGGCGGCGGCATCTACGCCCAGGCCAGCCCCTCTGTGCGCTGCGATGGCGCGCTCTTTCGCGCCAACACAGCCACCAGCGGAGACGGCGGCGCCATCTATTTGAGCAGCAGTACCTCCCCTATCAAAAACTGCACCTTCGAAGGCAACACCGCTACCGGGCATGGCGGCGCCATTGCATCTTCTAATGCCAGCACGCTGAATATCGGCGTCGATTACATTCCCACGCTGCTCGCCCCCGAACGCGCCGATACGCCCAACGCCCCCGATGACGCCCAGGCCATCCTCGCCACCCAATGCGACCCCCTCACCCAGCAGTGCAGCGCTCTGTACAACAACCTTGCCGACAGCGACGGGAGCAGCGCCGGGGATGGCGGCGCCATCTACACCTCAGACAGCACATTGAACATCAATCAGACCTACCTGCACAACAACCAGGCTTATCATGGCGGCGCTATCTACCAGGGGGGAGCCGCACCCGTGGCGGAAGTGACCAACACCCTGATCTACAGTAACACCGCCACCCATCCCCTGGGGGCCGGCATCCGTCGCTCTAGCGGCGACTTCACCCTCACGCACGTCACCATTGCCCACAACACCGGTGGGGCAGGCTTCTCGGGCCTGGCCAGTTCGGTTTCCAACAGCATCGCCTGGGGCAATGAGAGCGGCGGTTTTACCATCGCTCCCACCGTTTCCATCTGCAACATCGACGAGAGCGGCTACGCCGGCCTGAGCATTGACCCGCAGTTCGCCGCCCCCGGCGCAGGCGAGGATTATCACCTTAGCAACGGCAGCCCCGCCATCGATACCTGCGCCAGCGGCCTGCCCACCGACCTGGACGGCACCCTCCGCCCGATCGGTTCGGGATATGACATGGGCGCTTTCGAGTACTACCTTGTGGATGTATCCATCGATAAGACTGTCTCACAGCTCAGTTTTGAACCGGGACAGGCGATCGCCTTTACCCTGAGCATTGCCAATGACGCCGCCAGCGACTTTGACGCCAGATTCATCTTCATCACCGACACGTTGACCTTGCTCAGTGATATGGCATTCACCTCCAACCTGACAGTGGTCGATACCGGCTACATCCCCGCCTACGTATGGCAGGTGCAAGACCTGGCCCCTGGAGAAAGCGGCGTGATCACCGTTACCGGGCACCTGCTGGCCCCCCTGGCGGCGGGGGTATACACCAACACAGCCACCATCCGCGCCTTGCAAGACCCGCACGGCCCCAACAACACCGCCAGCATCACCTTCACGGTGCTCAACCTGCCCCCGGCCTTTACCAGCGCAGCACCCACCACAGCTGACCCGGGGATCCTCTATACCTACAATATCACCGCAGAGGATCCCAACGGGGCTCCTTTGACCATCAGCGCGGCCAGCCTGCCTGCCTGGCTGACGCTGACCGATCACGGCGATGGTACGGCCACCTTATCAGGCACGCCTGCGCCTACCGACGGCAGCGCTCATGCCATCACCCTCACCGTGACCGACAGCGGCGGCCTGACTGACACCCAGACCTTCACCATCACCGTCAAACTGCCCACCATCTACCTGCCAGCCATCCTCAAGAGTCCGAACTGAACCATCAAAAAGCATGGTGGTTGGGGAGATGCGAAACTTCTCCCCAACCACCATGGGTGACGCGGATGGCGTAGTCGTTGCCATCCCACAGGTTGATGTTCTGTGCAGCCATCTTCTCCGCCACCTGGCGGGGATGCCAGTCTTCCGGCGTGAAGCCGAGGGTGAGCACGCGCTCTTCTAGCCAACGCGGGTCGTCCAGGCTGTATAGGATGCCCGCCGTGTATGTATGCGCACTGGGCCAGGGCGATAGAGTATACGCACTCGGCCCCGATTCACGGCACCCTTCTGAGAACCGCTGGTAAAAAGACCGTGTGGCCTTGCTGGGGCATCACTTTGATCACAAACGCCTGCTCAGCATTCGCCCCTGAACGATCCATAACCTGCAGTGCAAGCATGTGCTCACCCACATCAGCCTGGCCCGGAGTCCCCGAAAGGGTCGCCGTGCCGTCGCCGTGATCCACCAGCGCCAGCCAGGCCGGGAGGTTCGGCGCGGTGATGATCAAGGCATCGCCGTTGTCGTCTTGGGTTGTTGCCGTGTACGTGTAAGGCGTTACATCTGTTCTAAGTAAAAAATTTATTGCATTAATATTTAGTTAATGTATAATTTTAGAGGGGGTGCTTTAACAGCACCTCTTGACTCTTACCCCTGCTCACATCACATGGTCATATATATCAATCGAATATTCACTAAAGGAGCAAAACATGAAACCCCAAAAGCGCTTGTTAATGCTGTTTGCTGTGTTGGTTGTTTCGCTCGGATTAACTACGGCTGCCCTGGCAGCAGCAGATCTGGCCAGGAGTGAATTTCCTATCGATCAGCCTATCGATGCCGGGTTGCCGCCTGCGTCATCCAGCCGGCAGCCCCATCAACCAGCCGACAAAGAGACCGATCAACCAGCTGGCATACAGGCCAATCGACAAGCCTTGAACCCAGGCCTCAGCGTTGACCTGACCACCGGGCACGTCTGGGGGCTGGTGGGGCCGGGAGATATTATCACCGTCACCCGCACCGCCGGGGGCGCGGCCTACGGCGCGGCGCAGGCAGACGGTGCGGGCTTCTTCTGGACGCCGATCTACGACGGCAGCGGCAACGGACAGCCAGTGAGTTTGCTGGGAGGCAACTCGCTGGCTTTTTATATTAACGGAGCCCTGGCAGACAGCATCACGCCGCTGACCATCACCGGCGGCATCGATGTGCTGGCCAACCAGATCAGCGGCAATATCGACGGCGCCGGCGCAGGCGTGGCGGTGACGGTCACCGTGAGCGGCGCCTGGTACCAACCGCCCGCCCCCGGCGCGCCGATGCAAACCACCACCACCGACGGCAGTGGCAATTTCTTCGTCACGTTTACGGATATCGACCTGGGTCCCAATAACCTGGTGGCGGTAGACTACTTCGACAGCGGCAATTACGTGCGCGCCTACCTGTACCCGGACCCGGCGGTCTTCGTGGTGCAGCAGTACAATACCATCGGTGGGTATGCCCCGCGCGGTCAGCACATCACTGCCACCGTGTACATCACCTACCCCAGCGACATTCGCTGGGAAGATGATGCCTGGACAAACTGGCCGCACGGCTGGTACCAGTTTGACGGCGTGGATGTGGCCCCTGGCGATGTGGTCGAACTTTCCTTCGATGACAGCACCGTGATCAGCCAGACCGTGGCAGACCTGAGCCACCTTTCATTTAATACAGATACAGAAGAGGTCTCGGGGAACGCGCCCGATGGCGCCGTGGTGCTGTCCACAATGTGGCAATGGGACGCCGCCGGCGACCTGATCTACACCGAAACGCAGGCTACCGCCTCCGGCGGCGCCTTTACGGCGACCTTTGGCGGCGACCTGCGCCCGCGCGATGATGTACTGGTTTCCATCGCCGATGCAGACGGCCACCAGACCCAACTGCGCTCTGGCCCGCCGTTCATCGATGCCTATATGGATCCCGCCAGTGAGATGGATTGCATCACACTGCGCGCGGATGGCCCAAATTTACCGATCACATATACCCTGGAAACCGATAGCGGCATTTACACGCGCACCAGACCAATCGGCCCTTCGGATGCAGGCAATACATTGCCATTCTGCTATCTGATGTGGGGATACGGCTGGGGTCCGATCGACTTCACCCCCGGCAATACCATCACCCTGCAAACCCCCTCCTGGACGGGGCAGCTCGTGCTGGCAGATGTCTCCTGGCAGGCGGATACCGCCGGCGACGCCATTACCGGCGAGTCCCCCGACGGCGAGATCGAAGCCACCGTGCGACAGTGGTATGACACGCATTACCCGATCCATGGCGCGGCCACGCGCCTGGCCACAGCCGACCCAACGTACAGCGCCGACTTCAGCGGTTTTGACGTGCGCGACGGCGGCACCATCGACCTGCGCTACTTCGACCCCATCAGCGGCTTTGCCACCCACAACACCTTGACCAACGAACCCATGCGCTACTTTGAGGTGGATCTGCCCTGGGGCGTGGGAGGCTGGACGCACGTGCCAGACGAAGTGATCACCGCCACGCTGTATGCCGAGGATGGAGTCGAGGTGCTGGGGCAGACCAGCGAAGACCGCGATGGTTCTCCCAGGAATTTCTGGTATGACGATTTCCAGGGCGAGCCGCTGCTGCCCGGACGCTGGATCGAGCTGACCAACGGCAGTGACTGGCAAGCCCGCCTGCAGATCCCGGAGATGAGCATCGAGGCAGATGCGGCCACAGACCTGATCTGGGGCGAAGCGCCCAAAACGCTGCTCAAGATTGCCGGCGGGCGGGAAGACAGCGGCTTCGATTGGTTCGTGCCGGTAGATGACTATGCCCTGAATACATCCTTCTTTGGCCATGACCTGCAAGAATATGATGACCTGCGCGTTACCTACCAGGCAGTGAACGGCAACCGCGTGCAGCAGCATTATTTCTGGCCGCAGGTGCGCATGGATGTGAACTACGCTCATGATTGGGTGGAAGTGCAGACCCTGCCCAACACAGCCATCACCGTCACCGTAGCCGGCAAGGCCGTGGTCACGGGCACATCCAGCGGAGACGGCTGGTTCCGCACCTACCATTGGAACTGGTCGCCAGAAAACCCGGATATCGCCCCAGGAGATGTGATCACCGCCGAGGCCATCGGCCTGCAAGCCACGGTCAACCCGGTGGGGCAGATCGATATCGAGGTCAATTACGAAACCAACGTGGTCACCGGCACCATCCATGCGGGCTGGTTCACGGGCACACTGAACGTGGGCTGCGAGATCTGGGAAGATGGCGGTCCGGGTATCTACACGAACACCGTTGCCGCCGATGGCGGGCAGATCGTCTGCGATTTTGACGACGAAGATTGGGACTTGCAGACCTGGCAGAATATCGCCGTGCGCTACATCGAGCCGGATGGCGACGCCGTGATCAACGTGTGGCGCCAACCCACTATGGATGTGAACTATGCCCATGATTGGGTGCTGGTGCAGATAGACCCGGGCGTTCCCGTTACCGTCACCCTGACCAGAGGCTCAGATGTCTATACGGTGACTGGCACGGCAGAAGGAGACGGCTGGTTCCGCAGCCACAATTGGGATTGGTTGCCGTGGGATCCCGGCGTTGATATCGGCGATGTCATCGTTGCTGAGGTCTTCGGAAGAATCATCACCATCAACCCGGTGGGGCAGATCAATATCGAAGCCAATTACGAAACCAACGTGGTCACCGGCACCATCCATGCGGATTGGTTCACAGGCACGCTGAACGTGGGCTGCGAGATCTGGGAAGATGGCGGCCCAGGCGGCATCTACACGAACACCGTTCCGGCCGATGGCGGGCAGATCGTCTGCGATTTTGACGAGCAGGGCTGGGACCTGCAGATTGGGCAGAATATCGCCGTGCGCTACAACGAGCCGGACGGCGACAGCGTGATCAACGTGTACCGCGAGCCGATGCCTGACTTGTGGGTGAACAAAGCCACCGAAGGCAACCCCCAGGTAATGCCCGGTGGTCCAGTTGTGTACACGCTCTCTTACCGAAATGATGGGGATGCCACCGCAAATACTTTCATCATTTCGGATACCTTGCCGGTTTCGACGACCTACCTCACCGATACCAGCGGTGTCTCTCCGATCTTCGGCGCGGGCTGGGTAGCCTGGGTAATGGGACCTCTGGATCCTGGTGAGTGGGGGAGCTTCCAACTTATCCTCACGAATAGCGCCAATGTCGGCGACTCAATCCACAACGATGTGTATGGTTTTACAGAAAACGATTCGAACCCCGATAACAACCACGAGTCATCTGACGTGACCGTGCAGGGCACCCTGCCCAACCTGTACGTGAACAAGAATCCGGTGCCCGGCGACCCCACCCCAGGGCAGACGATGCTGTGGGAGATCTATTATGGCAACAATGGACCGGTACACAGCGGGCCTGTAGTGCTCACCGAAACGCTGCCGCTCAGCACCTCCGTGGTGGGCTGGTATTCGGAGAACGGCTATACCCTGTGGGATGACTCCGCCTCCGCGCCCGGCCAACTGGTGCTGACCGCGCCGAGTATCCCCGGCTATTGGGGCGACCGCATCTTGCTGCGCTTGCTCATCGACCCGGGTGTGGAAGTGGGTACGCAGCTGACCAACACGGTCGAGATCAGCACCCCGGCAGAGGCGCCAGACACCCTCGGCGATAACTACCACCAGCGCAACGACGTGTGGGTTAACTGGCCGCGCTGGGATGCCAGCGTGTGGAAGAACTTCAATTGGGGCACCCTGGCGCCCGGATACGAGCTGGAATACCATATCGGCTTGCGCAACCACGGCAATATGGCCACCCACCTGGTCTTGACCGATACCCTGCCGGCCGGCACCACCTTCGTTGAAGCCTGGCCGCCACCCACGGGTATTGTGGCTGGGGTCCTTTATTGGGATCTGGGTGTGGTCGAGCCGGGGGAATGGTATGACTTCAATGTGCGCATCCGCATCGACGCGGATACGCCCCCCGGCACACAGATCACCAACTGCGCCGAGGTCGCCATCGATGGGCCAGACAGCAACCCTGCTGACAACACCGCCTGCGTCACAGACTTTGTGCGCGACAGCGGCCCCAACCTGCGCATCACCAAAACTGCCTACTGGAACTGGGCAGGCTCGCTCCATTACGATGTTGTGGTCTGGAATATCGGCACCACCGCACTGTACAGCGTCACCATCACCGATACCCTGCCGCTTTCCACCTCCTTCAGTGGAAACTGGTGGCATAACTGGTCTTCATCAGAGGTGACATTCACAGAGCTGGGCAGCCAGTTGGTTTGGACCCTGAACTATATCGAGCCCACCTGGAACTGGTACCTGTCCTTTGATGTTGACCTGGACGGCAGCATCATCGGCGTTCTGTGGCTGCCCTTTACCAACACCATCGAGGTGCCCGTCCCGGGGGATGTGTATCCAGCAGATAATTACGATGAGGTCGTCGCAGTGAGCCAACCAGATGAACCGGTTTGGATGCGCGTCAACTACGCGCACGACTGGGTGGGCGGCAACTACCCGGCGGGGCGCACCTTCTGGGTCACCGTTCGAGATGAGTTTGGGAGTGTTAAAGGCGAGGCGGAGGTGGAGAGCACCTTCGGCGGCGGATGGGGCGGGAACGGCTTTGAGACCCGTTGGGAAGATTGGGGAGAGAGCGGCGCACCCGATATCCAGCCAGGCGACTCGGTAGAAATTCAATCCAATGATGGCTACGCCAACACTATCCAGGTGGGAGTGATCTCTGGTACGCTAGATATCGATAACGACAGCATCAGCGGGCCGGTCTATGCAGATTGGTTCAGCGAGGATTTGTATGTGGACTGCTCCCCCTGGATCCCGGGCGGCGCGCCGGGCAAGAATTCCACCGCCGCGCCAGACGGCTCCACACCTTACTTCTGCCAATGGGACCCGAACACCGAGTGGGATGTCCAGCCCGGACAGGATCTGGCGGTCATGTACGTCGAACCCGATCAGGACCGGGTGATCAACGTGTTCCGCGATCCAGCCCCCGACCTGCGCGTAGAGAAATGGATCTGGGGCAGCAACAACGTAATGCCCGGCGGGCCAATGGTCTTCACCATCTACTACCGCAATGACGGCGACGCTGCTGCCGATTCCTTCACCATCACCGACACACTGCCCACCTCGACCACCTATGTAAGCGACAGCAGCGGCATCGTCCCCATCACCGGCACCGGTTGGGTAGCCTGGAGCTTCGGGCCGCTCGACCCCGGCGAAGAAGGCAGTTTCCAGATTGTGCTCCAAAACACCGCCAACCCCGGCGACTGGCTGCAGAACCAGGTAGATGTGTTTGTAACCTACGACAGCAACCCGAGCAACGACCATGCCGAAGCCTGGGTATTCGTCAACAACAGCGGGGATTTGCCCAACCTGTATGTGAACAAGAACCCTATCCCCGGCGACCCCACTGCAGGGCAGACCATGCTGTGGGAGATCTATTATGGCAATCAGCATTCTGTCGCCAGCGGCCCGGTCACCATCACCGAAACCCTGCCGTTCAGCACCTCCGTGGTAGATTGGTATTCAGAGAACGGCTACACCCTGTGGGACGACTCCGCCTCTACGCCTGGCCAACTGGTGCTGACCGCCCTCACCCTCCCCGGGAACTGGGGTGATCGCATCTTGCTGCGCTTGTTCATCGACCCGGCAGTGCTTGCAGGAACACAACTGACCAACACGGTCGAGATCACCACGAGCGCTGAACTGAGCACGACAGTTTATGACAACTACCAGCTGCGCAATGATGTGTGGACCGCTGACCCGCGCTGGGATGCCAGCGTGTGGAAGAGCTTCAATTGGGGCACCCTGGCGCCCGGATACGAGCTGGAATACCATATCGGCTTGCGCAACCACGGCAATATGGCCACCGCCCTGGTCTTGACCGATACCCTGCCGGCCGGCACCACCTTCGTTGAGTCCTGGCCGCCACCCACGGGTATTGATGACGGGGTCATCTATTGGGACTTTGGTGTGGTCGAGCCGGGAGATTGGCGTGATATCAATGTGCGCATCCGCATCGACGC
>DIXA01000034.1 GCA_002428565.1 Anaerolineales bacterium UBA6092 | reverse complement strand
CGGGGGCAGGGGGTGGGGTGATTAAGATAGATACTCCTCCAGCGGGTGGCTTTTGGAGCTGCCCAGCGCCTCCACCCAGGCGATGATCGGCTCGCGCCAGCCCAGGCCGGTGTAGCGGGCCTGCGGATCCATCTCCCGCACGCTGAAGCGGTTGCCGCCCTCGTACAGGGCGTTGGGGATCAGCACATGCAGCACTGCCGCCGGGTCCAGCGGGCTGCCATCTGCCAGGGTGTAGACTCCGCCGGATTCGCTCAGGCCGCCCATGTGCGGGCGGTGCGTCTCGATCACCTGGATGAGCTGCGCGCCGGTCAGGGCCATATCCACCAATTCGTTATCGGTGGGCAGCATACTGAGCAAGCTGGCGCGGCTGATTTCCCCGGCGGGCAGCGACTGCACGTAGCGCGGGCTGGTCAGAGCCACCTGGGCAGCGGGGTAGGCTTGCAGCCAGGGACGCGTGATCAGCGCGGCCATCTGGAGTGAATCCCAATCGATTTTTCTTTTCGCATAGCCGATAATTTCCCACAGGCTGGGGTCGGCTTGCTCGCGCCAGGCAGCCACCTGAGCGGCCATCTCGGCGTCTCGCCCGCCTTTGGTGTTGGCCTGCAGCGAGGCGTCCATCTCGGCGATTTTGCCCGTAGCGGTGTCAAACAGCAGCGCCATGCGGATATAGCCGTGCCAGAAAGAGCCGCTCTGCACGATGGTGACGCCCTCCACGCTCTCCACCGTCTCCTCGTGGCAATGACCACCGCACAAGATGTGGATGCCCAGCTCGGCGGCCCGCGGGGCCAGCGTGCGCAGGTTGCTGTTGCACAGGTGCCCCAACACCACCAGCAGCTGTGCCCCTTCGGCCTTGGCCTGGGGCACCACTTCTTCCAGCGCCTCGGCGTAGGGGATGAAATCGAACCCGGCCACATGGGCGGGCTGCGTGTCGATGGGCGTTTCGGTGGTGGTCAGGCCGATCAGCCCGACCGTAATGCCATTGATCGTCTGGACGGTGTAAGGGCGGGCGAAATCGGGCACGGCGCCGTCTGTCTTCTGGCGCAGGTTGGCAGAGAGCAGCGGGAAATGGGCCTGAGCGGCGCGCTGGCGCAGCACCTCCAGCCCGTCGTCAAAATCGTGGTTGCCGATGGCTGCCGCGGCATAGCCCAGGCTGTTCATGATATCGAAGGTGGCTTCGCCCTCGAAGTAGGTGGACAGCGCCGGGCCGGTCCACAGGTCGCCGCCGCTCAGCGCCAGGCTGGGGCTGAGCGCGGTGTGCCCTTCGATCTTGCGCCACAGGCGCGCCAGCCCGGCCGCGCCGCCGTAATTGTCGACAGGCTCCATCCAGCCGTGCTCGTCGTTGGTGTAGAGGATCAGCAGGCGGCGCAGGGAAGCGCTCTCGCGCTCGGCGTAATCGGGCCGCGCCGGCGTGCAAGAGGCCAGCAGCGCCCCTGTGCCCAGCAGGGCCGAAATGCGCAGGAACTCGCCGCGGGTGAGCATGAGATCAGCGCCGCTGCAGGGTGAAGGTGCCTTCGCCTGTCCAGAAGCCGCTCAATGGCTGGGCGCGCAGCGCCATGACGCGGCTGTTGACGAAATAGGAGAAGTTGAAGTCCGTTGGGTCGCCGGCGGCCTTGCCGGGGATGGGCATCAGGCGGGCGGTGAGCGGCTTGCCCAGGCGCTGCGCCATGCAGGCCAGGTCAAGCAGCACCGCGGTGATCTGCTCGGGGGTGGTATCGCCGGGCAGGGGCACGGTATCCAGTCCGGTGCCGCACACGCACGAGTAGAGCAGTAGGTCCATCACGGTCAGGGTGCCCTCGGCGGCGCGCTGCGCCAGCACGCCATCTTCCAGCACGGGCATCATCAGACCGCTAAAACCGGCGCGGGGGAAGTGCGCCTGGTCGATAGTGCTGGCCAGAAAAGCCGCCGATGCCAGCGAGCCATGCAGCCCCAGGGCGGGCACGCCCAGTTTTTCCATGGCCTCGCCCAGCGAGCGCGCTTCGGCGGGATAGGGCGCCAGCGAGAAATCAATGCCGCCGAACTGGATGCCGTAGCGGTCCACCAGTTCCTGGGCGGTGGCGCCCAGCGCCTGGGCCTTGAACTCGATCCGGTAAGCCAGGTTGCGCTGCGCTTCGGGCAGGCTGCCCGCCTGGGTGAAGGCCTGCACCGCCAGGTCGGCGGCCTCGGTGGCGATGGCAAAGGAGGTATGGATGTTATCGTGGTAGGCGGCGGGGAAGAAGGGCGTGCCCGCAGGCACGTTGGCCAGAGCGGCAAAGCGCAGGTTGGCAAAGCCATCTGGCGAGAGCGAAGCGGCGCGGCAGATCACCTCTGCACACTGGCGGCAGGCCGAGAGCGAAATGCCCGCCGCACTGCCGTTCAGCGCACCGGAGAAGAAGGCGTTTTGCGTGGCAGCCAGCGCCTCCACAATGGCGGGGTAGGCCCACGGGTACTCGGGCAGCGCCGGGCCCAGCGAAACGTAATCGAAGCCCAGATTTTGAGCGGCCTGCTCGAAGAACTGCGCCATGGCGGGCAATCCGTCGGGGTTGCTCAGCAGGCGCGGGAAGGGCGGCAGCGCCATGCGCACGCTTTGAACCTCATACCCTGCCCCGGTGTAAGCCATGCGGGCGGTTTTGATGAACCCGCCCGCCTTTTGCAGGGCCAGTTCGTCCGGCGGCCAGCCGGGGTTAAAGAAATAGGTGATCGAGCGGATCTTCATAGGTTCCTCTGGCGGACGACTTCAAACATTAAGATGGCCGCGGCCACCGCGGCGTTGAGCGACTCCACCCCGCCGGGCATGGGGATGTGCAGGCGTTCATCCGCCAGGCGGGCGGCTTCCAGCCCGGCCCCTTCGGCCTCTCCGCCCACCACCAGGGCGGTGGGCAGGCGCAAGTCGGCCTGGGTGTAGGGCAGCCCGGCGGCAGCATCGGCGATGTACAGGCGCGGGCGGGGCGGGGTGGGCGGGTTGAGGTAGAGGCGGATGCCCTCCCAATCCATGCTGCACACCGGCAGGCGGAAATGCGCCCCCATGGCAGAGCGCACCACCTTGGGAGCGTAGGCGTCGGCAGAGCCGGGCGGCAGGAGCACCGCCTGCATCCCCGCCGCGGCAGCCGTGCGCAAGATGGTGCCCAGGTTGCCGGGGTCGCGCACGCCATCGGGGATGAGCACGAAATGGGGCGCCGGCGGCAGGGGCAGCGGCTGCATGGCCAGCACCGCCAGCAGCCCCTGGGGGGTCTCGGTGTCGCTAATGGCATCCATCACCTGCTGTGAAACGGCCTCCACCTGCGCGCCGAGGGCGGCAAAGCCAGTGGCCACCGCCTGGCCGCGCGGGGTCAGGTTCTCCAGGTGCAGCACCAGGCGTGCCTGCCAGCCTGCGCCCAGCGCTTCCTCGGCCAGGCGCACCCCTTCCACCACGAACTCTCCCGCCTCGCGGCGGGCGCGCACCTGCGCTTGCAGGCGGCGGACGTGCTGGATGCGCGGGTTTTGCAGTGAGGTGATCATGGTGATGGGATTATATCGGCATTCATACAAAAAAAACAGGCCCCGAGTTTCCTCGGGGCCTGGTGAGGTCGAACAGGCGGATTACTATGCAGATGTGATCTTGGCGGTCACCGCGGCAAAGGCCTGCGGGTCGCGCACAGCCATATCGGCCAGCATCTTGCGGTTCAGGGCAATATCGGCCTTCTTCATGCCATGGATCAGGCGGCTGTAAGAGATGCCGTTCTGCCGGGCCGCAGCGTTGATGCGGGCGATCCACAATTTGCGCAGGTCGCGCTTGCGGACGCGGCGGTCGCGGTAGGCATACCACAGGCTCTTCAGCATGGCCTCGTTGGCGCGGCGGAAGAGGCGGTGGCGGGTGCCGAATTGACCCTGGTTGAGTTCCAGCACCTTCTTGTGGTGATGGCGGCGGTATGGTCCAGTTTTTACACGAGTCATGTTTTTCTCTCCTGCGTACCCCTGGGCGCCAGGGGGTGAGCGGTTTGCTCAACGCGCTCCCTGTTGCAAGCACCCAACGGTCGCACTAAAACGGTGGATATGGGTCGGATAGGGTGGATGAGCCCCGCAGGCTTAGTTAGCCTTTTTCAGGTAGGGGGCCAGGCGATGGATCCGCTTCACGATGCCGCGGCCCTTGACAGGGACCATGGAGTCGAGCTGCATCTTGACGCGCTTGGGGGTGCGGCGGCGGAAATGGCTCTTACCGCCCTTGGTGCGCACCACGATCCCGGTGCCCGTAACGCGGAAGCGTTTCGAGGTCGCCTTGTGGGTCTTCAGTTTGTACTTGGTGTTCGATTCCTTGCGTGGCACAGTATTACTCCTCTCACAAAAAAACTCTCAGGCAGGTGCAGATGCCCGATCCGGACACACCGCATCTGCCTGCAGATTTTGTCCTCGAAAAGGCTTACTTCTTCTTCTGCTGCTGTTGTTTGGATGGGGCCAGCACCAGCAAAACGCTGCGCCCTTCCATGGCAGGTGCCTGTTCCACAATGGCGATGTCTGCCAGTTCTTCAGCGACCTCTTTTAAATCGGTCAGCGCCAGGTCAACGTAGTCGATCTCTCGCCCGCGGAAGCGGATGCGCACTTTCACTTTGTTGCCGTCTTCCAGCCATTTGCGTGCGTCGCGCACTTTGAACGAGCGGTGATGCACATTGGTCTTGGGCCGCAGGCGGATCTCTTTGACCTCAATTTTGGTTTGGGCTCTGCGCGCCTCGCGTTCTTTTCTGGTGCGCTCGTACAGGAACTTCCCGAAATCCATGATCCGGCACACAGGCGGGTCTGCCGCGGCAGCCACTTCCACCAGGTCCAGGTCGGCTTCAGCAGCCATGCGCATGGCTTCCTGGGTGGAGACTACCCCAACATTCTCGCCGGCCGCGCCGATCAAGCGAACTTCCTTTACGCGAATGCCCTCATTGATACGAAAATCGTTTGCGCTGATATTGTCGCTCCTCTCAGTAGATAAGCAATAGCAACCGCTAAATGCATTGCGGGCATTTAGCGTGCCCGATGATACCACACACACCCGCTATCCGTCAACGTCTTGAGCGATTTTGCTCTGAGCTTTTCGCCCCACCCCCTGCCCTCGAGTTTGGCCTTTTGACTTTGCCGCGCTCTCCCATCCCCCCTTGCCCCCCTTCCCGCTGGGAAGGGGGATTTTGTCAAAATTGGGGTCTTTGCGGGCGCTTTGCGCCCGCAAAGATCCCAATTTTGACAATTTTCCCTCCCCCATCCTGGGTTTGGATGGGGGAGGAGGGTAGGGAGGGGGTCTGTTCCCTTTCCCCCTTCCCGCCCCGGGAAGGGGGGGTGTAGGTTGCTTACAGCTCTCGCGAGCGCGTGGCGATGCGCTGCTGCACCAGGGCGATGAACTCGCTCACGGGCATGCCGTCGGCGCGCGAGCCATCCCGCTTGCGCAGCGAGACCACACCCGTCTCCACCTCGCGGCCGCCCACCACCAGCATGTAGGGCACCTTGAAGAGTTGCGCGGCGCGGATCTTGGCGTTCATGCGGTCGGCGCCCAGGTCGGCGCTGGCGCGGATGCCCAGGTCTTTGAGCTGCTTCATCAGCGAGACGCAGTAGTCGTTCTGCCCGTCTGTGATGGGGATGATGCGCACCTGCTCGGGCGAGAGCCACACCGGGAAGTTGCCGGCATAGTGCTCGATGAGGAAGCCGATCATGCGCTCATGCGTGCTGAGCGGGGCGCGGTGGATGCACAGCGGCGTCTCTTCCTGCCCCTCGCGGTTGATGAACGTGAGGTTGAAGCGCTCGGGCACGGCGAAATCCACCTGGTTGGTCGCCAGGGTGAACTCGCGCCCGATGGCGCTCCAGATCTGCACGTCGATCTTGGGCCCGTAGAAGGCGGCCTCGTCGGGCACTTCCTTATAAGGCACGCCGCCGTTGCTCATCGCCCGGCGCACCATGTCTTCCGTCTTCAGCCACAGGCGCTCGTTGTCCACGTATTTCTTGCCCAGGCCGTTCTTGTGGTGCGTGCTCAGGCGCATGACGAACTTGTCGATGCCGAAGATGTCAAAGTACTGCTGGTACAGGCCGATGACCGCCATGAATTCCTGCTCGAAGAGATCTTCGGGCGTGTAGATGTGGGCATCGTTCATCTGCATCGAGCGCACACGCATCAAGCCCATCAGCTCGCCGCTTTTCTCGTAGCGATAGCAGGTACCGTACTCAGCCAGGCGCAGGGGCAGGTCGCGGTAAGAGCGCGGCTGGCTGGCGAAGATCTTATGGTGGAAGGGACAGTTCATTGGCTTGACGTAGTATTTGACGCCTTCCAGCTCCATGGGCGGGTACATGCTCTCGGCGTAGTAGGGCAGGTGACCCGAGCGGATGAAGAGATCTTCCTTGGTCAGGTGCGGCGTGCGCACGCGGTCGTAACCGGCTTTGGTTTCAAGTTCTCGGGCCAGGTCTTCCAACATATCGATGATCACGCCGCCGCGCGGCAGCCACAGCGGCAGCCCAGGGCCGACTTCTTCATCGAAGGTGAAGATTTGCAGCTCCTTGCCCAGCTTGCGGTGGTCGCGCTTCTTGGCCTCTTCCAACTGCCACAGGTACTGCTCCAGCTCGGTGGCGTTTTTCCAGGCCGTGCCGTAGACGCGCTGCAGCATCTTGTTCTTCTCGTCGCCGCGCCAGTAGGCCCCGGCAACCTGCATCAGCTTGACCGCGGAGGGGTTGATCTGGCGCGTGGATTCCACGTGCGGGCCGCGGCACAGATCGACGAAGGTGTCGTGCGTGTAGGTGGAGATCTCGGGCTTCGTCTCCAGCGGGTTGCCGTATTCATCCATCCCGCCCTGCTCCAGGCCCTCGATCAGTTCCAGTTTGTAGGGCTGGTCTTTGAAGACCTGGCGCGCCTCTTCAGCCGTAAGTACCTTGCGCTCGAACTTGTGGTTGGCGGCGATGATCTGGCGCATGCGCTTCTCGATCTTCTCCAGATCTTCGGGGGTCAGCGTGCGCGGCAGGTCAAAATCGTAGTAAAAGCCGTTCTCGATGGGCGGGCCGATGGTGTACTTGGCTTCGGGCATCAATTCCACCACGGCCTGGGCCATGATGTGCGCGGCAGAATGGCGGATGCGGTAGAGTTCCGTATCCTCGTAGCGTTCTTCTTGGTGTTCTTGATCAGACATTCTTACCTCCTTGGCATTGCCTGGCCTTACTTGGCATTAAACAAAAAACCTCGCCACTCTGGGGCGAGGGTTGATCACGCGGTTCCACCCAGATTGCCATCGGTTGATCGATGGCTCTCTTGTGACTGATAACGGGGTCAGCCGTTCGCCTTACTGGGGCCGGGGGCCTGTTCGGGGTGCCGCTCGCGGGTGGTTTTGGCCGGTTCGATGCCGCAGGAGATTCTCAGCCGGTGATCTCCATTTTCTGTCGGATCGGCTCCGGTTACTCGTCCCGGTCGTCGCGTGTTTGGAAACGATGGCAAATATTATACCGCGGAGCGGCATGGAAGGCAATGGAATTTCCGAAATTTGATCTATGCAAACCGGCGCAGCCGGTTTGCATAGATCAAATCCCGGAAGCGTAAGAACTGTATAAGAACCGCCAGGGCTGCTTGACGCACATTTTGCGCCGTGGTATCATTTATGCGTACCATTTAGCACTCTCATATCGAGAGTGCTAAATTCGAGAAAAACCATGAGCATCCTCAACGACCGCCAGCGTCTGGTGCTGGCACTCATCATCCACGATTACGTGGAAACGGCCCAGCCCATCGGCTCACAGGGCCTGGTAGAGCGCTATAAGCTGGAGTTCAGCTCTGCCACGGTGCGCAATGTGATGGTCGACCTGACCGATGCCGGTTACCTGCGCCAGCCGCATACCTCCGCCGGGCGCGTGCCCACGGAGGAAGGCTATCGCTATTTTGTGCGCCAACTGATGGGCCAGACCGAACTGCCCGCCAACACCCGCCGCACCATCACCCACCAGTTCTACCAGGCCGGGCAAGATGTGAACCGCTGGATGCGTTTGGCCGCCTCGGTGCTGGCGCACCAGTCGCAGGGCGCTTCGCTGGTCACTGCGCCGCACCCCGAGCAGGCCCGCTTCCAGCACCTCAGCCTGATCGCCACGCATGGACGACAGGTGCTGATGGTGGTGGTCTGGTCGGGCGGGCAGGTGCGCCAGCAGATCCTCACCCTGGCAGAGCCGGTCTCGCAGGAGATGCTCAACACCGCCACCGATCACCTTAACCGCACCTGCCAGGGCCTGGATGCAGACGGCCTGGCGGCTCTAGGTGGGCAGTTCGATGCCCTGGAGCAGGATATCCTGCGTTTGGTGGGCGAAGAGATGCTGCGCATGCAGCGGCCCGTCTCCGGCGAGGTCTTCCGCGACGGCCTGACCAACGTACTGGCTGAGCCGGAGTTCGCTGAATCCGATTCGGCGCGCAAGGCGCTGCGCCTGCTGGAAGAGCGCCCGCTGCTGGAAGACCTGCTCTCGCGCACCGTGCTTCACAGCAGCATGGACGATGTGCAGGTGCTGATCGGCGGCGAGGGCACCTGGGAAGAACTGCGCGATTGCTCGATCGTATTGGCCCGCTACGGCGCTCCCGGTTTGATGACCGGCGCCCTGGGCGTGCTGGGTCCCACACGTATGTCTTACGGGCGCACCGTTTCGGCTGTGCGCTTCGTTTCAGGCATGCTGAGCGACCTGGTGATCGAGATGATGGCGGACGAATAAAGGAGCATGAGAGGAACTGATGACACCACGAAAACAAAAATCTTCCTCGGCGCAAGCCGAGCCAAAAACCCAACCCATCCCGGCGGAATATGAAGCCGCGGCCAGCCTGGAGCTGGAAGCGCTGAAGGCCGAGCTGGAAACGGCGCGCCAGAAAGCCGACGAGAACCTGGACGGCTGGCAGCGCAGCATGGCAGAATTCAGCAATTACCGGCGGCGCGTCGAGCGCGACCAGACCCAATCCGCCCAGGCCGCCACGGCTAACGCCGTGCGCCGTTACCTGGATGTGGCCGATGACCTGGAGCGTGCCCTGCGCAACCGCCCGCAAGAAGGCGAAGGCGCCCGCTGGGCCGAGGGCATTGAACTGGTGTACCGCAAGCTGCTGGCTGCCTTTGAGGCCGACGGCCTGGAGATGATCCAGGCAGAGGGCCAGCCCTTTGACCCCAACTGCCATGAGGGCATCTCGCAGGAAGACAGCCCCGAGCATGCCAGCGGCGAGATCATCGGCGTGGTGCAGGCGGGCTACCGCATTGGTGAGCGTGTTGTGCGCCCGGTGCGTGTGCGCGTGGCCAGGTAAATTGTTCAATCCGATCTTATTCTTTCGACCCTATTTCAACTAACACAAGGAGCAGTAAACTATGGGTAAAATCATTGGTATCGACCTCGGAACAACCAACTCTGTGGTTGCCGTCATGGAAGGCGGCGAGCCGGTCGTCATCCCCTCGTCTGAGGGGGAGCGCCTGGTGCCGTCGGTAGTGGCATTCAACAAAAATCACGAGCGTCTGGTGGGGCGTGTGGCCCGCAACCAGGCCGTGGTCAACCCGGAGAACACCGTTTTCTCCATCAAGCGCTTCATGGGGCGCAAGTTTGATGACCCCGAAGTGCAGAAGGCGCTCTCGCGCGTGCCCTACAAAGTGGCCAAAGCCCCCAACGGGGACGTGCGTGTGGTGCTGGATGGGCGCGAGTACTCGCCGCCCGAAATTTCGGCCATGATCCTGGGCAAGCTCAAATCGGACGCTGAAGCCTACCTGGGCGAGACCGTCACCCAGGCCGTCATCACCGTGCCGGCCTACTTCAACGACGCCCAGCGCAACGCCACCAAAGATGCCGGCAAGATCGCCGGGCTGGAAGTGATGCGCATCATCAACGAGCCTACCGCCTCTTCCCTGGCCTACGGGCTGGATAAGAAGAAAGACGAGATCATTGCCGTCTATGACCTGGGCGGAGGCACCTTCGATATCTCCGTCCTGGATGTAGGCGATGGTGTCTTCCAGGTGCGTTCTACCTCCGGCGACACCTTCCTCGGCGGCGACGATTTCGACCAGCGCATCATTGATTTCCTGGCCGATGAGTTCAAGCGCGATACCGGCATCGATCTGCGCCAGGACCGCCAGGCCCTGCAGCGTCTGCGCGAGGCCGGCGAGAAGGCCAAGATCGAGCTTTCTAGCACCATGCAGGCCGAGATCAACCTGCCTTACATCTCTGCCGATGCCAACGGTCCCAAGCACCTGGTGGTGACGCTGACGCGTGCCAAGCTGGAGCAGCTCACCGGCGACCTGATCGAGCGCTCGCTCGGCCCGGTGAAGCAGGCCCTCAAGGATGCCGATATGGACGCCTCCAAGATCAACGAGGTGGTGCTGGTGGGCGGCATGACCCGCATGCCCGCCGTGCAGGAGGCCGTCCGCCGCCTGTTTGGCAAGGACCCCCACAAGGGTGTCAACCCCGATGAGGTGGTGGCGGTGGGCGCGGCCATCCAGGCCGGCGTGTTGGGCGGAGATGTGAAAGACATCCTCCTGCTCGACGTGACCCCGCTGACCCTCTCCGTGGAAACCCTGGGCGGCGTTGCCACCCCCATCCTGGAGCGCAACACCACCATCCCCACGCGTAAATCGCAGATCTTCTCTACCGCCAGCGATAACCAGCCCCAGGTGGAGATCCACGTCTTGCAGGGTGAGCGCCCCATGGCTGCCGACAATAAGACCCTGGGCAAGTTCATTCTGGATGGCCTGCCCCCCGCGCCGCGCGGCCTGCCGCAGATCGAGGTGACTTTTGACCTGGATGCCAACGGCATCATCAAGGTCACCGCGCAGGATAAGGCCACCGGGCGCAGCCAGCACATCACCATCACTGCCTCCTCCGGCCTGAACGACGCCGAGGTGGAGCGCATGCGCCGTGAGGCCGAGCTGCACGCCGACGAAGACAAGCGCCTGAAGGAGCTGATCGAGGCGCGCAACGGCGCCGACAACGCCGTCTACACTGCCGAGAAGGCCCTGCGTGACTTTGGCGAGAAAGTGCCTGCCGAAACCCGCACCCAGGTGGAAGCCGAAGTGGCCAACGTGAAGAAGGCCATGGAGAGCGAAGACTCTGCGGCGATGAAGAAAGCCACCGAAACCCTCTACCAGGTGATCCAGAAGATCGGCGCCTCGGTGTACGGTCAGGGCGAGCCGGGGATGGGCGGTCAGCCTGGCCCCGAAGGCCCGCAGCCTGGCCCGCAGGGCGGTGAGCCCGGCGGCGACGATAACGTGGTCGATGGCGAGTTCCGCCCGGCCAGCGACTAAAACTAAATCAATCAGAGGAGGCTCACAGCCGCTTACCCCGGCGGTGAGCCTCCTCGCTTGGATGGGATCAAAGCCTAATTATGCCCCGCGATTACTACGAAACCCTAGGCGTTCCCCGCACCGCCACCGCGGACGACCTGAAATCGGCCTTCCGCCGTTTGGCGCGCCAGTACCATCCGGATGTCAGCCAGGAGCCCAATGCCGAGGAACGCTTCAAGGAGATCAACGAAGCCTACGCGGTGCTCTCTGACCCCGACAAGCGCTCGGCCTACGACCGCTTTGGCCATGCCGGTGTGCAGGGCATGGGCGGCGCACCCGATTTCTCCACCGTCGATTTCAGCGACATCTTTGAAGAACTGTTTGGCGGGCTGGGCGGTTTTGGCCGTTCCAGCCGCCGCTCGCGCAGCGGGCCGCGCCGCGGGCCCGATTTGCAGTACCGCGTGGATCTGACCTTCGAAGAGGCCGTTTTCGGCGTGGAGAAGGAAATCGAGATCAGCCGCGACGAGGTCTGCGAGACCTGCCAGGGCCGGGGCGCCCAGCCGGGCACCACGCCGGTGCGCTGCTCGGCCTGCAACGGCTCGGGCGAGGTGCGCCAGGTGCGCCAGACCTTGCTGGGCTCGATGGTGCAGGTCTCCACCTGCCCCACCTGCGGCGGCAAAGGCGAGATGATCACCTCGCCCTGCACCACCTGCAGCGGGCGCGGCCAGGTGCGCCGCAACCGCAAGAAGACGGTCAGCGTACCGGCGGGCGTGGATACCGGCAACCAGATCCGCCTGGCGGGCGAGGGCCAGCCCGGCGTGAACGGCGGCCCCAACGGCAACCTGTACCTGGTGATCCAGGTCAAGCCGCACCAGTATTTCCGCCGCCGCGACAATGACGTGCTGCTGGACCTGAACATCAACGTGGCCCAGGCAGTTTTGGGCGCGGATGTGGAAGTGCCTACGGTAGACGGCCCGGCGCGGCTGAAGATCCCCTCGGGCATCCAGCCGGGCAAGGTGCTGCGCCTGCGCAGCAAGGGCGTGCCCCACCTGCGCAGCAGCGGCCGCGGCGATCAGCTGGTGGTGGTGAATGTGCTCATCCCGCAGACGCTCAACAGCGAGCAGCGTGACCTGTTCGAGAAGCTGGCCCAAAGCCTGGGCAGCGAGGTGCGCCCGGCAGAACGCGGCATTTTGGATTGGTTGAAAGAGACGCTGGGAGGATAAGATGGATCAGCCAGCCTGGATGGAAGTTTCCCTGGTGGTAGAAGGTGAATTGGCTGAGGCGGTGGCGGAGGTACTATCGCGCTACCTGCCCGATGCCGTGGTGGTGCAATCTACCGCCGTGGCCAACCGTGAGGATGCCGAGGGCGGCTGGGCGGTGGGCCCGCTGCGTGTGAGCGGCTACCTGCCCCTCGACGATCACTATGAGGAGACGCGCCAGCGCCTGGAAGAGTCGCTGTGGTACCTGGGACGCATCGCCGCAGAGCGCCTGGGGGCGCTGCCGCCGCTGGAATACCGCCAGGTGGAAGAAGTGAACTGGGTGGAAGCCTGGAAAGAGCATTACCACCCCATCCCGGTGGGAACGCGCCTCATTATTGTCCCCGCCTGGCTGGAGATTGACCCCGGCGGCAGGCTGCCCATCCGCATTGACCCCGGCATGGCCTTTGGCACCGGCACCCACCCCACCACGCAGTTGTGCCTGGAGATCCTGGACGATCACTTGCTGAAAGAGGGCGGCAGCCCGCGCGTCATCGACATTGGCTGCGGCTCGGGCATTCTCTCCATAGCTGCCCTGCGCCTGAAAGCTGAGTGCGCCCTGGGCGTGGATATTGACCCGCTGGCGGTGCAGGCCTCGCGCCAGAACGCCGAGGCCAACGGCATCCGCGAGGGGTTGGAGTTGGGCGTCGGCTCGGTGGGCGAGGTGCTTGCGGGGCAGTTTGGCCTCAAGCAGGGCGGCATCGTCTTTGCCAACATCCTGGCGCCCATTTTGGAGCGCATGCTGGACGATGGCCTGGCCCGCCTGCTGGAACGCACCGGCATCCTGATCTTATCGGGCATCCTCGCCGAGCAGAGCGCCTCGGTGGAGGCCGCCGCCGCCCGCCACGGTCTGCGCCTGTTCCAACGCCGTCAAAGCGGCGATTGGGTGGCCCTGGCCTTTGAGATCGAAAAATAGCGTTTGCGGCGGGCTTTGCCCGCCGCAAACGCTATTTTTCGGAAAATCCCCATCGAATTTCGCCCAGCAGCGCCAATTTGGAACCGTTAGGCCTCTCCGTGCGACTATATATATAAGAGGGTTAGGAAATGCACCAGGTGGTATGAGAACCTGGCATAATCCTCTTTTTTGCTTTTGAGGAGATGTCAATATGAAGAAAACGATCTGGTTTGTAATTTTGGCTCTAAGCGTACTGATCAGCCTGGCGCTGCCGAATGGCCGGGCGGCGGCGGCAGACGATGTGCAATGGGATGGCGCTGGCCACATCCCTGGGAGTAATGTCTGCGGCGATACGAACTATCCATATCGGAATCCGCAAAACCCGCGCGCCGATCAAAGCGTAACGATTCGGGAACGAAGTTACCAATTCGATCTAACTGCTGTTACCGTCTGGTATACCACTAATTCTTCAGCATCAGCCCAAGGGGATTGGAGTTCAGTTTCAACATCCTGGCAGGCTAACTGTGGCTCATCTTATGACGTTTGGACGGCCACCATCCCGGCCCAAACCACCCAGGTGTGGTACAAAATTGCCCTGACCGATGGCACGGATACGGATTGGCAGCGTACTTCTGGCGAAGGTTCTGGCTCAGTAAGTGAAGATGAGGGCGGCTGGACAACCGCCAGCACCTCCCTCACCTATTCGCCTCCCAGCCCAGTGTACGTGGATGATGGTTATACCAGCAGCACGCCCGGTTGGAACTATGATCATTTCAATTCTATTCAGTCTGCTGTCAACGCGGTTAAAACCGGCGGCACGATGTATTTGTATGCAGGCACTTATACCGAGAATGTGACAGTTGATAGGACGCTGACCATTGACGACAATCAGAACCTTGGTACCCGCACAGTGGATGGCCATCTTCAGGTGGCAGGTGCCGTTAGCATGGGTTCGACCGTGATGCCCATTCAGGTTAATGGGAATATTACTCTAAATAGCGGATCAAGCTTGACGATGGGCACCGGTTATGGCGGCGATATCTACCTGAGGGGCAATTGGATCAATAATGGGGGCACGTTCAACCCCAACAACCGGGTTGTGTCCTTCAATGGTGGTGGCACACAGACCATTGGGGGCACATCGAGTACTACGTTTGATAATGTTCTGATAGTCAACTCATCGGGTGTGGTCAATCTAGGCATCAACACCACTTTTAATCAAAAATTGACCCTCAATGCGGATATCAACACGGGCTCATACACCCTGAACCTGGGGCCGTCAGCATATTCTGCGTCTGAAAGCACCGGGGATGTTTGGGGCACCATCCGCCGCAACCACGCCTTCACCTCGGGCAACACCTACAGCTTTGGCAACCCCGACGTGCAGCTCACCTTTACCGGCGGCAGCATGCCCACGGATGTCACCGTCAGCCTGGCGGCAGTGCTGCCGTTCACCAATGCTGCGGATCGCACCTACAGCATTGGTGCCAATGGCAGCGGCTGGACGGCCACGCTGCGGTTGCGCTACAAAGAGTTGGAATTACACCTGGTCAATGGCGCAACCGAAAACAACCTGCACATCTTGCGCAATGTCAGTGGAACATGGACATTACAGGCAAGCACCCGCGACATCACCGCCAACTGGGTGCAGACCACCGGCGTCACCGGCTTTTCGGATTGGGGCATCTCTGGCAATTCCCCCACCGCCGTCGACCTGATCGACCTCAACGCCACGGTGCGCCCCGCGCTGGGGCCGGTGGCGGCAGTGGCCGGGCTGGCGCTGGCTGGCCTGGGCCTGCTCGGCTGGCAGAGGCGCAAGCAGCGCTGATCTTCAGAGTCAAAAAGTGGGTGGTGCGCAGCACCACCCACTTTTTGACTCTGATCAATCCGTGCTTACGCTGGCTTTGGACAGGTCCCGCCCGTCGTAGGCTTTGCTCTGGTTGCGGCCGCTCTGCTTGGCCACGTACATGGCGCTGTCGGCGCGGTCCAGCAGGGTGGCCAGGTCGGCGGTGCTCTCCTGGAACTCGGCCACGCCCAGGCTGATGGTGATCTGGATGGCGCTGCGGTCGGTGGAGAAGGGCTCTTTTTCCACGCAGCGGCGCAGGCGCTCGGCCACCTGCAGCCCGCCCTTGAGGTCCGTCTCGGGCAGCAAGATGACGATCTCCTCGCCGCCGTAGCGCCCAATGATGTCCATCTCGGTGCGGATCTGGCTGCGCAGGCGGCTGGACAGCCCCACCAGCACCTGGTCGCCGGCGGCGTGCCCGTAGGTGTCGTTGATCTGCTTGAAGAAGTCGATATCCAGCAGAATGGCTGAGAGGGGCCGGCTGAGGCGCCGGAATTTTACCACCTCGCGCTCACCCAGTTCAAAGAAGCCGCGCCGGTTATACAGCCCGGTGAGCGGGTCGGTGTTGGCCATGAAGTTGATCTGCTTGAGCATGCGGGCGTTATCGATGGCAATGGCGGCGTTGGCGGCCAGCATCTCCAGCAGGGCCTGGTCTTCGGTGGTGTAGGCGTGGGGGGTGTAGGATTGGGCCGAGATCATGCCGATGATCTTTTCGGAGGTGCGCAGCGGCGCGGCCAGGATGGAGCGGGTATCCTCCCCCGAGCCAAAGTGCACGCCCTGCTTCTCTGGTTCGGCCTGGGTATCCTCGATGTAGATCAGCTTGCCCGAGGTGATCACCCGCTGGCTCAGGCTGTTTTCCATTGGGCCTTCTGTTTGGTCTGCCCGCACCCCTTGGTCGATCAGGAAAACCGAATCGATCGTCAACTGATCATTCACCAGGGTAATGGCAAAAGCCTCCGTGGGCATCAGCTCTTGGGCGGCGCGATGGATGGCCTCGTAGATCTTGCTTTGATCCAGCGAGGCAGAGACCACCTCCTGGGTGACGCGGTGCAGCACAGCGCGCCGCTCGGCCGCCTGGCGGGCCTCCTGGTACAGGCGGGCATTTTCCACCGCAATAGCCGATTGCTGGGCAAACATAGTCAGCAGCTGCAGGTCCGATTTGGTGAACTGGCGCTCTGCGCCGGTGTGTATCACGGCGATGGCGCCCACCAGCCGGCCGTGTCCCAGCATGGGTGAGGCCATCACCGCCTGCCAGGTGCTCTCAGTCAACTGCGCCGAGCGCCCCTCCCATTGCTGATAATTCTTGATCATCTGCGGTTCCAGCATCTCGGCAGCCAGGCCCATGGCGCCCTCACCCATGCTGATGCGCGTGCCGCTGAAATCCTGTCCCAGGTTGTGGCTGGCCACCACGTTGAGCGCATTTTCGCTGTCCAGGTACAGACCCAACTGCCCACCGGTGGCGTCCAGCAGAGCCACGGCGCGCTCCAGGATGGTTTGCAGCAGGCTTGAAAGATCCATCACCACCGAGATATCCGCGCCGGTGGCGCGCAGCGCATCCAACTGCTGCACGCGCTTTTGCTCGGCGGCATACAGGCGGGCGTTCTCAATCGCAATGGCCACCTGGTCGGCAAAAGCCGAGGCCAGGCGGGAATGAGCCGGGGTGAAGTAATCGGGCTGCTTGCTGTCCACGCTCAGCATGCCGATCACGCGCTCGCCCACCACCAGCGGCACGCCCAGCCAGGAGATGATCTCGTCATCGAGATGAGTGAAGACATCATACGCCTGGCGGGTATTGCCCAGGATGAGCGGCTGGCGGGTTTGCACCACGATGGTGTTGGGGTTATCGCCGGGGATGGGGAAGCGTGTGCCCATGATCTTTTTGGGCTGCGCAAAGCCCATCACGCCAACGATCTCCAGGCAATCGCCCCGCAGCAGCTGCACCGAGGCGCTGTCGTAAGGCACCACGTGCGCTAACTGCTCCATGATCAGAGGAATGGCTTTCTCTTCTTCCAGAGTCTGCGCCACAATGGCGCTGGCCTGGCGCAGGGTTTCTGCCTCGTGGGCGCGGGTGCGGGCTACTTCCAGAGACCAGGCCCTGGAAATGGCCAAGGCCACCTGCCCGGACACCTGCTCGCAGAGCCAGATCTCTGCTTTGGTGAAATTGTGCGCCTGGTGAAAACCGATCAGCACCGCGCCCAGCTTGTGCTCATCGGCGATCAGGGGCAGCCCCAGGATCGACACGGTGGAGAATAGGCCCGCCAGGCGCGGGCTGATGTACGGCGAGTGGTGCGTATCTTCCACGATCAGGGAATGCCCCACCCCCAGCACAGAGGCGGTGATGTTGGGCTCGCCAGGGGCCGCGCTGACGCTCTTGTAATTGGTGCGCATGATCCCAGAGGCCGCCCCAGGCATCACCCGCTGGTGGTCTTCGTCCCACAGGGTGATGAAGCACTCATCCGAATTGATCAGCGTGATCATCTGGTCGGCCAATGCTTGCAGCATGCCCTGGAAATCTGGATTGCTCAAGGCCGTGCGGGTGATCTCGTTCAGCAGCGAGAGCTGGCGGGCATGTGTTTCCGCGGCGATGTACAGGCGCGTGTTTTGCAGGGCCAGGGCGGCATCTTTGGCAAAAGCGGTCAGGATGCGCCGCGCGCGCTCGTCGAGAGCATCGGGTTCGGGGCTTTCCAGGTTCAACACGCCAAAGACGCGCCCGCCGGCGTGCAGAGGCAGCACCATTTCGGAGTGGGTCTCGTCGGCGGCGTTCAGGTAGCGGGCATCTTGCTGCACGTTGGGAGCGTAGATGATCTCGTTGTGCTTAGCGGCATACACGGTCAGGCCGGGGCCGTCCAACGGCAGGGGAATATCCTTCACCCCTGGATAGCCGGCCTGGGCCAGGGTTTCCAGGCGGTTGAGATCCTGGTTCACCCACAGCACGCTGCAGTAGGCCGAGGCAAAATCTTTGTTGACGGTTTGGACGATCTGCTCAGCCAGGGATTGCAGGTCGTGGCCGGGGTTGAGCAACTGCGTGGAGGCGTTGTAAAGCGATGAAAGCTCGGCCGCATCTTGCTGGCTTTGGGCATACAGGCGGCCGCGCTCGATGGCCAGGGCTGCCTGGCGCGCCAGGGCAGTAGCCAGGTCAATCTCTTGCTGGGTGAAGGTGTGCTGCCGGCTGCTGTAATCGGCGTACAGCGCGCCCACAAAGCGCTCCTGGAAAACAATGGGCACCGCCAGCAAGGATTGGAGACGATACCTTTTGGCTATGCGCGCCGGGATCAGTGGGCTGGTAGAGACATTGTTCAGCGCGATCGGTTTTTGTTTCTCTTGCAGTTCGCGGATCAGGGGGATCTGGTCTGCCTTCAGGCGCAGGTCAGCCAGCTCATCGCCCATCTCTGAGTTCAGGCCCAACTGCACCGTGCCATTGGCCTGCGGCTGCGAGGGGATCAGGGCCTGGTCTTTTTCATCCCACAAGAAAACCAGCACCCGGTCTACCGGCAGCAGGGAGCGCGCCGCCAGCATCACCTGGTCCAGCACTTTGGGGATGTTCATGGTCGAGCCGATGATCTCGGTGAGGCTGAGCAGGGTGCTGATCACGTCGGCCCAGCGGCGGGCCTCGGCCTCGGTGCGCTCGCGCTGGATGGCGGCCCCAATGGTATTGGCGGCGGCCCGCAGCGCATCAATTTCAACCGTAGTCCATTCGCGCTCGATGCTGCAATCGTAAAAGCCCAGGAACCCCCACCAGTTCTTGCTCAGGAAGATGGGCACAGCAACCACGGCGCGCACATCTTGCACCACCAGGGCGGCCTGCTCTTCGGGCGGCAGGCTGGGCATGGTGCCCACCACCGCCTGCCCACGGGTCATCAGGTGCGCCCAGCGGGTAAACCCGGTATCGGGCAAGGAGATGTTTTGCAGGTCGGGGCTGCTGACCAAGGGCTTGACGCCCCAGGCAGCCCACTCGTGGCGCAGATTGGAGAGGATCCTGCCCTCATTGTCAACCTGGTTCTCGTATAAATGCACCCGGCTGACGCCGGTGGCCTCGCCCAGGTGGCCGAGCACATCCTGGATGCACTGGGTCCAGTTCTGGCGGCGCAGGAACTGCTCGGCTGCGAAACTGATCGCCTCCAGGATCTCATCCCGCCGGCGCAGGGCATCTTCGGCGCGCTTCTGGCGGGTGATATCGCGCAGCACCACCAGCCGCCCGCTCAGGCTTCCTTTTGCGTCTGCCAGCGACGAAATGCGCAGGTCGTAGTAGCGCTGGCCCTCTGCGGTGTTGAGTGACACCGATTTGACGATTTCCACCTGCCCCAGGGGCAGGGTCATCTCGCCGGGCCAGGCTTTCCAGATTTTTTCTACCGGGCGGCCCAGCGCCTGGGCAGTGGTGCAGCCAATGATGCTGCGCGCCGCAGCGTTCAGGTCGGCGACGTGGTTGCTGATATCCAGCACGATCACGCCGTCGCTCATGCCCTCGATCACGGTCTCGCGCGCCAGGGGCACCACATTCAGCACGCGCAGGCGCATCAGGCCGATCACCAGCAGCAGGCCGGCAAAGGTGATCGCAAAGGGCGTCAGGCTCCAGGGGGCGATGGGGCTGTGGCCGGATACATCCAGAACGACGGCGATCAGCATGATCGCTACCCCCGTCAGGAAGAGCAGCACCCGGCGGCGGTATTCGGGGCGGTGCACCATGGACCAAATCAGCAGGCCGGCCCCGCCCAAGATGAGCAGCACCGAATAGGCAATATTGACCCACAGGGCGGGCCCGAAATCTACGTTGAGATCAGACAGGCTGGCGCTGGTATCCAGGCGGAAACCACTCCAGGCCAGGCTGTGGAGCGAATTGGTCCATACCAGAAGTACCGTAATGACAGGTTCAATGGAGAGCAGCGCCAGCGTACGCAGCGGGATCTGGCGCACCAGGCCGGAATACTCGATGCAAAATGCCACCCACATCACAGGGGCAAGGGCGATGGCCGGGTATTCCACATACACCCAGAAGATCTTGCTCGTACTGGTTGCCCCCATGGCCTCAAAACCGTAGCCCACCAGCCACCAGCACATGCACACCATCAACCCCATCAGGTAGATGGCCCCCGGGGTAGCGCGATGCTGCCAGGCCACGACCGCCAGGTAGATGGCGGTCATGGCAGCAACGATCACGGGCACCAGATGCCAAAAGGTTTGCAGATCCATGACCAGCAGCCTAATCTTGCAGCGTAAAAATTTTTTGCACTTTCATCAATTTTACATAAATTAATTGTTTTTGTCTATGCCCTTACAGAAGTGTAGAGCGAAACCAGGCGCAAGACCGGGTTGGCGATGGATGCTTGGGATCAGCGCAGCATGGGCATCTTGATACCGTGCCGCTTGGCGGCGGCAATGGCGATCTCATAGCCGGCATCGGCGTGGCGCACCACGCCCATGCCCGGGTCCGAGGTGAGCACGCGCTCCAGGCGCCTGGCTGCTTCGGGCGTGCCATCTGCCACGATCACCTGCCCGGCGTGCTGGCTGAAGCCGATGCCCACCCCGCCGCCGTGATGGAAGGATACCCAGGTAGCTCCGTTCACGGCGTTGATCATGGCATTCAGGATGGGCCAATCGCTGACGGCGTCGGTGCCGTCTTTCATGCCCTCCGTCTCGCGGTTGGGAGATGCCACCGAGCCGGCATCCAGGTGGTCGCGCCCGATGACGATGGGGGCCTTGACTGTGCCCTCTGCCACCAGGTTGTTGAACAGCAGCCCAGCCTGAGCGCGCTCGCCGTAACCCAGCCAGCAGATGCGCGAGGGCAGGCCCTGGAAGGGCACTTTCTCGCGCGCCATCTTCAGCCAGCGGTGCAGGTGCACGTCATCGGGGAAGAGCTCCATCAGAGCCTCGTCGGTGCGGTAAATGTCCTCCGGGTCGCCGGAGAGGGCCACCCAGCGGAACGGGCCTTTGCCCTCACAGAACAGCGGGCGGATATAGGCGGGCACAAAGCCGGGGAAATCGAAGGCGTTTTTGACGCCGTAATCGAAAGCGCGCTGGCGCAGGTTGTTGCCGTAATCGAACACTTCCGCACCGCGGCGCTGGAACTCCAGCATGGCTTGCACGTGGTGGGCCATCGATTCCATCGAGCGGCGGGCGTAGCCTTCTGGGTCGTGGAGGCGCATGGCATCCGCCTCGTCCACGCTCAGCCCCGCCGGAACGTACATCATCACATCGTGGGCGGGGGTCTGGTCGGTGACCACGTCGGGGGTGACGCCGCGCAGCACCAGTTCGGGGAAGATCTCAGCGGCGTTGCCGATCAGGCCGATGGAGAGGGGGTTGCCCTGCTGGCAGTTTTCTTCCACCAGGGTCATGGCCTCTTCCAGCGTGTCTACCACCACGTCCACGTAGCCGATCTCCTTGCGGCGCTGGGCGCGTGCCGGGTCCACTTCCACCACCAGCCCCACGCCCTCGTTCATGGTGATGGCCAGGGGCTGGGCGCCGCCCATACCGCCCAACCCGGCGGTGAGCACGAACTTGCCCTTCAGCGAGGGCCAGCCGCGCTGCAGCGCCAGCGAGCCGAGGGTCTCGTAGGTGCCCTGCAAAATGCCCTGCGTGCCAATGTAGATCCACGATCCGGCGGTCATCTGCCCGTACATGATCAGCCCGCGGGCTGCCAGGTCATCAAAGTGCCCCTGGGTGGCCCAGTGGGGCACCAGGTTGGAGTTGGCGATCAAGACACGCGGCGCATCGGAGTGGCTTTTGAATACCACCACCGGCTTGCCCGACTGCACCAGCAGAGTCTCATCATCTTCCAGCTCGCGCAGGGTGGCCAAAATGGCATCGAAGGCCTCCCAATTGCGGGCCGCCTGGCCGCGCCCGCCGTATACCACCAGGTCAAGCGGGCGCTCAGCCACCTCCGGATCCAGGTTGTTTTGGATCATGCGGTAAGGGGCTTCGGTGAGCCACGATTTACAGGTCAATTGTGTGCCGCGCGGGGCGCGGACGGTGCGGGGGTTGGACATGAATGCCTCCTGGGTTGTAAGTTATTGATGATTATACTGCCAGAGAAAGACTTTGGCACGCTGGAATTAACCGAAAAAGAGAGCATGGCGGTGCTCTTGCATCACCATGCTCTCTTTTTCGGAATGAAAGCCTAATCGGCAGCCAGCGACGGGCGTGCCTGCACTACCTGGGCAAAGGTGGTTTGGCCGAGATGCATCACCAGCTCTTTTTGGGCGTCACACCAGATGGGCTTCATCGGGCAGTCATCGCCAAAGAGGCAGGTAGTGCCCTCGCCCACGCACTCGTTGAGCAGGATGGGCCCGTCGATGGCCTCGACAACATCCAGCAGCGAGATCTGGTCCGCCGGGCGCGCCAACGATACGCCCCCGCGGGCCCCGCGCGAAGTTTGCAGCAACCCCGCCACGGAGAGCTGCGAGACGATCTTCGCCAAGAACGAAGGGGGAATATGTTTCTCTTGAGCAATCTGGTTGGTCGCTGCTCGGCGTTCTGGCCCCAACTGGGCCAGGTATACCATGGCGCGTACTGCGTAGTCAGCCTGGCGTGTGATTTGCATGATCTGCTCCCTGTTCACCGGAATATGGTGATATAGATAAGATTTATCGCTAATATTTTAGATTGGATTAGGTGTATTCACAAGTGACAGAGGTCATTCAGGAAAGATGACGGTCATCCTATGCCGAAATTCCTCCCCTGCGAAGAGGCCAATCTTGTGATAAGATTGGCGCTCGGAAGGAGATTCCTCATATGAAACAGATCTGTGTGGTAGGTGTGGGATATGTGGGCCTGGTGACGGCGGCCTGCTTTGCGGACCTGGGCAACCGCGTGATTGCCCTGGATATTGACGAGAAAAAGGTGCAGAACCTGCGGCAAGGCGTGATGCCCATCTACGAGCCCGGGCTGAAAGAGGTGGTGGAGCGCAACGTGAACAGCAAGCGCCTCACCTTTACCACCTCTTACGAGGAAGCCCTGAACGGCACCGAGTTTGCTTTCATCGCCGTGGGCACGCCCATGGGCGAAGAAGGCGAAGCCGAGATGAAGTACGTCAAATCGGCAGCCGTTGGCATCGCCGAGCATATGACCGCCCCCCTGGTGATCATCAACAAATCGACCGTGCCGGTCGGCACCGGCGACTGGGTGGCTGATATTGTGCGCCACCATCAGAAGCGCCCCATGCTTTTCTCAGTCGTCTCCTGTCCGGAGTTCCTGCGCGAAGGCTCGGCGATTGTGGATTTCATGCAGCCGCACCGCACCGTGCTGGGCTCTGAGCACCGTGAGGCCGCCGAGAAGGTGGCGCAGCTGCACCTGCCGCTGCGCGCGCCCATCGTCATCACCGACCTGCGCACCGCCGAGATGATCAAGTACGCCTCCAACGCTTTCCTGGCGACCAAGATTTCCTTTATCAATGAAATCGCCAATATTTGCGAGGCGCTGGGCGCGGATGTGAAAGAAGTGGCCATTGGCATGGGCTACGATGTGCGCATTGGCCGGCACTTCCTGGATGCCGGGGTGGGCTACGGCGGCTCGTGCTTCCCCAAAGATGTTAAAGCGCTGGCCTACATGGCCGCGGAGAAGGGCCGCCACCCGCAGTTGTTGAATGTGGTGATGGATATCAACAATGACCGGCGCGGTATGGCGGTCTCGCGCGTCAAAGAGATGCTGGGCAGCCTGCAGGGCAAGACGATTGGCCTGCTGGGGTTGTCATTCAAGCCCAATACCGACGATATGCGCGACGCCCCCTCGATCACCATTGCCCAGATGCTGCAGGCCGAAGGCGCCACCGTGCGTGCCTATGACCCCGTGGCGATGGAAGTGGCCAGCCCCTTCATGCCGGGCGTGCAGATGATGCCCGACCCCTACACCCTGGCCGAAGGCTGCGACGCCCTGATGGTGGTCACCGAGTGGAACGAGTTCAAGCAGATTGACCGTAACCGCGTGCGCCGCCTGATGCGCCAGCCGGTGATGTTCGACGGGCGTAACCTCTACGAACCGCTGGAAATGCGCAAACTGGGCTTCACTTACCTGGCTGTGGGGCGCGGCTATGAGGTCGGCGTGAGCGCTCAGGGCGATGCTGCACACAGTAACCTGCCCTCCACCGATTAGCCCGGCAGCAAGGGAAAAATATCTTGAGCCAATCTCGCCCTCCGGTCATCAATTACGAGGGCTCTGACTACCAGCAGTCATTCTGGGAGCAGGGCAACCGCCTCTACGAGGATCAGGTAGAGGCGGTTGCCTTGCGCCGCTTGCTGCCGACGGCAGGCCGCCTGCTGCTGGAGATCGGTGCGGGGGCCGGGCGCAATACGCCGCGTTATGCCGGCTTCGAGCGCGTGGTGCTGCTGGATTACTCGCTGACCCAACTGCTTCAAGCCGCGCAGCGCCTGGGGCGCACCTCGCGCTATACCTACGTGGCCGCGGATGCTTACCGCCTGCCCTTTGTCGACGGCCTCTTCGACGCCGCCACCATGATCCGCACCCTGCACCACATGGCCGACCCGCTGCTCTCGCTGCGCCAGACGCGCCGTGTCTTGCAGCCGGGGGGCACCTTCATCCTGGAATATGCCAATAAGCAGAATGTCAAGGCCATCTTGCGCTACCTGCTGCGCCGCCAGAGTTGGAGCCCCTTCAGCCCTGAGGCGGTGGAGTTTGCCGAACTGAACTTCGATTTTCATCCCCGCGCCGTGCGCGATTGGCTGGCGCAGGCTGGTTTTGGCCTGGAGCGCTCGCTGACGGTCTCGCACTTCCGCGTGGGCCTGCTCAAGCGCATTGTGCCGCTGCGCCTGCTGGTGGGCATGGATGCCCTGGCCCAGCTCACCGGAGATTGGTGGCAGCTCTCGCCCAGCGTGTTCACCCGCAGCCGCGCCGCCGGTGAGACGCCACAGGCCGCCGCCGAGGCCTTCTTCTGCTGCCCGATGTGCCGCCACGCCCCGCTGACCGAGCAGCCCGAAGCGCTGGCCTGCTCCGGCTGTGGGCGGGTCTGGGCCATGCGCGAGGGCATTTACGATTTTCGTAATCCAATTTAAATATCTCCCCAAACTGGACAATAGGAATTACCCGAAAAAAAAGAGTGGGATGCGGCAAAGGACGCCGCATCCCACTCTTTTTTTTCGGAATCTCCCCCCTTCCCAGCGGGGATGGGGGCAGGCTTATCCCGTTTTCTCAATCACCCAGAAGTGCGATAATCCCAACCCGCGCAGGGGAGTGCGCTCCAGCGCTTGCAGCAGGCCGCGCAGGGCTTTGCCGGCCCGCGGCCAGCGGTAGATGATATTATCGTACGCGCCAAAGAGCACTGTGCGGGTAACGAAGCGCACCGGCAGCCCGGCAAAGAGGGTTTGCAGGTCGCCGCGGCTGTAGACGCGCACGTGCGGGGCCAGGCGGTTGCGCCAGCGGCGCGGCAGATAGTTCACCAGGGGGATGTTGCCAAAGCGGTAGCGCCCGCGCCAGTAGATGCCGTGCGTCTCGAAGGGGTAGCCGCGGTTGGGCACAAACAGCACCATGCGCCCACCCGGGCGCAGCACGCGCAGCATCTCCTGCACGGCTTGGCGGTCATCCTGCACATGCTCCAGCACCTCGTGCGAGAGGATCAGGTCGAAGGAGGCCGCCGGGAAGGGCAGCCCCTCGCCCGCAGCGTTGAGGATGTGCGCGGCGCGCTGGCGGGCCTGCACAGTGCGGGCGAAATCGTATTCCAGCCCAATCACCTGCCCGCCCAACGCCGAGAGGTGCTCCACGTACATACCCACGCCGCAGCCGTTCTCCAGGATGCGCCCGTGGATGCGCTCACCGGCGGCCTGGCAGATCAGGCTCAGGCGGCGCGCCTGTCCCTCGCGCCAAACGTAAGATGGCTCGCCGCAGCGGGCGGCCTTTTGCAGATCATCGTTCTGCATTATTCTTCCTCCAGCATGCCCGGCCAGGGCCGGTAGGCCTGGTTGGGGATGCCCAGGCGCGCCAGCACCCGCCCCACGGTCTGGTCAACAATCTCGCCCACCGTCTGCGGGCGGGTGTAGAAGGCCGGCACCGGCGGGAAGATGACCGCCCCGGCCTCTGCCGCCAGGCCCATCAGGCGGATATGCCCGGCGTGTAGCGGGGCCTCGCGCACCACCAGCAGCAGCGGGCGGCCTTCTTTGAGCGTCACATCTGCGGCGCGGCTGAGCAGGTCATCGGTGTAAGCGTTGGCCACCGCCGAAAGGGTTTTGATCGAGCAGGGGATGATCACCATGCCCATCGCCGGGAAGGTGCCCGAGGCGATGGCCGCGCCGATCTGGGCGGGTTGGTAGGCCTTGTGGGCCAGCGCCGTCACCTGGCTTACTTTCCAATCCGTTTCTTGGGGGATGGTCAGGCGGGCGGCGGCAGAAAGCACCAGGTGGGTTTTTACTGGGCTCGCGTGCAGCATCTCCAACAAACGGATGCCCAGGATGGCCCCCGAAGCGCCGGTCATGCCCACGATCAGATCGGAAATTTGGATGTTTTGGGCAGCGGAGCTGCTCAAAACATCCAAATTTCCGGTTTTCGCCCCTTCCCCCGTTTCGGGGGAAGGGGTAGGGGGATGGAGGCTGGTCATGGCGCCTAATCCTTTCGGCCCCAATGGATGGCAATGGTGCCAAACATCAGCCGCCGGAAGCCCACCTGGTGGAAGCCAGCCTCGCTCAGGCGCGCTGCCAGCACCTCGGCGCGCAAGAAATGTTCGGTGCTGTTGGGCAGGTAGGTGTAGGCCTGGCGGTCGCCGGTCAGCCAGCGGCCCAGGGCTGGGATGATGGTGTGTAAGTGTAGGTTAATGAAAGGAGTGAGCAGGCTGCGGCCCGGCGGAGTAGTATCCAGGGCTACCAGGCAGCCGCCGGGCTTCAGCACGCGGCGCTGTTCAGCCAGCGCGGCGCGCAGGTCGCTCACGTTGCGCAGCAAGAAGCCCGAAACCACGCTGTCGAAAGCTGCCTCGGGGAAGGGCAGGCGCAGCGCATCTGCGGCAGACCAATCCGGTTGGGGAGAGCGCGGCTTGCCCGCCAGCATCATCGCCAGGGTGAAATCGGCCGCGGTCACCTGGGCAGAGGGCACCTGGCGCAGCGCCTCACGCGCCAGGTCACCGGTGCCGGCGCCCAGATCCAGCAGGCGGCCTCCGGCGGGCAGCCCGGCGCGGCGGATCACCTCCCGCCGCCAGCGCTGATCTTGCCCGGCGGTCATCAAGCGGTTGATCAGGTCATAACGACTGGCGATACGGGTGAACATGCCCTGCACCGAACGGGCATGCGCATCCCTATCCAGGTTCGCCATGCCCGCTTTCCTGGAGCACCTGCGCATCTTGCGCCCGGGCGGCGCGCTGTCCATCTTCCACATTCACCCGCGTCAGCACCCAGCCGCCCAGCAAGAAGAGCACGACCAGGCTGAGCACAGCCGGGCGGCTGCTGCCAAACAGAGTGCCCGCCAGGGCGAACAGCAGCGGCCCGATGATGGCGGAGAACTTTTCCATCACCCCAAACAGGCCGAAGAACTCGCCGCTTTTGACCGCCGGCGAAAGGCTGGCATACAGGCTGCGGCTGAGCGCCTGGCTGCCGCCCTGCACAATCGCCACCATCCAGGCCAGCATCCAGAACTCGATCACCGAGTCCAGGAAGAAGCCCCACACCGCGATCACACCATAGACGGATAGGGCCAGGAAGATGCTGCGCTTGGTGTTCATCTTTTCAGCCAGGCCAGAGAAGAGCGCCTTCCCCAGCAGCCAGGCCAGGCCCAGCCCCACCGCCTCCAACGCCAGGATCATCCCCAGGATGGCCAGCAGGTTGCTGTGCGGCTTAGGCGCTACCACGGTCAGGTTGCGGATGGAGATCAGGTTGCCCTGGCTGGCCGGGTCGCGCTGGCCCAGGTTCACCAGGCTGAAGAGGTGCTCACCCGGCTCAGCCGCGGCGAAGGTCTCGCTGACCTCCTCGTAACGCACGGTGCTGTTATAGGCATTGATCACAACCGGGTTGCCGTCTCCATCCAGCAGCGGCTGCCCGTCCATCTCTACCCCCCACATGCCGTGATCGGGTCCCAGGCTGTAGGTGACCTGCACCTGCTGGCCGTTGAAGGCAAAGTCCAGGCGCACCCCGGGGGTTTTTCCTTGCAGGTAGATCACGTTCTCATTCAGGCCGGTCAGGTCGGCGGCGATGAGCGCCCCGTGCCAATTGCCCTGGCGGGTGAAGATGGTTTCATCCAGGGTCTCGTAGGTGCCCTGGCCAAAATAGTTGGCCGTGTCTGTATAGGGCAGCGGGCGCTTGCCGCTGATCTCGGCGGGCAGCAGTTGAGCGCCGAATACGCCCGCCAGGGGCAGGGCCACGATGTTGAACAGGATGAAGGCCAGGAAGAGCGGGCGTCGTTTTTCGCTTTTGCTGGGCAGCCGCCCAAAGATCAGGCTGTAGGGGATGCCCACGAACTGCACCAGCAGCAGCGCCAGGATCAGTTCCACGCTGCTGAAGCCCAGCTCTGCACCGTAAATGGCCGCCACGCCGATGATCGTGCCGATGCCGTCGTTGTAGATGAGGAAGGCGATCAGGTACTTGAACAGTTCGCGGTACTGGCGGATATCGCGGATGGTAGCGCCCAGGCGGCGGAAGGAGGCCGCAATAACGCTGCGCCCTTCTTCCAGGCGGGCAGTGGCCGCGTGCGGCTCGGGCACATGGCGCAGGATGGGGATGCTGAAGACCGCCCACCAGATGGCCACGCTGAGAAAAGAAAGCCGCGGCCCCCAGTTGCCAGGCAGCACATAGATCATCGCCACGTTGATCGCCAGCAGCAGCCCACCGCCCAGGTAGCCCATGGCATAGCCGCGCGTCGAGACGCGATCCTGGTCTTCGGGTCGGGCCACATGCGGCAGCAGCGAGTCGTAGAATGAGTTGGCCCCGTTGAAGCCGATGCGCCCGATGATGGCCAGGATAGAAGCCAGCACCCAGTCGCCCGTCTCTACCAGTACCAGCATCGCTGTGCTGAGGATGCCCAGCCCGGCAAAAATGGCCAGGAAGCGCTTTTTGCTGCGCGCCACATCCGAGATGGTGCCCAGGATGGGCGAGAGCACTGCCACCAGCAGCAGAGAGGCGCTCAGGCCAAAGCTCCAGTAAGCCGTGGCCACCGAGGCGCTGGGCAGCGTGGAACCGGCCACCTGGCTGAAATAGACGGGCAGCACCGCAGCCAGGATGGTGGTGGCAAAGGCAGAGTTAGCCCAATCGTACATCGTCCAGGCCGTGATGCGACGCTTGTAG
This sequence comes from Anaerolineales bacterium UBA6092, assembly GCA_002428565.1. Taxonomy (GTDB): domain Bacteria; phylum Chloroflexota; class Anaerolineae; order Anaerolineales; family UBA4823; genus UBA6092. The sequence continues at coordinate 4,201 of DIXA01000034.1, read as the reverse complement.
GTTTTTTCGGAAACAGCCGGGGAAGTGCTGGGAGAGGCAACAGCCATGTTTTTGCTCCTGAGGCAGCTTGTGGTGGGCTGCCTGGTGGTTTGTTGGTCAACCCCCTGATTATAACAGCATGAGAGATGTCCGGCAGAGTAACGCTGGCGCTAAATTGGCGTTATAATAGATTAAAGAGCTGCCTGCTGGGTCAGGTTGGGTGCGCCTCCCTTCACCTGGTTGATTTTTTGCCATTATTGATTGTCTTATCTGTCTCTTCAAACCAGGCCATAGGGGAAAAACTTATCTCACTGACGAGATAGGCTTGTTTGCCACCCAACCACTGCAGGCTCCGTGTTCGTCATTGACAGGAGTATTTGCATGAGTACAGAATTTGTCTTTCGCCTGGTGGGGATGGTTGTTTTCTCAATCCTCGGTGTTTATTTTGGCATCTTCCTTGCCCAAGAGACCGATCAATCGCCAGAGGTGGCAGCGGTTTTGATGGGACTGGTGGGCTCGCTGGTGGGCCTGATCTTGACCCCCTACGTCACCACGCGCCCCATGCGCGCCATCCGCCGGGTGCTGCTCAGCGTCTCCACGCAGACGCTGGTGTCGGGGCTGGCGGGCCTGGTGGTGGGGCTGATCATTGCCGCGCTGCTCACCTTCCCGCTTTCGCTGCTGCCCGAGCCACTGAGCAAGGTGTTGCCCTTCGTTGGCGTGCTGCTGTTCAGTTACTTTGGCGTTGCCGTCTTTGTGATGCGCCAGAACGACATCTTCGCCATGTTCCGTCAGCTGCAGAGCCGTACCGCGGAGGCCGAAACTGCCGAATCCCCGATTGTTTCGCGCACCATCCTGCTGGATACCAGCGTGATCATTGATGGCCGCATCGCCGACATCGCCCGCACCGGCTTTCTCTCTGGCACGCTGCTGATCCCGCGCTTTGTGCTGAATGAGCTTCAATATATCGCCGATTCATCTGACAGCCTGCGCCGCCAGCGCGGCCGCCGCGGCATCGAGGTCATCTCGCAGCTGCAAAAGGATACCAGCGTGCCGGTGCGCATCAATGATATGAACGTGGAAGGCGTGCGCGAGGTGGACGATAAACTGGTGGTGCTGGCCCGCCAGCTGCGCTGCCCCATCCTGACCAACGATTTCAACCTGAACCGCATCGCCGAACTGCAAGGCGTCACCATCTTGAACGTAAATGAGCTGGCGAACGCCGTCAAGCTGGTCTTTTTGCCCGGCGAATCGCTGGATGTGACCGTGATCCAGGAGGGCAAGGAAATTGGCCAGGGGGTTGGCTACCTGGACGATGGTACGATGGTGGTGGTGGAAGACGGGCGCGGCTACCTGGATAAAGAAGTGCCTGTAACGGTGACGAAAGTGCTGCAAACCGCCGCCGGGCGAATGATCTTTGCCCGGCTGGATAAAGAGAACGGATCCCATTAAGGAGGAACGCTGGCATGGCATTGCGCATCTACAACACGCTTACTCGACAAAAAGAAACCTTTGAACCGTTGACACCCGGGCAGGTGAGCATGTATGTCTGCGGCCCCACGGTGTACGACAATGCGCATGTGGGCCATGCCATGTCCTCGCTGGTCTTCGACATCATCCGCCGCTACCTGGAATTCCGCGGTTACCAGGTGCGCCATGCCATGAACTACACCGACGTGGACGACAAGATCATCCAGCGCGCCAACAAAGTGGGCATTCCGCCGGTGCAGCTGGCTGAAAAGTACATCAACCAGTACATGGGCCACCTGCAAGACCTGAACGTGACGCCCGCCACGGTCTACCCGCGCGCCACCCAGGAGATCCCCCAGATTGTGCAGATGATCACCAGCCTGGGCGAGAATGGCTACGCCTACGCGGTGGAAGGGGACGTGTATTTCCGGGTGACGAACGATGAGGATTACGGCAAGCTCTCAGGCCGCCACCTGGAAGATATGCAGGCCGGGGCGCGCATCAGTGTGGACGAGCGCAAAGAGCACCCCATGGATTTCGCCTTGTGGAAGGCTTCTAAGCCGGGCGAGCCTGCCTGGGACAGCCCCTGGGGGCCGGGCCGGCCGGGCTGGCACATTGAATGCTCGGTGATGAGCATGCACCACCTCGGCGAGCAGATCGATATCCACGGCGGCGGGAACGACCTGATCTTCCCACACCACGAGAACGAGATCGCCCAGACCGAAAGCGTCACCGGCAAGCCCTTCGCCCGCTATTGGGTGCATAACGGCATGATGCAGCTGGCTGGCGAGAAGATGTCCAAATCGTTGGGCAACCTGGTCACCATCGAGGAATTCCTCTCGAAGCATGAGGGGGATGTGCTGCGCATGATGGTGCTCAACTCCTCGTACCGCAACCCGCTGACCTTCAGCGAGGATGTGATTGTCCAGGCAGAACGCGCCCTAGAGCGCCTGCGCCTGGCGCTGCGCCCGGCAACCGGGGCCGGCCTCGCGGCTGAAGCCGCCCAATCCCTGGCCCAGCAGATCGATGCCACCCGCCAGGGCTTTACCGAGGCCATGGATGACGATTTCAACACCGCCGGGGCGATGGGATATCTCTTTGACCTGGCCCGGGCGATCAACCAGGCGCGTGATCTGGGCGCCAGCGCTGAGGCGCTGACCCCGGCGCAAGACCTGCTGCGCCAATTTATGGGCGTGTTTGGCCTGCGCACCGAGCGGGCCGTGGAGGGCGGCCAGGCTGCTCCCTTCATCGACCTCCTGGTGCAGATGCGCCGTGAGCTGCGCCAGCAGAAACTCTGGGCGCTTTCTGACCAGCTGCGCGACCGCCTGGCAGAGCTGGGTGTGCTGGTGGAAGACAGCAAAGACGGCAGTACCTGGCGCTGGAAGTAACTCTCGGGTAATGGCATGAAAGAATGGATTGTAGGCCGTAACCCCGTCTATGAGGTGCTGCGCGCCCGCCGCCGCCAGCCTTTCCGCCTGCGCCTGGGGCGCGGGGTGGAAGAGAAGGGCAGCCTGGCAGAGACCGTGCAGCTCTGCGCGGCGCGCAAGGTGCCGGTAGAGCGCGTGCCGCGCTCTGAGCTGGATGCGCTGGGGGCCAATCACCAGGGCGTGGCGCTGGAAGCCAGCGCCTACCCTTACCGCAGCCTGGACGAGATGCTGGTGCTGGCGAGGCAGCGCGGTGAGCCGGCTTTCATCCTGATCCTGGACACACTGCAAGACCCGCAGAACCTGGGCACACTGCTGCGCACCGCTGAGGCGGTGGGCGTGCATGGGGCGCTGCTGCCGCTGGCCCAAACCGCCACCATCACCCCCGCGGTAGTGCATGCCTGCTCCGGCGCGTGCGAGCATCTGCTGGTGGGGCAGGAGAACCTGGCCCAGGCAATTGCCTCCCTGAAGGAAGCCGGCCTGTGGGTGGTGGGATTAGAGAGCGGCCCTCAGGCGCTGCCGCCGGCTCAGGTGCGCCTGGATGGCCCGCTGGCGCTGGTGGTGGGCAGCGAGGGCCAGGGCATGCGCCGCCTGGTGCGCGATTCCTGTGACCTGCTGCTGCACCTGCCGATGCGCGGCCAGGTGGCCTCGCTCAATGCCGCCGTGGCTGGCTCCATCGCCCTGTATCTGGCTCGCCAGGCGCGTGGTTAAAGACCAAATTTTCGATTTTCATTGACGATTCGGCAAAAGCCTGTTAAACTTGCTTCTTCCCGCCAGAATAGTTGGCTCAGGACTTGCGCGCCTGCCAGCGCGTAGAGCCACGAATACCTCTTGCTTGTATTTATGGCCTCTGGTATAATGCCTACCGCTTTGAAGGCCAGCACTTTTACAATTTTAATTCGCCGACGTAGCTCAAACGGTAGAGCACCCGCCTTGTAAGTGGGTGGTTACGGGTCCGATTCCCGTCGTCGGCTTCCAGGATTGTCAGTGGTCTGCTAACCGGTTCGCCTCATTCTCTGCAAGGGGCGAAGCGGCCAGCCGGTCACTGGCTGGAAGAAAAGTTGGGCGGTTACCCAAGTGGCCAACGGGGACTGACTGTAAATCAGTTGGCAGAAGCCTTCGGAGGTTCGAATCCTTCACCGTCCANNCTTCGGAGGTTCGAATCCTTCACCGCCCACCTTGTTTTGCCCTCATAGCTCAGTCGGTAGAGCACATTCTTGGTAAGAATGGGGTCATGGGTTCAAATCCCATTGAGGGCTCTCGTGGCAAAAATTGATCGCTCATCATTATATTGACGAAGGAGTATGAACGAAATGGGCAAGCAAAAATTT
>DIXA01000065.1 GCA_002428565.1 Anaerolineales bacterium UBA6092 | reverse complement strand
ATCAAAAGATGTGGTTGTGCGGCGCAAAGCGCCGCACAACCACATCTTTTGATTTAAAGGCTAGAAGCCGCCCAGAACCCAATTTCCGCCGAGCATGACCGCGGCGGGGCGAATTTGATAGAGATCTTGTGGGGGACAGGTGAAGGGGTCTTGCTCCAATACCAACAGATCGGCCCAAAAGCCGGGCGCCAACTGGCCCAGGCGGTCTTCCATCCCGGCGGCGTAGGCTGCCCCGGTGGTGAAGCCTGCCAGGGCTTCGTGGAGCGTCAGGCGCTGCTCAGCACGCCAGCCCTGCGGGCCGGGCGAGCCATCCTGCCGCCGGCGGGTGACGGCGGCGTGCAGCCCCCAGAAGGGGTTGGGCGATTCGACCGGGGCATCTGAGCCGAAGGCCAGGCAGGCGCCGTGGCGGAGCTGCTCGCGCCAGGCATACGAAAGTGCGGCGCGCTCGCCCCAAAAACGGTCAGCGGCCTGCATATCGGAAGTGGCGTGGATGGGCTGCATGGAGGCGATCACTCCTAATTGCGCCAGCCGCCCGGCATCGTCGGGGTGGAGCACCTGCAGGTGTTCGATGCGGTGGCGCAGGCTGGTCTTGCCGCTGTGTTCCGCTTCGATACTGCGCAGGCGGGCAAAGCCGTTCAACACCTCGTGGTTGGCGCGGTCGCCGATGGCATGCACTGCCAGGCTGAGGCCGTTTTCTACTGCCAGGCGGCCGCGCTCGACCAGCGTTTCGGCGTCCAGCATGAGCATGCCCAGGTTCTCTGGGGCGTCTTCATAGGCTTGGAGCATAGCGGCGGTGTGCGGGCCCAGGGCGCCATCGGCAAAGCACTTGACCGAGCCAATGCGCAGCCAGTCATCACCAAAGCCGCTGCGCAGGCCCAGTTCCGCCGCCTCGGGCAGCTCTTCCAGGGGCAGGCTCTTGACCACGCGCAGGCCCAACTGGCCGCGCTGGTGCAGCATTTGCAGAGCGGTGAAGCAGGTGCGGCGGTCGAAATCGTGCACGCCGGTGAGCCCCATCTGCCACAGGTGCGGGATGGCGGCATGGATGGCCTCCGCCACCTCGGCGGGGGTGGGTTGGGGCAGTGCTGCTTCTACCAACCCCATGGCCGATTCGTACAGGATGCCGTCCGGCTGGCCCTGGGCGTCGCGCCCCAGCCAGCCGCCCTGGGGGTCGGCGGTCTGGGCGGAGATGCCCGAGCTGCCCAGGGCCTGGTGGTTGGCCCAGCCCGCATGCAGCGATTTGGCGGTAAGGTAGACCGGGTGGTGCGGGGCGGCGGCATCCAGGTCGGTGGCAGTGCCAAAGCCCTCCAGCCAATTGTTCTGGTTCCAGCCGTGACCGAGGATCCACTGCCCGGGCGGGGTGGTTTGGGCGCGTTCCGCCACGCGGCGCAGGCATTCGCTGCGCGTGGTGGTCTCGCAGTCCACTTTTTGCAGGCCCAGGCTGTAGTACTGTAAATGAATGTGAGCGTCGGTCAGGCCAGGGATGACGGTCTGCTGGTGCAGGTCAACCACCTCAGCCTCGCCAACCGCCTGGCGCACCTGCTGCTGACTGCCCACGGCCAAAATGCGCCCGTGGCGCACCGCCAGCGCCGAGGCGGCGGGCTGGTGGGGCTGAAGGGTATAGATGGTGGCGTTAACGAGCAGGGTGGTGTCTTTCATTCGCCCAGGATGCGGTTGACCAGGATATCCAACTCTTCGTCAGAATAGTAATGAATGACCACGGTGCCGCCTTTGCGGCGGGGGTTGAGGGTGACGCGGGTGCCCAGGCGGCCGCGCAGGCGGTCTTCCAGGGCGGCGATCTCTGGCGCGGCGGCTGGTTTCGATGGGCGCTCTGGCTTTTTGCCGGTGAGCTTGCGCACCAATTCCTCGGCCTGGCGCACGTTCAGATCGTGCTTGAGGATGCTCTGCAGCGCCGCCGATTGCGCCTGGGCGTTGGGCAGCGCCAGCAGGGCGCGGGCGTGCCCTTCGGTGATGCGCGCCTCAGCCAATGCCTGGCGCACCGCCGCCGGCAGTTTAAGCAGGCGCAGGGTGTTGGTGATGGTGACACGGCTCTTGCCTACCCGGGTGGCAATCACCTCGTGCGAGAGGTTAAAGTTCTCAGCCAGGTGGCGGTAGGCTTCAGCGGCCTCCAGGGGGGTCAGGTCGGCGCGCTGCACATTTTCGATGAGGGCCAGTTCCAGGCGCTGCTGCTCGCTGGCTTCGCGCACGATGACCGGGACGCTGCTCAAGCCAGCCATGCGGGATGCGCGCAGGCGGCGCTCCCCGGCGATGAGGGTGTATTGGCCGGGCTGTTCGGCCTGGGTGACGATCAGCGGCTGGATGATACCGTTCTCGCGGATGGAGGCGGCCAATTCAGCCAGTTCCACGTCATCCATATAGGTGCGCGGCTGGAGCGGGTTGGGGCGGATATCGCCAATGGGCACCTGGGTTGCGCCTGCCGCGGCGGGCGGGGCGCTCGTTTCGGAGGCAAATTCCCCCGCGGGGATGAGGGCATCCAGGCCCTTACCAAGACCAGTTTTCTTATTCATTTTCACCCCCCGAAGCGGGAATGGCGAAGCCATCGGCTTCCAGCACTTCGCGCGCCAGGCTGGCGTAAGCCTGTGCGCCGTTGGAGCCCGGGGCGTAGACGGAGATGGGCTGCCCGTAGGAGGGGGCCTCAGCCAGGCGTACCGCACGCGGGATCAATGTCTTGAACATCTGCTCGGGGAAGTGTTTGCGCACCTCGGCGACCACATCGCTGCTCAGGTTGGTGCGCCCATCGAACATGGTCATCACCACGCCGCGCACCGCCAGCCCAGGGAAAAGAGCGGCGCGGATGCGTGCGATCGTCTGGGTGAGCTGGCCAATGCCTTCCAGGGCCAGGTATTCGCACTGCACCGGGATGATCACGCCATCTTGGGCGGCAACCATGCCGTTGAGGGTGAGCAGGCCCAGGGAGGGGGGGCAGTCGATGAGGATGTAGTCATAGCGCTCAACGATGGGTTTGATGGCCTCTTTCAGGCGGCTTTCACGGGCCAGTTCGGGCACCAGTTCCACTTCTGCCCCCGCCAGGGCGGTCGAGGAGGGCAGCAGTGAGATCTTCAGGCGCGGGTTGTGCAGGATATTGGGCAGGGCAGGCGAGGCGCCGATGATCACATCGTACGTGCCGCTCTTGACTGCGCGCTTATCCACGCCCAGGCAAGAGGTGGCGTTGGCCTGTGGGTCCAGGTCGATGAGCAGAACGCGCTGGCCGTAATATGCCAGGTAGGCGCTCAGGTTGATGGCGGTGGTAGTTTTACCCACGCCGCCTTTTTGGTTGACCAGAGTGTAGATGCGGCCCATTTAGATGACCTCGATCAGGGATTCTTGGGTTTCTTGGGGGGTGGGGATGCCCGCCAAACCCGGGCGGGTGACGGAGATGGCGGCCAACTGGGTCGCAAAACGGGCAGCTTCCCAGGGGTCACGCGTGGTGTACAGGCGGATGAAAAAGGCCGTGGCAAAGATATCACCGGCGCCGGTGGCATCCACTTCTTGGGTGAGAGGCGGGCGGAAGCGGCGCACATCGCCGTTCCAATACAGGCGCGCCCCTTGGTGAGCCTCAGTGACAGCCAGGACCCGGCAGGCGGTATGGAATTCTTCGATGCGCTGTTCGTCCCCAGCCACATCCTCCACGCTGAGTACGGCCGCGCTGGCGCTCTCCAGCACGAAGGAGGCTTCCGGCCATTCGCTGGGCGAGATGCGCCCGGTTTTGTCCCATTGGCGCAGCCAGCCCTGGGGCGTTACCCCCACCAGGGCAGTGGGGAAGCGCCGCACCAGGCCCGGTTCCACTTCCTGGGCGATAGGTCCCAGGTGCACGATGGCTGCCTGCCGCCAGGCTTCGGGGATGAGGTGATAATCCAGCACGGGGGCCAGGTGGTGCAGCACCTGGTGGCGGGTGCCGTCTTCGTAAATGTTTTCAAAGGTGGTGCTGCGCTCGGTGGGGTAGGCTACCACCGGGATGGGGTGCAGCGCATCTAGCGGCAGTTCGCCGCCCCAGGTGGTCACCACACCCACGCGCAGCCCCAGGGCCTGGGCGGTGAGGGCAGAATAGGCGGCAGTACCGCCCATGCGCAGGCCGTTGGAGGTAATGTCGCAGGTCAGGTGACCGATCACCAGGTAGTCAATTGGCTCGAGCGGGGTCAGGCTGCTTTGCATAGATGAATTATACCTGCTAAGTTCCGAAAATGAGTGTGAAGCGGCGCTTTTTGCCGCTTCACACTCATTTTCGGGGATTGCCTATTGGGGGAACAGCCCCGCTTATTCCTTCGGCAGGATGGTCACCTTGCGGTAGGGCTCTTCGCCGAAAGATTGCGTGGTCACGTCGGGGTGGTCACGCAGTTCCATGTGGATGATGCGCCTCTCGCCAGGGGTCATGGGCTCCAGGGTTTGCTTGCGCCCGGTCTTGATGGCCTGGTCGGCCATGCGCGAGGCCAGCTGGCGTAACTGCCGCTCGCGGCGAGAGCGGTAGCCCTCCACGTCGAGGACCAGTGTCACCGGTGCGCCCAGCTCTTTGCTGGCGATCTGGCGGGCAATGAATTGCAAGGCGTTCAGCGTTTCGGAGCGCTTGCCAATCAAGACGCTCAAATCGTCGCCGTGGATATCGGCCAGCACGGGCACGATGCCCGATTTATCGTCTTTCTCGCCGTAAGAGGTGGTTACCTCGGCGTTGATCTTCATGTGCTCGAGCAACTCACTCACCACCTGCTGGGTGATATCCAGGGTCAGGTCGGCTTCGAATTGTTGGCGAGCAGAGGCTGGTCTGACTGGCTCCGTTGCCTCTTCTCCATCTTCTTCATCTGGAGCAGGGATCAATTCGGGTTTGACAGGTGCGGGGGCGGGCGGTTCTGACTCGCCATCCCGCGGCTCGACCACGGTCAGGCGGATGCGCGCCTGGCGTGTGCCCAGGCCAAACAGGCCGCGGCTGCCTTCATCCAGGATCTCAATCTCTACTGCCTCCCGCGGCAGTCCCAGGTCGGCCAGGCCTTTTTCGGTGGCTTCTTCAACCGTGGGGGCAATCACTTCAAGGTTTGCGCGTTGTGTTTTCACTTTTTTCCTCCCGTTTTAGTTCCACTGGAACCGGTTCCCATTTTCGCTACGCCAGGCCCAGCTTCTATTTTCTTCGGCAGCAAATTTCGCCAGTTCAATTTGCCCATCAGCCCGTATTGGATGATGCCCACCAGGTTACTGACGACAAAGTAGAGCGCCAGGCCCGAGGCATATTGGAAGGCAAAATAGCCCATCAGGAAGGGCATGTACAGGTTCATCATCTTGGTCATCTGGGCGCTCTGATCGTTGGGGTTGGCGCTGGGCGGGGTCATCATCTTCGTTTGCAAGTAAGTGCTGACGACCACCAGGATGGCCAGGGTGGGCACGCCGAAACCGAAAAGCATCAGGCGCTCGGGCTGTCCCATATCCATCCACAGGAAATGGCTGTTGAGCGGGAGCAGGTTGGCGGCATCGATGAAGGGGTAGATGTGTTTGGAGAAGCCGAGCAGCTGGATTGGCGCAGCCGCCAGGGCGCGGATGATGGCCTGGTACAGGCCGAAGATGATGGGTAACTGAATCAGCGTGGGCAGGCAGGACGCAAATGGGCTGATGCCCATTTCCTGGTACAGCTTCATCTGCTCTTGGGATAACGTTTGCTTATCATCCTTGTATTTCTTCTGGAGATCCAGAAAGCGCTTGTCAGACTGCATGGCTTGCATGGCCTTGGAGGCCTTGAGCTGCTGGGCTGTCAGCGGGTAGGTGATCAGGCGGATCAGAATGGTGAACAGGATGATGGCCAGGCCAAAGTTATTCCCCACCACGCTGTAGATCCACAGCAGGGTGTTGATCATGGGGTTGATGATCAGGTTATTCCAAATGAGATCAAATAGTTCCATACGATAGTTCTCCGTGTGAAGTGCGCCGGGCCTGGGACCTTATTTTGCGGGTGCAAAGGACCATTTTTGGGCGCCTTCGCTGTTGAAAGCAACCAGGAGGTAGTCGCCTTTGATCGGGGCCACCAGGATCACTTCTCCGGCGGCGAGGGGCGAACCGTACAGTTTGCCATCTACGGTCTGTTTCCAAACGATGTTGCCTTGCAGGTCAGCAGCGTAGATCGTTTCGGTTTCGGTGGTGAAGTAGATGCGGTCTGCAGTGATCAGCGGGGTGCTGGCAATGGGCCCATCTTGCAGAATGCTCCAGCGCTCCAGGCCGCTCTCTGGGTTGATGGCGTACAGGTAGCCATCCAGGTCGCCAGCCAGCAGCAGATCGCCGGAAATGGCCGGGCTGGCCCATACCCAATTTTTGGCTGTAAAGCGCCACAGCACGCTGCCGCTGCTGGCATCCAGGGCGATCACCTCTTTGCCGAAGGTGCCTACGTAGAGCGTACCATCGGCGTAAGCAGGTGTGCCCACAATAGCCCCGCCCAGGTCTTCACTGCGCCAGATCTGCGCGCCGTTGGAGGTCTTAATGGCGTAAACGTGATGATCCATGGATGCCACATAGATGCATTCACAGGCCGGGTCGGTGACCGGGTTGGCCCAGATGGGCTGCTCGGTCTCAAAAGACCATTGCAGCTTGCCATCCATATCCAGCGCATACAGGAAACCATCGGCTGAGGCGGCAAAGATCATATCGCCTGCTGCCAGCGGGCTGGCAACATAGCGGCTGCCGGCATTTTCAAAGATCCAGTTCTCTGCGCCTTTGTTGTTGGGGTCCAGGCTGTAGAGATTGCTGTCGTACCCGGCCACCAGCAGTTGACCATCTTCGGTCAGCACCGGCGGGGCGTAAAAGTTCACCGAGTTACTGGCTTTTGCCGGGTAGTGCCACAGCTCGGCGCCGCTTTGCAGGTTGATGGCATAGACCTGTGTGCCGTAAGCCAGGTAAACGGTGTCTTCGCTGGCAACAACCCCCGGCCAGGAGGAGGAGCCAAAGGTATCTGCGCCGGCACAGGCTGAGAGCAGTCCGGCGAGCAGCAGTATGGCAAGGGTGAGGAGGAGTTTTCGTTTCATGAGAGGGTCATCATCCAATCTAAACGGTTGACGGGCCGGGTTATGGAACGGGGTCCAGGCCGCCCGGGTTGAAAGGGTTGCAGCGCAAGACGCGCCAGATCGCCATGAAGCCGCCTTTGATCAGGCCGTAGCGGTAAATGGCCTGGTAGCCGTAGTGCGAGCAAGAGGGGTAAAAGCGGCAAGCAGGCGGCAGGCCAGGCGAGATCACAGCCTGGTACAGGCGGATGAGCGCCAGGACAGGCCAGCGCGGCAAATTCCACAGGGTCAGCGGCAGATCGCGCAGGGCTGGCTCCGGGGGAACGGAAACGTCGTCGTCTGAGGTAAACTCAGTGTCCATAGGGCAGCCGTAAAAGGTCGGCTCGCCTCAGGCAAGAGCGCAAGCCTTCCTGGACTTGATCCAGATGCGCCTGCACAATGGGGGCACGCGAGAGCAAAACCACATCCCAGCCGGGCTGCACTTCAGGCAGGAGGGGACGCAGTGCTTCTCTCAACATGCGCTTGGCCCGGTTGCGCTGCACGGCAGAGCCCACAGAACGGCTGGCAGCGATGCCAAAGTGCGTGTGCAGGCTGTGGTTGGGCAGCGCAATAAGCACGACAAGCGGGTGGGCATAGGATTTACCGGAGCGCCGCACCCGCTTGAAATCGGTGGACCTGGTTAGGCGGAATTTGCGATTCAACCACAAGACAGGCTTTCCCCAGCCGGCAGGGGCTGGCCAGGGGAGACGAGACTAACCGTTCCAGTTAGTGCTCTTGACGTGGTTGTTCTTCTTTACCGTCAGGCGCAGGCGGCCCTTCAGGCGGCGGGCTTTGAGCACTTTTTGCCCACCCGAACTGGACATGCGCTGGCGGAAGCCATGCACACGCAGGCGGCGGCGAATTCTGGGTTGGTAGGTTCTTTTCGGCATTCTAACTTTCTCCAATCAAGGATAATAATGGCTAGGCAAACGAGAGAAGATTATAACCGAAGGGATGGGATTGGTCAAACACCATTTTTGGTTCCCTTCGTCGGCGGCGGGGCAAACATCTCGGCGAGCTGCTCGGCGCCCTGGCTGTTGGTGATCGCCAGGATCTCGTCTCCGGCTTCGAATGTGGTCAGGCCGCGCGGTAGGATCATTTTTCCGCCGCGGATGATGGCTGCGATCACGCACTCATCGGATAGGCCCAGGTCTTTGATGGCAACGCCGATCGATTTGGCCTTGGGGGGAATCTTTTCCTCGATGAGCGAGTACTGGCCGCGGCGCAGTTTGAGCAGCGTCATCATGTCGCCCACCGACATCTCTTCTTCGATCAGGCTGGCCATGATATCGGCCTGGTTCAGGGCCACATCCACATGGAATTTTTGGTCAAACAGCCAGACATTGCGCGGGTTGTTGATGCGCCCGATGGTGCGCGGCACTTTGTACAGATGGCGCGCCAGGTAGCAGATCGCCAGGTTGTCAGCGTCGCTGGTGGTGCAGGCTGCCACCACGTTGGCCTGGCTGATGCCGGCTTGCTCCATGATCTGCGGGTCGATCGGATCGCCCTCGATGATCACCTCAGTGGGCAGCTCGCGGTGGATGCGGGCCAGGATATCGGGGCGCTGTTCCATCACGCGCACATCGTGCTTTTGGGCGATCAACTCCATCGCCAGTTGGGTACCGGTGCGGCCTCCGCCAGCAATGATCACATACATGGTTACACCTCCTGCCGTTGGTGCAGTTGATGGCGCACGGTTTCGATGCCATCGAAGGTGGCGCTGATCAGCAAAATATCGTTCTCTTCCAGCACCGTATCGCGGGTGGGCAGGATGGCTTTCCCGGCGCGGGTCAGGCTGACCGGCATGCATTCTGGCGAGATGGTCAATTCGCCCAGCTCCTGACCTGCCCAGGCGCGGCCGATGGAGAACTCGTAGATTTCCACCTCGCCGTTGCCCGCCGAGAAAACCGTGCGCATTTCGGCATGATAGAGCAGTTCTTCGATGCGCTGTGCGCCCCAACTGGAAGAGCTGACCACCTGCAGGTTAAAAGCCTCGAACAGTTTGCGCCAGCGGGCATTGTAATTGCGCACCACGATGTTTGAGATGTTATACGTGGTGCGTAAAGCGTGGGCCATCACCGCGTTGAGGGCATCCTGGCTGGTAACGACGGCTATGCCGTCAGCGTGCTCGATATCGGCGCGGTGTAAGACGCTCTGGTTCAGGGCCTCGCCTTCGATGGTGCGGCCGCGAAAATCAGTGGGCAGGTTTTCGAAAGCCGCCTCCACCTGATCGATCACGCTGACGTGATTCCCCTTTTGGAACAGCCGGTAGGCTAACTCTGCGCCCACCCGGCCACAGCCGATCACAATATAGTTCATTGTTTACTCTCCAATCACTCAATCCACCAGGTAGGGCACATCGGTCACCACCACATCTGGCTTGAACAGCAGCACCAGGCGCAAATAGAAAGCCGTTTGGGCGTGCAGGATGCCGTGATACCAGTGGCGGGCCACGAACTGCGGCACCACGATGGTGATCAGCTCGTTGGGTTGGCGCTGTTGGATTACCTCTTCAATGTATTCCAGCAGCGGCTCGATCATCAGACGGTATGGCGAGTCCAGCAGGATCAGCCGCACGCCTTCTCCCCAGGTCTCCCACTTATCCTGCAGGTGCTTGGCTTCTTCGGCGTCAATGGAGACATGCACGGCAGTTACATCCGGAGAGAGGTCCAGGGCATAGCGTAGGGCCTTTAGCGAGCCGCAGTGAACGCCGCTGACCAGCAGCAGCACGCGGTGACGCTGCACCCGTGGCGGCGCGCCGTAGTTTTCCAGGGATAACTGGGTGGCTACATGCTTGTAGTGGCGGTGGATGCCCGAAAAGGTCACCACCATCACCGGGATGAGGATCAAAACCACCCAGGCGCCATCCGTGAACTTGGTGACGGCAAAGATCATCATCACCACGGCGGTGCAGACCGCTCCAAAACCGTTGATGATCATTTTCAATTGCCAGGCGCGTTCATAGCGCAGGACAGAGCCGCGTTCCTTCACTTCCGCGCCGGGTTGGAGGTGACCAATCTTCCACCAGCGCTTGGACATACCCGCCTGTGAAAGGGTGAAGGACATGAACACGCCGATGGCATACAGTGGGATCAGCCCGGTGACGCTGGCATTGAAAAGGAGCACCAGGCCCGAGGCGATCAGGGCCAGAGCGCCGATGCCGCGCGAATAAACCAGGCGGCTGCCGCGGAAGGCCAGCTGGCGGGGCAGGAAACCGTCAATGGCCAGCAGAGCGCTCAGGCGGGGAAAACCGGCAAAGGAAGTGTTGCAGGCCATGATCAAGATCACGGTGGTGGCGGCAATCACCGCCAGGTAGAGCACATTTTGCCCGCCCAACACGGTGCGCGCCAGCTGCGAGATGACTGTCTCCGATTCAGCAGGGATGGCATGGATTTTTCCGGCCAGGAAGGAGATGCCCATGAACAGGGTAGCCAGGATCGAGGCCATCCAGATCAGGGTGATGCCGGCGTTGCGGCTGCGCGGCTCTTTGAAAGCCGTGATGCCGTTGGAAATGGCTTCGATGCCGGTCAGGGCGGCGGTGCCACTGGAAAAGGCATGCAAGATCAAGAAGGGGGTGATGGCTGCCATGCCGCGCAGCGCTTCCATCTCGGGCGGGTCGATCACGGCGCCCAGCGAGCCGGTGGCATAGCGGAACAGGCCAATGCCAACCGTCAGGTACATCATCACGATAAAGAAGTAGGAGGGGATGGCAAAGGCCGCCCCCGATTCTTTGACCCCGCGCAGGTTGATGATCATAATGAAGAAGACCAGCACAACGGCGATCCACACCCGGTAATCGAAGAGCGCCGGAAAGGCAGAGACGAGCTGGGCAACGCCTGAGGAGATCGAGACCGCCACAGTGAGGATGTAATCAGTCAGCAGGGCTGCGCCAGCCACCTGCGCCGGCACTTCGCCCAGGTTGTCGCGGGCAACGATGTAAGCGCCGCCGCCGCCGGGGTAGGCATGGATGATCTGCTCGTAAGAGACGGAAACGATCACCAGCAGCACCACGATGGCGATGGAGATGGGGAACACATTGCTAAAGGCAGCCGTGCCAGCCGCGGCCAGGATGAACATGATCTCCTGGGTGGCATACGCGGTGGAAGAAAGCGCATCGGAGGCAAACACAGCCAAGCCGATGGCTTTGCCGATCGTTTGGTGAGATGCATCTGCAGTGGTGAGCGGGTGCCCGATCAACCAGGTGCGCCAGGAACGCGGCGGCTGGTAATCTGCGGTGCGGTGAATGATAGGGGTTTCATCATTCTGTTGGTGATGATAGCTTGTCATAACAATACCTGTCTTCAGTTTTTCTGTTCTGGCGACTGATGCGCCTGCATTATAAAACCCGCTGGCCAGGCTTGCGACCACGCGGGCTATTCAGCGCTTGGATTGTAATCGGAAGATAAGGGGGTGTCAATCCCATTCGCCCCGATATCTGGCGTCCATCCAGGGGCGGAAAAATACCGAAAACGAGTAGTATGCTGCGGTGCAAAGCACCGCGGCATACTACTCGTTTTCGGTTAATTCCCCTCCCCGCAAGCGGGGAGGGGCAGGGCGGGCCGGGTATGCTCGATCAGGCGCAGGGCGAGCATGCCAAACAACAAGGGCAGCCAAAAAGTGGCGGCGCGGTAAACCAGTGTGATGAGGGCGGCATCGCTGAGCGGCACGTACATGGAGCTGAGCGCCAGTGTCAACGACCCTTCCACAAAGCCGATCCCGGCGGGGGTGGGTGAGACGATGGTGAACAGGTAGGCGGTGCTGTATCCGGCGATGACTGTGCCAATGGAAACGGGCACCTGGAAAGCCAGGAAAGAACTGAGCAGGATGAGCATCATGAAGGTTTTGTTGGTGAGGGCCAGCAGGGCTGGCAGGAGCATGCCGCGAGGGTTGTGGCGCAGCTCGCGCAGACCCTCGGCGGCATCGTGGGCAAATTCGTAGGCGCGCTGCTCGGAGACATAGGGGCGGCGGGAAAAGAGGCGCGCCACGCGGTTGGCCAGGCGCGCCATGCCTGCCAGCGCTTTCCCCAGCGCCTGGGCAGAGCGCATCCCCAGGAATAGCAGTGTGGTCAGCACTACTGCGGCGAGCGTGAACAGGGCCGAGGCGGTGATCTCGACCATGGACAGATCATCGCGCCGGATCAGCACGATGATCCCCAGGGCCAAAACACACAGAAAGCCCAGGTAATCGAACAGCACATACACCGCACCCGCCACCGTGGCGCGTGCGGGAGAGTAGTTGCGGCGGGTTGCCTCAGAAATGAAGATGGCCATGCCGCCCATGCCAGCAGAAGGTGCAATGACGTTGGTGAAATTGGCTGCGGCAGCCATGAGGAA
The DNA here is from genome assembly GCA_002428565.1 of Anaerolineales bacterium UBA6092. Classification (GTDB taxonomy): domain Bacteria; phylum Chloroflexota; class Anaerolineae; order Anaerolineales; family UBA4823; genus UBA6092. The sequence goes on along the minus strand of DIXA01000065.1, from coordinate 16,632 downwards.
CAGGCTTGGGTAACTTTCGGAGATGCCCAGGGCGCGGTAGATGGCGCGGAAGGAGGCCGTTTGGTTCCACATCCAGGCAATCTGGGCGATGAATGCCAGCGCCAGGAAGGGCCAGGCGGCGCGCTGCAGGGTCTCTGCAATGCTCTGCAATTCGGTCAGCTTGCCGATGACAAAAATAACGCCGAGCAGCAACAGCAAAGCAATGATGAACTTACGCATGTCTGCAGCGGGGCCGGTGACCTTACCGGCGGCGGTTGATTCCGGCAACCAGGGAAACGTAGTAAAGGAGCTGGAGGATGGCGGTGATCAGACCGGCCACATAGGTGAGGGCGGCGGCGTTCAAAACTTTGTTCACGCCGCGCTGTTCATCCGAGTCGACGATCAGGCCGGTGTTGCTCAGCAGCTGCCGTGCCCGGGCAGAGGCATTCAGTTCCACGGGCAGGGTAGCCAGGGCGAAGAGCGCCCCGCCAGAGAAGACCAGCACGCCCACCCAGGCCAGGTCAGTGAGGCGCAAGAGCAGGCCGGCAATGATCAAGATCCAGCCCAGGTACGAGCCGATATTCACCGCCGGCACCAGCAGAGAGCGCAGCCGCAGGGGAAAATAGCCCTCGTGGTCTTGCAGGGCATGCCCCAATTCGTGCGCGGTAATGGCCAGCGCCGCCACGGAGGGCGTATCGTACACGCCTTGCGAGAGGCGCAGCACTTTGGTGCGCGGGTCGTAATGGTCGGTGAGGTGGCCGCGGATGCCTTCGACGCGCACATCGTACAGTCCGCTGTTCGAGATGATGCGCTGGGCGGCTTGTGCGCCGGTCAGGCGGCTGCGGGCCGCCACCTGGCTCCACTTGCGGTAAGCCGAGGTGACATAACCCTGCGCCAGCATCATCAACAGCATGGCGGGGAGCATAAAGATCAGGTAGCGAGTATCAAACAACATAGGTAAAGACTCTCCCGTTGGATGGGGCCAGGCCGTGTGGTTGGATCTATGGCTGGGTGAGCAGCTCGATAGCCTTATCTAACTGCGGATCCAGTCCGGCGGCGAGGTCTTCGGCGCTGATCTCGACCACGTAATCGGGGGTCAGGCCGATCTGATGGATGTTCAGGCCGTTGGGGGTGAGCCAGCGGGCGATGGTGATGCGCACTGCGCCCTGGTCGTTCGATAGGCTGATCCAGTTCTGCACGGTGCCCTTGCCATAGGTGGTGATGCCCACCAGGGGGGCGCGGCCGTAATCTTGCAGCGCGCCTGCCACCAGTTCGGAGGCCGAGGCAGACCAATCGTTGACCAGCACCACCATAGGGATTTGGGTGGCGATGCCTCGCCCAGAGGCATTATACGGGATGCGCGAGCCGTCGCCGTATTCCTCGTACAGCACTGCGCCGTCGGCGATAAACTCGGATGCCACCTGCACGGCGGTGGTCAGGGCGCCGCCGGAGTTGTTGCGCAGGTCAAAGATCAGCCCGGATGGGTTCTGGGCCATCACTGCCTCCAGGGCGGTGTGCAGCTCGTCGCCGCTGCGCTCGCCAAAGGTGGACAGGCTGATATAGGCAATGTTGCCTTCGAGCATTTCGTATTCCACGCTGGGGACGGTGATGGAGGCGCGGGTAACGGAGATATCGAGCGGATCTGCCAGTCCTTCGCGCTGGATGGTCAGCACTACGGTGGTGCCAGCCGGGCCGAGCACCTTGGTGCGGGCCACATCCGGCATGATGCCGGTCATATCTTCGCCGTCAATCGCAATCACCACGTCGCCAGCCAACAGGCCGGCTGCTTCTGCGGGCGAGCCTTTCATCGGTTCGACGATGGTCAGGTAATCGCCATCGGTGTTGACCCACGCGCCGATGCCAGTGTATTCGCCTTCCATGGACATCTGTGCATCGCGGTACTGGTTCGGGTCCATGTACGAGGTGTGCTGGTCGCCCAGGGCTTCGAGCATGCCGCGGATGGCGCCTTGCATCAGCGCTTCATCGTCCACGGGCTGATTGATATACTGATCGTGAACGAGCTGCCAGGTCTCCCAGAAGGGTACAAAGAGATCCTCCGTGCCGGCGGGCTGAGAAGAGCCGTTTTGGGGAACTACCGTCTGATTGCCAGATTGGCCCCCGATAGGCCCAACAGCAGTCCCGGCGATGAACCCGCCAGCGCAAGCACCGCTCAAAAGTACGAGCGCGGCGATGATGCTGATGATTGTGACCACTGCACGATTTTGCGATCCCATATGGTTACACTCCTGAGGTTACTTTTATTGTATCATCTCAGAAATTGGGGAAAATCCCCCCCTTTTATTGAGATGATACCTTTAATTCTCTCAAGGTTATCACAATTTGCTTAGAAAAGGATGAGTGGAATAATTACCGAAAAATAGAGTGATGCGGCCCTTTTGGCCGCATCACTCTATTTTTCGGAAGTTTCCTTTTCCAACAGGCGGGCCAGGTAGGGCTGGAAGGAGGCCTGGTCGCCAACCTGCTCGGTGTAGCCCAGGATGGCCTCGCCATCCAGCGGGTACAGAGGGTGGCAGGAGGTGGGGGCAGCCCCGCCGGGCGCCAGCACCACGGCATCCACAAAGGGGGCCACGATATCGGCGCTGGTGAGGCGCGGCACGATCTGCTCTGCGGTGACGATGACGTGCGGGGCAGAAACCGCCAGCTCTTCATCGGCGCCCTTGTTGCCCCCAATCTGCACGTTGCCTTCCTGATCGGCGCACAGTGCATGGATGACCACGGTATCGGGATGGATGGCAGGGAAGGCCACCAGTTCTTCGCCGCTGTACGGGTCTATCACCGTGTGCACATCGGGGCGCAGGGTGAGCATATCGGTGCCGATCCAGCCTCGCCCGGGCATGAATCCCACGCTGGCGATGCTGGCGCGCAGCCCAAACGACAGGCTGGCCTCGGTCTCCTCGATGATGCGGATCTCTCCGCTGGCAGCTTTGGCTGAGAACATGGGCGCCAGGCCAAAAATCTCCAGGCCAAAATAGCAGGTGCGCACCGTTTGCAGCATGCCCGCGCCCAAGAGCAGGTCACTTTCCAATCCGGCGGTGAAAGCCAGCAGGGTCAGATCTTTGGGCTCACCGGTTTGTACAAAGCGGTGCAACAGGGCGCGGGTGAAGGCCATCGGGCGGCGGTACAGCAGCAGCCCGCCCAGCGCCAGCATGCTGCCAGATGCCACACTCTGAACGGCCTCTTCCATTGAGATGAGCTTATTCACGGTGATTCCCCTCCCATAATTCCGGCATCACCTGGGGCAGTTGGTGCAGGCTGGTGATGCTCAGGTTGGCGGAGGAATGTGGCTGGCTGGAGCCGACCAGGATGGTGAAAAAGCCCATCTCACGGGCGGGGGCGAGGTTGCGGGTTGAATCATCCATCAAGATGCAGTGAGTGGGATCGTCTTCTCCGCTCAGGCTTAGGGCCATCTGGTAAGCCGAGAGGGTGGGCTTGGGGTTGAAATCGACGGCGCGCACATCGATGATGCCTTCAAAGCAATCCTGCGCCCCCAAGATGCTGAGCACACGTTGAGCGTGGTTGGCATCGGAGTTGGTGAAGATCCAGCGGCGCTGCGGCAGGCTGAGCAGCATCTGGCGCAGCGCCGGGTCGGGCTGGATGAACTTTTCCAGGGGCAGGTTGTGCACGTAGGCCAGGTATTCGTCTGTGTTCACCTGGTAGTGGCGCTGCAGGCCAGCCAGGGTGGTGCCGTAGGTTTCCAGGTATTGCTGGCGCAGCCCCGAGATCTGATCTTCGGGCAGGTTGACCACCTGGTGCATGTAAGCGTGCATGCGCGTCAGGATGGCTTCCCACAGCCCGCTGTGGGAAGGGTAGAGGGTGTCGTCAAGGTCGAAGTAGAGAGTGTTGTAGCGCATCGTTCTATTATACGGGAAAACTAGCCAAAAATGGGTTGTGTGCGGGCGCAGAGCGTCTGCAAATGACCCAATTTTGACAAAATCCCCTATAATATAGGCATGACGATCCATTTACTCTCCCCTGAGGTGGCTTCACAGATTGCGGCCGGTGAGGTGGTTGAACGCCCGGCTTCGGTGGTCAAGGAACTGCTCGAAAATGCCCTGGATGCCGGGGCGCGCCAGGTCAAGATCACGGTGGAGGGGGCGGGCCGGCGTATGATCGAGGTGGCGGATGACGGCGTGGGCATCTCGGCAGAGGAGCTGCCCCTGGCGGTTGCCCGGCACGCCACCAGCAAGCTCATTTCAGCCAGCGACCTGTTCCAGATTGCCACGTTGGGCTTCCGCGGCGAGGCGCTGGCTTCGATCGGTTCTGTGGCGCGGCTGACGATGACCTCGCGCCCGGCAGAGGCGGCGGTGGGAGCGCGCTTGCGCGTGGAGGGGGGCGAGGCGGCCGCGGTGGAGCCGGTGGGGGCGCCGGTGGGCACGGTGATCCAGGTGGAAGACCTGTTCTATAACGTGCCGGCGCGCTTGAAGTTCCTCAAGCAGGAAGCCACCGAAAGGCGCCATATTGATGACCTGGTGACGCGCTATGCCCTGGCTTACGCCCATGTGCGCTTTCACCTGTATCAGGAAGGCCGCCCGGCGCTGCTCACCAGCGGCAACGGCGACCGGCGCGAAGTGTTAGCCACGCTCTATGGGGTGGAGGTAGCCCGGCAAATGCTGGAGGTGCTGGCTGAGGAGGATGGCCTGCGCGTGACCGGTTTTATCAGCCCCACCAGCCTGACACGTTCCAACCGGCGCGAGATCACCTTTTTCGTCAACGGCCGCCCGGTGCAAGATGCCAGCCTGAGCGCAGCCCTGGTGCAGGCCTACCATACGCTGTTGATGGTGGGCCGCTTCCCGCTGGCGGTGCTGTTTGTGGAGCTGCCGCCTCAGGCGGTGGATGTAAATGTGCATCCCGCCAAGGCAGAGGTGCGCTTCCGCGACGGCGAGGCGGTCTTCCGCGGGGTGCAGCGGGCGGTGCGGCGGGCGCTGCTGGCGCATACGCCGGTGCCCGAAGTGAGCCTGATGCCGCAGTGGAAGACCTTCCCCAGCGCAGAGCAGCCGCCGCGCCAGCCCGACCTGACCTGGGAGATGGCAGGCGAGGCGCAGCCCCCGGCAGGATCCGCTGGCCTCCCCGCCCAGCCTGCCCAGGCTGCCCTGCCCACCGAAAAGATGCCCCTGCTGCGCCTGGTGGGGCAGGTGGCCTCGGCTTACCTGGTGGCAGAAGGCCCCGACGGCCTGTATCTGATCGACCAGCACGCCGCCCATGAACGGGTGCTGTTTGAGCGTTTCATGGCCTTGCAGCAGGGCGGCGGCGTGCCGTCCCAGGCGCTGCTCGACCCTGCCGCAGTGGAACTGCCGCCCGCCAGCGCGCATCTTTTGGAAGAGCAGATCCCCGTCCTGGCGGGACTGGGTTTTCAGGTGGAGCCGTTTGGGCGGGGCACCTTCCTGGTGCGGGCGGTGCCGGTGGTGCTGGCGGGGATGAACCCGGCCGCGGCGCTGGCGGTGCTGGTGGAAGATTTCGAAGAAGATGAGGCGCCGCTGCAAGCCGAGGTGGAGGCGCGGGTCATTGCCCGGGTGTGCAAGCGGGCGGCGGTCAAGGCGGGGCAGGCGCTTTCAACGGATGAGCAGCGGGCGCTGCTGCGTGACCTGGAAGGCTGCCAATCGCCGCGCACCTGCCCGCATGGGCGTCCCACGATGATCCACCTTTCCGTTGACCTGTTGGAAAGGCAGTTCGGCAGGCGCGGAGCGCGCTGAGCAGACTGCCGAGATGCCGCGAGCGTTCATCCTATGAATTCCCTGTGGATCGAAGATCAGCAATTGTGTTTCCGCGGCGATGCGCCCCTGCCAGCAGCGCAGGCTGGCGAGGCCCTGGTGCGCCTGCGCCTGGCGGGCATTTGCAGCACCGACCTGGAACTGCTGCGCGGCTATTACCCGTTCCGGGGCATCCCCGGGCACGAATTTGTCGGCGAGGTGGTGGAAGCGCCGGATGAGCCAAGCTGGCTGGGGCAGCGCGTGGTGGGTGAGATCAACCTCACTTGCGGCGAGTGCGCTGCCTGCCGCGGCGGGCGCCCCACGCACTGCGAGCAGCGCCTGGCGCTGGGCATTCACGGCAGGGATGGGGCCTTTGCCGAATTCCTGACCATTCCGCTGCGCAACCTGCACCGGGTGCCGCAGAGTGTATCCGACGAGGCGGCGGTTTTCGCCGAGCCCCTGGCGGCGGCCCTGGAAATCCAGGAGCAGGTGCCGGTGCAGCCAGGCCAGCGCGTGCTGGTGGTGGGGGCAGGGCGGCTGGGCTTGCTGGCTGCGCAGACGCTGGCGCTCACCGGCTGCATTCTGCAGGTGGTGGTGCGGCATGAGTTTCAGCGCGACCTGCTGGCAGGCTGGGGGATCGAGGCGGTGGCGGAAGATGAGGTGCTGCAGGCTAAGGCCGACCTGGTGGTGGAGGCCACCGGCAGCGCGGCCGGGTTTGCCCTGGCGCGCCGCGCCGTGCGCCCGCGCGGCACCATGGTTCTAAAGAGTACGTACAAGGGGGAGGTGCAGGTTAATTTGTCGCAGGTGGTGGTGGATGAGATCACCCTGGTGGGGTCGCGCTGCGGGCCGTTTGCCCCGGCGCTGCACCTGCTGGCGCAAAAAAAGGTCGATCCGCTGCCGATGATCCGGGCGCGCTACCCGTTGGAGCAAGGCGTGCAGGCGTTTGCGCTGGCTGCCCAGCCAGGGGTGCTGAAAGTGCTATTGCTGCCCTAGCCCGTTGAGGGGCAGGTGAATGGTGAAGGTTGTCCCCTTGCCGTACTGGCTGGTAACTTTAATCTGTCCGTTGTGGGCATCCAGGATGCGCTTGCAGATGGAAAGGCCCAGGCCCGTGCCGGTGGCGGCCTTTTCTGCGCCGGGGACGCGGTAGTAGCGCTGGAACAGCATGGGCAGGCTTTCAGCGGGAATGCCCATGCCGGTATCACTCACTGCCAGGAGGATGCCCGGCTCTGCGGCCTGAGCCTGCAGGGTGATGCTGCCCTGGGGCCGGTTGTATTTGATGGCATTGCTGATCAAGTTCAGCAGCACTTGTTTGATCTTGTCGTGGTCGGCGGTCAGTGCAGGAAGTTCGCCTATCACCTCTATGGCGAGGGTGATGCCCCGCTCGGCGGCGCGCCCCAGCATGATCTCCCGGCAGGTTTGCAGCAGCTCAGCCAGGTTGAAGGTAGTGGGACGGAACTGAGCGCGCCCGGATTCCAGGCGGGCATAATCCAGGAAGGTGGTGGTGAGTTCCGATAAGCGCAAAATCTCGCCCTGGATGATGCCGGCGAAACTGCTGCGCTGCTCTTCCGCAATCTCGGGGCGCAGCATCAGGTGGAAGGCGGTGTTGAGTGAGGCCAGGGGGGTGCGCAGCTCGTGCACCAGTTCAGAGATCAGGTCAGATTGTTGGAACAGGCGCGCATTCTCGATGGCAACGGCTGCCTGGGCACCCAGTGTGATCAGGATGTTCTGGTCTTCTTCGGTGAAGTTGCCGGAGCGCTTGTTGATCGTCTCCAGGGCGCCGACAACTTTGTCCTTGTTGACCATCGGCACGCCCAGCAGCGATTTGGTGGCCGTCTGGGTGACATTGGCAACCTGCCCAAAGTGGCGCTCGTCCTTGGCCGCGTCGGAGATGATGATCGGTTGGCGGTTGGTGACGATCCAACCCGCGATGCTGGCATCTACCGGCACAGACAGGCCGCGCATGGTGGGTTGTTCGATGTTGGTGGCGGCTTCAAAATATAATTCGCGCTTCACCTGGTCATAGAGCAGGATGGAGGCTTGTTCCGCGTCACACAGGTCTGCTGCGGCGCGGGTGATGCGGCGCAACAGAACATCCAGGTCGAGGGTCGAGGCCAGGTCGCGGGAGATTTCGATCAGGCGCTGGTAGCGCTCAAAGACAGGCAGCGTGTCTTGCCCATTCATGTCAGGTTTTGCGCGTTTATTTGGACCGCACACGTTTGGCGATCGTGTCTGCCAGTTTAAAGAACTGCTGCGAGGTCAGGTTGTCGGGGTGCTGGATCACCAGCGGCATCCCTGCCCGGGAGGCCTGGTAGACCAGCTCTGGGGCTGCGGTGAAGACGATGCCGATGGTGTACTTGAATTCTTTTTGCACCTGCGCCAGCGAGAACTGCATCTCGGTGCGCTGGCGGTTATACAGCACGGTGTTGACGCGTCCCTCGCCAAAACCGCGCTTGATTAGCTCCTGGATCAGGATTTGGGTGCGGGTGATGGTGTGCGGGATGGGCTCCAGCAGGATGATCACTTCGTCGCAGTGGGTGAGCGCTTTATCGGTGATGGGAGAAAGGTTCGGTCCAAGGTCGATCACTACATGATGTCCAAGGTGGGCCAGGTGGCGGGCCATCACCTCAAAGTGCTCAGCGTGATCCAAAAAGCGGGCATCTGCCGAGTTGTAGGAGGACAGCAGCAGGCGGACATCGTACTTGTTGGTCAGCAACTCCGATTCGATATCGCTCAGGGAGATCTGGCTGGCGGGGCGTCCCAGCAGGCGGTTTTGCCCTTCGGGATTGATGTAGCCCAATTCCAGGGCCAGGCAGCCCTCGCCGGGGCGGAACTCAGCGATGATAACATCTTTCTTGGTACGGGCGCGCAAGCTGACGCCCAGGTTCAAGGCCAGGGTGCTCGCACCCAGCCCGCCCTTGGCAGACATCACGCCAGTGACATAACCGCGCTCGCGCACTGCGACGGCGGGGGCAGCCGCAGCCGCGGACGCGCCTTTGCGCCCGCGTGCCAAGACCGCTTTCACATGGGCAAACAGCTCGCGCGGTTGGGTGGGCTTGGTCAGGTAGTCATCCACGCCCGCCTCAAAACCGGTGACTTTGTCATCTACCTGTGATTTGGCAGTGAACATGATGATGGGGGTGTTGGCGGTGGTTGGATGGGCGCGCAGGCGGCGAGTGACCTCGTAGCCGTCCATATCGGGCATCATCACATCCAACAGGATCAGGTCGGGGTTCTCGGCCTGGGCCGAGGTCAGGGCCTGGGTGCCGTTGCCGGCAGCCACCACCTGGTAGCCCTGGCGCTGCAGCATTAAACCCACCAGGCGTAAGGTGTCTACATCATCATCGACAACAAGGATTTTTTCTGGCATAGCGTTGCTCCTTGGTTAAGGTTCTGCCCACTGTTAATTTGCTCCTGTCAGTCTAGCACAAAGATTCAAAGCGGGCAAGGGCAAATCGGGCGAAATTGAGATGCTGTGATGCGCGTGTTGCCCCGCACCCGGCTGACTGTGGGCGTGCTATAATCTCCGTATGCTCAAGCTCGTATCTTCTATTTTACAACGCGAATGCCCTTTTGTGCCAGCGCAGCTCATCCTGGTGGGCGTTTCGGGCGGGGCTGACAGCCTGTGCCTGCTGGATCTGCTGCACAGGCTGGGTTACCGCCTGGCGGTGGCGCACCTCAACCACGGGCTGCGCCCAGAGGCCGCCGAGGATGCCGGGCGGGTGCAGGATATGGCCCGCACCCTTGGGCTGGCCTTTGTCTCAGATGTGGTGGATACCCAGGCGTTTGCCGAGATGGAAAGTCTCTCGGTGGAGGAGGCGGCGCGGGAGCTGCGTTACCGCTTCCTGTTTGCGCAGGCCCAGCAGATGGGCGCCCAGGCGGTGGCGGTGGCACACACCGCCGATGACCAGGTGGAGACGGTTTTGATGCACCTGCTGCGTGGGGCAGGCCTGGAGGGGCTGCGCGGGATGCCCTATTGGAGCCTGCCCAACCCCTGGAGCGCGGAGATTGCCCTGGCGCGGCCTCTGCTTGGGGCCTGGCGCGAGCAGGTGGCGGCTTACTGCCAGGAGCGCGGCCTGCAGCCAGTGCAAGACCTGAGCAACCTGGATACCACTTATTTCCGCAACCGCCTGCGGCATGAATTGATCCCTTATTTAGAGCAGTATAACCCGCGCCTGCGCGCCAACGTGGCGACCATGGCCCGCCTGCTGGCGGGAGATTTTGCTGTTTTGCAGCAGCAGGTGGCGCAGGCCTGGCAAACCTGCTGGCTGGAAAGCGGCCCTGGCTGGCTGGCTTTGGATTTGGAACGGCTGCGCGACCTGGATAAAGCCCTGCAGCGACGATTGCTGCGCCAGGCGGTAGCCTATCACCGCCCTGGGCTGCGCGATATCGAGGCCTCGGTGATCGAGGCCGGGGTGGCATTTTTGGCCGCGCCGTCGCGTTCGGGTGTGTGCAACCTGGCCGTGGATGTCTATCTGCAAGTGGAAGGGCCGCGGCTTTGGGTGGCAGAATGGCAGGCGGCGCTGCCCGGCGGCCCCTGGCCGGCGCTCCCCGCGGGGGCGCCATTGGCCCTGGATGTGCCGGGCAGGCTGCGGCTGGAGGGCGGCTGGGAACTGCGCGCCGAGGTTTGTGAAGATGTCGCCTCTGCCCGGGCAGAGGCCGCCCAGAACCGCGACCGCTATCAGGCCTGGCTGGATGCTGAGACGGCGCCCGCCCCGCTGCTGGTGCGCCCGCGCCAGCCAGGTGAGCGCTACTCTCCCGCGGGGATGGGGGGGCACTCGGTCAAAATCTCCGATGCAATGATCAATGCCAAAATCCCCCGCCGCGCCCGGGCTGCCTGGCCGCTGGTGTGCGCCGGGGGGCAAGTCGCCTGGCTGCCGGGCTGCCGGCCTGCTGAGGCGCTTTGCCTCCGCCTAGACACAAAGCGTGTGATTCAATTGCATCTGGCGCGCGAATGAGATATTTGCGAAAATGGATGTGCGGCGTGGTTTTGCCACGCCGCACATCCATTTTCGCGTAAGGTGGGCGATAAGGTGACTGTTCTTGTCACCGCCGCCCACCGGCGGGGTGGGGTGAGAAGATTGGTCAGCTTCCCTGCTGACCGACCAGGCGCTCCAGCTTCATCTTGACTTCGCGCCACTGGATCTTGGAGATGCCCAGTTTCTGGCGGATCTTGTTATGCTCCACGCCCGAAAGCCAGTCACTCACGGCGCAGGTCCAGCGGCACATATCGAAGGAAAGGTGCTTGGTCAGCCCGGCCTCATCGGAGAGATCTTCCAGCAGGTATTCCAGGCGGCGCGGCGACCAGGGGAAGACGCGGTCGTCCAGCGTGTATTGGCTCTTGTATTCCTGGTAGATCTGCAGCCAGGTTTCGGGCAGGGCGATCTTGCGCTCTTTGTAGCGGTGCTGCGGGCTGGCATAGCGCACGAACAACAGCGCGCCTTCCGGAGCCTCCGCGTCGATGTGGTTGGGGCTGAGCGCCAGGCACTCGCTTTTCTTGAGCCCGGTCGCCAGGAGCAGTTCCACCAGGGCAGAGTAGCGCGCATCGGCGGGGGTGGCGTTGCGGTGAGCGTCAGCGGCAGCCAGCACCGCCTGCACCTCATCTGCGGTGAGCACCTCGGGCAGGGGGCTGAGCACGGATTGCTGCACCACCTTCTCGGCGGGGTCGATCAGGATCACGCCGTATTGGTGCAGCCAGCGGAAGAAGGCCTTGATGGAGGTGATGCGGCGGGCAAGCGTCTTGGGGCTGCATGGCGCGCTGCGCACCTTTTGCATCCAATCCAGGAAGTTGTTGATCTCCTGGGTGGTAACATCGCCCAGGGGGCGGTCGGGGGGCAGGTAAGAGGCGAGCAGCAAAACGTCAGCGGCAAAGGCCTTGACGGTGTGCGGTGATCTGCCCTGGTCTTCCAGGTAGATGCGCCAGGCATTGACTGCCGGGACGATGGGCGCCTGGGCGGTGATATGGGTCAGCACAGCGGGGATTGATTCGGAAGACATGCGGGCCTCCTTATAGCAAGGTTGCGTGTAGACGTTGCGTATAGTCTTATTTTAGCAGAATGCAACTTGTTTGTCAAATAATCTCCGAAAAAACAGAGTGATGCGGCAAAAAATGCCGCATCACTCTGTTTTTTCGGGGCTCTCCTCCCTTCCCGCCCCGGGAAGGGGGCAGGGGGATAGGTCACACGCCCTGCAGGCCCAGTTCCGGGGCGATGCGGCGCATGGCAACGATCACGTTGCCCACGTGCTCCCACAGCTCGACGCCAAACTCCTCCGCGCCTCGGGCCATTTCTTCGCGGTTGGCTCCGGCAGCAAAGGCGCGGTCTTTCCATTTCTTCTTCACCGAGGAGGCTTCCAGATCGTGCAGAGAGCGGGAAGGGCGCACCAGCGCTACCGCCGTGATCAGGCCGGTTATTTCGTCGCAGGCGTACAGGGCTTTTTCCATGAGCGTTTCGCGGGGGATGCCGGTATGGTCGGCGTGGCTGAGCACCGCGTGGATCATCTCTTCAGAGACGCCGCGCTGGCGCAGGATGGGTGCGCCTGCGGTGGGGTGCTGCTCCATGGTGGGATGGATCTCCCAGTCAAAATCGTGCAGCAGCCCGGCGACGCACCAGGTCTCCACATCTTCGCCGAGTTTTTCGGCATAAAAGCGCATGGCGGCTTCCACTGCCAGCATGTGCCGGACAAGGCTCTCGTTCTTGACGTATTCGTGTACCAGTGCCAGGGCTTCGTTTCGGTTCATTCTTTCTTTTTCTCCTCTGACAATCAGCTTTCCTCTATACGTAGTAGCGACTTTGGTCGCTATGTAACGACTGAAGTCGTTACTACAAGGTGTTCGCCCGTGCCAGGTCATTGCCCGCTGGAGACCGGGAAGATGGGCAGTGGGTCGCCCAGCACCGGCTCGGGACGGGTGATGTGTACTTGCAGCATAGCGACCAGGCAGGCGGGCATCTCGCGCAGGTTCCACCACAGCAGCGAGCTTTTGCGATATTGGCGCTCTGCGGCAGGCACGCCCACGGCATCGATGCCCAGGGCGGCGCAGGTGTACAGGGCGCGCGGCAGGTGGAAGGGTTGGGTGACCAGGATGGCCTGCTCCACACCGAAGATGGCCCGCGCCCGGTAGCAGGTATCATAGGTGCGGCGCCCGGCGTAATCGAGCACGATGGCTTCTTCGGGGACGCCCAGACTGAGCGCATAGGTGCGCATTGCACCGGGCTCATTGTATTCTACAAAGCGGTTATCGCCGCTGAAGAGCAGTTTCTCCACTTTGCCCGCGAAATACAACTCCGCCGCGGCCTGCACGCGGTCGCGCAGCACCGGGGTGGGGGTGCCATCGCGCCACAGCCCGGCGCCAAAGACGATCGCCACTCGCTGGGCGGGCACCGATTCGACGGTGTAGATGCGCGAGCCGGTGAGCAGGATGGTCAGCAGGCGCGAGAGAAGCAGCGCTCCGCCGCCGATGAGCAGGGCGTATTTGACCAGGCGGGCAAGGGCTTTGAGCAGGTTTTTCATGTCAGGGGGTATTTTACCACGCTGGAGCCTATCCCCCTTACCCCCGCCCCTTGAGCAGCGGGGATTAAGGGGGCGGGGTGAAAAAGGGGATATTTTCATGCGCATGGGTTGCAATTTAATCCGATTGGGTGTAAATTCGTAGATAGGAGGACAAAACCATGCCCGAAAAAATGAAAAAACCTATCCAAGCCCCGTCTGCCAGCGGCAAGCTCAACCCGCTTAAGACGGGCAATGCGGTGCGCACCCAGGAGAAGAAGGTTGCCGGCCCGCTGACCCCGCAGCAGGAGTATGCCGCGATGTTGAAGCGCACCGCCCTGGAAGTTGGCAAGCTGCGCAAGAATGCCACCCTCGCCCCTGCCCAGATCACCGCCCTGCAGGAGATCGCCGCGCAGGTGAAGCAGGCTGCTGGCGAAGCGCAAAAGGCCAACCCGGATGCGCACCGCCTGGCAGAGATGCTGGCCCGGGCGCATGCCCAGGTGCGTGGTCTCAAGACGGGCGTGCCCCACGCTGAAGCGCTGGAGACGCGCCTTGCCAAGCTGCTGGAGCAGACGCCGAAATTGTTCTGAACGGACCGTTCAATCTTTCCAAAACGGGTGTGCAGCGGGCTTGCCCCGCTGCACATCCGTTTTGGAATAGTTCCCCTTGCGTATCGGAACCGAGGCGGTTACAATCCGATGACGATGAGCGACCTGGAAAAACGCTACCAGGATACCCTGGACTTTCTGTACAAGTTTGTGGATTTCAGCCTGCAGCGTGCTTCGAACTACGTGCCGGGCCAGTATAACCTGGACCAGATGTGGCAGTTTGTGGAGGCGCTGGGCAACCCGCAAACGCGCTATCCCATCATCCACGTGGCGGGCACCAAAGGCAAAGGCTCTGTGGCGGCTTTGTGCGCCAGCGCTCTGCGCCAGGCTGGCTATCGCGTGGGCCTGTACACCTCCCCCCACCTGGACGATTTTGCCGAGCGCATCCAGGTGAACGGCGAGAATATTTCCCACGCCGACCTGGTAGCGCTGGTGGATCAACTCCGCCCGACGATCCAGGCCATCCCGCGCCTGACCACTTTTGAGATCGCCACGGCGATGGCCTTTGTGTACTTTGCGCAGCAGAAGGTGGATGTAGCGGTGATCGAGGTGGGGCTGGGCGGGCGGCTGGATGCCACCAATGTGCTCACGCCGCGGGTGTCGGTGATCACTTCGCTTTCGTATGACCACACCTACGTTCTGGGCAACACCCTGGCAGAGATCGCCAGCGAAAAGGCCGGGATCATCAAGCCGGGCGTGCCGGTGGTGCTCTCGCCGCAGGTAGAAGAAGCCCGCCAGGTGGTGGAGCAGATCGCCCGCCAGCGCAACGCGCCGTTGGTGCAGGTGGGCCTGGATTATGGCTTCCAGCCGCTCTCGCACTCGCTGGATGGGCAGACGCTGTTGGTGTGGCCAAAAGCCGATCAAGAGCGGGTGGAGTCTTATCTCGCATCCGATAGCAGCCAGGGTTGGGAACCCACTTACCTGACCATCCCCCTGCTGGGGGCGCATCAGGTGGTCAACGCGGCTACGGCGTATGCTGCCCTGCAAACGGCGCGGGAAACCGGCCTGAGTCTGAGCGAGGAGGCGATCCGCGCAGGGTTTGAACAGGTGTTTTGGCCGGGCCGCTTTGAAGTGCTCAGTCAGGAGCCGCCCATCGTGATCGACTGCGCTCACAACCGTGATTCGGCGCTGCGCCTGCGCCAGACGCTGGACACCTATTTCCCCGGTCTGCCGGTGGTGATGGTGTTTGGCGCCTCGGAAGATAAAGATGCCGCAGGCATGTTCGATGAATTGATGCCGCGGGTGCAGCAGGTGGTGGCGGTCAAATCCTTCCACCCGCGTGCCATGGATCCGCAGATCCTGGTTGACCTGGCGCAGCAGCGCGGCAAGACGGCTCACATTGTGTTGGATGTGGCAGACGGCTTCGAAGAAGCGCGCCGCCTGGCTGGCCGCGAGGCGCTGGTATTGGTGACCGGCAGCATCTTCGTTGTGGCGGGGGCGCGCATTGCCTGGATGAAGCCATCTGTTTCTTCTTTATAATAAACCTTAGAAAGGATGCCGGAGGCGCTCCAATGGCCTGCGGATAGATTTGGATAACCCGATGAGAGATAACGATTGGTACTTACGCGATGATGAAGACGATTTTGGCGAGGCAGTGCACCGCCGCACAGAGGAACTTTACCAGGTGCAGGATGCCGAGCCGGATGAAAATGGCCTGATCGAATGCCCGGTTTTGCCCCTGCGTGACCTGGTGGTATTCCCGCACATGGTGGCGCCCATCTTTGTCGGGCGAGAGGCTACCCTGATGGCGATCGAAGAAGCGCAAATGGAGAACGGCACCCTGATCGCCTTTGTTCAGCGCGACGTGACGAAAGATAACCCCGGCACGGAAGATTTCCTGCCCATTGGGGTGGAGCTGGCAGTTGGGCGCCTGTTGGATATGCCGGATGGCTCCAGTTCGGCGTTGGTGCAGGCCCGCCGCCGGGTGGAACTGGTGGAGTTCACCACCGATGATCCCTTCCTGGTGGCGCGCGCCCGTCCGATCTATGAGGCAGAAGATGAAGACCGCGAGACGGACGCTACCATGCGCACTGCACTGGAGTTGTTCCAGCGCTGTGTGTCGCTAGATCGCAGCCTGCCGGAAGAAGCCTACCTCTACGCCCTGAACATCGAGGAACCGGGTTGGCTGGCAGATATGCTGGTGACCGCCATTGCGCCCTCGCTGGACGAGCGCCTGAAGCTGCTGCAAATGCTCGACCCCCGCGAGCGGCTGAAGAAAGCCGTCAGCCTGCTGGCGAAAGAGGCGGATGTGCTGGAATTGGAAGACCAGATCCACTCGCGCGCCCAGAGCGAAGTGGACCGCAGCCAGCGCGAATTCTACCTGCGCGAGCAGATGCGCGCCATCCAGACCGAACTGGGCGAGGGCGACCCCTGGGCACGCGAGCTTTTGGAACTGCGCAGCCGGGTGGAGGGGGTGAGCCTGCCCGAGGAAGTAATGCTGCGGGCGATCAAGGAGATCGACCGCCTGGTGCAGATGCCGCCAATGTCGCCTGAGGTGGGGATCATCCGCACCTACATTGATTGGATCCTGGAGCTGCCCTGGACGAATTCCACAGAAGATAACCTGGATGTGAGCCATGCGGCCAAGACCCTGGAACAGTATCACTACGGGCTGCCGCGGGCCAAGGAGCGCATCCTGGAATACATTGCCGTGAAAAGCCTGCACCCTAAGCGCTCACGCCAGCCCATTCTGTGCTTTGTGGGCCCGCCCGGCACCGGCAAGACCTCGCTGGGACGCTCCATTTCTGAGTCTCTGGGGCGCAAGTTCGTGCGCCTTTCGCTGGGCGGCGTGCGTGACGAGGCCGAGATCCGCGGCCACCGCCCCACCTACGTCGGCGCCCTGCCCGGCAAGATCA
>DIXA01000008.1 GCA_002428565.1 Anaerolineales bacterium UBA6092 | reverse complement strand
GTTCTTTCTAGACGGCCCCACATCTGCTATTTTGGATCCCAAGATTGGCTTTTAACAAAACGATAACAATCCCTTGACCAAGCCTTAACCACACCTTACCGGTTTGTTAAACAAACCATAGTACTATTCTCCCTGTGAACAACCAAAAGAAAATGGAGAAAAAGAATATGAAACAAAAATTCAACCTGTTATTTGCTGCCATCTTGATCCTGTCCCTGGTACTCAGCGCCTGCAGCAGCGCTGCCACAACCGTCCCGGCTGTGCCCCCCACCAGTCAACCCGCTGTTGTTGAACCAACTGCAGCATCCCCCACCAGTCTACCCGCTGTCGTTGAGCCAACTGCGGCCTCCCCCAGCAGCGATAGCCTGGACCCGGCAGATTTTAGCGGCAACATCGTCATGGCAGGCAGCTCGACCGTGTACCCGCTGGCCGAACGCATGGCTGACCGCTTTGCCGACGAAGGCTTTGCCGGCCAGATCACCATCGATTCGATCGGCTCTGGCGCTGGTTTTGAGCGCTTCTGCAAGACCGGCGAGACCGACATCGCCAACGCCTCGCGCGGCATCAAGAGCAGCGAGGTCGAGAACTGCGCCGCCATCGGCCGCACCCCCATTGAATTCCGTGTGGGCACCGATGCCCTGGCCATCGTGGTGAGCAGCGAAAACGACTTCCTCACTGATGTCACCCTGGAAGAGCTGGCCCTGATCTTCTCATCCACCACCACCAAATGGTCGGATGTGCGCGCCGAATGGCCCAACGAAGATATCCTGCGCTTCAGCCCCGGCACCGACTCGGGCACCTTTGACTTCTTCGTGGAAGTCGTCATGGGCCCGCAGCACGAGAACGCCGAAGGCAAAGCCGACCTGGAAGCCGCCAAGGCGGATATCCTCAACGCCGACAACATCCAGTTCTCTGAAGATGACAACGTGCTGGTGCAGGGCGTGGAAGGCTCTCAGTACGCCATCGGCTACTTTGGTTTTGCCTACTATGTTGAAAACCAGGGCAGGCTGAAAGCCGTCTCGGTCAACGGTGTAACGCCCTCCGCCGAAACGGCTGAGAACGGCGAGTACGAGCTGGCCCGCCCGCTGTTCATCTACTCAGATGCCACCATCCTCAACGACAAACCCCAGGTGGCGGCCTTCATCGAATTCTTCCTGACCTACGTGAATGACGAAATCCTGTCGGTAGGCTACTTCCCCGCCAGCCAGGCAGCCCTGGACGCATCCCGCCAGGCTCTCCTCGAGGCGCTGAAATAACTTCCCCTCAAGGCCCGGTGCAGGATGACAAAAACGGCCATCCTGCACCGGGTCACAAACCTTCCATGACCAATCATTTGCCTGCCAAAGAAACACCTGCCGCCAGCCAGCTGCGCCGGCGGCATCGCCCGGGTGAAAGGATCATCCAGGGGTTTTTGTTCTTCTGCGGGGCATTCTCGATCCTCACCACGCTGGGCATTGTCTACGAAATCGGCAAAGAGGCCCTGCTGTTCTTCCGCAGCCCCGAAGTGAACTTGTGGAAGTTCTTTACCGGGGTAAAATGGCAGCCCCAGATCGGCGAGTTTGGCATCCTGCCGCTGGTCAACGCCACCCTCACCACCACCTTCTTTGCCATGCTGATCGCCCTCCCGCTGGGTCTATGTGTGGCAATCTACTTGAGCGAATATGCTTCCGCGCGCCTGCGCGGCTGGCTCAAACCCATCCTGGAATTGCTGGCGGGGATCCCAACAGTCGTTTACGGCTATTTCGCCCTCACCTTTATGACCCCATTGCTGCGCACCATCTTCGGCAAGGATGTCGTTGGAATCTACAATACCGCTTCAGCGGGCCTGGTGATGGGCATTCTCATCCTACCGCTGATCGCCTCGATGAGCGAAGATGCCCTCTCGGCGGTGCCCCGTTCCCTGCGTGAGGCCGCCTACGGATTGGGCGCTACGAAGCTGGAAACAGCCGTAAAAATCGTGCTCCCGGCGGCGCTTTCGGGCCTGGCTGCCGCGCTGATCGTGGGCATCTCGCGCGCCATCGGTGAAACCATGATCGTGGCCCTGGCGGCTGGCGCAGGGCCCAACTTCACCTTCAACCCCTTCAAAGCCGCCGAAACCATGACCGGGCACATCGTGCGCATCTCGGGCGGCGATCTGAGCTACGATTCGCTGGATTACAACAGCCTGTTTGCCATCGGCATCTTGCTCTTCTTTGCCACTTTGGTGCTGAATATCATCAGCCAGCGCATCGTGCGCCGCTTCCGCGAGGTGTACGAATGATGAACCCTGGCCTCACGCCGGTTTTTGAGCCATCCATTCCCCAGCGTAACCGCCGGGCTGCCTTCTGGCGCCTTCTGTTCCGCCTTTCCACGGTCGTGGGCATCGTTTTCCTGTTTTTGCTGCTGGTGAACATCGTCAACCAGTCCTTTGGCTACGTGGCGATGGAAACCAGGGTGGACCCTGCCACGCTGGCAGTGAACGGCGTGCCGCTGGAGGAACTAGAGAAAGAAGATCTCATTGACGTCTTGCAGGCCAATGTTTCGGCAGGCAAGTTCCGCCAGCTCGAGCGCGAGCAGCCCCTGGCTGAGCGCAGCCGCGACGAAATCTATGCCCTGGTATGGGAAGATGTAGTGCAGCCCGATATCGCCTCTACCTGGCTTTTGACGGACTCGCTGTTCCGGCAAGGCGCGGTGCGGGCTGAGGCCGCCGAGAAATACCCACAGGCCCATCTCGTTTTTCGTTCCTGGCTCAACGCTTCCATCCTCCAAAAACCGCAGTCCTCCGAGCCTCTCAACGCCGGAGTGCGCACAGCCATCCTGGGCTCGTTGTGGACGATTGGCATTACGATTTTTGTGGCTTTCCCCTTAGGCGTGGGCGCGGCCATCTACCTCGAAGAATATGCCGTGGATAACTGGGTTAACCGCCTGCTCCAGACCAATATCAACAATCTGGCTGGCGTGCCATCCATCATCTATGGCATGTTGGGGTTGGCCATCTTCGTGCGCCTACTGGAACCCATCACCAGCGGCGCGGCGTTCAGCCTGTCTGACCCAACCACAGCCAACGGGCGCACCATCCTTTCTGCCGGCCTGACCCTGGCCCTGCTGGTGCTGCCCCTGATCATCATCAACGCTCAGGAGGCCATCCGCGCTGTGCCCAACTCGCTGCGCCAGGCCAGTTACGGCCTGGGGGCCACCCGATGGCAGACCATCTGGCATCATGTGCTGCCCAGCGCCATCCCCGGCATCCTGACCGGGGCCATCCTGGCCATCTCGCGCGCCATCGGCGAGACCGCCCCATTGGTAGTGGTCGGCGCGGCCACCTACATCACCTTCGACCCCAGCGGGCCGTTTTCCAAGTTCACCACCCTGCCCATCCAGATCTACCAGTGGACCGCCCGCCCCCAGGCCGAGTTTCGCAACCTGGCCGCGGCCGCCATCCTGGTACTGCTCATCCTGCTGTTATCACTGAATGCCTTTGCCATTGTGCTGCGCAACCGCTACAGCAAGAAATAAGCCTTGTCGATGCACATGCACCCTGTGGAGTTTTTATGATTGCCAACACCCCCGATCCTTCTGCCATCCAGGCGCAAAGCCTGAGCGTATATTACGGTGACTTCCGCGCCTTAAAGGAGGTCAACCTATCTATTCCACAAAAGAAAGTGACTGCCATCATCGGGCCGTCTGGCTGCGGCAAATCGACCGCGCTGCGCTCGTTCAACCGCATGAACGAACTGGTGCCCACTGCCCACATCACTGGCGAGATCCTCTTTATGGGGCAGAACATCTACGCCTCCGATGTAGATCCAGTAGAGGTGCGCCGCCGGGTGGGCATGGTTTTCCAAAAGCCCAACCCCTTCCCGAAAAGCATCTACGAGAATGTGGCCTGGGGAGCGCGCCTGAATGGCTTTCGCGGCGGCGTGGGCCACCCCAGCATGGACGAGTGGGTGGAGCAATGCCTGCACAAAGCCGCACTGTGGGACGAGGTGAAGGACAAGCTGCACCAAAGCGGCCTTTCGCTCTCCGGCGGGCAGCAGCAGCGCCTGTGCATTGCGCGCGCCATTGCCGTCAAACCGGAGATCATCTTGATGGATGAGCCTGCTTCGGCCCTCGACCCCATCGCCACGCTGAAGATCGAGGAACTGATGCGCGAACTGGCTGAAGAATACACCATTATCGTAGTGACCCACAATATGCAGCAAGCCGCGCGTGTTTCAGACTACACCGCCTTCTTCACCATGGACGAGGATCGTGCAGGCATATTGGTTGAATATGGCGCTACCAATCAAATTTTTACCAACCCCAAGGACTCTCGTACTGAGGGGTACATCACCGGACGGTATGGATAACCTATGAACCCCCATTCTCCCCGCGAATACTTTGACCGCGCCCAGCAAAAGCTGCTCCAACGGGTATTGATCCTGGGCAGTATGGTGGAGGAGGCCATGCGAGAAGCGATGCAGGCTCTCCAGCAGCGCGATTTCACCGCCGCCCGCCGCATCTACGTCGCCGACCAAGAGATCAACGAACAGCGTTACGCCATTGAGATGGAATGCATCACCCTGATCGCCACCCAGCAGCCCATGGCGCGCGATGCACGCTTGCTGGCTGCCATGCTGGAAATCATCACCGAACTGGAACGCATCGGCGATTACGCCAAGGGTATTTGCAAGATCAACCTGCTGATGAGTGAGGCGCCGGTAGATTCCACGGTCATGTTCAACCTGAAGCAAATGTCCGAGCATGGGTTGGGCATGCTGCACCGCGCCCTGGGGGCGTTTGTCAGCCAGGATATTGCTGCCGCCCGCGCCATCCCGCTCGAGGATGATGCCGTGGATATGCTCTATAATCAGGTATACCGCGTCTTGCTGGCAGCAATGATGGCTGTGCCCGGTTCGGTGGACCGCAGCAACCATCTGATATGGGCTGCACACAACCTGGAGCGCATGGCTGACCGGGTGATCAACATTTGCGAGCGGATCGTATATGTTTATACCGGCGAAATGAAGGAACTGGACGGCAGCGATGGCCTACAGATAGAAGATAACCATGGATAAGATCAAAGTTCTATTTTTATGCACGGGCAATTCGGCCCGCAGCCAGATGGCCGAGGCCTTTCTGCGCCAATACGCCAGCAGCCGGTATGAAGCCTACAGCGCCGGGTTAGCGCCAGGCCGGGTTCACCCGCTGACCATCCAGGTAATGGGGGAAATTGGGGTGGATATGAGCGCCCACCGCTCGAAAAGCGTGCAAGAGTATATCGGCAAAATCCATTTCGGCCACATCATTACTGTTTGTGGCCATGCCGATCAGAACTGCCCGTTTATCCCAGGAGCGGGCACACGTTTGCACTGGCCCTTCGATGATCCTGCCGCATTCCAGGGCACCCCAGAAGAGCAACTGGCCAAATTTCGCCAGGTGCGCGACGAGATCAAGAAAAAGATCATCGCGTGGGTAACACTTCTCTAGCTTGGGTGAAAACGGGCTTTTACGCCTCAGGCTTCCTTATCTTTTTCCTCTTAAGATTCAGGCTGCCTTTTTCTCGATCTCGATCTCCGCAGCCACCAAACGGTAAGCTGGTCGATAAAGATGGCGATACTTTTCGGAATGGTGCACAGCCGGAAACCCGTTTGCCCGAAGCCAGGATGTGAAAGCGGCAATATCCTCCGACGCCGCGCCTGGCCAAAGATTTTGCTTGTTGGCTGTGTTCCAATGATTCCAGGCCAACTGAAGCTCCGCCTGTGTGCCCCAAGCCCGCCGGCTGGTTTCCAGGCAGGCAGAGGTGAGCACATCCAGGTCGCCCCCCGCAGCCTTGAAGGGGCGTAAATTCAGGCGCCGTAATGCACCATCAGGGTGGATCGACTCCCATAATGGGTCATCATTTTCAGAACCGAGCGCTTCCCATTCCATTTGTAGCCGCTCTGCAAAAGCCTCTGGAGAGGCAATAATGTGCTCGGGCCCCCTCACACCCTGGTAGAGCAGCTTGTACACATCCTGCGGCGCCATGGCGGGTCTGCGCGCCAGGTGTTCCTGGATTAACGCGATAACCTGATCTATGTTATGCCACATTGGTTAAGGGCTGCTGCTTTTATCTTAGGCCAGTAGAAGCGCACTCCCTGGTCAATTCTCTGAGTTTGATCGATGGTGATTGTTTCAGAAAGGCTCAAAGACTGGCGCGCAACCTCCTGAAGCTCAGGCCGAACCACAACCAGGGCGATCTCGTATTCGCCTCGACGCAGGACATCGAAAGCAGCCTGCCAGCCTTCCTGGCGGGTCAATTCCAACGGCCCAAGCTCATCAATGATCAAAAGACGGCAAGGCAGGCTGCTTTCAAGCACCCGATTTCCCCAGTCAAGCGTCGAGCGATCGAAAAACCATCTCCCCAAGGGCAGGTCAAATGACCCGTATGTTTTCAAGCCAGCCAGGGGACGAGTTTCTCCAGTGCGGGCATTTTCAGCCAGGATGCCGGTTTTGATCTTCCCCTCAAACACAGCCGGAGAAAGCAAACCTGCCACATCCCAGCCATCCAGGCGGGCACGTTCGGCTAGAGCGCGGCAAAGAGTGGTTTTCCCCACGCCGCGCCCGCCGGTCAGCATCCAGCGTTGAGAGGTCGTCATGTCCACAACACCTGCCGGTGTCCATCCACCTCCACCAGACGGATAGGCAGGTTGTAGATGCGGCTTAGCGCCTCGGCAGTAAATACTTCCTCCAGCGGGCCAAACTGCGCTGAGCCGCCCGGCTCCAGCAGCAGCACATCGTCTGCCAGGGCCAGCACCACTTCAGGATCATGGTTGGTCATCAGCATGGTCACTCCCTGAGCACGCAGCGAGCACATGGTCTGGATCAGGCGCCACTTGTTGTGCAGGTCGAGGTGAGCAGTAGGCTCATCCAGCAGCAGCAAGCGCGGGCTCTGAACCATTGAGCGGGCCAGGAGCATGAGCTGCCGCTCTCCGCCGCTGAGCTGCGGCACGGGGTGCTCTGCCAGCGCCCCCAGGCCCATCTGTTCAAGAGCCTGCAGCGCAATTCGATAATCCGCCGGTCCGGGCATCCCCAGTGGGGGCAGGTGCGGGGCACGTCCCAACAGCACATACTCCAGCACAGTATAGTCGAAGGGCGTATGCTCGCTTTGGGGAACCAGCGCCATCCCCTGCCCGCGCTCCCGGCGGTTGTGGCTGCGCACAGGGCGGCCATCCAGGCAGATCTTCCCCTGCCACGGAGACAGCCAACCCAATGCCAGGTACAGCAGCGTGGTTTTGCCCACACCGTTTGGTCCCAGAATAGCAGTGATGTGTCCGGGGCGCAGGTTAAAACTGACCTCCTGCAAAACCGGGCGCGTTTTGGTGTAGCCGAAAAATACGTTGTGGAAAGAAAGGAGCGCGTCGGTCATGGCTGAGCCTTTGCCTTTTGGAACATCATCAAGCCCAGAAAGATGACCGCCCCAAAGAGCGAGGTCAGGATACCCAGCGGGATCTCGCCAGCCAGCAAAGTGCGCGCCAGGTCGTCACACAGCAAGGTAAAGATACCCCCAAAAAGCATCGCCGCCGGCAGGCTGAGGCGCGCCTCAGCCCCAAACAGGCGGCGGGCGATGTGCGGCACGATCAACCCCACCCAGCCGACCATGCCGGCGAGGGAGATCAGGGCTGCGGTAGGCAAGACCGCGGCCAAGATCAGCAGCCAACGCTCTCGCCCCGGCGCAGCCCCCAACGAAAAAGCAATTTCGTCATTCAGCGACAACAGGTTGATCCGCCAGCGGTACAAAAAGATCACCAGCAGCCCCGGCAGCACCACCGGCAGAACGGCCAGCAGCCGCGGCCAGGTGACGCTCGCCAGGCCACCCAGCAGCCAGAAGGTGATCTCGGGCAGCTGCCGCAGCGGATCAGCCATGTATTTGAGCATCCCCAGCCCGGCAGAAAAGAGCGCAGAAACGGCTATCCCAGCCAACACCAGGCGCAAGATCCAGCCGCCATAACGCAAGCGGCGCGCCAGGAAGTATGAGAATCCCAGCCCAGCCAGGGCAAAGAATGCCGCCGCAGATTGGGTGGCGATGGCGGAACCGCCCAGGAAAACGATACTCAGCGCCGCGCCAAAGGCCGCCCCCTGAGAGACACCCAAAAAGCCCGGCTCCACCAGGGGATTGCTAAAGAGCAGTTGGAAAACTGCCCCGGCTGCTGAGAGCGTCATTCCCAGCAAGATCGCCGTCAGCAGGCGCGGCAGGCGCAGATAGATTACCAGCCGCCAGGCCAGCTCATCCCGGCTCAGTTGCTCCGGGTTCATCAAGCCTGGGGCAGGGTAACGTCCCAGCAGCACAGAGATCCCTGCCACTACTACCAAGAGCAGGATAGCCAGGCGCAAAAAACGCCTGTGCCTGCGGCTCTTGAGCAAGGCTGGAGAAGCCTGATCAGGGATTCTCATCTAGGGAAGATCGCCTTTGAACGTGGGCAGGATGTTTTGTTCAAAGAAAGCAGCATCCAGGCCATACAATGTTTCGTAAAAGGTCTGCGCTTCCGCCACAATATCCAGGCCGGGGAACTGCTCCGGGTGCAGGCGCCCACCCAGCCAGGTCAGGCCCAGGATCCAGCGCGGGTCGGGCTGATCCCAGCTGTAGAGGTCAAAGGGGAAGGCATACAGCTGATTCTCCTGCACCGCGCCCAGCGCCATCCAGCTCGGGTCAGTTTCTAACCCGGCAACCACATCGGAGGGGTTCGCATTATAAGCAACCACAAAGATCTGGTCTGCATCCCAGGCAGCGATCTGCTCCAGGGTTACTTGCGTCCAGCCGCTGACAGGGTTGGCATCTGCCCACACGGGCTGTCCGCCGGCCATTAGCACCATCTGCGTTTGCATCCAGGCCAGCGGCGGCACATTGAAGGCCACATTGCCATCCTTGTCGCTGTAGTAGAGCATGAGCACCCGCGGGCGCGCAGACACGCCCTGGACGGCGCTTTGCACTGCGTCCACTTTTGCCTCATAGAATGCGTTGATCTCCTCTGCGCGGGACTGGTTTTGAAACACCTGCCCCAAGATGGCCATGTCGCGAGTGTACTGCTCAGGTGTTTCAAAATCCACATAGATCACCGGGATGCCCAGGGCCTCAATCGGTGCGCCCACGCTCTCAGCCAGGTAACTCTTCAAGATCACCAGATCGGGCTGCAAGGCAGCGATCTGCTCTGCCCCGGCATTGTTCTCCAGAACCGCCTTCTGGCTGTATTCCGGGTCGATCAGGGCGATGAAATTATTGGTGCCCTGCCCAGCATTCCCCAGCCCCACAATACGCTCAGGCGCTTCGGGGAAGGTATAGACCGCATCCGCGATCAATGCCAGGGCTTTGCCTGTGATCACAATGCGCTGCGGCGCAGCCGGCAAACTCACCTCTCGCCCCAGCGCGTCCGTGATGAGGATCGCCGCGGCTGTAGCGGTGGTGGCAGGCAGCGGCGTTTGCGGCGTGCAGGCGGTAACCATTAGAATCAAGATTGGGATGAATAGTTTTAGACGGCTCACAATAAATTCCTTCTCATCGAATGCGCTTAATAACCCAGGTGGCGCTCGGCAGGTTGGTTGTGCGCTTCCATCGGGCAGAACAAAACGAGCAGCTTGGATGACTCGGGGACGGCATTCTGCCAGCGATGCGGGGCGCTGGCATCGAAGAGCAAGCTGTCGCCTGGGGAAAGATTATACTCCTGGTTGGCAACAATGCAGATCACCTTCCCTTCCAGGCAGTAGATGAATTCTCGCCCAACATGGCTGATATCGTTGGCGTCAGCCTGTCCCGGATCGAGCGTCACCAGGATGGGTTCGGCTCCCAGCGGCGGCAAGCCCTCGCCTAATTTTTCCAGCGTCCCGTTCTTAAAACGCAGCAGGGGGCGCTGTCCCTGCTGTTGGTAGACGATGGCGGGCCCGTACTTTTCTTCTTCAAAAAAAGCGACCATTGGAACGCCAAGGCCGTCTGCCAGCAATTGGAGTGTGTGCACACTGGGAGAGGTGCGCTTGTTCTCGATCAGGCTGAGTGTATTGGCGCTCAAACCACACCTCGCAGCCAGGTTGCGGATGCTCATGCCTTGCTTTCGGCGCAAATAGCGTAAACGATTACTGATCTGAACCTCGCCATCC
The DNA here is from genome assembly GCA_002428565.1 of Anaerolineales bacterium UBA6092. GTDB lineage: Bacteria > Chloroflexota > Anaerolineae > Anaerolineales > UBA4823 > UBA6092. The sequence goes on along the minus strand of DIXA01000008.1, from coordinate 52,143 downwards.
TCATACGGCACCTGAGCCTTCCAGGCGAGGTCGTTTGGTAGATCGTGGATCGCCTGCGCCGCGTCGTGGCGTGTTTTAAGTACACGGTTGTGTGACACAAATCACTTCCTTTTCGCCGTTCATAGGCGCCTCTCAAACAACGTGTAAGATCAAGCGGCCTTCCGCATCCTGCTCAACTTGTAAAGAGGGCAGGGGCTTTTCGGCCGGGCCGCGCCGGGGAAGGCCGCCGGGGTCAAACTCAGAGCCGTGGCACGGACAGGCAAAACCCTGCGGGGTTGGCTCTACTGTGCAGCCCAGGTGTGTGCACACCAGGCTGATCGCCGAAAAACCTACCTCGGTATGCACAAGGAGCGCAGGCACATCCGGCAAGAGGGTACGGGATCCGGGCGGATAAGCCGAGGCCGGCCCCAGATCCAATTGCGTGATTGGCGGTGGCGAAGCCTGGTATCCCAGATAGCGCAGCAACGCCCCCAACCCCAGCATGCCGCTGGCAGCCAGCAGTGCCTGTGTGGAGACTTTCAAGAAGCTGCGCCGCGTTATCTGGCTCATCTCACCGGTCCAGCGCATGGCAGGCATGGCAGTATTGCGATTCCTGCTGATCAGGATTTTGCTCACAGCCACTGCCCATCACCGCCCGGAAGACAAAATGCTGTTGGCTGGCCTTGCCAATCAGTTCGTACGTGCCATCGGGCAGCAGGCGGGTGTTCCACAGCGGTTCGCCCTGCTCTGTCACCAGCACCGTATCGCCGGGCTGCAAACCCACTGCCGGGTTGAGAAAGGCCAGGCGGAAAGCCAGGTCATCCGGGTCCGTGATCGTCAGTGTCAGCGGCAGCTCATCTAATGTGCCGTGACAGGTTTTGCACTGCGTGTACTGGATGCTGTCCTTGGTCGCATGGATATCGCCATCGCCCATCACTTCCACGCGCGTGTGACAATCCACGCAGTCGAGGGTGTATTCACACTGGGTGAACTGGGCAATGGGCTGGTAGTAATCTTGCAGGCGCGTGGCGGGCTGGTCGCTGCGCTCCACAAAGGCCATGCTGCGCAGATCATAATTACCCCGGTTGTGGCAGGTGTTGCATTGGGTATAGGCGATGGCTGTGGTCAGGGTGTGGGTTTGCGCTGCCTCCGCGGCAATGGGCGAATGGCAGGCCGCGCAGCCCGTCAGACGCGCATATTGCTCGCCCGCGGCAGGTGCCGCATTGATGTGACAGGTCAGGCAGTTCTCGCCAAACAGTTGCAGAGAAGCATGGCTTTCTGCGGCGGGGTCGAAAGCCTCGAGGAACAGGATGCCCGTCTGCGAAGGCAGGCTGGTATCACGGATGGCAAAAGCCCCCAGGCGCGGCTGCTGGTCAGCCTGCGCCCCGAAGGTGTAGCGCAGGCTGGTGATGGCGCCGGTGTAGGTAGTCTGGATGCTGGTCATCACCCGCTGGATGTGGTCGCGTCCATCGGCAGCAGCCCCGCTGTGGCAGTTTTCGCCGCCGCAAGATTGCTCCGCCACAGCCAGGTCGGCGGGGTTGGCCCCACCGCGCATGCTGCTGTGCGCCAGGTCTGCATCCAAGGCCAACCGCTCGCCGCCGTGACAGAGCACGCAGCCAAAGGTTTCCACCGGATGAGAGGGGCTGATCTCCGGCAGGTCGGCGTGGCAGGTCAGGCAGTATTCCACCTGCCCGGTCAGTGCGGGCGTCAGCGCCACGGGGTCAGGGGAACGCGCTTCCATCCACCAAACCAGCCCGGCAGCGATGAGGAGCACGATCGAGGCAATGAAAGTCACCCTGCCCATCTCATACCTTTGATCCAATTGCCAGGAGGGTGAGTAAAATCACAAGGCCCACCAGCGCTGCCAGGAGCACCTGCGCCATGCGGTTAGACTTGGGGAACCAGCGGCCCAGTTCGTCAGGCGCAGGCTGGGGGAGGGCATAAGGGATGAGCGCCAGCGCCAATAGAACCACGAGCGGAGCCAATACCCCCCATAAGAACGGGTCGCCCCACTGGAGCATCTGCTGCACCCACAAGAAAAACCAGGGCGCATGGGTCTCGCTTGCCGCGGCGGTGATCTCGGTGATCGCCGGGGCAATGGGCGCGGGGACAAATATGGATACCAGCAGCAGAGCAGACCCCACCCACACCATCGCAGCGATTTCCCGGCGTACCAACTCGAAGTGGAAAATGCGCTCCCGCTGGGTGCGCAGCGCCGGCGGTGGTATAGCGATGCCGCCGTCGCGGCGCACGCGGAATATATGCCAGAACAACACACCCGCGCCCAGCAGGGTCAAACCAAAAACATGCCAGGCGTAGAAGCGGATCAGCGTCGCCGCGCCGATCTGCGCCCCGCCCACCAGGATTTGATAGAAGGCCTCCCCCAGTAAGGGGATGGATTTGACCAGGTTTGTGCCCACCACCAGCGCCCACTGGATGCCCTGGTCCCAACGTAAGATGTACCCCGTAAAATCAAACAGGATCACCAACACGAAGAGCGCCAAACCCAGCAGGTAGTTGAAGCGCCTGGGCGGGGCATAAGCGCCAGTGAATACCACGCGCACCAGATGCACCGCACTGACCACCAGCAGCCATTGCGCCGCCCAGAAGTGCAGGTTGCGCAGCAAACCGCCAAAGGGCACGGTATAGGTCAGCATTTGCACCGAGAGGGCGGCTTCACCAGGCGTGGGTATGTAAAAGAACATCTCCAGCGCGCCGGTGACGAGCAACACAAACGCTAAAAAAACAGCCGTGCCCCCTGCCCCCAAAGTGTAGCGCCAGCGAGCCTGTGCAGCCGGGATGGTGGGCGGGTGCAGGTGCAGATAGAAGTTTGGCCGCAAGCTCAATCTCCTGTGGGGGTGGGGGCAGGTTCCAGGGACGCGGCTTCTGTTTGCAAGTGCTTCTTGGTCGGCATGGTTTCGACAAATACCGGGAAGTAGTGAGAGATCAGCGTGAAGACCAGCAGCACCCCCGAGGCCACCCCCACCAGCAGGGCCAATTCGAGCCAGGATGGCGTGTAGATCACGCCATTCAGCGGTTTGATGGCGAACCAGGTAGCGTTAAAGCGGTTGAACACAATGCCGGCAGCCACAAAGAGCGCCGCCACCAGGGAACCAGTGCGACTCCAGCGCACCTTTTTGATCGAGAACAAGATCATCGGAATAACCACCCCAATCACCAGCTCTGCCAAAAAGAGCACGCTGTAAATGCCGCTGTGGAAGAGCAGTTCCAATTCTTCGGTCACCAGCAACTCACCCAGCTTGAGCGCCAGGTAGAAGCCCAGCACCCAGGGCGCCAGCCAGCCCAGTTTTTCGATCACCCGCTGGCTGAGCGAATGCCCGAACAAGTAATCGCTGACGATGGAGCCAATAATGATCAAAGAGATGCCTGCCGGAATGGAGGAGAGCAAGAAAAACACCGGCAGCAGCAGCGAGTACCACAATGGATGCAAACGCGGCGACATGACGATGAAGAGCGTTCCCAACGAGGATTGGTGCATGGAAGACAGCGTAACGCCCGCGATCACCATCGGCACGGTGAGCTTTTTGATGAAGTCGAGCAGCTTATTATTTCCAAACCGCTCCACGATCACCGGGCTGAATTCATAAACCAGGATGGTGGAGTAAATGGCAATGCACCAACTGACCTCGAACAGCGCCGAGTTGATATTGGGATAGACCAGGAAATGCCAGAAGCGGTCCCAACGCCCCAGATCAAAGAACAAGATCACCAACACAGAGGCATATCCCAGCAGCCCAAACAGCACGGTTGGGCGGGTTGCCGGGTGAAGATCGTGCATGTGAAAGATATACACCAGCGCCGCCAGGGTGAATGCCCCGCCCGAGAGGGCGACGGTGGTCAGGTCAAAGCTGATCCACACACCCCAGGGGAAAACCTTGCTCATGTTGGTGGTATCGCCCAGCCCGGCATACAAGCGGTAGAAACCCGCCCCCAGACCGAAAATGGTGAGCAAAGCGAGCAGGTAGCTAAAGCGAGGCAAGCCGCGTATCTCTCGAATGATCTTTACCAACATGGCTTATTCCTCCTCTGCTTTGTGTTCGGGGCGGGCGTGCTCGGCTGCGGCGGCAGCATTATCTGCGGCCTGCCGCTTGATCGCCAGGTAGATCCCCGCCATACCAATCGCCACCCCTGCCGCCACAGTGGGCGTGCCGTGGGTGACCAAACGATTGAAATGCGCCGGAGACTCGGTTTGCCCTGTGACCGGGAAACCAAGCTGCTCAAACGGCACCGGAGAGATGTAAAACGTCGAGGTGCCGCCATTTTCGTGTTCGCCATAGACGTGGGCAACGTATCGCTGCGGGTTTTCCTGGATGCGCTTGTATGCCAGGTTCAGCATCTCATCCCGGCGCCCGAACTGAATGGCGCGCGTGGGGCATGTGGCTGCGCAGGCAGGTTGCCCGCCTTCGTCGAGGCGGGCGGTGCACAGGTCACACTTGATGATCAAAGCCAGGCGTTCTTGCCACTCAAAGTTAGGCACCTCAAACGGGCAGGCGTACATGCAGTAACGGCAGCCGATGCAGCGGTCCTGGTCGTAGATCACAATGCCTTCCCGGCTCTGCTGCAGCGCCCCCACCGTGCAAGCCGATACGCAAGATGGGTCAACACAATGCATGCAGTGGAAAGGCGCAGAGTAACGCGATAGATTGGGATATTCCCCCATCACGCCAGTGTCGTGGATCCAGATGCGCGTATTCTTCATGGGAACATTATTTTCCACACTGCAGGCCACCAGGCAAGCGCGGCAATCGATGCAGCAAGAAGCGTCGATCAAGAACCCATATTTATGCTCTGTCATCACCTATTCTCCTGAATAGAGCGGCTTGGGCAATGGCGCTGGTGTGGAACCAGGCACCTTTTTCACCGATACAAACGTCTGGCTGAGCGCCTGCCCGCCGCTGATGGGGTCCGTATAAGTCACATGCAGCACAGAGTCGCTGGCGCCAATCCCAAAGGCCGTGGTCAAGCCTTTGGAGAGGTGCCCATACCCCGGCGTCATATACACGCAATCGGGGCGGATGGCCTTGGTGGCATACAGAGGAATATGCACCTTCCCCACCGCAGAGGTCACCTCCACCCAGTCGCCGTTCACCAACCCCATTGATTTTGCCGTATCCTTGTTCATCCACAGGCGCGGCTCATCTGAATACTTGTGCAGCAGCTGGTTATTCTGCGTGCCAAACTGCGTGGCCTGAGCCACCTTGCCGGTCAGCAGGTAAAACTGCCCGGCGGGTGGGGCAGGCGGCTCTTCCCAGGTGGGCCAGGGCGAGAACCCGGCCTTAGCCAGCGTTTCTGAGTAGATTTCGATCTTGCCCGAGGGTGTGTTGAAAACAATTTCCTTTTCGCCTTCCTCAGAAGGCATTTCGGCATAGCCCTTGAATTTCAGCGCTTCCAGGGTGGTGCCCAGCGGGGCAATTTGCTGGCGGATATAATCCTCTTCATCGGCATATTGGAAGTAATCGCTCAGGCCCAGGCGCTCGCCCAACTGCTTGTAGATCCACAAGGCCGATTTGGCTTCGCCCTGAGGTTCGATCACCGGCTGGCGGATGAACGCCTTGCCGCCCAAGACAAGCAGCGGGTCGTAGCGTTCCAGATACGAGGCTTCCGGCAGCACCACGTCAGAGTACCAGGCGGTATCATTCAAGATAATATCCACCGTGGCAATGAAATCCATCTTGGCAAAGGCTTGCAACGTCTTTTGGCGGTCTGGCAGCGCCAGGATGGGATTCTGCCGCGAGATGAACCAACCGTGCGCCTGGTAAGGCTCCCCGGTCAGGATGGCATCCCGCAGTTCCTGAAAAACGCCCAGCTTCAACGGCACCAACGGGTATTTCCAGGGCGTGCCATCCAGGCGCAGGGCCGAGATGCGCGGGTACGGCGGCTGCGGCGGAGCGCCCAGGCCAGCGCTCTCTGAAGAAACGTCAGCCGAGAGGCAGCCGCCCGCGGTGAGCACATTGCCGCTCAACGCATTCAGCGTGGCAAGTGCCCGTTCCGTTTGGAACGAATTGACAAAATTTGACGTGCGCCAGCCCGGATGCGCCAGGGCATTGTGCTTGGCGGCGGCATATTCGCGGGCCACCCGTTCGATGGTCGCCGCAGGCACGCCCGTTTTCTGCTCTGCCCATGCGGGCGTGTAGCTGCGCATGGCCTCCTGGATGTCGTCGCACCCCACCACATACTGCCTGACAAAGTCACAGTCAGCCAGCTCGTTCATCACGATGACATGGATCATGGCCAGCAAAAAGGCCGAGTCTGTGCCCGGACGGATGGGAATCCACTCCGCAGATTTTGAGGCGGTCTTGGTGTAACGCGGATCCAGGTAGACCAGCTTTGCGCCGCGATCCAACGCCTGGGATAGCTGCGACGTTTCGGATGTGGAAATGGCCTCCATCAGGTTGCGCCCCACCAGCAGGATGAATTCCACGTTGTCGTAGTTCCGCTCGGGCTCCTCGATGCCGTAGGTCATCAGGAAGGCCGTGATCATGGAATTGAAGCACAGGCTGCGCTGGGTGCCATAATTGGGAGAGCCAAAGGCATAGAGCAGGTTTTCAAACTGCACCTGGCTCAAATTATGGGTTGAGGAGAACACCATGGCCTCGGGGCCATAATTTTGCTTGATCGACAGCATATGGCTGGCCGTCAGGTCCAGGGCTTCGTCCCAGGAGGCCTTGCGGAACAAGCCCTCGCCGCGGGCGCCCACCCGGATCAGCGGCGTCAGCACCCGGTCAGGGTCATACGTGTTCATCAGACCGGCTTGGCCGCGGGTGCACAGGTTGCCGCGTGAGTGAGGATGCTCAGGGTTGCCATCCAGCTTGACCACGCGCCCATTTCTCACCTTTGCCAACAGGCCGCAGCGCCATACGCACATTTCGCACATGCTGGGGATATAGCCATCCCCGGCAGCATTCAAGTGGCCTGCCAGGCGCGCTGCCTGCGCAACCTGCGGGGGGATGAACTTGCCCACGGCCAACCCGCCGGCTGCCACTGCGCCGAGCTTCAAAAAGTCACGACGTGACAAGGTTTTTGCCATTGGTCACTCCAGTAAACTTACTTTTCTTTGCGCTTCAGGCCTGCCCGGTCGATCAGGTAGAATAGCAACAGCGCGATGAGCGTAAAAAGGGCAATGAACAGGAACGAGCTGACATTCCACAGGTCTGGGATGACCACATTGCCTAAATTGGCTATGCCAGAAATCACCGGGAACACCTGCTGGTAGGTCAGGCCAAAAAGTGCTGCGCCGACAAGGAACCCCAACACACCCGGAATGAGATAATCGAGCTTGCCTTCGCCGCCACCGGCGGCGCAGGTGCCCGGTCAGTACCCGGTGAGGGCCATGCCGATGCCAAAGATCAGCCCGCCGATCACATTGCCAACAATGTACGTGCCGGGGATGTTGGGAAATTCCAGCACACCCAGGGCGCGCAACCCATACAGGCCGATCATGGCTACCACCAGCGCAGTCATCATGAACTGCAAGACAGCCATATCGGTGAAACGGAAGACGTTGACGATCTTGTTGTACTTGGTCAGCCCGGCTTTGTTCAGCGCAAAGCCAAAAAACGCTCCCAAGATCAGGGCAAGGATCAGGTTACCCATCTTAGTACCTCCTGCGATAGACGATCAACGCGGTGAGAATGCCAGAAGCAAACATGGCGGCAATGAAGAGGAAAGCCGCCGGCGCCAGCAGCATCCCGCCAGAGATAGCCAGGCCGCTGGTGCAGCCGCCAGCAATTCCGGCCGCGTATTCCAAAACGATGGCGCCCAGAAATGCCAGCAGCCAGCGTTTCCAGGTCTGCGGGCCAAAGATGCGCTTCCACTGCTCATCGCTGTTGGCGGCATCTTTCTTGCCCCATTTCAGCGTGCCGCTGGTTGCCGCCCCGATCAGCCCGCCAAAGAACAGGCCCACCAGCATCATCACACCGTAGGTAATCCCGGGGGGCATAATGAAATTGAAATACATGTTGTCAAAAGCCTCAGGTACAAACGCCTGGCCGATCATGCCGACCAGGTTCTCAAACGCACCCGAAGCCCCCAGCAGGCTGTCGCTGAGCCATACCGCCATGATACCCACCAGGCCCATCAGGATCCCCGCCACATAGGGTGACCAGGTTTCCTTGCGGATATAATTCAGTATCGCTTTCATTAAGGCTTCTCCTCATTTCGATCACTACCAGCAACTGTCTCCATAAACCCTAAAACCTTCTCCAGCAGTGCGGGGTTGTCGAGGACTTTGCGCAGCGCCTTACGGCTCTTCGGTTTGAGGCTTTTAATTGCCGGCAGAAATTCAACCACATCTGCAGGGTATCCGCCATCCACTGGCTTTGTGTCGAGAGATGAGAAGTCCAGCCAGCCCTCATTCTTGATCACAAACCCGCCCCCACCCACAACCACCAGTCCGATCAGGCCGATCAAAATCATATTGCCCCAATTGACGGGCTTTTTACCCAGCACAATTTCCTCGTAACGCTGTACGTAATCCACCAGGTTGGGGTCGCTCAGATCAATCTCAACCGGCGCCAGAACCGGGGCAATCACTACTGGCTCCACAGCATTCACAGGCTCCACGGGCTCCACGGCCTGGCCGCCATCGCCAGCCTCAACCCCCGCGCCGATCTCCACGCCCAAGGCAGTGGCATACACCTGAGCGCGCGTCTCCAGGTCGTTGGGATGGCATTGCATGCAGGATGCCTGGATATCCGAAAGAGGCGGCACCATGCCGGTATGGGCTTCCGTTTGATCTTTGGCCTGGCTATTGCCCGCATGGCAGATGTAACAAAAATCGCCAAAAGCGTGGGAGGTGTGCCAGGCCGTGCCGTCTTTGTTGACCGGGTCTTGCCCCTGCACCTCATGGCAGTTCTTGCAAGATGACGCCTGCGAGCCGCATTGGGCACTGGCTGGGGTAGCTGTTGCCAGCCAAAATCCAGTTGCCACCAGCAGTAAGACACCGGTGGCAACCATCAGGGTAAAGATATTTCTACGCTGCATACAGTCCTCCTCTGCGAAACTATCTTGCATGGGGCTACTTGAGGCTGTCGGCGAGCGCACAACCAACCAATGCACTCGTCTAATATTTTGGTAATTATATCTCAATTAAGCCATCCAAGATACTATTCTCTGTGTGTTTCGCCTTGAAACACGCTCGCCATCCCGCCTTTGACGGTTCACTGAAAAATCAAGAAACCCAATCGCTCCGCCATGTACCAATATATTGTGAGTTTTGCGTTGGCTTGGTACGATTATGCCAGGAAAGCACCGAGAGGTTTCATCGAACCCTTCCTGGTACAGCTCACCCCTGATCCTACAAACCCCCGATGCAAAGGTGGAGCCTGTGAAGCGGCGCTTCGTTGCATCCCCATCCATCACCCATGTCGGCTAACCGAGCGTTGTTCTTGGGCATCCGAACCATAGGGGGCTAATCTACCAGCACCTGCACCATGATGGTATCGTTGGCGGGCAGTTCCACCTGCCCTTCAGGGATTTTGGCAATCGCCTGGGTATGTGCCATTTCTTGCAGCCGGCTGTGATCGTGGAAGGGAAAGAACACAACCTGCTGGCCTTGGCGCCCCAGCCGCCCATGGATGAACTGCGTCCAATCCACCTGCCCAGCCACCCTCTCCGCCATCACAGCCGGCAAGAGGGGCAAGCCCGGTTTGGGCTCACCAGCCAGTCTCTGTAAACCCGGGAGAGCCAGTTGGATAAAGGCGCTGTGGTTAGATGGCGGCCCCCCAGGCAGGCAGAACACTGGCTTGTTCTGGTATAACCCAAAACCCACCGCTTTTCCAGGCCCCATGCGCACCCGGTGATAGATTTTTTGCCAGCCAATTGCATCCAGGATCTTCACCACCAGGTCATGCTCACCTTGCCAGGCGCCTCCACTGGTCAGCACCGCATCGAACTGCTCCATGCAGGCCGTCAGCGCGGGGCGAATGGCGTCCACATCGTCGGGAAGTACATGCGTCTCAACCTCCAGCCCATAGCGGCGGCACCAGCCTGCCAGGGTGAATAAATTGCTGGCATACAGCTTGCCCGGCGTCAGCGGCTGCCCGGGCGCCAGCACCTCACTGCCCGTCGCCACGATCGCCACCCGCGGCCGCCGGATCACCTGCACCTCCTGGTATCCTGCAGCCGCCAGCAAACCAATGATCGTTGGGTAGAGCTTCTCGCCCGCCCGAACCACAGGCTGCCCGGCCTGCACATCTGCGCCGCGGCGCAGAATGTTGCGCCCTGGCTCCGCATGGTTCATCACGCGGGCATTTCCTGGCTTCGCCTGGGTAAACTCCTCCGCCACCACAGCATCCGCGCCCTGTGGGATCGGCGCGCCGCTGAGGATGCGCACTGCCTGGCCTGAGCATACCTGCCCCTGCCAATCCTCTCCTGCCGCAATGCTGCCGATCAGGGTCAAATCCACCGGCGCATCGGGGCTGGCGCGGCCAATATCTGCCGATTGGATTGCATAACCATCCTTCAAGGAGACATCCAACGAGGGGCTATCCACTTGCGCCAGCAAATCCTGGCCTGCCACACGCCCGACTGCGGCCAATAAAGGTGCCGTTTCCGCGGGAAGAAGCCGGATATGGTCGAGGGTTAGTTTGTAGGCTTCGTCAAAAGAGATCATCTTTGCCCTTTCTCGCCCGGTAGCCCAATGCTTGCCCAGGGATCGTTATCGTCTGCTCTTTGCTCCGCCGGGCATACCAGCCAGCAATACGCTCCATCCGCCTCAGGTACAATACATCACCTGAGGCGGATGGTCTGAATACGCTTCTTTATGAATAAAAAGCGTCGGGGGACTTACTCCATGTCCGGCTTCCAGACTTCCCAGACCTTACCGACCAGTTCGGGGCCGGGCTTGAGGGTTAGCTTGCCGGGTTCCCAGCCCGCGGGCATCGCTTCTTTGCCGCCCGAGGCACGTACGTGCTGGAAGGCCTGGATCTGACGTATTGATTCGGAGAACTTGCGCCCAACCGGCGGGGTGAGTACTTCCATGGCCTGGATGATGCCATCCGGGTCAATGATGAAACGCCCGCGCAGCTCGATGCCCTGGTTCTCGTCCCATACGCCATAGGCGCGGCCCACGTTCCCGGCCTGGTCTGAGGCCATGTGGAAGGGCACGCCGCCCTTGACCATCTTGCTCAACTCGTGATCGTTCCACATCTTGTGGACAAAGTGGCTGTCTACACTGACCGAGATCACCTCAACACCTAAACCCTGCAGCACCGGATATTTGTCGGCGACCGCCGACACTTCCGTCGCTCAAACAAAGGTGAAGTCGCCCGGGTAGAAGCACAGCAAGACCCATTTCCCGGCGAAATCAGATAGTTTGACCGGCCCGAAGCTGCCTTTGTAGTAAGCCGGGGCGGTGAAATCGGGGGCTTTTTGTCCAACACGAGCGGTCATAGGTATCTCCTTGGGTGCGATGGTTACGGGGGGGGTGGGTTCGGCAGGCGTTTCGCCTGATACGGTGCCCGATGTACGGGCACATCCTACTGTTTCTGCCATAACATCTCCTTTCTAAGTTTTAGGATCAGCCCTTCGTGGGCTATGCAATCGGCTGAAAGCAATTTGACTTAAAAGCGGCGTTCTACCAGCCGATTGCTTAAGTGATTGGCCGCTGTTATGCAACTTTTTTGGTAAAAGACTTTCGGCCAATCACATACCTCTTCAACATTTCTATCAGCGCGGCCGCCGTGACAGTACACACAGTGTGTGTGGGGGCCTCGCATAAGCAATACCATTGGCCAGTGTGGTACACGTAGTATTATGAAAAGCTACACAGTTAGCACCGTTTTCTTCGGTGGGAGTGGACTCCTGGGCACTGGCTGGAGTTATCGGCAAAAAAAAGCGAACCTAACAAAATAATCATCAAGCCCCACAAAAAATGTCGTTTTTTAACATCAGGCGCATCTCAAACAACAGATTGCTCAACCACTATTATAGTATAAAGCGGGCTATTTTCAAGGCTCTTGATGAACCCATGCTTCTTCTTGGAAATGTCTCGCGTTATAATTAAACACATGCCAGTTCCTTCAGCACAATCCCCCGCAAGCATTCTGCATTCCGTCTTCGGCTATCAGCAGTTCAAACCTTTCCAGCAGGAAGTGATTCGAAACGTGCTGAACAAGCGCGACACCCTGGCGATCATGCCCACCGGGGGCGGCAAATCGTTGTGCTATCAGATTCCCGCCCTGCTCTCACCCGGCCTGACCGTGGTGGTCTCACCATTGATTGCCCTGATGAAAGACCAGGTGGAGCAATTGGATGCCCTCGGCGTCCCGGCGCTCTTTCTCAACAGCTCCCTGGCCTTTGAGGATTACCAGATCAACATGGCCTGGGTGCGCAGTGGCGAGATCAAGCTGCTTTATGTGGCCCCCGAAACGCTGCTCACCCCGCGCTTGTTGAACCTGCTCGAAGACGTTCCCCTCTCTTGCCTGACCATTGACGAGGCACACTGTATTTCCGAATGGGGCCATGATTTTCGCCCAGAATATCGCCAGATTGCCCAGGTGCGTCAGCGCTTCCCACAGACCGTATGCCTGGCCCTCACCGCTACCGCCACCGATCGGGTGCGCCAGGATATCAAGGACACCCTGGCTTTTCAGGACGACAACGAGTTTGTGGCCAGCTTCAACCGCGAAAACCTGATGCTCGAAGTTCTGCCCAAAACCGACCCTGGCGCGCAGACGCTGGCCTTTTTGCAGCGTTTTCCAGACCAATCGGGCATCATTTACTGCTTCTCGCGCAAACAGGTGGATGACCTGACCGCTTTTCTGGCTGCCAGGGGCTTCTCTGTGTGTTCCTATCACGCCGGATTGTCCGATCACGAGCGAAAAACCAATCAAGAAGCTTTCATCCGCGACGAAGTGCAGATCATCGTCGCCACGATTGCCTTTGGCATGGGCATCAACAAGCCCAACGTGCGTTTTGTGGTACACTACGATTTGCCCAAGAGCATCGAAAGCTACTACCAGGAGATTGGTCGTGCCGGGCGCGATGGCCTGCCTGCCCACTGCCTGCTGCTCTACAGTTACTCAGATGTCGCCAAGCTGCGCTACTTCATTGATCAAAAGGCAGAGAACGAGCGCCAGGTGGCCTATTTGCATTTGAACGCCCTCACCAACTACGCCGAGAGTCCCGTTTGCCGCCGCGTACCGCTGCTGGCCTATTTTGGCGAAAACTACGCCAGCGATGATTGCGGCGCTTGTGATAATTGCCTGAAAGCAAATAATGAACCAGAAGATATCACCATTCCGGCTCAAAAATTCCTTTCGTGTGTCAGGCGCACCGGCGAACGCTTTGCTGCTACGTATATCACCCACGTGCTGTTGGGAGTCGACAACGAGAAAGTTCTCAAATACCGGCATCAAGAACTGTCCACCTTCGGTATTGGCAAAGAATTTACCCGCAAACAGTGGCTGTACATTGCCCATCAGTTAGTGCAGAAGGGGCTGCTTGAACAGAGCAGTGACCTTTATCGCGTGCTGCGCCTGACCCCCAAAGGCAGCCAGGTGCTCAGTAAGCGCGAGCCGATCCAGGGCATCCTGCCACCGGCAGAGGCGGCCGCCGCTGCCCGGAAAAAGCGTGGGGAGATCGAATACGATCACGACCTTTTTGCCCTTCTGCGAGCAAAACGCAAAGAGCTGGCCCAAGCCGCCGGCGTGCCGCCTTACGTGATCTTCTCGGACCGCACCCTGGTTGAGATTGCTGCCTACTTTCCCATGACGCCGGATAACCTCAAGCGCATCAACGGCATTGGCCAGGTCAAGTTCGAACGCTACGCTACGATTTTGCTCGACCTGGTGCAGGAATTTTGCCAGGAGCGTGGGCTGCAGGAGAAGTTGCCTCAGAACAGCAAAGAAGATCGACCAGCCCGTCAGACGGTGGGTAAACCCCGGCACGTCATGGTGGGAGAAGCTTACAACGCGGGCCAATCCATCTCGGCGCTGATGCAGGAGTATGGTGTGCAGCGCGGCACGATCCTCGATCACCTGGCGACTTTCGCCCTGGAGGGAAACTCCTTGCGGCAGGCTGACGATTTTCTTTCTCTGCTCGATTTGCCCGGCGAGCAGCAAGCGGCAGCCCTGCAAGCCTTTGAGCAGTTGGGAAGCAAGTTCCTGAAACCGGTCTTTGAGCAGTTAGGGGAAGCGGTGAGTTATGACGATCTGAAAATTGTGCGGCTGCATTTTTTGAGCAGCCAGAAGTGATCCCTGGCGGCGATAGAACCACTCGAAGCGATCAGGGAGCGGAGACGATGACCAGGAAAGCCGGCCCGGTCACCAAACTGGGACCGGGCCGGCCTTCGGCTACTTGTGGACCGGGGTAGGATTACGAGCTTCTTGCTTCAATCGCCGCGCGTGCGTGCGCTGCCCTTTGGATGCACGTTTCTTTTTTGGTTCAGCTATCTTTTCAGTTATCTTGGTTTTCATCATGCAACTCCTTCTGCCATACTGATATAAACAGTCTGGCTGCGTGAACTGTAGCCTGCCCAGCAGGTTATCTCATCGATCTTGTATTCGGTCAGAAAAACGGCTCTCCCGCTTTCGCCACTTTGCTCGACAAACATTGTTTTGCGGTCCGCGATGCGCATTATGGTGATCTCCTCGAATGTCGAGGCAATTTTCCGGCAGTACTGCTCTACAATCGTTAACATCTGCTTTGAGTTCATATACCCTCCACCGCGTTGCTATTCTCCACAGCCATCACTCATTCAACTCGATTTCTGCAGGAGACATTAAGGGAAATCTGGTTCGGTCAGCGTCTGCGGCGGATCAGGCGGGCGATCACCAGCAGCAGCACTTGTTGGAACTATAGTTTCAGTATAAGGGGCCAGAGTCTCAACAGCGTCACAACACCCCGGCAGCCTTTAGGGGTTTGCGGAATCAGGTGGCCCACCTTCAGCGCTGGCGGGCTGAGGCGAGTGGAACGGATCGGCAGGCTCAACCGGCAGGTCGGCAGCCAGCAAGCGGGCCTGCAGAACAGGTTCGGCTTTCTCAATCAAAAGGGTCAGGCGCTCCATACTGCTGGTCATCAAGTCTAGAGGCGGGTCATCCATCGCCTGGATGGTTTCCCTCACGCGTGCTTGCCGCTCTTTGAGGTCTGAAACCTGGAGCGCAGCCCCCGCCACCGCCCGGCGGCTGACCAGGCGGCTCCACAAGATTTGGCATACCACGGATAGAGGCGGTGCGATGATGATACCCACCAGGCCAAAAGCATCTGCCAGGGCAATGAGCAGAACAACGGTCAGAATGGGATTATCCCATCGGCGGTTGAAAAGGCGCGGCTTAACCCATATTTCCAAAGCAATCAAGAGGCCAAGCGCATAGAGGGTCGTCAACAGACTGACCTGCACGCTGGTCAGCAGCCCCACCACAAGCACCGGCAGCACTGCCAAGGCCACCCCCACCACCGGGATCAGGCATGCCAGAGCGCCAGCCAGCGCCAGGAGCGTGGGGTATGGAGAGCCAAGCAGCCAGTAACCAGGCCATAATAGCAGCCCCGCCAGCAGGCTTTGGATGATCTGGCCGCGTATGTAAGCGCCAATATCCGGCTCAACTGTTCGCCAAATCCCACGCGCCTGTGTACGCTGCCCAGGTGGCAGCAGCGAGAGCCAGAGTCGTTCAAAGTGAATTTGATTGATGCTCCAATAGACGCTCAAGAACGTAATGACAAATGCGCCGCTCACCACACTGCCAATCCCCTGTGAAACGTTGAGGATGGCTGGCAGCACAAGCTGTCCCTGGTCGCCGGTAATGGCTTCGAGGAGCATACTCGGCGGTGGCAGCCGCGCAACCAGCACCTGCTGGAACGAGCTGCCCTCCAACCATATCGGCAGTATCCACTGATCCTGCACCGACACCGTATTGGCCAATTGTTGGATATCATTGATGGCGGCCTCGCTGGCCAGGAAAAGCAGGGCGCCGAAACCCATCAAGATGACCAGGTACAACAAAACCCATACGATGCGCACCACCAGGCGTCGCCCAACCAGGCGGTAAGCCAATGGGCGCAGCGCCGCCGCCAGCATCAGCGAGATCAGCACGTAGATGGCGACAACCCGGAACTGCCACAGCACCACCAGCGCCAGCAACGTGGTCATCACCGCCGCACCGAATCTTACCAATTGCTTTGTCATGGCGCACCTGAAGTGTTGACCTGGGCCAGCAGAGCGTCCAGGTCGGTTGTAATGGTCTCAATCTCATCCATCACCTGATCAATCTGCTTGACCCGTCGGTCTGTGCCCCATTTCTTGAGCCGCGCCTGCTTGCGCAGGTCTTGGGCCAGGTCTTGCGCTTCGTAGCGCAGCCGGCTGGCATAATCACGCCCGGCTGAAGGTTTTGGATCCATGGCTTCTGGACGAAAGACAAAGCGGCCAAACAAGAGTTGCAAAATAGCGGCAATGGGAATTGCCATCAGCGCGCCAGCAATGCCAAACAATGAGCTAAAGGCAAAAATCGCCAGCAGAGAGACGAACGGGTTGACCCCCACCGCCTTGCGCATGACGCGCGGCACCAGCACACTGTTTTCCACCTGTTGAATCACAACGGTAGCCACGATCACCCAGATCAGCTTGGCAGGCGAGATCGACAGCGCCACCAACGCTGCAGGAACAGCGCCCAGCAGCGGGCCAACCATCGGTATGGCCTCCAGCACGCCCGCCACCAACGCCAGCACCAGCGCATTGGGCAAGCCGATGAGCAGATAGGCAACCAACGCCAGGATGCCAATGGCCAGGCAAAGGACACCCTGCCCGGCAATGTAGAAACCTACCTTGCTTTCCATTGCCAAGACCAGTTCGCCCATGCTTTCGCGCTGGCCCTTGGGGAGCAGCTGCAACAATGACTGAGTGGCTCGCGGCCCATCCAGCGTCCAGTGATAGGCCAGCACCAGAATAACCATCGCCAAAAAGATGGCCTCCGCCGCCGATACCACATATCCCCATGCTTGCTCTGCAGAAGCCAACACCTGCGCTCCCGTTTGCTGTAATGGCTCCAGGCCCGACAGGGCTGCGGGGAGGAATTCACTTAAGCGCACGATCAATTGGTTAGAATCATTCGCCATCCACCCGCGCAGGCTTTGGTAATAGCCCGGCACTGCAGCAATAATCGTTGTGCCTTGCTCAACAATCAACGGGAATAGCACCAGTACGAAACTGATGAGCAGGGCCAGCAGCAGCAGGTAGACAAGAATGAGCCCCACGCTCTGGGGCAGGCCGCGCCGGTGCAGCCAGGTTACAACGGGCCTGATCACCGTGCCGATCAAAATAGCCACAAACAGGATGAAAACGACCTGGTGAAAGCGGAAGACAAGCCAGAAACTGAGCGCGACAAAAACGAGCACAAGGGTTGCCCCCATGATGCGCCGGAAGGTCCATGGGTAGGGTTGCGAAGGTAACTGGAGTGTCATTCTTTTCTACTCCTGCTCTGCTGCCGCGCCCCTTCTTGCTTTAGAAGGAGCGCGGTACCAGCCAGAAGAGCACATGCCCGGCTTGCACTCTGCCGCCAGGGCATGGCCCTCATGGACTCTATACTTTTTCTGCGACGGCTTCTTTCACGCCTGCGATGCGCCGGTTGAACTCTTCTTCGGCGTGCTCGCGGGTGTAGCCATACTTCTGCTGCAGCAAGCCGACAATTTGTTCGGTATTACCAGCCGCCTGCTCCAGCTCATCGTCGGTGAGCTTGCCCCACCACTCTTTGACCTGGCCGCGCATTTCCTTCCACTTGCCTTCGAAAATGTCCTTGTTCATGTGATCCTCCTAAACCTTTATCTAAGCTGCCCTGTGTGTTGATGCCGGCGCCCTGGGCAGGCGTAGCGCAGCCGGCTTTTCATATGCGATAGCGGGGGGTCACCGCTGGATGATCGGCAGATAGATCGGGAGCAAGGGGGTACGTGTAATGATCGTACTGCCATTGGTTTCCATCGTGACGGCACCATTGAGCGACAGCGCCCTGCCCGTCAGGCTTGCGCCGGTATCCAGGGTGATGCTTGCATAGGCCAGAATGTTACCTTTGAAACAAGTGCCTGTACCGAGCGTGGCGGAACTGCCCACCTGCCAGTAGGTGTTGAGCGCTTTACCGCCGTTGATCACGGTCACGGTCGAAGCAGAGGCAGTTGTAAGCGTGCTCCCGATCTGGAAAACCCACACTGCATCGGGGTTGTTCATGGCATCCAGAACCAGGGCTCCCGTCAACTGAGCAGACGTATCGAAACAGTAGACGCCTGGCTGGAGCGTCATGCCGCCCAGATCCAGATCCGTCAAATTAGTCCCGCACGCCTGGCCTGCCAACATATTGTAAGCAGTGTTCGCATCCGTCTGCGCCTGACCGGCAAGCGTATCTGCGATGTGGATCGCTCCGTTGATGACCATGCTGGGGAGAATACCAACCACCTCTGTGCCTGGGCTGACGCCCACATCCCCATAGAAGGTGCCCAAGCCGGTATTGGTCACCGTCGAGCTGGCCAGAGCCACGAAGCTCTCCGCGGCGCCCAAATCGGGGGCCACCGCGCCCGGGCTCGCCAGGATACCGGGGAGGGGGGTACTTGCCGAGACAAGCAGTGCGATCACGATCAACATAGTGATCAAATGCGTTTTCTTCATTTCGTTCTCCTTCTGAATCTTTTCGGATCAACTGCCCTGCAAGTTAGTGCCGGCGCTCTGGGCAGACGTAGAGCAGCCGGACATTATTCGCTTCTCAGGATCAATGAGCACCCTGCGGTAAAGATGGGCTGAGAAGCACAGCGTAGCGCAGGCCGTACGAGTCGCTGAGCACCACAGGCAGCCCATTTAGGGCAACAGATAGATAGTGCAGCGTGTTAGGAGCAGCATAATCTTCTGGGTGCTGCAGAGGCCCCACCTCTAAGACCACAAACAGCCAGGCATGGCCTTGCTCAGTTTCGGTCAGCACAAAGCGGCTGATGAACGGGTTCAACCCGAGTTGGGCCAGGATGCGTGGAATTGTTTGGGCCACATTAATGGCTGCCGGAAGGTAGCGGTTAGCGCTCATGCCTGGTCTCCTCCACCGCGCGTAATTTCTGCTCGGCTTCGTCAATCCAGTTGGTGATGGATGGCTCCAACGGGCCGACGATTTCCACCTGCGGGCTTTCATCCATCGTAAGTTCAGGATTGAGCAAGCGTATTTCCTGGTACGGCAATTGATGCTGAGGGCCTGGCTCCACGATCATTCCATCCGCCAGAAGCACAGGATTGTTGTCCGAGCGCGAGATGGTGCGCAGGCGAAGCTCCAGCACCGGCAGCAGCCGCCGGTAGGCCACCACCCCACCCACAATGAGCAGGATCACGATCAGAACAAACAGGAACACCATCAAGGGCGTGACGATAAACTCGTTCCACCAGGCGCGTCGATCCGATTCTTGCTGGGCTCGCACGATTTCAGCCTGGAGCGCAGCAAACGGCGTGGCCGTCAACGAGTTTGCCACCTGGGTAGCATGCGCCTGAGCAGCCTGTGTGCTTTGGAGGTACAGCATCGCCTGGGCCTGTGCAGTCTGCGTGACATTTTGTACGTAAGCAGAATCTGTGGCTGTCAACACATACGCCATCAGGGTAGATTCCGCCTGGGCAACATTGGTGCTTTGCAGGTCCATCCGCTCCTGCACTTGGGCAGTCTGCATGACATGGAAAGCGTAGGCCGAATAAGTGGCCGTGGCGGCCTGGTTCTGGGCAGAGGCGGTAGCATCCCACACCGCCTGCGTTTGCGCGGTGATGAACTGCTGCGTGGCCGCCGCCCAGGCCATGTTCTGGCTGACCTCGGTACCCCGGATAGACAGCTCCATCAACTGGCGCTGGTAATTATCCAATGTGGCCTGCGCGGCGGCATTCGCGTCTTGCTCCATGCTCAGGCTGACCGAGGTCGCCTGGCTCGACAGCCCCATCATCTCGCTCTGGCCCGCCGTCAGTGTGGCCTGCGCCGCGGCATAGGCCTCTTCCTGCCCGGGTATGGGTAAAGGAGTAGACGCCGAATCCACAAGCGGAACGCTCGATTCGTATGGGGTGACGCTTTCACACGCCATCAGCATCAGGGCTAACAGGGGCAAGATCATTATCGTCGCAACACGCCGCTTGTTCATTCAAAAGCCTTTCAGACTACTCGCCAGTTTTGTGAAGGATTTTTGGCGTTTTGCTGTGCATGGGCGAGGTTTGAATGACCCGCCCATCTTTCGAGTTCGGGAACAGGTGGTTTTCCAAATTAGACTGCATGCCCGGCAATTTGCCGGTTTTGTGAAGAATCTTCGGCGATTTGCTGTGTGTGGGTGAGTTTTGGAAACTCTGTCCATCGTTCGGTCTGGGGAACAGGTTATTTTCCAATTGCACTAAGTTGGTGGTTAACCGATCCAGTTCCGGCTGCGCTGAGGCAAGGTCAGTGTTAATCTCGATCAGTGCCTGAGCCGCGCTCTTCTGCAGATCAGTGAGCACATCTTTTTGGCTTCCCCTCACCAGACCAGATAGGATATCCAGCGCGGCGGAGGCCTGTGCTAACGACAGGCGCGCTCCGGCATAATCGTTGGCGGCTACCGCCAGGCTGGCGCCGCGCGCACCTGACAATGCATCTAGCACAACCATGTGCAGCGTGGCGGCGTCCAGGTTTGCTTGCAGGGTCGCATTATCTGCCTGCAGCGTGGTGATCTGGGCGTTTTTTTCAGCGATCGTGGCGTTGGCGCTCTCCAGGTCGGCTTTGGCGGTATCGAGTATCTGCCGGGCGGGGAAGTAGAACGCAAAGGCGATGATCATTGCACCCAGCCCAAATGCCAGCAAAGCTACCAGCAGCCAGCGCAGAGCGCCGCGCAGGGATTTTTGCAGGCGGGTTTCAGGCTTGCGGGCAGATAGAATTGTTTGTTTATCGCTCATGGGATTACCTTTTCCTTTCGTTGAACCACAAGGGTTCTCTGGAGATCGCCGGGGCGGTTTGGGTGGGTGTGTTTTGCGGGCATAGCCTGCAAAACACACCCACATCAGCCAACGATCACGGCATACTTTATGAGGCAACGCGAGAAATTTAGATCACGTTGAGGAGTTTCAGGATGACCAGGATGATGGCGATGACGAGCAGAGTATGAATCCAACTCCCGGTTTTCGGGAACCTTGGACTGATATTCGACCCGAGAAAGCCAAGCAGCCACAGGATGATGAGCACGACGATGATGAGCCACAAGAGAGACATGAGATTTTCTCCTTCTTACTTTGAACGATGTTTTTGGCTGCCAGCCGATCCAGTTGACCGGCTGGCAGTTTGACCGAACGGTCGAATGCTCGACGACGCTTGTTGGATTGCGCCTAGGGCGTATGCGTTACGGTGCGATCCGTGGTCGTCGTTTGGCTAACACCCGCAGGTGCTTGCACCGGAGTATGTTCAGCAACGGTCGTCTGGCTGACACTCACCGGCCCGCGCGGGCGGTAGAAAACCACATACACAATCCGCTCCAGACCCCAAGCCATCAGCGCGTACACGATCATGGCAATGATGGAAGAAATTTCCAACACCATGCCGCCCGCTGCTGGGGCTCCCGCCAGGCTTTCAAAGGGAGCGATGAAAAGGTTGGTCACGCCGTAAAGGAGGGTTGCAAACGCATTGGCCGCATTGACCCCGAGCAACTTGAACACAACCCGTAGTGCGATCATGGATTCGAGAATGCCCAGCAGCAACCAGATCAGCTGGGTGACCTTAAAGGTTGCGAAACGCTGCTCTTGTCCCGCTTCATGTGCTGTAGTTTTCACTTCTTTGTAATCAGTCATTGTTGTTCCTCTTTTCTTTTCTTAGGTTTATCGTTTGGGGTCATGCCAAGGGTTGACGCTCTTTGCATGACCATTTCGCCAGTCTGGGAGGCTACCCGACGACCGGCCGCCGGCTGGGCTTGAGCACTGCCCCGAGCAGCATGCCAAAAGCCATAAACAGCGTGACCGTCACCCAGGGGTATCGGGCGGCCTTCTTGCCAAAACCGCCTGGAACCCGGTCGGCAACATCCTGGACTTTCCCATTGTATTGGCTCATGCTATGCCCAACAGACTGCTGGACGGTTTTTACTACGCCGGCCACGGTTTCCTTTGCATTGTCCGTCAGTTGTTCAAAGGTTCTGCTTACCCCAGTGATGCCGTCTTCCATCAATGTGACCAAATCCTTTTTCGTATTGCCAATATCCCGATTTACTTTATTTTCAAACGTTTTGTCGTTCATGATCTACTGCCTTTCTGGCTTTCGCCATGAGTCTTTTCGAACTTGTTCCATGCTTTTCGTGCCTATCCGAAAATTATGGGGTGTGGGTGTACCCCCGATCTCCGGATAGGTTCTTAGTCGTACAGCGAGTGATGGATTACACCCGCGTCCCTCAGATCCTGATGCGTCAGACTGACCAGGCTGATCAACCGGCTGAGAAAGCCCCGGACGAACCGCAGTCCGCTCAAAAAGCCTCTCGGCTGTGTACTGGTCAAACCGTGTTGGTTGCTATGGCTGCTCACTCTGTTTTCTCCGGTCAGGAATGCTGATTCAAGCCGCGGCGCGGCGCTCTAGTGACCACTCAAAATGCACTTCTTGATTGTCTGGCAGCGGTGTTTGGATGGCGAATTGCTCATAGCCTGCCAGGTCAATGCCATGCATATCCAGCAACCGCTCCCGATACCAGATATCAAACGGGCGAGCCGAGGTGATGATCTGGCCCAAAGCCCGAGACACATTGGGGGCTTCCAGGGTGGTCACAGCGGTTGCCCCAAAGGCGGTTTCCACCAATGCCAACCGTTCGCGCGTGATGCCCAATCGCTGGCGCGAGGCTTCGTACGGCTTTCGTTGAGAGCCAGCTAATTCCTGGCAGAACCGGCGCCAGGCTTCCACCTTACCGGACAAAATGGGGAATGTGAGAACAATGCCAGACATCCAATACCTCCTATCTCTTCGTAAAAACCATGCAAGAGCAACCCGGTCTTCCTCTCGTCTGCCCAATGACAGAAACGCTGCCGCGGGCTATTTCACCGGAATTGGTAGTTGCTTGTTACTATTACTTTCAGTATAATGATTAAGAGTCTCAACAGCGTCACAAGGGACAATGGATGGTTGATCAAATGCTACCTTTACGGCTCTCTGCACTGGGGCCTCCCGAAGTACGTCTGGGAGACAGGCCACTGGCGTTCCCGACGCGCAAAACCTTGGCGCTGCTGATCTACCTGGCAATTGAGGCGGAGTTTCAGCCGCGCGAGCACCTGGCTACCTTGCTGTGGCCAGAAGCCAGCCCCGAGCGCAGCTATGCCAGCCTGCGCAACACGCTTGGCCGCCTGCAAACAGCCCTTCGCCAGACAAGCGACCAGTTCCAATCCTCCTATCTTTCTATCACCCACAATTCGCTGGGGCTGAATCCAGACGCCGAAATCGATCTTGACCTGCAAACGATAGAAGAGGCTTACGAGCTGGCCCGCGCGGAGCGCGCCAGCCGAGCGCAGTCGCAGAGTCCGGCCAGCCTGCCTTTACTACGGTCCGCTTTTACCCGCCAGCGCGGCGATTTTTTGGTTGGGTTTTCGCTGGGCGATGCCCCCGACTTCGACGATTGGGTCGCCATCCAGCGCGAGGTCTGGCATCGCCGTCTGGGCCTGATCATGGATCGGCTGTCTGAAATCCAGTTTGCCAGCGGTGAGTTTGCTGACGCTGCAGAAACTGCCTCGCGCTGGATTGCCCTGGATGCATTGAACGAAGTTGCCTATCGTCGCAAGATGCGGGCCCACTTTGCGGCCGGTGAACGCGGGCAGGCTTTGGCTGCCTACGAGGCCTGTCGCACCCGGTTGGCGGCCGAATTGGGCATCGAACCAGAACCAGATACAGAAGCCCTGGCCGAGCGCATTCGCACACAAACCATCCCCATCCATCCTCACAACCATCGCGCCGCGCCTTTGCCACTCCGGCCAGATACTTCGTTTGCATTTCTGGGAAACCTGTTTGCCGGGCGCGCCCGCGAGCATCAGATACTCCAAGATAGCTACGAGCGCGCCACAGCCGGCCAACCTCAGCTTGTGGTGCTGCGCGGCGAGGCAGGCATTGGCAAAACCCGCCTGGCAGAGAAATTCATGGCCTGGGCCAGCGCACAGGGGGCTGAGTTGCTGCAAGGCGGCGCCTTTGAGAGCGGCAGTCATTTGCCGTTTCAGCCGCTGGTGGATGCGCTGCGGCTGCGGCTCGAAGGAAAAAACTCCCTTGAGGTTTTACTGGAACCGGTGGGGTTGGCCTCGTTAAGCCAACTGCTGCCAGAATTGCGCCAACGCGATCCAGGTTTGCCCCCAGCCCCAGAGATGCACTCTCATCAGGAAACGGAAGTAAACCGGGCGCAGCTCTTCGAGCCATTTGCACAATTAACCCTGGCACTGGCCCAACAGGTGCCGCTGGTGTTTTGGATGGATGACATGCAGTGGGCGGATGGCGCCACGTTGGATATGCTGCAGTATGCCATCCGGCGCTGGAGAGAAAGCGCCGTGCGGGTCTTGCTGTTGGTCAGCCTGCGCTCAGGGGCTTTGCGTCCGATATCCCAATTCCAGCCAACGGGCGGATCACAATGGAGTTCTTCGGGCACCCTCCAGTGGTTGGAGCGCGTGGGGCGCGAGTTGACGCCGGTTCATCTTGAGTTGGAGCCGCTAGGAGAAGGCGAGACGGTGCAAATGGTGCAGTCCATCCTTACACCGCCCGACGCCGATTTCGCCCAATGGTTGTATGCCGAAACGCGTGGGCAGCCATTCTACTTGATGGAGACCTTGAAGGATTTGCTTGAACGCCGTGTGCTGCACGCCAAACGGCGCGCCGAGGGGCGATGGACTTTTGCCGTAGACGCTAAACACGATCTTGGGCAGGCGGTGCGCGTCCCTTCCACCGTGCATGCTGTGATACGCGCACGCTTGAATCGCCTCAGCCCCAATGCTTTCAGCCTGTTAGCGGGCGCAGCTGTGCTCGAACAGCAAATCACCTTCGAGCGCCTGTGCGCCATCGCCAACATGACCCAAGACCTGGCCTTACCCGCCCTGGATGAATTGATCAGCAGCAGGCTCTTGCTGGAAGTGGCGCAGCAGGGCGCAGCCAGTGATTACAGCTTTATCAACGATATGCTGCGCGATGTGGTGTATACCGAAGCCGGGGATGCACGGCGGAGGCTTTTTCATCAGCGCGCGCTGGAAATTCTCGAAGCCGCAGGAGACTCTGCTGCTGCCTTAGCCCACCATGCGCTGGCTGCCGGACTGGCCCAGGCAGCTTTCCACAACAGCCTGGCTGCCGGCCGAAAAGCGCTGCGCATCTTGGCGCTGAGCGAGGCCATCGTTCATTTCGAACGCGCCCGCCAGTTCGTGTTGGAGGCGTCGCTGCCAGAAATGCCAGACCCGGCAGATTTGCGAGAGCTGTACTTGCAGCTAGGCCGGGCCTATGAATTGAGCGGCCAGGCAGCAAAGGCCCTGGAGATGAATGCCGAACGAGAAAGTTTGGCATCCGGGTAAAGGATCCAGCAGGTAATTGCTGTGTTGTGGTGAGGGGAATAAATTTAGGCCGGCGCTGGCGGGCGCGGCGGCGTAAGCGGGCAACTTCAAGCGGTTCTCTTTTCTACACCCCGCCCAAAAAGTCGTAGCTAACCTTCTTCTGCACTGCCGAAATCTGGGCGAAGGCCTGTTTGAGCAACTCCTGTTGCATATAGCCCAAACTGGCAGGATGAACCAGGTTGGCAGGGGTGCGCCCGGCTTGCAGGGCAGCCACCTGGTTTTGCAGCCGCAATTGCATCAGAAAATCGTAAGAGGCCACAATCTCATCGCGGCTGGAGGCCAGGATCAGGCCTCGCTCGGTCAGTGCATCGATGCGCTCCAGCGTGTGGGTCTGGTTGATCTGGTGGCGCAGGGCGTACAGACGCGCAAAACTCACCATCGGCATCATGGCATCTTTTAGATTGATTTCCCCGGCATGCTCGGTGCCCCCCCCACCCAGGTAGATGCTCCCCAGCAGACGGAAGGGCGGCTTGAACATCAGCGCGTTCTCGGCAAAGTGATGAAAAAAGGCACGCTCATCGACCAGCGCGGCGTGGATGGCCCGGCGCAGCTCATGGGTCAGGTCAGCGTTGCCATACACAGTGCGGAAATCAAAAAAGATGCTCAGGTCAATGATCTCTTGTGGCTCTGACTTGTGGATCCATTCGTCAAAACCCGAGATCCAATCGGGCAGAGAGCGGCACCAGCGCGGCTTGCTTGCCATCACCCCGCCGCGGCAGAGCGGGTACCCGGCGTGCGCCAGCCCCTCGCAAACACGCTGCCCCATGCGCAGGAAATACTCGCTCACCACTTGCGCATCCGCGCCTTGGGCAGGCGCAAAAATGATGCCATTATCCTGATCGGTGACCAGGGTTTGCTCCTGGCGGCCCTGGCTGCCCATGGCAATAAAGGCAAAGTCGGCTGGCGGCGGGCCCAGCTCGTCCATCGCCAATTGCACCAACCGCTCTGTGGTTGAATCGCAGATGGAGGCCAGCATTTTGGTCACATGGCGGGGGCGGGCGCTGCTCTCCAGCAGAGTTTTCACCAAGAGAGGTGTACGTTCGGTGTGGCGGGCGACATCCTCTGCACTGGCAGAGCGAGAGATGTCGCGCGAGAGCACAAGAGCGCCATAACGTTGGAATTGGATCAGCGATTTGTTATTGATCACACTGACAATTTGCCCGTCGGCATCTTCCACCACCAGGTGGCGCACACCCTTCTCTTCCATACGCATCAGCGCCTCATAGATCAGCGCATCCTCAGAGATTTTATTGAGCGGGGCACTCATGATGGTATGGATGGGCGCACTGAGGGGAACATTTTCTGCCAGCACCCGGGCGCGCAGATCGTGATCAGCAACAATGCCGACGATGGTACCCTGGCTGGATACCAACGCGGCGGTCACGTTGCGTTCGGTCATCTGGCGCGCCAGCTCGGCGATGCTGGTGTGCAGTTCACACACCAGCACATCGCGCCCCAGGCGTGCAATCGGCTCGTGCAGGAACAACAATGAAGCCTGCATCTTTTCGATCAGCGCCTCACGGCCAGCTTCCCGGCGCTGCTGTGCGGTCACATCTTGCAGGGTTCCAACCACGTAAGTGTTGTGGCCGTCTTCGTCACGCACCAGGCGCGCGGCAAGCGAGACAAATTGTGCTGCGGCATCGCTGGTTTCCAGGTGTACGATTTGGTTGCTCACTTCGCCGCTGTTTTGCAGGGTCTGAAGCAAGGCATCAAACTCGACCGGGTCTGAGAACAAATCTGCCAGGGCAGGCTGATCTTGAGGAAAGAACGCCCGCGCGGCCGCATTCATCTCTACAAGGGCGGCACGGCGCCCAGCCCGGGCGCGGAAAATACCCAGGGGAGCCAGCTGCGCTGCACGGCAGAGGGCTTCTTCCCCCAGCACCGCCGATTGGAGCGTTACATCGCGTGCCAGCAAGATCAGGCCGCGCTGCTCGGCAAACACAATCGGGTTGATCGCCAGCAAACACGCTAACAAGCGGCCATCTGCGCGGCGTAAAAACCCTTCAAAAGCTTTGCCATCCGGAAGGTGCGGCCCATCCTGGCTGTCCAGGCACTCGAAACGCTCCCAAAAAGCCGCGTTCTCATCTTCTTGCGGCAGCAGATCAGACAGATCGAGGAATTCCAGTTGTTGGGCGGTGTGGCCGGTCATACCGAGAAAGGTGGGGTTGGCGTAACGGCAGCGTCCATCCACGATCAGCAGGGTGCCCTCGGTGGTGGCCTCTACCAACGAGTGGTAGCGCTCGGTCGATTCGCGCAGGATATCCACCACCTCCTGGCGCTCTCGCTCAATGCGCAGGCTCTGCTGCAGCACAAACAGCAGCAGCAGCACCACCGCGCTCGAGATCACCAGCGCAGCCTGGATCAAGCTGCGCTCGATGCGGGCGATCTCACCGCGCACATCATCCGTATAAATGCCCGTGCCGATCACCCAGCCCCAGGGGGCAAAACCCTTGACATACGATTCCTTTGGCTCCAGGCGCGCCGGATCATCTTTCCACTGCCAGACGTAGTTGATGTAGCCTTCTTGATCACGGCGCACCAGCTCGGCAAACTCCACAAAGATCGCCGCGCCGCGCGGGTCGGTAAAGCCGCTCAAATCCTGCCCGTTCAGGTCGCTGCGGTAGGGGTGCATGATCATGCGCGGCTGCAGGTCTTGGATCCAGAAGTAATCCTTGCCTTCCGGCCCATAGCGCAGCGCCTGCACCTGGGCAATCGCCAGCGCCTGGGCCTCTTCACGGCTCAAGAGGCCGTTTTGCTCATCGCGCGCATACGAGGCCAGGATACTCCAGGCCGAGTTGGTCAGCTCGCGGATCAACTCGCGTTTACGGTCCAACAGGGTCTGCTCAAACGAAGGCAGGATCACGCCCCAAATGGCAGCTAAGAACAACCCCATGGCGATCAGCGTGGGCAGGAAGATACGTAAAACATAAGAACGGCGTCGAAAGCGATGGGGAACTCCCGCCGGGTGAGGCGCGGCGGGGCTGCCGGAAGTGGTTTTCTCTGCGCCCGGCTGCTCCCCATTGAAGGCCCGGCTGGCAAAGACCGCCTCTCGAAAGCGCATCCACTCTGCGCGGGGCATAGCGATGCCCAACTCCTTGCTGCCGGCGTGGAAGTCGGTGCCCGCGCTGACCAGCAGCCCGTGGCTCTCCGCCAGGGCCAAGAGATCGGCGCGCTGCGGCGGCGCATACGGCGCGTAGATCGCCTCCAGACCATCTAGCCCTTTGGCTTTCAGCTCGGTCACGCAGGCTTCCAGCCGTTCCGGGTCGGTTTCGTAGGTCAGCGGGTGCGCCCAAAAAGCCTTGCCCCCGGCGCGGTGCAGCAGGGCGATGGCTGCGCCGGTCTCCAGCCGGCCCTCTGGCGCGGCGCTGATGCCTGCAGCATGTTCGGCGCCATTGGAGAGATTGGTGCCCATTTTCCTGAGCGAATCGGCGATACTGTGCACTTCCTGGCTGCGCACCTGGCGCAAGGAAAGCAGGGTGGCCTGCAGGTCGGCATGCTGAGGGTCAAAGCCATAGCCCAGCAGATGCGCCTCGCGCCCATTGAACCAGGTAGTCAGCTCCACCGCGGGCAGGCAGGAAACGCCGCGCTTGCGGGCTGCTTCTTGAAAGCGCGGCAGGCCTTCGAGCGTGTCATGATCGGTCAACGCGGCGTAGCGCACCCCGGCCGCGGCCAGGTTGGCAGCCAGCGTTTCCGGCGTTTGCTCGCCATCACTAAAAATGGAGTGGCAGTGAAAGTTGACGAGGAGGTCAGCGCTCATCGAACCTACGGGCCTCACCATCCAGAGGTGAGAGCAAGGCGGGATGCGCCTTGCGGCGCATCCCGCTCATCCTCCTAGGAGGCCTGCTCCTTTTTCGGCGTCAGCAGCGAGACCACCACCAGCGTGATGAAGCTCAAGGGGATCGAAATGATCCCAGGGTTGTTGAAGGGGATGGGTGCGTCGAGCGGGTTCAGGCCATAGAGGGTGAACAATTCCGGCGACAGGGCAATCAACCCCAGCGAGGCAATGATGCCCACCACAATGGAGGCGGCAATGCCTTTGGCAGTGGTCTTCTTCCAGAACAGCAGCATCAGGATGGCGGGCAGGTTGGCCGAGGCCGCCACCGCAAAGGCCAGCCCCACCAGGAAGGAGACGTTCATGCCCTTGAAGAGGATGCCCAGCACAATGGCGATAGCGCCGATGGCAAAGGCGGAGATCTTCCCAGCGCGCACTTTCTGGCGGTCATCCATCTTGACGTTCAGGTAGCGGTCGAACAGATCGTGCGCCACCGCGCCAGAGGCCGCTACGATCAGGCCGCTGACGGTGCCGAGGACGGTGGCAAAGGCAATGGCGGAGATAACAGCAAAGAGCAGCTCGCCAAAGGAGCGCGCCAGCAGCGGCGCGGCCATGTTGCTATCGGCGGGGTTCATCGTCGCATTGACCATCGCACCCAGGCCCATGAACAGGGTCAGGATGTAGAAAAAGCCAATGGCGGCAATCGCCACGATGGTGGATTTGCGCGCCGAGGCCGGGCTGGGAACGGTGTAGTAGCGAATGAGGATATGTGGCAGAGCGGCAGTGCCCAGGAACAGGGCCAGCATCAACGAAAGGAAATCCAGCCGCTCCAGCAGGGTGCCTTCTACCTTGAACTTCAGGCCGGGGCGCATGATGCGGTCGCCGGTCACATCGTTCGGGTAGTAGACGGTGACCTTGTCGCCGGCGGCGTCGGTAAAGCTGGCGCTTTTCCAGGTGCGCACGACGGTATCTTTGTCGGTGAGGGAGGCCAGGAACTCAAAGATGGACAGGCTGCCCGTTTCGGTCTGAGTCTGACCCTCGATCTGCTCCAGGTTGCCCACCGGGCGCAGCTGGTTTTCCGCCGAGGCCAGCGCGCCGTTGATCCACCTGCCATCTGTGCGCGTCACCACCGATTGGGATTCCATCAGCGTCATCCCGCCGTCGCTCTCGTGGGCATACCACCAGTTTTCTGCGCCAGCATGGCTGAGACGGACAAAAATCAGCCCGCCCTTGACTTCCACCTGCTCCAGCACTTCCCAACCGGCATCGAGCACTACAAACTGCCCGTTGAGTTGGGCGGCTTGCAGTTCAGCGTACTCGTAGAAGGGCACCTCGCCGCCCTGGTCGGGCTGGGTGGAGAGGCCGCGGATCACAACCGCCCCCACCAGGATGGTGGAGAAGACGATCAGTAAGGCGCCCTTGAGGAACTGCACGTAGGTGGTGGAGGCCATGCCTGCCGTGGCAACGATGGTGATGACGATAGCGCCCACCATCAGCACACCCCAGGCGTGGGGGATGCCCAGCAGCGGCTCTACCAGCACACCCGCGCCAACCATCTGCGGGATCAGGTAACAAATGGAGACGACCAGCGTGCTGATGGCTGCCATCAGCTTGATATCGCGCGAGTTGTAGTTGGCATCCAAAGCATCGGCAAAGGTGTATTTGCCCAGCTTCTTGAGCGGCTCAGCCACCACGAACAGCGCCACGATCCAGCCCGCCAGGTAGCCGATGGAGTACAGGAAGCCATCGTAACCGACG
This sequence comes from Anaerolineales bacterium UBA6092, assembly GCA_002428565.1. Lineage (GTDB taxonomy): Bacteria > Chloroflexota > Anaerolineae > Anaerolineales > UBA4823 > UBA6092. Next base: position 21,124 of record DIXA01000008.1, on the reverse strand, counting down.
GTGGCGATCAGCCCGCAAATGCCCAGGAAGGAAGCCGCCGAGAGATAATCTCCGGCAAAGGCGATCCCGTTCACCCCCCAGTGGATCTTGCCACCGGCGGCGTAATAGCCACTGGAGGTTTTGGCCTTATTGCCCAGGTACAGCGAGAGGCCAATGACGATAATGACAAAGAAGATGAAGACAATGATCGCCATGAGGTTATGCCTTTGCCTGGGGTTCGGGCTTTTCCAGCTCGGTTTCTTTTTTGTGGCACATGGCGTTGTAGACGAGGGCTTCGATGAACGCCACAATGATCAGTAAGAGGCCGTATACGGTCGCCAGGTTCAGCCCGGCAAAGACGATCGCGCTCATCGCCTTGGGGCTGGCCAGGTTGATGATAACAAATCCCGCATAGAAAAAGAGATAAAACAAAAACATGCGGACGCCCAGGCGTACTTTATACGGCCCGGCTGGGTCTTTTCCTGCAGGTGTGGCTGGTTCGTGTAACATACAGTCTCCTTGTTGTTCACTTGCAAAGATAGAGGAATGGGGGTTTGCTAATTATAACCGAGACAGAAAAACTGTGAAAAGTTCTTGAAAGTACGGGAATAAATTTAGGCCGGCGCTGGCGGGCGCGGCGGAGCGAAGATGCAACGGAGCTTGTCAAAACACCTTCCGAGCCAGGTTGAGCCCAGATGGTGTTATTTAAATAACGCCCCCAAAATAGCCTTGGCAGCATGGGCCGTTAAGGCACCGCGCACCACGTGCGTGTACGATTGGTGGGCTGAGACGGCGTCGAAGAGGGCGCGCTGCAAGCCCGCATCATGCTCCGCCGCCCGGATGACCACCCCCATCAGGCCCAGGCGGGCGGCTGTGATGGTCAGAAAGCGCATCGCCCGGCCAAAGGGCAGGTCGCGGGTGATATCCTGGTTGGCCGCGTGATAGGCCCGGAAGGCCTCCGCCGAGATGCCCTCCCGCAGGATGACGCGGGCGGCGCGCAGGCTGGTCTGGATGGCGGAGGTGACGCCCTTGCCCTTGAAGGCCCGCACCAGCCCGGCGGCGTCGCCCACCATCACGAAACGGTCACCGGTGTAATGGCGCGCCAGCCCGCAGGGGAAGCGGCCCTTGAAATAGCGCAGGTCGAGAGGTTTGAAACGCCCGGCATTTTCGAAAGCCGGCAGAGCATCCCGCACCATCGGTGTAGCCAGGAAACCGTCCATCAGGTCCGTGTTCACGGCAACCCCGGCGATATTGATGGTCAGGTGGTCTTCCTTGGGGGTGATGCCGCCAAACTCAATGTGCTGGGAACGCGGCAAAAAGGCATGGATGCGTTTGCCAAAGGCCTGCATCCCCTCCTTGCCGGGATGGTACTTGGTGACGATGGCGCTCAGGGCGGGGGGCGGTCGGTAGCCCACCGCCTGCTGGAAAAGCGCCCCCGTGCCCTCATCCAGGCCAAAGGCGCCAACCACCACATCGGCGGTGAGGGGAGAGTTTTCTGTGTAGACCACCACCCGGTCAGCATGGAACTCCACGCCGGTGGCCCGGGCGGTGTGCACTTCGATGCCGCGCTGGCGCGCCGTTTGCAGCAGATAAGCATCGAACAGGATGCGCCGCATGGCCGCGCTGGGCTCGCTCTCGCCGTCCAGGATGATCTGCTGCTGGTTGGCGTGCAGCACATAGCCGGTAACGCAGGCGCCGCACAGGTGTTTGGGGAAGGGCACCCCCAGCTCATTCTCCACCAGGGTCATGATCGGCGGCGAAAGCACCCCCGAGCACAGGTTGTGGTGTTTCCCCTCCTCCAGTTGTTTGCCCTCCACCACGGTAATTTGGATCTCTCTACCCAAGCGGCGCGCCTCGGCCTGCAAGGCCAGCGCCGCACCCGAGCCGCCCGGCCCGCCGCCAATCACCACCACACGGCCGCCATCGGCCAGGGGACCCAACCCGGTTGCCTGCAGTGTTTTGCTCATCTCTGCACCATCCTTTTCCACAGGTTGAAGAGCGCCGGCCGGCTGAGGGCGCTCCAGAAGATCTTGCGGTACGGCTCATCGCCGGTGAACATGCTCCACAGGACGCGGGTGTAGATATGGCTGCTGGGCGGCTGATCCACCTCGGTCAAGATCGGGCGCTGCCAAAGCTCCATGAACCCAGGGATGCGGCGCACCAGGCCCCACAAGCCAAACAGCAGTTGCCCGTAGCGGTTATCCCAGGCGATGCGGCGGCAGGTTGGCTGGTAGCCGGCGGCGAAATCACGCCGCGCCACCCCACGCTGCACCGCCGTTTGGGCGGCGGCCTGCGCCGTGGTGAAAGCTGCCCCCATGCCATCCTTGTAGAGCCGGGTCACCGCTGCATCCCCCACCACCACCAGGCGGTCGGCGTAATAGCCGCGCGCCGCAGAGACCGCCACGCGCGGCGCGCAGCCGCACAGCCGCGGCATCTCGGCCGCGAAGACTTCTCCCAGGCGCTGCCCGGCGATGAACTTCTGCATAGCATCCGGCCCCAGCCCGCGCCCCAGCAGCGAGATGTTGGCATAACGCCGCTTGGGGATGATGGCGCCAAAGATCAGGCCGGGCGGGTAATCGAAGAAAATGTGCACACTGTCGCCCGGCTCTTCAGACGGCCAGGGAACCTCGTCTTGGGCCATCTGCTCACTGCGCGGCGGGCGGTAGCCCCAGGCCGGGTGCAGCGGCGGGCGGCGGTTGACACCCGTAGCCAGCACCACCAGGTCGGCATCCAGATCGCCGTGGGCGGTGCAGAGGCGCGGGCGGCCTCCCGGCTGGATGGATTGGACGCGCTCCATGTGCACGCTGGCCCCGCGCTGGCGGGCCTGTTCCAGCAGCCAGCCATCGAAAGAGGCCGGGTAAGGTGCCTGGCCCAGGCGCGGCCCGCGCCCGCGGTAAACGCTGAGGATGCGCCGGGCGGGGTCAGGCTGCCGCAGCGCCAGGGTTTGTCCCTTTAGATGGAGGATGTAAGTGCTCAGCTCAGCCAGGATCACTTCCGGGGGCAGTTCCAGGCCCAGGCTGCGCAAGTTTTGCTCCAGCGTGGCCGAGAGAATGCCGGCGCACATATTGCAGCTGCCCGGCCCTGGCTGGCTGAAATCGCGCCCCTCGAAAATTTGAACATCCAGCCTCAGGCCAGCCTCGGCGGCGTAATGCAGCAGGTGCAGCGCGCAAAAACTCCCCGCCGGCCCGCCGCCCACCACCACCACGCGGCTACCGTTGGTTAGCTGCATACCCCAACCCCGCAGACCGGATCATTTCAGGCATGGCATTCACTATAAGTATTATATACATGGTTGGGCGCCAGCGCCGAACGAATTCGGCGCTGGGCGGCAGCATCCGCCTGGGGGCAGGGATAGCGCAAACGCTATACCAGAAATAAACCAAAATAACCGGGGGCACGATATGATCTTTCTAGTAACACCTCAATAAAAAGGGGGAAGTTGGGTGTTTTGGGCGGGCGAAGCCCGCCCAAAACACCCAACACCCCTGCTCTTTTTTGCATATTGGATTTACGAAAGGGTTCTCGCCAGGATGAATAACTTACCTCGACTTTGTAAACTACTCAGTTTTGTGATGATCGCCGTGTTTCTGGCCGGATGCGCAACACCTGCCGCAACGCAGACGGCCGCTGGCCAGGAAACCGAGCCGCAAAGCGCCGTTCCGACCGCCGCAGGCGCAGCCAATTGGGAAGAAGCCTCTCACGGCAGTGAGGCAGAGCCAAATTATGCCATCGTTTTTCCCCAGGATGCCGTTAATCGCATTGACATAACCCTGTCTGCCGAGGCCTGGACCGCCCTGCAAACCGAAATGGCCGGGCTGTTCGGAGCGCAAGGCCAGGCGCAGGGTTTGGGCAATCCAGGCCAGATGCCCGGAGGGCGGAACGATAACCAGGCGCGCCCGCCGGACTTACCCCAAAACCAGCAGCCCCCTGCAGGAGTGCCCCCGCAAGGCCCGGGTAATTTTCAGCCCGGCGGCCAACCAGGGAACGGCATGGGCAAACTGGGCTTTGGCGATACCAGTTATGTCGAAGCTACCATTACATTTAACGGTAAAACCTGGGAGAGCGTGGGCTTCCGCTACAGCGGCAATTCCACCTTGCAAAACTCGTGGAGCAGCGGCACACAGAAAATATCCTTCCGCCTTGATTTTGATGAATTCGAAGATGAGCACCCTGCGACCCAAAACCAGCGTTTCTACGGCTTCAAACAAATCTCGTTCAAGAGCAACGCCATGGATTCTTCCTACATTCGCGAGAAGGTCGTTGCCGATATCTTCCGGGAAGCGGGAGTGGTCTCATCACAAACAGCATTCTATGAGGTGTATGTCGATTACGGCGAAGGCGCTCAATATTTCGGGCTCTACACCGCGGTCGAAATTGTGGATGATACGGTGATCGAGACGCAGTTCAGCGATGATGGCGGCAATGTGTATAAGCCAGAGGGCACAGGTGCTGCTTTTACTGCCGGGACGTTCAATCAAGAGTCCTTTGAAAAGCAGACCAACGCCGACGAAGCCGATTGGAGCGATATTCAAGCCCTGTTCTCAGCCCTGCATTCTGAGCTGCGCACCAGCGACCCGGCCGCCTGGCGGGCGGGATTGGAAGCCGTTTTCGATGTAAATGCCTTTATCCGCTGGCTGGCCGTGGACACGATCATTCAGAACTGGGACACCTACGGCGCGATGGCACACAACTATTACCTGTATACCGACCCGGAAGATGGCCTGGTCACCTGGATTCCCTGGGACAATAACATGGCGCTCAGCCAGGGGGGCATGGGCCCCGGTGGCCGCCGGGGCGGGCCGGGGGGCAGTGTGCGGGAGCTAGATCTTAGCTCCGTGAGTGATCAATGGCCGCTCATTCGCTTTTTGATGGATGATCCTGTTTACCAGGCAAAATACAAGCAGTACCTTCAAGAAACCATCCAGGGAGCTTTCCAACCAGAGAAGCTGGCAGCCGCTTACCAGAAATACCATGACTTGATTGCGCCTTATGTCGAGAGGGAGATGGAAGGGTACACCCAATTAGAGTCATTGGATGCCTTCAAACAATCGGTAGCCGAGCTCAGCCAGCATGCGCTGGACCGGTACAATGCAGTGGTTGAATATCTGGCCGCCCAACCTTAGCCTTCGCGGCAAGTTTCCGCAAAAGGGGTTAAGCGGGGATTTGCCCCGCTTGACCCCTTTTTCTTAAAACCCCTCGTGCTCGGTGCGGGCAATGATCTCATCCTGCAGGGTCTTGCTCAGGTCGCAGAAGTAATCGCTGTACCCCGCCACGCGCACGATCAGGCTGCGGTACTGCTCGGGGTTCGCCTGGGCGGCTTTGAGGGTGGCGGCATCCACCACGTTGAACTGGATGTGGTGCCCATCCAGGCGGAAGTAGGTGCGCACCAGCTGCACGAACTTGTCCAGCCCTTCGTCGGTCGCCAGCACCTGGGGGGTGAACTTCTGGTTGAGCAAGGTGCCGCCGGTGCGGACGTGATCCATCTTAGCCACCGAGCGCACCACGGCGGTGGGGCCGTGCCGGTCAGCGCCCTGCACCGGCGAGACCCCCTCCGAGAGGGGTGTGCCGGCGCGGCGGCCATCCGGCGTCGCCCCGGTGACCGAGCCAAAGTAAACGTGGCAGGTGGTGGGCAGCATGTTCACGTGATACTCACCGCCGCGATTGTTCTTGCGCCCGTCCACCGCGTTCAGGTAGGCTTCGAAGGTGCGGCGCATCAGGTCATCGGCGTAATCGTCATCGTTGCCGTATTTGGGCGTGCGGTTGAGGAACATCTGCCGCGGTCGCTCGTGCCCGGCAAAATCAGCCGCCAGCATCTCCAACAAGGCCGCCATGCTCAGGGTGCGCTCTTCAAAAACGTGCTTTTTGATGGAGGCCAGCGCATCCGCCATGGTGCCAATGCCCACGCCCTGGATGTAGGTGGTATTGTAGCGAGCGCCGCCGGCGTGGTAATCCTGGCCGCGGGCGATGCAGTCATCGGTCAGCAGCGAGAGGAAGGGAGCCGGCATGTGCTGGGCATACAGGCGCTCGATCACCTGATTGCCGCGCACCTTGATATCCAGGAAGTGGCGCATCTGGCGCTCGAAAGCCGCGAACACCTCATCCAACGAGGCAAAATCGCGCCCATCGCCAGTCTGCGGGCCTAACTGCCGGCCAGTGCGAGGGTCAAGCCCGTTGTGCAGGGCCAGCTCCAGCACCTTGGGCAGGTTGAAATAGCCGGTGAGGATATAGGCTTCCTTGCCAAAAGCGCCCACTTCCACGCAGCCCGAGGAGCCGCCGCAGCGGGCATCGGTGATGCTTTTGCCCATGCGCACCAGCTCTTCCACGATCAGGTCGGAGTTAAAGACAGACGGCTGCCCGAAGCCGGTGCGGATGATGCGGGCGGCGCGGCGCACGAAACGATCGGGGTTCTTCTTGCTCACCTGCACTGAGGAGGAGGGCTGCAGCAGGCGCATATCTTCGATCACGTCCAACAGAAGATAACTGAGTTCGTTGACGCCGTCCGAGCCATCCGGGCGCAGGCCGCCGATGTTGATCTGGGCGAAATCGGTGTAGGTGCCGCTTTCGGCGGCGGTCACGCCCACCTTGGGCGGGGCGGGCTGGTTGTTGAACTTGATCCAGAAGCAGTGCAGCAGCTCTTCGGCCTCGTCTCGATGGGCGGGATCGTAGAAGGGCAGCAGGTGCTGATCGAGCTTGCCAGGGCAAAAGGCGTCCCAGGTGTTCAGCTCGGTGGTCACGCCCAGGTGCACGAACCAGTAATACTGCAGCGCCTCGTGGAGGTCCGCCGGGGCGTGCGCCGGTACGTTGTGGCAGACGCGGGCGATCTTCTCCAACTCGAGGCGGCGCTGCGGGTGCGGCTCGGCCGCGGCCATTTCGGCTGCCAAAGCCGCGTAGCGCTCGGCGAAGCGCATCAGCGCCGCGGCGGCAATGTGCATGGCGCGCAGTTCTTGCTGCCGGTCATAGGCCAGGGGGTCATTCAGGAAATCAAGCTGCTCCAGGCGGCGCTCGATCTCAGCCTGGAAATCGAGCATGCCTTTGTGATAGATCTTATCATCCAGCACGGTGTGCCCGGGGGCGCGCTGCTCCATGAATTCGGTGAAGATGCCCGCCTCGTAGGCGGCTTTCCACTCCTCCGTCATCTCGCTCAGGATCAGCTCGCGCATCGACCGGCCGCGCCAATAGGGGATGACCGTCTGCTCGTAGGCGAGGCGGGTGGCGGGCGCCACGCGGAAGGAGGTCTTCTCGCGGCTGTCCAGGATATCCAGGTCTTCCAGCGAGTGGCAGCACAGCTCGGGGAAGGTGGGGGCGTGCTTGGGCGCATCGCCCTTCTCGCCCACGATCAGCTCGCCGGGGGATATGGCGATATGCTTGTGCTCCAGGATATATGCAAAAGCCCGGGCGCGCTGTACCGGCGTGGAAAGCAGGCCAGTCTCCTGCTGGTAAAAGGCGGTCAGCAGCTCGGCCCGTTCGCTGGTGAGCGTTTCTCTAGCATCAAGGGACTGCTGGCGCAGCAGCCTGACTCGTTCCGTGATGGGCATGGGCACCTCCAAAGGAAATTTGAACTTGTATACCAATACTTTTGAAGATATCCGCCGCGGCTTGCATTTCCGCTTCACCGGGCGGCTTCGTCTCCGGCAGGGCATACTCCCGTCCCAGGGCCTGGTACTTGGCCTGGGCCAGATCATGATAGCCCATCAGCTCTACGCCTGCCAGGCCGGGCAGGCTGGCAAGGAAGCGGGCGCTGGCGCTCAGGTTTTCGGCGTCATCGTTGATACCGGGGATCAGGGGGATGCGCACCAGGCAGCGAGCGCCCTTCGCACTCAGGCGGCGCAAATTGTCCAGGATGAGCTCGTTGGGCACGCCGGTCACCTGGCAGTGGCGGGCGCTGTCCATGTGCTTCAGATCGTAGAGGAACAGGTCCACATCCCCACGCATGCGCTCGATCACGCGCCAGGTGGCGAAGCCGCTGGTATCGACCGCAGTGTGGATCTCTTGCGCCCGGCAGGCCCGCAGCAAGGCCGCCAGGAAGCGCGGCTGCATCAGCGGCTCCCCGCCCGAGAAGGTCACCCCGCCGCCGGATTGATCGTAAAACGGGATCTCGCGGCTCACCTGCGCCATCACCTCGTCGACGGTGACGGAGTAGCCAGAAAACTCACGCGCCCCGGCATAACAGATGTCCACACAGGCGCGGCAGCGGGTGCATTTCTCCCGGTCGGTCACCACCTTGCCGATTTCTGACCCCCAGGCAATGGCATCCTGCGGGCAAACCGCCAGGCAAGCCCCACAGCCCTGGCAGCGAGCGGCGCGATAGATCAGCTCTGGCTTCGGCGAATGGCTCTCGGGGTTGTGGCACCACCAGCAAGCCAGCGGGCAGCCGCTGAAAAAGACCGTGGTGCGGATGCCGGGGCCGTCGTGGATGGAATACTTCTTGATATCGAAGATGGTGCCGTGTTGCATGGCTTGAATATACCCTGAGCAGAACGGCGTGTCAATTGCGCTTAGAAACCGGAATTGAATGTGCGCAGCGGGCAAAGCCCACTGCGCACATTCAATTCCGGAATATTTCCCCTCTTTACTTCTGCGTCAGCGGCAGGTAGACCTTCAGCAGGGCCTTGCCGCCCCCGCCCGACCAGAATCCGCCGTTGAGGGTGTAATCCCCGCCCTGCATGGAACCGGCATCGGGCTGGCCGGCCGCGCCGTGCAAGGCATAAGCCCCGCCCTGGCTCAGCCCGCCGCCGCTGTCCGCCGTCCACCAGGGGAGGTCCAGCGCGCCCTGGGCGTAGGCCGCGCCCGCGCTGAGGATCAGCAGCAGGGCGCAAACCGCCAACAGCAAGACAACGCGCTTCTTTTGAGGAATGGGCATTCGTTGGTTCATCGTTGGCCTCGCTTCTTGGTTAGGGCCAGGAGACTTCGGCGGTCTGCACCGTAGCCACCCAGCGGATGGTCTCGTTATTGCCCATCGCCTGAATCAGCAGAGCATCATTGGTATCGTCGGCCAGCACCTGCACATCCCAGGCGGCGTCGTCTTCGCCCAGCACGGTCACTATAGGCGTGCCGACAAAGAACGTATCCCCGCCGATATTCTCGATCACCCCCTGGATGCGGTAGCCAGCCGATTCGCCAGCATCGGTGGTGCCCACGATCATGATATCGAAGGTCACTACCTGGTCGGTGGCAAGCGTCAGCAGCGCAGAATCGCCACCCAGGTACAGGTCCGCCCAGGCAGTGCCGGTGCTGACATCGCGCAGCACATACAGCGAAGCCTGGGCGTCGCCGCCGTTGGAAAAGCACCCACTGGTGTAAGCCATTTGCCCATAATGAGAGGCTACCGCACCCGTTCCACCCGGCACGGTGCTGTAATTGCCGCTAGCCCAGTTGCCCATGCCCCCACCCACAGCGGACAAGAAGCCGCTGGCGCTGTTCCAGTAGCCCCCGCCCACGGTGCTGTAGAGGCTGCTGGCATCGTTGTGTGCGCCCCCGCCCACAGTGGAATAATCGCCGCTGGCGCTGTTGTTCACGCCCCCGCCCACGGTGGAATCATAGCCGCTGGCGGTGCTGCCATGGCCCCCCGCTACCGTGGCAGAGCCACCGCTAGCGAGATTCCAATAACCTCCACCAACAGTGGCGTTTATAGCAGTTGCATTGTTGTAAGAACCTCCACCTATAACAGAGTATTGTCCGCTCGCCGTGTTGGAGCCGCCTCCGCTCACAGTGGAGGCGACCCCGCTGGCAGTGTTGTAAACTCCCCCCGCCACAGTTGCGCCACTGGCCGCAGTATTCCGATAGCCGCCGCCCACGCTGCCATAATTGCCCGTGACCTGGTTAGGAAAGCCAGAAGCGCCCCCGCCGCCAATGGTCGCCCCGTAGGCGCCAGCCGTCACGCTGTTACCCAGGTAGCCGCCGATGAGGTTGGGGCTGGTGGCGTTGGGTTCCAGGCGCAGGGCCTGCAGGCCGTTGACGCGGAAGACCAGCGCCACATTATCCGTGGTGCCGAGGAAGTTCGTCGCCGGGTCGGTGCCGCTGTTGCCGGCGATGCTCCAGAAGTTGGCATGATCGTGATCGCTGTGCGAGGCCGTAACCGCCGTGCCCGACCCGCCAAAGTTGACGCTGAACTCCGTGCCGGTCAGGCTCAGGCCCGTTCCGGCGGTGTAGGTGATGTTGGTAACATCGTCTACACCATCCGCAAAGCCTGCCGGGATGTCGGTCAGCCCGCCCCAGGGGGCGCCGGTAACACTGAACTCCGTGCCGGTCAGGCTCAACCCGCTTCCGGCGGTATAGGTGGTGTCGTTGTCTACATCGTCATCGAAACCCGCCGGCAGCCCGGTGATGCCCGTCCAGGGGGCGCCGGTAACACTGAACTCGGTGCCGGCCAGCGCCAGCCCGCTGCCGGCGGTGTAGGTGGTGTTGGTGTCGTCATCCACGCCGTCAGCAAAGCCTGCCGGGACGCCGCTCAGCCCCGTCCAGGGGGCACCGCCAGCGTAAGAAGCCGTGACGGCCGTTACCGCACTGTTGGCAAGATCTGCCATGCCCGCGCTGGCAGCATAAGATGCATACGGCGCGGCGGTCAGCGCCTGGCGCGGCTCGAGGGTGGTGTAAGCACCGGTCTCTATTCCAGGCCGCACGCCGATCTCCAGCCAGCGCGCCTCGCCGTTGAACACGGCTGCCCCAAAGTCGAGCAGCACGCTGAAGTAGCCGCCCGTCACAGGCACATCGTCGAGGGTCAGTGTGCCCAGCGCCACGCCGTCTGTATCCACGTCGTACAGGCTGAACTCGAAGTCATACGCGCCCTCAGCAGGCGCGCCGCCATCCTCCAGGTAGCCCTGGTAAGTAAAGCCGGTGCCAATTGGTTCTTGAGGTTGGTCCGGCAGGGGCAGGCTGTTGGCTTGCGCCAGACCCGGCGCGGCCAATACCAGCACAGCCAGCGCCAATACAGTTGCTACGATCCGACCGTGGTTCATGGGTTATGCTCCTTTGGTTTTTGGCTCGGGTTGGGTTGGGGAATGATGATGGTTGGGTCAAGATCCCCGCTGAAGTGCTACGATAAAATTATACTATCATTAAACAGGTATCAGGCGGCGCAGAGCGCCGCCTGATACCTGTTTTGGGATATTTCCCCCTTCCCCCGCTTCGGGGGAAGGGGGTAGGGGATAGGGGTCAGGCCCCGGCGGCCTCAAACTGGCTGTTGTACAGCTCGGCGTAGAAGCCGCCCCGCCCCAGCAGCTCGGTGTGGCTGCCCTGCTCGACGATGTCGCCATCGCGCATCACCAGGATCAGGTCGGCGTTGCGGATGGTGGACAGGCGGTGGGCGATGATAAAGCTGGTGCGCCCCTTCATCAGTTGATCCATGGCCTGCTGGATCAGCACCTCGGTGCGGGTATCGACCGAGCTGGTAGCCTCATCCAGGATCAGGATCTTCGGGTCAGCCAGCACGGCGCGGGCGATGGTGAGTAACTGCATCTGCCCCGCCGAGATGTTGCTGGCTTCTTCGTTCACCACCATGTTATAGCCTTCCGGCAGGGTGTGGACGAAGTGATCCACATGGGCAGCTTTGGCCGCGGCGATCACCTCTTCGTCGCTGGCATCGGGCCGTCCGTAGCGGATGTTCTCCATGATCGTGGCGTTATACAGCCAGGTATCTTGCAGCACCATGCCAAAGTTGCAGCGCAGGTCGCCGCGGGCAAAATCACGGATATCGTGCCCATCCAGCAGGATGGCCCCGCGGGTAACATCATAGAAGCGCATCAGCAGCTTGACCATGGTGGTCTTGCCGGCGCCGGTGGGGCCGACGATGGCGATTTTTTGGCCCGGCTCTACCTCGGCGCAGAAATCGTTGATGACGATCTTATCCGGTGAGTAGCCGAAGTGCACATCGCGGAACTCAATGCGCCCTTCTGCACACGCCAGATTCACCGGCTGGGCGGCATCGGGGATCTCCTCGGCCTCAGCCATGAAGGCGAAGACGCGCTCAGCCGCGGCGGCGGTCTGCTGCAGCACATTGGAGGTATTGGCCAGTTGGGCGATCGGCTGGGTGAAGGTGCGCACGTATTGGATGAAGGCCTGGATATCGCCCACGGTGATGGCCTTCTGGATGGCCAGGTAGCCGCCCAAGATACACACCACCACGTAACCCAGGTTGCCGATAAAGTTCATCACCGGCATCATCATGCCAGAGATGAAGTTGGCCTTCCAGGCGGCGTCATAGAGCACGTTGTTGTACTGGTCAAACTTCTGCACGCTCTCTTCTTCGCCGTTGAAAACCTTCACCACCACATGCCCACCGTACATTTCTTCCACATGGCCGTTGACATGGCCCAGGTACTCTTGCTGCTGCTTGAAGTACTTCTGCGAGCGGCCGATCACCAGCCCCACAAACGCCACCGAAAGCGGCAGGGTCAGCAGTGTGGCCAGGGTCAGCAGCCAGTTGATACTGAGCATCATCACCAGCACGCCCAACACCGTCACCACCGAGGTGATGATCTGGGTCAGGCTCTGGCTGAGGGTCTGGTTGACGGTATCCACATCGTTGGTGATGCGCGAGAGCACCTCGCCATGCGTGGTGCCGTCGAAGTACTTGAGCGGCAGGCGGTTGATCTTCTGCGAGATATCTTTGCGCATGCGGTAAGCGATATTAGTGGATACATTCGCCATGATCCAGCCCTGGATGTAGGAGAAGGCTGTAGAAACGAGGTACAGAGCCAACACGGTGAGCAAGATATTGCCGATATAGGTAAAATCGATCGCACCTCTGCCTGCCACCTGGGCCATCACCCCCTCGAACAACCGGGTGGTCGCCTTGCCCAGGATCTTGGGGCCAACGATGCTGAAGACGGTGGAGCCAATGGCAAAGAGCATGACGATGGCCACGGTCCATTTATAGCGCCCCAGGTATTGGATCAGCTTGAGCATGGTGCCTTTGAAGTCGCGGGGTTTCTCGCCCTTCATGAAAGCGCCGGGGCCGCCATGGCCCATCGGGCCGCGCCCACCCATGGGGCCGCGGGGTTGTGGTTTTTGCGCCTGATTGTTCATGACAGCTCCTCCAGGCTCAGTTGGCTGAGGGCAATTTCTTTGTAGGTGGGGCAGGTCTCCATCAATTCCTGGTGGCGGCCTTTGCCCACCACCTCGCCATTATCCAAGACGATGATCTGTTCGGCGTTTTTGATGGTGGAAACCCGCTGCGTGACGATCAGCAAGGTGCTGGAGGCGGAGTATTCCTTGAGCGCCCGCCGCAGAGCGGCATCGGTCCTGAAATCCAGGGCCGAGAAACTATCATCGTAGATGTAGATGGGCGGCTGCTTGACCATGGCGCGGGCGATGGAAAGGCGCTGCTTCTGCCCGCCAGAGAAGTTGGCGCCCGCCTGGGCCACCTCAGCCGCCAGGCCATCCGGGTTGCCGGTGACGAACTCTTCGGCCTGGGCGATCTGGACAGCGCGTTGGATCTGCGCCTCGCTGGCGTTTTCGTCGGCATAGCGCAGGTTGCTCTCGATGGTGCCCGAGAAGAGCACGCTCTTCTGCGGCACATAACCGATCTTGTCGCGCAGGGCGTGCTGGGTCACCTCACGAATATCCACGCCGTCCAACAGGATGGCGCCCTCGGTCACATCGTAGAAACGCGGGATCAGGTTGACGACGGTGGTTTTGCCCGAGCCGGTAGAGCCGATGATGGCAGTGGTCTGCCCGGGCTGGGCGGTAAAGTTGACGCCGCAAAGCACGTTCTCTTCTGCATCGGGGTAGCGGAAAGAGACGTTGCGGAACTCGACCGTGCCCTTGAACGGCGTGGGGAATTCTTTGGGTGCCTGGGGGTCGTTAATGCTCGGCTCGGTCTCCAGCACGTCGGCAATGCGGTCTGCCGAAACCTCCGCCCGCGGCAGGATGATGAACATGAAGGACAGCATCAGGAAGGAGAAGACGATCTGCATGGCATACTGCATGAAAGCCATCATATCGCCTACCTGCATGTTGGCCTGGGCTACCTGGTGCGCACCCACCCAGATGATGAGTATGGATAGGCCGTTCATGATGAACATCATCAGCGGCATCACCACCACCATCACGCGGTTGATGAAGAGGCTGACGGCGGTCAGGTCAAGGTTGGCCTTGTCGAAACGCTGCTCTTCGAAGGACTGCATGTTGAAAGCGCGGATCACCAGCATACCGGTGAGATTCTCGCGCGCCACCAGGTTGAGGCGGTCGATCAGTTTCTGGATGATCTTGAACTTGGGCACGGCCACGGAGAAGACGACCACCACCAGCGTGATCAGCATCATCACCCCAATGGCAATGACCCACCACATCGAAGAGCCTTTGCCCATGGCGCGGATGATCCCGCCCACGCCCATGATAGGCGCATAAAAGACCATGCGCACCATCATTACGATCACCATCTGGATCTGGGTGATATCGTTGGTGGTGCGGGTGATCAGCGAAGCGGTGGAGAACTTATCGAACTCGGCGTTGGAGAAGGCCTCCACTTTTTGGAACACATCCCGGCGCATGTCGCGAGCCACGCCCGCGGCGATGCGGGCCGAAAGATAGCCCACCGTCACCGTACAAACCGCCGCCAGCAGGGTCAGCAGCAGCATGATGCCGCCCACGCGCAGGATATACTCGGTTTGCAAGCGCCCGGTATCCATGCCCAGGGCTTCGTATTCGGCCTTCACCGCGGGGATGGCCGCCTGCACCACCATGCTCTCGCCCAGAGCGGCGAATTTCTCATCCACCAGGTCGCTCATTTCCTGACGCTGGGCTTCGGGCGCCATGCCCAGCATGGTGAACAGGTCCAGGCCCGCCGGGAGCTGGGCGGGGTCAAAGCCCAGGTCGATGCCCATCTCGGCAGCCAGGGCCGGGTCGGCAATGATCTGCTCGAGGCTGTACACGATCAGCAGGGGCTTGCCCATCAGCGGGTTCAAGCGCTCCATCTCAGCCTTCTCCAGATCGTTCAGCACGTAGATGGGGCCATCAGCCAGGGCCGGGTACTGCTCCAGGTAGCTCGCAGCCTCCGGGGAGGCCGGCTCCACCAGGGTGTAGGCGTCGAGTACGGCAGTTTTGTCCTCGGCGCTCATGAACAACCACAGGCGCTCCATCTGGCTCTGGCGGATGGCCTGCGGTACGGCGTTCTCCACCCCGCCCTGCTGGATGCCGTTATTGACGATGCGCGAAAGATAGTCGGGCAGCGCCAGGTCGGCATTGGCCTGCACGAAAAGCAAGGCAATGGCCAGCAGGAGGAAGAGGATGTAAGGTTTCAGGTACTTGATTAATCGCAGCATAAACTTCGCTACTCCTCAAAGATCAGATTCTTACAGGGATTTGCAGGCTGAACAGGATCTAACTCATTTGATCTGTTTGGCTTTCTCGGTGAGCGTGCGCAGGGCGGGAATGAAGGCCTCTTTTTCCTGAGGCGTGAGGCTGGCAGATAACTCCTCCAGCCAGGCCTGGTGTGCATGCAGGCTCTGGTAGATCATCTGTCTGCCCTGCTCGGTCAGGGTGAGGCGCTTGATGCGGCGGTCTTGCGGGTCTTCACTGCGCAGGATCAAACCCTGCTCTACCAGGCGGTCGAGCATCTGGCTGGCAGCTGCGTTGGTAATGCCCAGGTGGCCTCCCAGCCCTGAGACGCCGCTGTGACCGCAGCGCTGCAGGTAAAAGAGAGTGCCCATCTGCGACATGGAGAGGCCGCTCTCTTTGGTATGGCGCATCACATTGCGCATCGAGCGGCGCATGGTGATTTCCGCCCATTCGTGCAGGGCAGCGACAAAAGAATCAGCATTTTTCATGATTAAATCCTTTATTAGTTAAGCGGGGTTAATTATAAAGAGGTGTTACGGAAATGTAAAGGGGAACCTGGCTGCTGACCCTGATCTTTACGCGGTATAATCGAATCCAGGCTGGGCTGTTCGCCAGCACAAGACCGGGGGAAGGCCTCCCCCACCAACAAAAAGAAAGAGAAAGGTGGGTTCCATGCCCCAAAATAATGTCGATCTCAGCCAAGTTTTCCAATCGGTGACTCAGTCTCTGGCACAGAACCAGAAGACGCTCAACCAGGCAGACGAGTACAACCATGACCATGGCGACAACATGGTGCAAACCTTCCAAACTATCACCACGGCGTTGAAGCAGAACAAAGGCAAACCTGCCAGCACCGCCCTGGCTGTGGCATCTCGCACCCTCTCCAGCACCACCAAAAGCAAATCGGGGCAGTTATATGCCCAGGGCCTGGCCCAGGCTGCCACGCAGCTCAAGGGCAAAACGGTGGATGAGCGCGGCGCCATGGATCTACTGCAAACTCTCATCGGCGGCGGGCAGCAGCCCCAGGCCAGCTCTGGCGGCGCGGATATGCTCGGCTCGCTGCTGGGCGGCATGGCCGGCGGTCAGCAGGGCCAATCTGGCGCAGACGGCGGCGACATGCTCGGCTCGCTCTTGGGCGGGCTGGCGGGCGGCCAACAGCCGCAGGGCCAATCCGGCGCAGACAGCGGCGACATGCTCAGCTCGCTGCTCGGCGGGCTGGCGGGCGGCCAACAGCCGCAGGGCCAATCCGGCTCGGACAGCGGCGACATGCTCGGCTCACTCCTCGGCGGGCTGGCGGGCGGCCAAAGCCAGGGCGGCGGCCTGAGCGATGGGCTGGATATGGGCGACGTGCTCAATGCGGGCATGGCCTACTTCCAGGCCAAACAGAGCGGCGGCAGCACCATGCAAGCGCTGATGCAGGCCTTCATGGCTGGCAGCGGCATGGGCAATTCCAAGGATCGCACCCAGTCGACCGCGGTAGTGGTCAATTCCTTCCTGCAGGCCATCGGCGGCGGGAAGAAGTAACTCTACCCACCACCCCTCACCCTACCCAAAACAAGGTTGGAGCGATGNNCATCGCTCCAACCTTGTTTTGGGTAATCAGGATTACAACGCCGCTAAGAACTGGTCGATCTCTTCTTCGACGTTGAAGAAGTTCGGGCTGACGCGAATGCGCCCGTCGCGCAGCGCCACAATGATCTTCTGCGCCATCAGGCGTTTGTACAGGGCCTTATTCTCTTCTTTTGAACCCACGTCGAACGAGATGATCGCTGAGCGCTCGCTGACCCGATCCACCGGCGAGGCGATGGCGATGCCCCGGGCGCGCAGCCCGGCAATGATGCGGTCGGTGAGGACCAGCACACGCGCGTGGATGTTTGCAATGCCCACCTCTTGCAACAGTTCCAGCCCAGCCGTCCAGGCGTGGAAGAGCGAGTAAGCCATCGTGCCGGTCTCGTAGCGCCGGGCATCATTGAAATAAAGCAGTTGGCGCGTGTCATCTTCGGCGGCGAACATGCCGGGGATCACCGGGCGGATCTTCTCCTGGGCGGCGCGGTTGGCATACAGAAAGCCCGTCCCCGGCAGGCCCAGCAGCCACTTGAAGCCCGCGCAGGCCAGAATATCGATGCCGCTCTCCTCCACGTGGATCGGGAAGACCCCTGCCCCCTGGATGCCATCCACCAGGAAAAGCGCCCCGTGGGCGTGAGCCAGGTCGCTGAGCGCCCGCAGGTCGGCGCGAAAGCCGGTATTGAAGCGCACCGCGGTCGTCGTCAGGATGCGCGTGTGATCGTCCACCAACGCGGCCACACTTTCGAGCGGCACGCGCTGGTCTTCGCCCACCGGGGCCAGGCGCACATCCACGCCGCGCGCCCGCAGCGCCAGCCAGGGGAAGGTGTTGTTCCAGTGCTCATCGGCAGGCACCACCATGTTATCGCCGGGCTGCCAGTCGTAGCCGGCCGCGGCAATGCCCACGCCCACGCCGGTGCTGGTCACCAGGGCGTACTCGTCGGGTGCGCCGCCGAACATTCCGCTCAGCATCTGGCGCAGCGGCGGGCGCACGTTGGGCTTATCCTGCGGGGCGTTGCTGGCCAGCGCCAGGTATTCCTCCAACCGCTGGCGCACGCGCTCGTTCAGCGGCGATTCGGCGGCGTTGTTCAGGAACACGCAGTGCTGCGTCACCGGAAACAAGGATCGGGCGGCGGCAATATCCATCATCATCTCCTCTGAAAACAGATGCTCTTTCCTCGTAGTAACGACTTCAGTCGTTACTGCTCGAAATGGTCAATACTCTGACGACTGAAGTCGTCACTACCAGGCTCGCGTGGTCGTAGTAATGGCTTTCGTCGTCACTACAAGGCGCTCAGGCCATATTTTACCCCTTATCGACATCCGATTCCCGCGACGGGGTGTTCAGTTGAACACCCCGTCGCAATGATTTTTTACTTCTGCGTCAGCGGCAGGTACACCTTCAGCAGGGTCTCAGTGATACTGCTGGAAGGCCAGAAGCCGCCCGCCAGGGTGTACGCGCCCCCCTCAGAGTATGCCGCATCCGGCTGGCCGGCGGTGCCGTGAAGGGCGTAATCACCGCCCTGGCTCAGCCCGCCGCCGCCGTCCGCCGTCCACCAGGGGAGGTCCAGCGCGCCCTGGGCGTAGGCCGCACCCGCGCTGGCGATCAGCAGCAGGGCGCAAACCGCCAGCAGGAGCAGGATGCGCGTCTTTTGAGGAATGTGCATTCGTATGTTCATCGTGGCCTCGTTTCCGGCTCAGGGCCAGGTGACTTCGGCAGTCTGCACGGTCGCCACCCAGCGGATGGTTTCGTTATTGCCCATCACCTGGATGTTCAGGGCGTCGTTGGTATTATCAGCCAGCACCTGCACATTCCAGGCGGCGTCATCCTCGCCCAGCACGGTCACGACAGGCGTGCCGACCAGAGCCGTGGTGCCACCGATGTTCTCGATGACACCCTGGATGCGGTAACCGGCTGATTCCCCGGCATCCGTGCCGCCCACGATCAGAATGTCAAAGGACATGACCTGCCCGCTGGCAAGGGTCAGGCGCTCAGAAATGCCATTCAGGTACAAATCAGTCCAGGCGGTGCCGGTGCTGGTCTTGCGCAACACATACAGCGAAGCCTGGGCATCGCCAGTGTTTGCAAAACGCCCGCTGGCGTAAGCCATTTGCCCATAATGGGATGCATTTGCCTCATAGCCGCCTGGCACAGTGGCAAGGTAGCCGCTGGCTATATTGTTCCACCCCCCGCCCACGGTGGCATTGTACGCGCTGGCAGTGTTGTAACTTCCACCGGCCACGGTGGCGCCGAGCCAGCTTGCAGTGTTGGAACTTCCCCCGGCCACGGTCGAATAGCTGTCGCTGGCGGTGTTGGCAAATCCCCCGCCCACAGTGCCATAATTAGCCGTGACCTGGTTTGGTTCGCCGATTCTGCCTCCGCCGCCGATGGTGGCCCCGTACACGCCAGCCGTCACGCTGTTGCCGCTGTACCCGCCAATGAGGTTGGGGCTTTGGGCGTGCGGCTCCAGGCGCAGGACCGGCTGAGCGTTGACGCGGAAGACCAGCGCCACATCATCCATGGTGCCGATGTAGTGGGTGGCCGGGTCAGTCTGCGAGTTGCCGGTGATTCGCCAGAAATTGGAATGATCGTGATCACTGTGAGAGGCCGTTGCAGCAGTGCCAGACCCGCCAAAATTGACGCTGAATGCGCCGCCGCTCAGGCTCAGGCCCGTCCCGGCGGTGTAGGTGGTGTCATTGTCCACGCCGTCGGCAAAGCCCGCCGGAATGCCGCTCAGCCCCATCCAGGGAGCGTTGGCAGCGTACAGCGCGTACGGCGCAGCCGTAAGCGCCTGGCGCGGCGTGAGCGTGGTGTAGGCCCCCGTCTCTGCGCCCGGACGCACGCCGATCTCCAGCCAGCGCGCCTGGCCGTTGAAGGCGCTCGCACCGAAATCGAGCAGCACGGTGAAGTAGCCGTTTGTCACGCTCACATCCCCCAGAGTCTCCCTGCCTAAATCGAGGCCGCCCGTCTCCACGCTGTACAGGCTGAACTCGAAGTCATAGATGCCTTCAGCAGGCGCGCCGCCGTCGGTCAGGTAGCCCTGGTAGGTAAAGCCCGTTCCCAGGTCAGCCTGAGGTTGGTCAGGCAGGGGCAGGCTGTTGGCCTGCACCAGCCCCGGCGCGGCCAATACCAGCACAGCCAGCACCAACATGCTTGCAACAATACGCCAGTGATTCATTTCATTTTCTCCTTTGGTTGGGGTGTGAGGTGGGGGAGGTCCCCCGCTGGTAACAACACGCAAATCTTATCATTAAATGCCTGCCCTGGCAGAAAGATTGCATAAAAAAGGTTTCGCCTCACCCAACACAAAAAAGCGGCGCCGGCGAGATAAATCTTCGCTTAGCGCCGCTTTTTTCGTGATCCAGATGATCTTACTTCTGCGTCAGCGGCAGGTACACCTTCAGCAGGGTCTCAGTGATACTGCTGGCAGGCCAGAAGCCGCCCGCCAGGGTGTAGACGCCGCCCTGCATCGACCCGGCATCTGGCTGACCGGCCGCGCCGTGCAGGGTGAAATCACCGCCCTGGCTCAGCCCGCCGCCGCTGTCCGCCGTCCACCAGGGCAGATCAAGCGCGCCCTGGGCGTAGGCCGCGCCCGCGCTGGCAATCAGCAGCAGGGTGCAGACCGCCAGCAGCCAGACAACTCGCTTCTTTTGAGGAATGTGCATTCGTTGTTTCATCGTTAGCCTCGTTTCCGGCTCAGGGCCAGGTGACTTCGGCGGTCTGCACGGTCGCCACCCAGCGGATGGTTTCGCTATTGCCCATCACCTGCACGCTCAGAGTATCGTTGGTGTTTAGGGCAAGCACCCGCGCATCCCAGGCCGTGTCGTCTTCGCCCAGCACGGTCACAGTAGGCGTTCCGATGAAGGCGGTGGTCCCGTCGATGTTCTCGATCACACCCTGGATGCGGTAGCCAGCCGATTCCCCGGCATCCGTGCCGCCCACGATGAGGATATCAAAGGCCATGATCTGGCCGCTGGCGACGTTGATAGTATCATACGCGCCATCCAGGTACAGTACGGTCCAGTCGGTGCCGGTGCTGGTGTTGCGCAGCACGTACAGCGAAGCCTGGGCATCGCCAGTGTTTGCAAAACGGCCGCTGGCGTAAGCCATCTGCCCATAATGGGATGCATTTGCATGCATGCCGCCTGGCACGGTGGCGGCATGGCCACTGGCGGTGTTCAAACCACCTCCGCCCACGGTGGCGTAGTAGCTGGCGAGATTGCCTTGGCCCCCGCCCACGGTGCCATAATGACCCGTCACCCGGTTCGGGGAACCGGAATTGCCTCCGCCGCCGATGGTGGCCCC
>DIXA01000028.1 GCA_002428565.1 Anaerolineales bacterium UBA6092 | reverse complement strand
GCTTATTTGCGCAAAAACAAGGTCAGAAGTGTGGCCGTACCCTGGATCAGAAGTCACTTCACGGTGTTACGACGAGACTTTAACAGAACAGCAGCACACAGATGTTACAGGCAGAGGTGTTGGAGCCACTATTCTTGTCTATAACATTGACACATCTTTGACAAGTAACGATCCACCGGAGGATGACAGGGTTCATCTATACGTTGACGATGAGCGTGCATCGGAAAAATCGCTCATCTTTACAAATTGGCTCATGCAATTGGTATACATTGATGAGCACGGTAATGAAACACCATCTTCTAAGAGCACCGAATACAGCCTCAGTTGGGCTCCCCATCTTTCTCCTGGTTTGCACGAGGCCCGGATCGAGATCATCCGGGATAATGGGGAATTGCTTACATATGAGTGGAGTTTTACGATCACGGATCCGTGATGGCTGCCAAAAGTATCGTGGTAACCACTTTAATCGTTACCCGGCGGCCCAGGAACGATCACGAACGGAAGCTGGCGATAGGGATGGACTGGATGAACACGTTGCGTAAAAACATCCTATTAATTTTTGTGCTGGCAGTCATAATGCCTGGCTGCCGCGCTGCGCAAACACCTGCGCCCTGCCCGGATTATGGGGTTGAAACGCCGATCGACGGGCTGCCAGATTACCTGTCGAAAGTATGGCCGTACCCTGATTCGGAAGTCACTTTGCAGTGCTACGAGGACACGATAACCCCACAAGAATACTACTCAGATATTGAAGGCAGAGGCGTTGGAGTTCGTATCGTTGTCGCGCGGATTGATACTTTCTTGACAGGCAATGATCCAGTGGAGGATGAAAGGTTCGATCTTTACGTTGATGATACGCTTGTCTCGAAAAAATCACTTATTGTGCATGATCCGCTTCTAAGGTTAGAATACATCAACCCGGATGATCCGTATGGTGGAGTAACGGAAACTTCCAAAAGCACCGGATATAGCCTCAGTTGGGCCCCTGATCTTTCTCCTGGTTTGCACGAGGCCAGGATTGAGATCACCCGAGATAACGGGGAATTGTTACAATACGAGTGGAGTTTTACCATCACCGATCCGTAACCCACATCACCTTGCGCGTAACGACTGAAGTCGTTACTACAAAGCCGTCGTGATCGTAGTGACGATTTTAGTCGTTATCGCGACGAGGAAAGATCATCTATTTTCTGAGGAAGATACCATGCCTGACTCAACCATCTTACCCGCACTCTACCACGCCCACCACATCAGCTACAACGAAGACCTGCTCTTCTGGCTGGAGCTGGCCGCGCAGAACGGCAAGCAGGCCCTGGAACTGGGCTGCGGCACCGGGCGGGTGCTGCTGCCCCTGGCCCAATCGGGCATCGCCATCACCGGCATCGATAACGACCCCGACATGCTGGCCTTCCTGCGCCAGAGCCTGCCGGAGGGCTTGCAGCCCGCCCCGCGCATCGAAGCCGCCGATATGACCGCCTTCGACCTGGGGCAGCGCTTCCCGCTGGTCATCTCGCCCTGCAACACCTGGAGCACGCTGTCCGCCGAGGCGCGGGCCGCCGCCCTGGGCTGCATCGCCCGCCACCTGCTGCCGGGCGGCGTCTTCGCCTTCAGCGTGCCCGGCCCGCACCTGCTGCTCGATCTGCCGGCGCGCTCCGACCTGAAAGCCGAGGAGGCTTTCCCCTACTCGCTCAGCGGCGAGATGCTGCAGGTGAGCAGCGGCTGGCGGCGCGGCAAGAAGCATTTCACCGTCACCTGGCAGTATGAGCTGCTCCAGCCGGACGGCGCGGCGCAGCGCTTCATTGCCAAGGCGCAGCACTGCCTGGCCTCCGTGGAGGATTACCAGGAAGATGCGCGCGCGGCCGGCTTCACCGTGAGCGCCCTGTACGGCGATTTTGAGCAAAGCCCCTACGACGAGGAATCCGATACGTTGATTATGGTGTTGATTTTTCAGGCAAAGCCTGAAAAATCAACACCATAAAAACCATTTTACAAAGTTCTTATATTGCGTTTGCGTTTCTCAGATAAACCCTCGGTAAACTTAGGTCATTAGATCAAATAAACCATCGCGAGATGGATCGCACACAAAAGGAGCTAAAAATGACCTTCTACATTTCCCCTTACCGCCGCATGGCAGCCATGCGCCACGCTATGAACCGCATGTTCGAAGACGGCCTGGCCGAATCCGCCCCCGCCGAGCGCGAATTGATGCTGGCGATGGATGTTCAGGACAGCGATGATGATTTCCTCGTCACCGCACTGGTGCCCGGATTACAGGCTGACGATGTGGAGATCGAGATCCTCAACAACACCGTCACCATCCGCGGCGAGTTCAAGGCCTGGGCCGAAGCCGACAGCAAGTACCTGCTCTCTGAGCTGCCCGAAGGCCGCTTCGCCCGTGTGGTCACCCTGCCCACCGCCGTGGATGCCGCCAAGGTGGAAGCCACCATCAAGGATGGCGTGCTCACCCTGCGTATCCCCAAGGCCGAGGCGCACCGCCCCAAGCCGATCAAAGTCAAGACCGTATAAATAAATAAACCCAACAAAAAACCCGCCGCAGGCGGGTTTTTTGTTGGGTTTATTTTGGCTGACCGGCCAGAGCGGCGCCGACGATGCCGGCCTCGTTGCCCAGCAGCGCCGGGACGGCTTTGGTCTGGATGGTGAGCAGCGGCAGGAACTTCTCCTGCTTCTTGATCGCCCCGCCGCCCAGGATGAACAGGTCGGGCCAGAACAGGCGCTCCAGCATGTGCAGGTAGTCATCCAGGCTTTTGGACCATTTCTTCCACGAGAGCTCATGGCGCTCGCGCCCCGCCTCCGAGGCCTTCCACTCGGCGTCTTTGCCTTCCATCTCCAGATGGCCCAGCTCGGTGTTGGGCACCAGCTTGCCATCCACAAACAAGGCCGTGCCCAGGCCGGTGCCGATGGTGATGATAAAGACCACGCCGGGAACATTGCGCCCCGCGCCGTAGGTCATTTCAGCCATACCCGCCGCGTCCGCATCGTTGATCACGCGCACCGGGCAGCCGGTGGTGCGCGAGAAAAGTTCCTGCGCGTCCGTGCCGATCCAACTGGTGTCAATATTGGCGGCGGTCATGGCTACGCCGTGGCGCATGGCCGCGGGAAAGCCGCAGCCGATGGGCCCCTGCCACTCGTAGTAAGTGGACAGGTCAGCCACCACTTTGGCAATCGCCTCCGGGCGAGAGGGTTCGGGTGTCAGCAGGCGGTTACGGGGTTCGAGCAGCAGGCCCGTTTCGGTATCCACGGGTGCGCCCTTGATGCCGGTTCCGCCAATGTCAATGCCTAAGATTTGCATACTGTCTCCTGCGCGGGTAGGTTATGACCGCCCGGCATGGCGGGCGGTGGCGAACTTGTGCTGGATCTCTGCCATGATCTGGGTGCGGCGCTGAAAGATGTAGCGCAAAATGCTGGGCTTGGCGCCCGTGCCGCTGCTGCTGAAGGTCAGCGCCAGGCGGCAAACTGGCTGGGCAGAAGAGATCGCCAGCAGGCGGGCTTCCAGGCGCACCGGCCCGCCGGGCAATTGGATGGTGACTTGCACCTCATCGCCTTTGTGCAGTTCGGGGCTGCACCCGCCGGTATCGATCTGCAGGCCCGCCCCGCCCATCGAGAGGTCACACAGCGTGGCAGGGAACTTCCCGGCAGGGTGCTCGATCTCCACCACCAGGGGCTGTTCTGGCTCCACGCGTACTTCGCGGCGGTGGCCGAATTGATACCCGGCATAGGCGAAGCGTTCCAGCGTGACCAATCCTGTGCCGATGTCAAAGGAGGCCACCCGCGCCGAGATCGGCTCGAGCGTGCCGTCGCTGAGGATCAAGGTCTGGTCAGACCAGGTCAGGCAGACCGAGTTGGGCGGGGTGGTCTCAAAAATGGCCTGCCCTTCGCCCACATCTTGCAGCACCGCCGGGATGATCAGCGGTGCGCCTTTGTACGCATTCAGCAGCTCAAAATCGCACTTGCCTTCCAGGTGGCAGGCGATCAGGTCGGCAAAGATCTGTTCTTTCTGGCTCATTGTTCCCTCCCCATGCTCCAGGTGATCGAATGGATGCAATCTTCATGGAATATTATCCCACAAATTTTTCTCCTTTGTCCTTCTTTTTACGCAACCCAAGGGCGATCAGCGCCCCGCCCAGGGTCAGCCCCAGCAAAACTGCCGCGCCGCGGCGGATGTCGCGCCAATCCAGGGGGATCTCGGCGCTGCCATCGGGCAGGGGCGGCGTAGCCGGGTCGAGATAGGGGTAGAGGCGGTCCATGTTGGGGGTGGGCACGTCGGTCTGGCGCGCCAGGACGAGGAACTCGTCTGCCAGGTGCTTGAGCTCGTCGCGGGCGGCTTCGGCGTGCCCCACCAGGGCTGTCTTCATTTGCTGGCGCACGATCAGCCGCCGCGCCAGGGGCACCAGGATGGGCTCGGGGATCAGCTCGAACATGCGCAGGCTGCGGGGGGTGATGGGAATGCCCAGAGCGCGCAGCACCTGGAAGGCCTCCCGGATGGCGCGCCCGGCCAGCACCAGCGCATCCCGCGTGCGCCCCATGCGCTCGTTATCGGTGGCTGAGGCGTACAGGGCCGGGGCCAGGGCGGGCATCAGCAGGGCTACATGGGTCTTCAGCCAGGCGTCCATATCTGTGCGCATGTCGGCTTTGTAGCCGGGCATGCTCTCGATCACCTCGGCAACCCGCCGCGTGCGGTTGGTGATGCGCCCGTCCACCTCGCCGAAGGGGATTTCCATGATCCTCTCGTCTGAGCCGCCCAGGTAGTAGATCACATGCTCGCGGCGGTAGCCGGCGGATGAAGGGAAGCCGATCAGGACGCGCTCTTTGCCCAGCGCCTGCACGAATTCATCCGGCCCGGCGGCGTTGTTCATCAGGAAGAGTACGTTGGGCGTGTAGCGGTTGGCAGCCAGGGCGGGCAGGGCGCCGGCGGCGTGGTTCTTGCGCATGATCACCAGCACCAGGCCGTAGGCATCTTCCGGGTCGAGGTGATCGATCACGTTGATCGGTGCCACGGTCTGCTCGCCGTTCTCGTTGTTCTCCAGCACAATGCCGTGCTGGCGCAGCTGTTCCAGACGGGCGCCGCGCGCCAGGATAGACACCTCGTGTCCGGCCTGGTGCAGGCGGGCGGCGAACAGGCTGCCCAGGGGTCCCGCGCCAATTACCAGTACTCTCATGGCTGCCTCCTTTGAAGGTAGATGTATTTTCCTCGTAGTGACGACTTTAGTCGTCAGGGGTAACGACTGAAGTCGTTACTACGAGGCTGGTATGGATTTTCATTTGCCGATTATATAACCCCGATGATGGCTACCAGATACCCGGAATCAACCGGCTGCGCACCCTTTGGGCGTACTCGGCGTAGCCGGGCAGCTCGGCTTGCAGTGTGCGGTCTTCCAGGGCAGTGCGGATGACCAACGCCGCGGTCACCAGCGCCACGGGGAGGAAAGCCCACCACGAGCACAGCATGAAGGGCGTGGCCAGGTGAAAGAGCACGCCCCCGAGATAACCAGGGTGACGCACGAAGCGGTAGGGGCCGCTATCGCACACGCTGTGGCCACGCTCGCTCTGGATGCGCACCGTGCCGGAGAAGAACTTGTTGGCGATCATGGCCCAACCGCCCAGCGCCGCACCCAGCACGCCCACGCCCAGGGCCACCAGGATCACCGCCCAGGACAGCGCCGGCGGGCGGCCCAGGCGCTGCTCCAGCCCGGCAGACAGGTAGATGATCAATGGCCCGATCAGGGCCACGAAGGGCATCAGGGCGCGGTCCCAGGGCTTGGCATCCTTTTTGTTCATGGACTGAGCGCGCTCCATCGCCAGGTCGGGGTTGATCCAGATCATCATTGCCCGGCTGGCAGCAACCGTGATGAAGTACATTGCCAGGAATACCCAGGCCGCCGGCCAATCCGTCGTCCCGGCAGCCAGGAAGAGGATAAGCCCGACGAGGACGGTATAGATGGCCGCCTGGATGAGCATACCTGCGATCAACCGCGGGCGGGTGGTGAATTTATCGAGAATGGGCATGGGGGCGCTCCTTTCACGATCATGCGATTGCTTCTCAACCCCTGGTCGTACCGGTGCAAATCGTTACAAAATGGTCAGGTGAAGGTATTACTCATTATAATCCTATCATGGATTCTCCACCACCACACTCCCGGTCACCTTGGGCCCCAGCACCTGCGCCTCACCCCCGTCCACCTGCACGGTCAGGTTGCCGTCGTAAGGCGAATAGTCCAGCACGGTCACCTGCGTCTGCGGGGTCAGGCCGATCTCGCTCAGGTAGCGCAGAAAATCGGGGTCGGTGTCGGTGACGTGCGCCACCACCGCCTCTTGCCCGGGGCGCAGCTCGCTCAGGCGGGTGGAGGGCAGCGGCGGCAGGGAGAGGTCGCTGGCGGGAATGGGCTCGCCGTGCGGATCATGCGAGGGATTGCCCAGCGCCACGGCAATGCGCCCGGCCAATTCGTCCGAGATGACATGCTCCAGGCGGTCGGCTTCGGCGTGCACCTCGTCCCAGCGGTAGCCCAGGCGTTGGTGCAGGAACTGCTCCAGCAGGCGGTGGTTGCGGATCACCTCCAGGGCAGTGCGCCGCCCTGCCGGGGTGAGCCGGGCGCCGTGGTGGCGGTGATACTCCACCAGCGGCGGTTGGCCGGCTGCCAGGCGCTTGAGCATGCCCGTGACCGAAGCCGGCGCCACGCCCAGGCGGGCGGCGATCTGCGTGGTGCCAGCCCGCCCCTCCCCGCAGGTCAGGTCGTAGATCACCTTCAGGTAATCGGCTACCGCCTCGGTCAATATCTCGGTCATGGCGTTACCCCCCATCCCCCCACGATGGGCAAAGCCCATCGTGCCCCCCTTCCCGCTGGGAAGGGGGAATTTTCGCCAAAAACAGGTTGCATGGGGGNNCCCCCATGC
The DNA here is from genome assembly GCA_002428565.1 of Anaerolineales bacterium UBA6092. Lineage (GTDB taxonomy): Bacteria > Chloroflexota > Anaerolineae > Anaerolineales > UBA4823 > UBA6092. Next base: position 65,571 of record DIXA01000028.1, on the reverse strand, counting down.
AACCTGTTTTTGGCGATTTCTCCCCGCCCCTTGAGGGGCGGGAAGTAAGGTGGGCCGCCCTTGCCCACCGGCGGGGTGGGGTGAGGAGAACGCCATCATTTACCCCCACCCCAACAGGCGCGCCAGGCTGGCGGTCAGGAAGGTGACCAGGAATGCCAGCCCCAGCGTGATCACCACGCTGAAACCAGCCCATTTCCAACTGTTGGTCTCTTTGCGGATGGTCAGGATGGTGGTGCCGCAGGGGTTGTGCAGCAGGGAGAACAGCATCAGGTTGATCGCCGTCAGCATCGTCCAGCCATTGCCGTCCACCAGCAGCGTGCGCAGGCTGTCGTACGAACCAACATCGGTCATCATGCCGGTGCCCATGTACACCATCAGCATGGTCGGCACCACGATCTCGTTGGCGGGGATGGCGATGATGTAGGCCAGCAGGATGACCCCGTCCAGGCCAAGCAGCAGGCCAAAGGGATTGAGGAAAGAGGCCACGTGGTTGGCCAGACTGACCCCGTCGACGTTGATGTTCGCCAGCAGCCAGATGATCGCTCCGGCGGGGGCGGCGGTGCCCAGGGCGCGCAGCAGCACGAACAGGGTGCGGTCAATGAGTGAGGTGTACAGGATGCGTGGGATGTTGGGCACGCGGTAGGGCGGCAGCTCCAGCGTAAAGGCCGAAGCCTGCCCTTTCAGCACGGTGCGCGAGAGCGCCCACGAGACGACCAGGGTGAAGAAGATGCCGATCAGCACCACCACCAGCACCGCGCCCGCCGCGGCAAACGAAGCAAAGGCCGGCGGGAAGGCTGCCGCCACGAAGACAGTTGCCAGCATGATCAGGGTGGGGAAGCGCCCGTTGCAGGGCACGAAGTTGTTGGTCAGGATGGCGATCAGGCGCTCGCGCGGCGAGTCGATCACGCGTGTGGCGATCACCCCGGCGGCGTTGCAGCCGAAGCCCATCGCCATGGTCAGCGCCTGTTTGCCGTGCGCCCCGGCCTTTTTGAACAGGAAATCCAGGTTGAAGGCCACGCGCGGCAGGTAGCCCAGGTCTTCCAGGATAGTGAAGGCCGGGAAGAAGATCGCCATGGGCGGCAGCATCACGCTCACCACCCAGGCCAGCCCGCGGAAGACGCCGTGCCAGATGAAGCCGGTGATCCACCAGGGGATACCCAGACCATCGAACAGGGCCGCGGCCTGCGCCTCCACCCAGAACAGGGCCGTGGCGAGCAGCTGCGAGGGCACGTTGGCGGCGACGATGGTCAGCCAGAAGACCGCCGCCAGCAGCAGGAGCATGATCGGCAGGCCAAAGATGGGCGAGGTGACGATGCGGTCAATGCGCTGGTCTAGGTCGTAGCGGCGGTCGCCTTTCTGGTGCACGGCGCGGCGGGCGATCGCCTCGGCCTCGCTGTAGAGCGAGTTGACGATGGTGTCGCGGAAGTTTTCGCCCAGTTGCGGGCGTAGCTTGTCGGCATAGGCCAGCAGATCGTAGGCGCTGAAGGTTTCGGAAGCTTGGGGTGGGGTGGTCATGGGCTGCCTCCTACTGCCGCCCGCCGAGGGCGATCTTCTGGCTGAACTGGGTATCTGCCCGGCGTTGGGCGCCCGCCAATTCGATCAGCTCGCCGGAGAGCAGCGCCTCCTGCACGCGGCTGTCGCCGTCCAGCAGGCGGATGGCCAGCCAGCGCGGGTTGGCTACCTGGGGCAGCAGGCGCTGGATCTGCGGCGAGAGCTCATCCACGGCGCGCTGGAATTCGGGCGTGCCCTGCACCCGGCGCGGGCGGGTCTTGATCGCACCGCTGATCACCTGCTCCATGGTCATCAGCAGGGTCTGCATACCCTCGCCGGTGCGGGCCACGATGGGGATGGCGGGCACGCCCAGGTCGCGCGACAGGCTGCGCGTGTCCACTTCCATGCCTTTGCGGCGCGCCTCGTCCATCAGGTTGACCGCCACCACCACCTGATCGGTGATCTCCATTACCTGCAGCGCCAGGTTCAGGTTGCGCTCCAGGGCGGTGGCATCGGTGACGACGATGGTGCAGTCGGGCTGGCCAAAGAGGATGAAGTTGCGCGCCACTTCCTCATCCTGCGAGGCCGAGAGCAGCGAATAGGTGCCGGGCAGGTCCACCAGTTTGTAGCTCACATGGTTGAAGACGAAGCCGCCCTCGGCACGCGTGACGGTCTTGCCGGGCCAGTTGCCGGTGTGCTGGTTCAGGCCGGTGAGGGCGTTGAAGACGGTGGATTTGCCGGTGTTGGGGTTGCCCGCCAGAGCCACCACGCGGTCGAAGGCCTCGATCTTGACCCCCATCTGCGCCAGTTGGGCGTTGGCGGGGCAGTTTGCACAATTATCGGGGTTGAATTTGAGTGTAGGCATCGAGTTAATCCCTCAAAAAATCAACTTTCTCTCCTCGTAGTAGCGACTTTAGTCGCTAAAGGTAACGACTTCAGTCGTTACTACGAGGTTAAGGTTCATGCACTTGCCTCAGTTGTGGGCCGCACCCAGATCTGGGCGGCTTGCTCTTTGCGCAAGGCGATGAGTGTGCCGCGCACGCGGTAGGCGCGCGGGTCGCCAAAGGAGTTGAGCAGCTCGGGGAAGATGATCGTGCCGGGGGTCAGGCCCAGGTCGAGGAAGCGCCGCCGGGTGAAGCCCTGACAGGCCTCGTCCAGCGAGACGATCTCGGCTTTCTGGTCGTGATCCAGCTCGTTCAGCGGCAGGATGCCCTCGCCGGTCAGGATGGTTTCTTCCAGCGGCTCGACGCTGATGTTGGCAGCCACGGCGGGCGCCAGGCGGTACTCGTTCTCGCCGTCGCTGAGCAGGTAGCGCTCGGGTGTGGCCTCCAGGATGCGCACCACCTGCCCCAGGTGCAGACCCTCCGCCAGGATCTGGGCGTAAGCCAGGGGCGGCTCATCTTCCAGGTGGATGATGCGGGCGGGCAGGTTGGCTTTCCATTCGGTCAGCAGGGTGGATGTTCCGGCAGGCAATTGACCGCTGAGGCTGGGAATGGGGTCGCCGTGCGGGTCGCGGCTGGGGAAGCCCATCGCCGCCTCCATCTCGTTTACCTGGGCGGGGGTGAGGGTGTGCTCCATGCGGTGGGCTTCGCGGTGGATCTTTTCCAGCGGCATGCGCGCCTCGTAAGCCAGGTAGCGCTCCAGCAGGCGGTGGGCGCGCATCACCTGCAGGGCGGTGCGCTCGCCTTCGGGCGTGAGTGCCAGGTCGCTGCCGCGCAGGCTCAGCAGTCCCTGGGCCTGCATGCTCTCCACTAGGCGCTGCGCGGCCTGCTCCGAAAGGTGCAGGTAATCGGCCAGTCCGCGCAGCGAAAGCGGGCGGTTCTCCCACTGCTGGTCGAGAGCGGTCTTGAGGGCGTCTTCCACGCGCTCGCGCTGCTGCGCGGCGAGGCGCCGCCGCACCAGCGAGCGCAGCCCCCAGCGCGGCAGGAAGACCGCTGCCAGCAGCAGGAGAGCCAAAATGAGCCAAAGGGCGTAATTTTCCATGTTTTTGCCTCCTCATACCGGTCAAATTTAGTATAGACTAAATTTTATTTTAGTTGACATAAAATAAATTGTCAAGACAATTGGAATATTTTCAGAAATAGATTGTCTGCTGNNCAGCAGACAATCTATTTCTGAAAATTTCCCCCGCCCCTTGATGGGTGGGGGTAGGGGGTGGGGCGAAATGGGGCGCTTTTTGCGAGGGTACATCGCTTGGATTTATCCCAGATTGCGTTACAATTAACATGTTAATTGTAACGGGAGGGCTGCATGTCCAAACTTGAGGCCGACCGGCCAAACTTTCCCCTGCTGGAAGAAGAACTGCTGCGCCTGTGGACCACCCGGCGCATCGTTGAGAAGGGCCTCGCCCAGCGCCAGGGCGGGCTGGATTTCGCTTGCGCCGAGACGCCCCTGGTAGGCTGGCGCAAACCGGCCCTGGCGGAGGCGCTGGCCTGGGTGCATACCGATCTCTTCCTGCGCTACAAGGGCCTGCGCGGCTATCACGTGCAGCGCTGGAACACCTGGCAGGCGCACGGTTTGGCGCTGGAATGGGAGACCGCCCAGCGCCTGGGGCTGAGCAGCCTGCGGGCTGTGCCGGATTACGGCCTGGAGCGCTTCGAGGAGGCCTGCCGCCGGGCGGCTTTCCGCTACGCCCAGGATTGGACGCGCCTCTCTGACCGGCTGGGCTGCGCCCGGGATGCCGAATCCGCCGCCCTGACCTCCGCTGAACCCTACATCGAGTCGCTGTGGTGGGCGTTCAAGACCCTCTTCGAGCGCGGCCTGCTGACCAGCGTCACGCGCCTGGCCCCAGCCTGCCCGCGCTGCGGCACGCTGCTCTCCGCCCAGGAGGCCGAGCAGGCCTCCCGGCGGGTGGAAGGCCCTGCCGCCCTGGTGCGCCTGCCGCTGGTGGACGATCCTGGCGCTTCGCTGCTGGCCTGGAGCGAAGACCCCTGGAAATTGCCCGGCTGCGTGGCCGTGGCAGCCCATCCCCAGGCTGAGTATGTGATCGTCGAGCGCAGCCTGCTCGAGGGCGGCGCGGAGAAGCTGATCCTGGCGCGGGCCAGCCTGGAGCAGATCTTTGGGGATGAGCCGGTGCGCATCTTCGAAACCTTCAAGGGCGAAAAGCTCAAGGGCCTGCGCTTCAAGCCGCTGTTCACCTTTTTGCTGCCCGAGCGCCCCGCCTACACCGTGATCATGGACGAGAACGCCCCCCAGGCCTCCGGCAGCGGGCTGAGGCCGGTTGCGCCGCCCTTCAGCGATTGGGAAGCAGCTCTGGCGCAGGATTACACCCTGCCCAGTTTGGAGATTTTGACCGCCGAGGGCAATTTCGCTGCCGAGGTGCGCCCCTGGAGCGGTCTGCCCTTCTGGGAGGCGGGCGAGCGCATCCTGGCGCATTTGCAGGAGCGCGGCCTGCTGCTGCGCGCTGACCCGTACCCGCGCAAGGTGGCTTTCTGCCGCGCCTGCGCTGCGCCGCTGCTGCCGGTATCGCGCCTCGGCTGGTATTTGCAGAGTTCGCCCGCTCAGGCCGCTTGGCTGATCAGCCGCCAGCGGCCCTGCGGCGCGCCCCTGCCCGTCTGGAAGTGCCCCGAATGCGCCGAGCAGGCCGTGGTCGGTTCGCGGCAAGAGCTGGCGGCGTTGGCCGGGCGCGAAGTGGCCTTGAGCCGCGCCGCCCTGGACGCGCTGCTGCTGCCCTGCCCGGAATGCGGCACAGCCATGGCGCGCCTGCCGGACGTGCTGGATGAAACCTTCGCAGCCGCCCTGGCGCCCGCCGCCCGGCTGCATGTGCCCTTTGAGAATCAAGATGCCTTCCAGCGGCAGCATCCCGCTGCATTGTTCTGCGATACCTCCCCCGCCGGGCAGGATTGGCTGGCGGGGCTGCAGACCCTCAGCGCGCTGCTCTTCGAGCGCCCGCCCAGCCAGGAAACCCTGCGCCTGGGCGCTCTGCCCGAACCACCCCCCGATCTGGAAGCGTTGTTCAAGCAGCACGGCGCGGACGCCCTGCGCTGGGCGCTCTATGCCGCCGGGCCGGGGGCATCGCCGCAGCCCTCCCTGGAGGCCTGCGCCGCCCAGGCAGTGGAGCAGATCTCCGCGCCGTTGTGGCAGGCGGCGGCTTTTTTGGCTGCCTGCGCCCGCCGCCACGCCTGGCCTCCCCAACTCGCTAAGCGCCAGGCAGACCCGCTGGATGCCTGGCTGCTGACCAGCCTGGACGCCCTGGGGCGCGACCTGGCCACCGCCCTGGAAGCCTATGACGCCCCCGCCGCCGCCCGTCTGCTGCACGCCTTTGTGGAAGACCTGCGCCTGTGGTACCTGCCCGCGGCGCAGCGCCGCCTGTGGCAAAACCCTGCCGGGCTGCCCGCGCTGTATGAGACCATCGAGACGCTGTGCCGCCTGCTTTCGCCGCTGATGCCTTACCTGGCTGACCTGCTCTACCAGAAACTGGTCGCCTTGCCCGGCGGGCCGCGCCTCGAATCGGTGCACCTGGCTGCGTGGCCCACCTTTGACCCCCAGCGCCTGGACGAGGTGCGCCTGGAGGAGATGCGTCTGGTGCGCCGTTTGGCTGGCTTGGGGCAGGCCGCCCGCGCCCAAACCGCCTTCGCCGCTTACCAGCCCCTGGCAGAGATGATGTTCTGGGTGCCCGATGCTGCTCAGGTGGAAGTCGTGACGCGTCACGCTGGCTTGCTGGCGGTTGTGCTCAATGTGCAGCGCGTCGGCGCGCAGGCGCGCCAGACCGCCGCCGCTGACCTTCCCGGCGAAGGCGATGGGGGCATCCCGCCGGGGCTGTTGGTTTACGCTCAGGGCGAATATGCCGCCGCCCTCAACACGGTCTCCTCGCCGGAACTGGCCCAGGCCGGGCTGGCCGGAGCCTTCACTGTGCGCGTACAGGCTCTGCGCCAGGAGATGGGCCTGGGCATGGGCCAAGCCATCCGCCTGCATGTGCAGGCCTCGCCGCGCCTGACAGAGGCCCTGGCCTCTCAGCGCCAACGCTTGCTGGGCGATACCCTGGCGGCAGACCTGCGCCTGGAGTTCTCCCAGGCGGCGGATTTGGCGACCGCCCACTTTGAGTACGGCGCGGAGCGCGCTACCCTGGCATTGGAAGCCCTGAAGGAAGATTAGATGGATTACATTTCTTACATTCGTTCACGCGTCGGTCACGAAAAGATCCTGCTTGTTTACGTGGCGGTGGTGTTGCGAGATGATCAGGGGCGGGTGCTGATGCAGCACCGCACCGATTTCGATACCTGGGGCCTGCCTGGCGGCATCCTGGAATTGGGTGAGCGGGTGGAAGAATGCGCCCGCCGCGAGCTGCGCGAAGAGACTGGCCTGGAAGCCGGGCCGCTTTCGCTGGTGGGCCTCTACACCGAGCCTGATTATGATCTCACCTACCCCAACGGCGACCAGGTGCAGCAGTTCACCATCTGCCTGCAGGGTTTCCGGCTGGGCGGGCGCATGCAGGCAGATGCCTCTGAGACGCTCGACCTGCGCTTCTTTGCCGCCGAGGAACTGCCCTGGGAGACGCTTTTCCCCTGGTATGTGGCCATGCTGCGCGACGCCCTGGGCGGCGGCGCGCCGGCCTTCGCCCCGCCCTTTGCCCACCCGCAGATCGTCCCGCAGATCGCCAGCATGCGCGCCCGCATCGGCACAGACCTGTTCATTGCCGCCGGCGCGGTCGGCGTCACCGTGCGGGAGGATGGGCGCTTGCTGATGACTCACCGCATGGACGATGGCTGGTGGGACTTCCCCGGCGGCTACACCGACCTGGGCGAGAACGCTGCCCAGACCGTGGTACGCGAGACCTGGGAAGAGACCGGCGTGCGCATCGTTCCAGAGCGGCTGATGGGCGTCTTTGCTGTGCCGCAGGCCTGGGTGTATCCCAATGGCGACCAGGCCCAGCCCGTGGGGGCCTATTTCCTGTGCCGCCCTGTGGGAGGCGAGGCCCGCGCAGACCTGACCGAGATCAGCCAGGTGGCCTGGCTCACCCCGCAGGAGGTGCTGGCCCTGCCGGCGCATCCCTGGTTTGCTCCGCTGAGCCGGGCGGTGGTGGCCCACCTGGCGGGCGGCGCGTTCATTTTGTAAAAAAGCAAGGCTGTGTAGGGGCGNNCGCCCCTACACAGCCTTGCTTTTTTGTTATCTGGATGAGATACCTCGAAATCCCTATTGCCTCGCGCGTGGAATTGAGTTAAGATTATAGAATGTGACGCGTGTAGCATCTGTCCATAGGAAACAGGGGCGAAATGACAAGCGAAACCATCCTAGTTGTTGACGATAACCTCCAGATTGCCACCTTTCTGGCCGGGACGATTTTACCTGGCATGGGCTATAAAACGCTGGTTGCGAACGACGGTCGCAGCGCCTTGCAGATCATCGAAAAGAACGGCCAGGAACTGAACCTGATCCTGCTCGATTTGCAGCTGCCGGATATCTCTGGATTAGATCTGCTGCGTGAGTTGGGCAAGGGTGGCTGCAATATTCCCTCCATTCTGGTCACCGCCCACGGCTCTGAGGCGGTGGCGGTGGATGCCTTCCGCCTGGGGGTGCATGACTACCTGAACAAGCCCGTGGATATCGATGGGCTGAAGGCCGCCATCGACCGCGCCCTGATGGAGACCCATTTACGCCGCGAGAAAGCCCGCCTGACCCACCAACTGCAAGAGCAAGTTTTTTGGCTGACCACGCTTTCGCAGGTGGGGCGCAGTGTCACTTCCACCCTGGATCTGAACGAGGTGCTGCGCCGCATTGTGGAGGCGGGCGTCTCGCTGACCCATGCCGATGAAGGCTTCCTGGCGCTGATGGATAAGGAAAGCGGCCAGTTGTACCTGCGGGCGGCCAAGAACATCGATGAGGATCGCATCAAGACCATGCGCCTGCCCGTCACCGATACGCTGGTGGGCCAGGTGATGCGCAGCCACGTCCCGGCGCGGGCAGCCCAATCTACCCTGGGCGAGCCGCTCAAGGTCAGCACGGGCTACCTGGTGTACAGCCTTTTGCATGTGCCCATCCTCTCGCGAGGGGTGGCGCTGGGCGTGCTCTCGGTGGATAACCGCAGCAACCGCCAGGCTTTCAAGGATAAAGACGAAGCCTTGCTGGGCTCGCTGGCTGATTACGCCGCCATTGCCCTGGAAAACGCCGCCCTGTACCAGCAGGCTCGCCTGGAGATCGGCGAGCGCCGCCGGGTGGAGAAGGCCCTGCGCGAGAGCGAAGAGCGCTATGCCCTGGCCGTGCTGGGTGCTAACGACGGCCTGTGGGACTGGGACATGCTCACCAACAAGGTCTATTACTCGGAGCGTTGGGCCTCCATGCTGGGCTACGCCCCCGAAGAGATCGGCGATAAGCCCGACGATTGGTTCCGCCGGGTGCATCCGGAGGATATCGGTCACCTGCGCACCAACCTGGACGCCCACCTCAAGCAGCTCTCGGCTCACTTGGAGTGCGAGTACCGCATATTGGATAAGACCGGCACGTACCGCTGGGTGCTCAGCCGCGGCATTGCTGTGTGGGGCGCCGATGGCAATGTCTACCGCATGGCTGGCTCGCAGACGGACATCACCGCCCGCAAGCAGGCCGAGAACAAGCTGCTGCGTGAAGCCCTGTACGACTCGCTGACCGGCCTGCCCAACCGGGCGCTCTTCCTCGACCGCCTGCAGCACGCTGTGGCGCATGCCTGCCGCAATGACAAATATATGTATGCGGTGTTGTTCCTCGATCTGGACCGCTTCAAGGATATCAACGACAGCCTGGGCCACACCCTGGGCGATCAGCTCTTGGTGGCTGCCGCCAAGCTGTTGGAGGGTACCCTGCGCCCGGTGGATACGGTGGCTCGCCTGGGCGGGGATGAGTTTGTCATCTTGCTGGAAGATATCACCGATATCAGCGATGCCGTGACCGTGGCGGAGCGCATCCAAAGCAGCCTGCGCTCGGCGGTGCTGGTGGAAGACCATACTCTCTTCGTTACCACCAGCATCGGCATTGTGCTGAGCACCACTGGCTACACCAATCCCGAAGATGTGCTGCGCGACGCAGATATCGCCATGTACCGTTCCAAGGCCAACGGGCGGGCGCGCTTTGAGATCTTCGACCAGGCCATGCGCCAGCGCATCATGGAGCGCATGGCCCTGGAGACGGACCTGCGCCAGGCCCTGGCAGAGGAATCGCTGCAGGTGTGCTACCAGCCCATCGTAGCCATCGATACGGGCCGCCTGGTGGGCTTTGAGGCGCTGGTGCGCTGGCAGCACCCGCAGCGCGGCATGATCTTGCCCAACGAGTTCATCCACCTGGCAGAAGAGACCGGGTTGATCATCCCGATTGACCGCTGGGTGATGCGTGAAGCCTGCCACAGCATGGCTACCTGGCACCGGGAATTCCCCATCACCCCGTCGCTGACGATCAATGTCAACATCTCTGGCAAAGAGGTGGCGCAGAAGGATTTTGCCGCAGTCTTGGAGCAGTCCCTGGAAGAAAGCGGGCTTGCCCCGCAGTATCTGCACCTGGAGATCACCGAAAACGCCATCATGGAGAATTTTGATACCTCGGCGGAGATCCTGGAACATTTGAAGCAGTTGGGCGTGCAGGTGCATATTGACGACTTTGGCATTGGCTACTCCTCGCTCAATTACCTGTCGCGTTTCCCCATCCATGCCTTGAAGATCGACCGCTCCTTCATTACGAAAATGCTGCAGGATAACAGCTACCTGAAGATCGTGCAGGCCATTGTGCGCCTGACGCACGGGCTGGGCATGAGCGTGATCGCCGAGGGCGTGGAGACAGAGACGCAGTTTGCCCAACTGCGCGACCTGGAATGCGAGTTTGTCCAGGGTGAACTCATCTCCATGCCCATTGCCATGGGTGATATGGGCGAGTTCCTGGCGCGCATGCTCAAACCAGAGAAAACCTAATTACCCCACTCCCTACCCCCGCCCCTCAAGGGGCGGGGAGAAAATGCCAAAAATGGGTTGTGTGGGGGTGCTTTGCACCCCCACACAACCCATTTTTGGCTAAAATCCCCCTTCCCAGCGGCAAGGGGGGGATGGGGATCACCGGGCTAACGTGAATTTGGGGTATCGTGAATATTCCAAATTCACGTTACAATAGAGTCGACACAAGACCTGTGCCAGAGGAGGCTGCGATGAGTGTAACTGTAGTGGTGGGGGCACAATGGGGAGATGAGGCCAAGGGCAAGGTGGTTGACCTGCTCTCCGATGGGGCGGAGGTGACCGCCCGTTTCAACGGCGGAGATAACGCCGGGCATACCGTGGTTAATTCGTTTGGCACGTTCAAACTGCGCCTGACCCCCAATGGGTTCGCTAACCCGCGCACAACCTGCGTGATTGGGCCGGGCGTGGTGATCAACCTGCACACACTGATCCAGGAGATCAGCACCATCCAGCAAAGCGGCATCGAGATCGCCAACCGCTTGTGGCTTTCGCCGCGCTGCCACGTGGTGATGCCCTATCACCCGCTGGTGGAAGCCATCTACGAGCAGGCCAAGGGCGCTGCCCGCACCGGCACCACCGGGCGCGGCATGGGGCCGGTGTATGCCGATAAGGTCTCGTATAACGGCATCCGCCTGGCTGACCTGTTCGATGAGGCGGTCTTTGCCCAGAAGCTGCACATCCAGCTGGCGGTGAAGAATGCCCTGTTCGCCGCTTTCGGCATGGATGCGCTGGATGAGCAGGCGGTGCTGCAAGAGAAGCTGGCCCAGTTCGCCCAGGTGCGGGAGATGGTGCGCGAGCCTTTTGGTCTGCTGCAAGAAGCCCTGCGTCGCGACGCTGCCGTGGTGCTGGAAGGGGCGCAGGGTGCCCTGCTGGATAACGATTGGGGCACTTACCCGTTCTGCACCGCTTCCAATACCATCGCCGGGGCGGCCTCGGCCGGGCTGGGGATTGCTCCGCATTGGATCACGCGCGTCATCGGCGTGACCAAAGCCTACACCACACGTGTGGGCAGCGGGCCGATGCCCACCGAGCTGCTGGATACCGCCGGCGAGACGCTGCGCATGGCGGGGGCCGAGTTCGGCACCGTCACCGGGCGGCCGCGGCGCTGCGGCTGGTTCGATGCCGAGCTGCTACGCTTCACCTCTCAGGTGAACGGCTTCACCGAGATTGCCCTGACCAAGCTGGATGTGCTGGACACTCTGCCGGTGATCAAGATCTGCGTGGGCTACCGCCGCGGCGGGGAAGATGCCCTGCTGCACTATTGGCAGGGAGATGCCCGCTGGCTGGGCAGCGTTGAGCCGGTGTACATCGAGATGGAAGGCTGGCAGCGGCCCACCAAGGATATTCGCCAGTTTGACAAACTGCCGCCCCAGGCCCAGGCCTACGTGCGCCGGGTGGAAGAGCTGGTGGAGACGCCGGTCTCCATCGTCTCGGTTGGCCCGGAGCGCGACTCAACCATATTTGTCTAAAACGAAGATGCGGCGGGCAAAGCCCGCCGCATCTTCGTTTTAGACAGTTTTTCGCGCTTGTGCCGCCAGGGCACGCGCCCGCTGCGGGGCATCGCCCAGGTGGTGGCTGGCATCCATCAGGCGGCGGATCTCCTCGCCTGGCAGATACGACTGGATGGTCTCATCGCCTGCCACCAGGTCGGCCAGGGGGTTGGGCTGGCCCGCCTGCACCGCCTCCCAGGCACTCAGGGCGTGCTGGCGCAGGCGCTCGTGCATGGCCTGCCGGTCGGCGCCGGCCTTGCCCAGGGCCATCAGCACCCGCTCGGTGGCGGCAAAGGGACCGTAAACCGCCAGGTTACGCTGCATGGCAGCCTGGTTGACCACCAGCCCGCTCAAGATGCGCCGAGACACGCGCAGCAGCTCATCGCTGATCAGGAAGGCCTCCGGCAGCAATACCCGCCGGTTGGCCGAATCGTCCAGGGTGCGTTCCAGCAGCGAGTGGGCAGCATTATCCCAGGCCAGGCGCGGCATCTGCGCCAGCAGGCGCGCCAGCGAATCGATCTTCTCTGCACTGATGGGGTTGCGCTTGAAGGGCATGGCTGATGAGCCGACCTGCTTCTTGCCGAAAGGTTCGCTCAGCTCGCCGATGGGCGGCGATTGCAGCAGACGCAGGTCGAAGGCGAATTTGTACAGCGACCCGCCCAGCCCCGCCAGCGCGCTCATCACCAGGTAATCCTGCTTGCGCGGGTAGGTCTGCGTGGCCACGGCGAAGAAGGGCAGCCCCAGTTGCTCCGAGAGACGCTGCTCAAAACGGGCCAGGTTCTCTGCCCCGATCAGCTCGGCATAAGATGCCCCCGTGCCCACCGCACCCTTGAAACCCTTACCTTTCAGCCCGGCGGCGCAGGCTTGCAGCGCCTCCCAATCCAGCAGCAGATCCTGGGCGTAGACCGCCAGGCGGTAGCCCAGCGTGGAGGGTTCGGCAGGCTGCAGATGGGTGAAGGCGATCAGCGGGGTGTCGGCGTAGGCTTCGATCTTCTCGGCAAAGGTTTGCAGCAGGCCGCCCAGTCCCTCCAGCACCAGCTCTAATGACTGGCGCAGGCGCAAAACATCGGCGTTGTCCTCGATATCCATGGAGGTGGCGCCCAGGTGCAGCGCTCCACCGCCCAGGGGGGCCTGCTCGGCGTAGGTCTTCAACTCAGCCATCAGGTCGTGCTGGATCTCGGCCTCGATCTCCAGGGCGCGCGGCACATCCACTTTGTCCACGCTGCGGTGCAGATCGGTGATCTGCTCGGGCTGCACCAGGCCATACTCGGCCTGCACCTCTGCCAGCGCCAGCCAGATGCGCCGCCAGGTGCGCCGCTTGGCCGCCTCGGACCAGACCTGCCGCATGCCCTGGCTGCCGTAGCGCCAGGTGAAGGGTGAAAGATAGGTTTCGTAGTTGGGATGAGTCATAGGCCTCTACACACAAAAACCGCCGGAGCAATCGCTATCCCGCTTCAGTAGGGGATATATCCTGGCTTTGTTTGCCCGGTATTCCAGGCTTGCTCTAGACTGTGCTAGATTTGTGCCAGCATCTGATTGGATTGCTCCGGCTTATTCAGTTGATTCCATCTTAGCATGGATACGGACCCAATGCACCTGACATTTGTCACCACCGAAATATGACAAATGTCAGGGTGGTTGTGCTGTTTCTTTGGGTTGTTGTTTTGCGGCGCAGAGCGCCGCAAAACAACAACCCAAAAAGTAAAAGCCCCCGTCCCTTGAGGGGCGGGGGCAGGGGTGGGGTGAAATTACTGTTGAATGTTGTTGGCCGCGGCCAGCAGGTTGACGAACTCTACCACATCGGTGTCGTAATCCAGGCTGCTCACCAGCGGGGTGGCCAGGTAGTAGATCTGAGAGAACGAGCTGCCCTGCGCCCAGGGGCTTTTGCGCAGAACCTCAGCATACTGGGCTACCAACACCGCCAGTTGGTAGCGGGGGTCCGTCTGCTCGAAGGAAGAGGCCAGGTCCCAGGTGTTGAAGTTGCCGTTGATCTCGACCACCTCGTAGGTATCGGGGTCTTCCCAGCGCAGCTGCACCGTGGCGATGCGCCCCTGTGCGCCCTGGTGGAACATCACCGCGTACAGAGCCGTGACCGAGTGACCGGCGCCGATCTCACCCGCATCCACGTAATCGTTGCGGAAATCCTCGTCGGCGATGGCGCGGTTCTCGTAGCCGATCAGGCGGTAGTAGGAGACCACCTCGTTGTTGAAATCCACCTGGATGCGGGCGTCGCGGGCGATCACCTGCAGGGTGGAGGTCAGGTTATCCACGAAGAGCTTGCGGGCCTCGTCCAGGTCATCGACGTAGGCGTAGCTGCCGTTGCCGTCGTTGGCCAACTGCTCCATCAGCACATCGTTGAAGTTGCCCATGCCGAAGCCCACGGTGGTCAGGTACACGCCCTCAGACACGTAGCCGCGCACCTCAGACAGGATGGCATCCGGCCCGGTATTGCCGACGTTGGCGACGCCGTCCGAGCACAGGATGATGCGGTTGCTGGTATCGGGGCGGTAGTACTGCATGGCCAGCTCGTAGCCCATGCGCAGGCCCGCCTCGGCATTGGTGGAGCCTTCGGGGTGCAGGCTGTTGATGGCGCTCAGGATGGTGCTGCGGTCAGAGCCCCGCGTGGGGTTCAGCACCACGCGCGCTTCCGAGCCGTAGACCACGATGCCCACCGTGTCATCTGCGCGCAGGCGGTCCACCAGCAGCGTCAGCGACTGCTTGACCAGGCCCAGGCGGTTCTCCATGTCCATCGAGCCAGAGACATCGATGACAAAGACCAGCGTGGCGGCTTTGCGCTCCCATTCGGGCACTTCATAGCCCTGGATGCCGATGCGCAGGATGTGTGTGCCGTCGTTCTGGAAGGGCGAGGGGGCGCCATCGGCGTAGATGCCAAAGGCCACATCGGGCGGGGTGGGGTAGCCCATGTTGAAGTAATTGACGAACTCTTCCACGCGCACGGCCTCGGCGGGAGGCAGGTTGCCATCGTTGACGTAGCTGCGGGCCACGCTGTACGAGGCGGTGTCCACGTCCAGAGCGAAGGTGGAGAGATGATCTTCACGCGTGTCAATGTAAGGATTGACGCCGTAGTTCTGGAAGGTCATATCCATTGGGGTGGGCACAGGCTGCTGTGCGGGAACTTCGTAGACGCCCAGCGGGGCCTGGGTGGCGGCGGGGGCCATATAGTACTGCTGTTCCACTACCACCGCCTGTGTTGCAACCACTCTGGCAGATTCAACCACAGTGGCGGGGCTCGTGGCCTGTTTGCAGGCGCTCAGCAGCAGGGCGATCAGGACGAACAAGATGGTCAGTTTTTTGGCGTTCATTTTCTCTTCTCCTTTTTTTGCTTGGCAAGGGAGTGGCTCCCCGTAGGGAGTGGCTCCTTGTTGATTGTTTTCTACTTGTAGGATATCACTCGCTCTTGGAACTGGCTTGATAAACAGTTGACAGACGTTTGACACTTGGTGTCAGGAGGCGCGCCGCGCCCGGCGCACCAGGGCGCGCATCCCCAGGCCGATCAGGGCAAAGGGGCCAATCACCACCACCAGCCAGATCAGCACATCGAACAGGAAGCCGAAGATGGTGATGGAAACGCCCAGGGCGTTTTCCAGCGTGCGCCCGGGGTTCCAGCCGCCGATGGACAGGTCGGGCCAGGCGATGGCGCGCGGGCTGAACTGCACGGTGATCTGCGAGGTCGCCTGCCAATCGCCGCCGTAGGGGGTGTTCTCCCACCCGCCGGTGATCTGCTCGCTTTGCAGCGTGCCCAGGTTCTCCACAGCAGCCAGCAGGCTCTCGAAGTTGCGCGCCGGCACAGCCAGCACCACGGTGTAGTGTTTGCGCCCGTCCGAGCGCCACGACGACGAGGAGACCAGGTACCCGCCGTACTCACTGGCCAGATCCTCGGCATCCTCGGCGGCGCGGTTGGTGTTGGAGACTTCCATGTCGATGTAGGCATTGTAGACGTACTGCGCCGGGGGCGCGGGGACGTACTGCGCTACGGTCTGGCTGCCTTCCTGCGGATAGGTAGCGATCTGGCGCGGCTCTTGCGATCCCGCGCAGCCTGCCAGGCCAACGGCCAGCAGGATGAACCATACAGATAGGGATAGGCGTAATTTGAACATATCTTCCTCCTTTTTTCTCCTATCTATAATGTATCCCAAAAGGGAGAAGAAACCTTGACAGCCGGTTGACAGGTTGTTGATAAAATTCCGAATTAAAGCTCCCTTCCCCCAAACCGGACAATACGAATTAATCGAAAAAAGAGTGGGATGCGGCGCACTCTGCCGCATCCCACTCTTTTTTCGGAACCTCCCTACCCTGCCCGCAAACACACCTTTTTGACTTTACCCCCGCCCCTTGAGGGGCGGGGGCAGGGGGTGGGGTGAAGAACGGAGTTAAAGACCCCTACGGCGGCGGCGGTGCCACCGTCAGCACCGGCGGCGGCGAGGCCTGCACTGGCTGGCCGGTCGGCGGCAGGGTATTGGTGGGCCAGGGCGTGCGCGTCGGCCCGCTGGGCGGCGTGGCGGTTACCTTCATAGGGGGCAGGTCGGGCAGGTCAGCCGCGGTAGGCGAGAGGCTTGTTCCCGGCAGCGTGGCGCTCGGGCCGCCGGTCGGCAGGATCAGCGGCGCGCTGGTGGGGGTGGCGGTGGGCTTGACCAGGGGTTGCCTGACCAGGTACCAGGTCAGGGCGGCTCCAGCCAGCAGCACCAGCCCGCCCAAAAAGGCCACCAGTGCGCAGGTCAGTGCGGCGCGCCTTTGCCCGGTTTGCGCCGAGGGCAGGCGGCTTTGGCTGCTGCGGTCGGGCATTTCCAGCAGTACGATGGTGATATTATCGTGCCCGCCGCGTTCCAGCGATTGGTGCAGCAGTACATCCACTGCCTTTTGGCGGCTGTGCGTTTGCAGCACCTCCTGGATATCCTCATCGTTGAGCATATCAGTCAGCCCATCGCTGCACAGCAGCAGGCAGTCGCCGGGCTGCAGGTGCAGGCCCTGGTTGGCCTCGGCTTGCTCATCGCTTTCCTCGGGGCTCAGGCGCAGGCGCACATCGGGCGGGGTGGGGTGACGCGAGCCCAGGTAGCGGTGGATCACGTGTGCGTTGGGATGGTTGCGCGCTTGCTCAGGGGTCAGTGCGCCGTGATCCAGCGCCTCTTGCACCCAGGTGTGGTCGATGGAAAGCTTTTGCAGCCTGCCGCCGCGCCACAGGTACAGCCGCGAATCGCCCATCCAGGCCGCGTACAGCCGCTCACCGATCACCCAGGCGCACACGCAGGTGGCGCCCATGCCGTTCAATTCGGGGCTGGTCTGGGCCTGTGCGGAGACCGCCTCGGCGGCGCGCTGGATGGCAAGGGACAGGATATCCACCGGCTGGCTGCCATCGCTGGCGGCGATGATGGCGCTGATCTTTTCCACGGCGATCTCGGCAGCCACCTCGCCGGCGCGGTGCCCGCCCACGCCGTCACACAGCACCGCCAACAACGAAGGCGTGGCGGCCTTTTCTCCCAGCCGGTGGGCAGAGACAGCGTAGCGGTCTTCATTATTAGACCGTTTCTTGCCAGAGTGACTGGCAGCGGCGGTGTAAAGGTGGGCGCGCTTGGCGGGGATCAACGGATAGTCTCCTGAAGAATGGCAATGGGCTTGCTCTGGCGGCCCGGCTCGCGCAAGGTGAAGCGGAAGCCGTAGCGTCCAATGTGCACCAGGTCACCGTGCTGCAGGGCCGCACCCTGCCCGGCGATAGGCAGGTAATTGACCCACACCCCCGCCACAGAACCGGCATCCACCAGCCAGAAGCCCTCTGGGCGTTGTTCCAGGCGGGCGTGCAGCGGTTCAACCGAGGCGTCCTCCAGCACCAGTGTGGCTTGCTGTGGGTCTCGGCCCAAGGTCAGTTGTGCGGTGCTGACGGGGTAAGGGGAAGGCAGGGTCACCGCCTCGGCTTCGGGCAGGGGGGTGAGGTAGGCCGTTGGGCGCGCCGCGGCGGCGCGTTCGGGCCAGTGCAGGTGTTCGATCCAGCCGGGGCGACTGGGGCGCGCCGTGGAGGGCGCTTCGGCGGCGACCTCCACCGGCTGGATTGCCGGTTCGGCTGCGGGTGCGGCGGGGCGGCGTTTCTTATTGGCAGGGGTTGGCCGGCTGGCAGGTGGGTGAGGCTGGATGCGCCCGCCCAGCACCAGTGCCAGCACCAGCGCTGCCACGCCCAGCAGCACCCCCAGCCCTATCACCAGGCCGCGCTGGCGTGAAAAAGCCGCCGCCACGCCCTTCTCGGGGGGAGGCACATTGATCTGCACGCTTACTTCCGCGCTCTGGCTGGTCAGGCCCAGGCTGTCCACCACCTCTATCTGCAAGGTGTGCGCTTCGCTGCGGGCATAGGGGCTGAGGTCCCAGGTGAAGAAGTTGAACGGCTCGGCGGTGTTCTCGTCTGCCACCACGCCGTCTACGTAGAGCGTGCTGCGTACCAGGGGGCGTGGGTAGCCATCGGGGAAATCGACCTTGATGGTGAAGCCTTGCTCGGCGGGGGTCAGGGCGGGCGTCTCGCCAGAGGGCGCCTCAGTTGCCTCCATGATGAAGGTGCGCTCGATGGTGGCAGGCGGCAAGATGAGGGCCGAGACGGGCGGCTGCAAATCAATATTGAAGATCTGCAGTGCCGAAGATGCCTGCGCTCCCTCTCGTAAAATCTCCACCGCCACCTGGTGCGCGCCAGAGCGGGCTACCAGCGAGGTATATGTCAGGCGGTAGCGATAGCGCATTGGCTCGATCAGCGTGCCCAGGGAGGGCAGGGCTTCCGGCCCGGAATAGCCCCAAAACTGCCCGCCGGTCTGCACTGCCAGATCTTGCAGCGGGATCATGGAGGCCTGGGTGAACAGGTAAGGCGGGCCCACCAGCCAGACGAAGACGCGCACGTTGCCCTGGCGGGCGCGCGCAGCCAGGTTTTGCAGGCTGAGGCCCAATTCGTCTGCCAGGGGCGCGGTGATGAAGAGCACGGCGCGCCCCATGCCGGGGCGGGGCGGCTCCTGCTCAACGGCATCCAGGGCGGTCACCAGGGGTTGCAGGTTGGGGGTGGATTGCTCGCCCACGGGCTGGTAATCCAGGATGGCCTGCAGCCATAACTTGGGGTCTGTGGTGATCAGGGGTTTTTCAGATAGGGGTGTGGACAGGCTGTAAACGTCCATTCCGCTCTCAGCCGAGGTGGTGTTCCAAGTGAGCAGCGTTTCCAGCAGGCTCTGGTAGCGGGGCACGCCCAGGGTGTCGCGGATATCAAAGGATGAGCCGGGAGCGATGGCTACGCCAAACTGCGCCCCGACGCGCTCCTCGCTCAGTTCCGTCACCTGGCGCTCAAAATCATCCTCCATCACGCGCAGGTCAGCGGCGGTAAGCCCGTGAACAAAACTGCCCTCGGCGTCGTAGGCGCTCAGGGAGGTGGAGATTTGGGGAAAGCTGCCCGTCTCCGGTGTGGAAATGGTCGCCCACGCCGCAGATTGCGCCCACGCCGGCGGCAGGTTGGCCGCGCCGGCGTGGATCAGCAGGCTGATGGTCAATAGCCAGGGCAGGCAGGTCAGCACCTGCCGGACTCGTCTAGCCATACTTGAATTGTAGCACAGACCGCCTGATTTCGGCGGGTGTGCCGTCGAACATACGCAAAAATGAACTGCGGCGTGGCGAAGCCACGCCGCAGTTCATTTTTGCGAGATTGGAATTTACGGATACGGCGTCGGCGCCAGGGGGGCCGGGTAGGGCTGCCCCGCACCAGAGGCCGCCGCGGCGTCTTCTGCCGTTTCTGGCATGCCTGCATTGATCCAGCGCATGAAGATATCCAGCAGCTCAGGCTTGAGCGCCTTGGTGGGCGGCATCGGCCCGCCGGCCTCGATCTCCTCACGGTTGAGCATGCGGATGGTGTTGCAGAGCATATCGCCCGCCACCAGGTTGGGGGCGTTATCGCCGGTGTTGATGATCTCATCGTAAGAGGTCATCCAGTAGTTATTGTTGGTCTTGCCCTCGCGGTGGCACGAGATGCAGTAGCGCTTGACGATGGGCTGGATATGCACATCGTAAGAAGGCACTTCGTCTGGTCTCAGCGCCGGCATGGCCGAAGCCGCCGCGGCCTCGGCGGGCAGCTCCGCCCGGTCGTCCCAGGTGTAGCGCATGAAGGTCACGATGGCCTCCATCTCACCCGGGCTCAGGGCGCCGCCGTAGGCGCGCCCAAAGGGCGGCATGGCGGGGGCTGATTCGGGCTGACCGTACTCGATGATGTTGTAGAGCGTGTCATCGGTGAAGGTATACATCAGGTCACGCGCGTTGATCGCCTCCAGCACGGCCCCCTCCATGCCTTCCACGCCGATCACCTCGCCGCCCTCGCCCTCCGCGCCGTGGCATTCCACACACTGCAGGCCGTAAAGCTCTTCGCCCAAGATGACCTTCTCGCTGATGGTGGTAGCCAGGGCCACCTCTTCGGTGGCGGCAGCGGGGGTGGCCAAAACCATAATGGCCACCGTCAGGCCCAGGATCAGCGCCGAGCCAATCCCGGTGGCCCACGCCAGGATGCGGTTGGGGTTCTGCTTGAAGATGAATGGGATGGCGATCACTGCGATCAGGAAGATCCCCGGCAGTGCCAGCCCCGCCAGGAACTGCAGCAGGCTGAGCTGATCGGTGGGGATATCCGCGATCATCGTCAGCGCCACAATAGTCACCACCAGCAGGGTCATGAAAGCCAGGGCCATGCCGCGCTTGCTGAAGTGCCGGTAGGGAGAGCGATCCATGAAGGGCAGCAGGAAGAGCGCCCCCACGGCAATGCCAGGGACGACCGCCGCGGCAATCCATTCGATCTTGCCCAAGACGGGGATTTGCCCGTAGATGGCCAGGAATTTGAACAGGAAGAGGAAGTACCACTCCGGCCGCGGGATGTAGGTCGCGTCGCTGGGGTCGGCTTTGGGTTCCTGGGCCACGCCCAGGAAGGTGGCCAGCATCACGGAGATGAGGAAGAGGGCGAAGACCACCAGCAGATCTTTGTAGATGATGTCCGGCCAAAACTTGACCCCCTTCTGCTTGGCCTGGGCATATTTTTCTTTATATTGCTGTTTTTGTTCTTCGTTCATGGCGGCGCTCCTTTAATCCTCTTTGTCTGGCACCGCGGAGATGCCCAGGCGGATGACCATGTACAGGTGGGTGCCGATGATGGCGGCGATGGCCGCGGGCAGCCACCAGATGTGCACCGAGAAGAAGCGCGCCAGGGTTACCGCGCTCAGTTCTGTGCCGCCGCGCAGCACCTGGTTGATGAATGGCCCGATCAGCGGCACCGCCCCGGCGATGGAGGTGCCCACCGTGGTAGCCCAGTAGGCCTTCTGGTTCCAGGGCAGCAGGTAGCCGGTAAAGCCCATGCCCAGGGTGAGCAGCAGCAGCAGCACGCCCGTCACCCAGGTGAACTCGCGCGGGTACTTGTAGGCGGCGTAGAAGAAGGTGCGCAGCATGTGCAGGAACACCACCAGCACCATCAGGCTGGCAGACCAGTGATGGATGCCGCGGATCAGCCAGCCGAAACTGACCTCGTTCATGATGTACTGGATGCTGTCGTAGGCGTGATCGGGGGAGGGCACGTAGTACACGGTGAGCATGATGCCGGTGATGCCCTGAATGAGGAACAGGAACAGGCTGGCGCTGCCCAGTGTGAAGAACCAGTTCACCTTGGGCACTTTGCGGTCCAAGACGGTGTGGTAGATGGTGGTCAACCCCATGCGTTCATCGAGCCAGGCGAGTATTTTCTGGAACATGGCTAACCCTCCACAAAGCGGACGTAGAGAACGCCCTCTTCAACTTTAGTTTCGTAGGCCTCGAGCGGGTGAGGCGGCGGGCCGCTGGCTACTGTGCCATCTTTGAAGAAGGCGGCATCGTGGCAGGGGCAAATGTACAGCGCCTGCTCGGTTTTCCACACCACCCGGCAGGAGAGGTGCGTGCAGATGTTGGAGAGCGCCAGTACCTCGTCGCCATTGCGCACGATGAAGCCGCCGTAAGAGTTGACCGTCTTTTCCCAGCCGTTGACCTGCGAGCGGGTGAAACTGAAGGGGGTGGGGACATCCGGCGGATAATTGTCCAGCGGGCCAAGCGGGATCCAGGCATCGGATTTTTGGCCTTTGAGCGCTGGCGAGAGTAAATAGCCGATCGCGGGCAAACCGATGACAGCTCCCATGATCGTTCCCAGGAAAGCCGTCACCACCTGCACAAAATCACGGCGGCTCATGTGTTGGTAACCGGGCATGTGAACCTCCTAACAATGGGATGGCGAACTCTGCGTGGTGCGTGCCGTCGGGGCAGCCCCGGCAAGGGCTACCATAGCACATGGTGTATCATCTCAATAATTTGGGGTGTGGGGTGTTTTGTGTGTGCTGCGCACACACAAAACACCCCACTTCCCCATCTTTTTGAGAAAATACCACATGGTACTATTGTAGAACAGAGTTCTGAGGATGATAAGGATGAGTGAAATGAATAATCCATGAGTATTGTCACTTTTCTTTCCTGTCATACGAGTGTGATAATTGGGATAGTCCACTTTCTTGGGAGCGGCGCGCCAGTCGAGCCGCCCTCACCACTGCACCATACCATATCCACATTGCTAAGGAGGAACACATGGCCTTTGGAAGATTGACCGGCTTGCAAGGCATGCGCTACCGGGGCGGCGGCCCGATGTTGGCCTTTTTGCTGCACCGCGTTACCGCATTGGGCATTATCCTGTTTGTGGGCCTGCACGTGCTGGCGTCGTTTGCCATGCAGCAGGTCATCTGGGGCGATTTCGGCATCTTCATCAACACCATCTATGAATCTCCCTGGTTCCAGATCTTTGTGATCTTCTGCGTGCTGTACCACGCGCTCAACGGGCTGCGCATCGTGATCATGGATTTCCGTCCCGGCCTGTTGAAGTACCAGCGCGAGGCTTTGTGGCTGCAGTGGTTCATCTTTGTTCCCATCTATGCCCTGACCATTTTTGTTGTGATCCAGCGCGCCCTGGCTGGCGGCTGAGCCCCGAGGAGATGAGATGATGCAAACTCGTGTCGTTCCGCAACGCGGTTTTAACCTGGACTATATCATGTTCATATTTACGCGCGTCTCTGGCCTGTCCATCGTGCTGCTGGCGCTCGTCGGCATTATCCTGGCGATGGTGATGGGCGCCCGCACCCAGATGGACCTGGGCACGCTGATGCGCTGGACCTTCTTCCCCAACCCCAACCACGTGGTCAACAGCGACATCCCCGATGTGACCCTGGGCTGGGCCAATGCCTATTGGAGCACCATGCAGTTCCTGCTGATCTTCTTCGCTTTCACGCACGCCGCCAACGGCCTGCGCATGATCGTGGAAGATTACGTCAACCGCGGCGTGGGGCAGCTGCTGGTGCGGGGCTTCTTCTTCCTGCTCTGGCTGTTCATGCTCATCACGGCCATTTTCGTTGTTTTATCATCTTAGCGCCCGCAGACCTGTGAGAGGAGAGACTATGAAAAACCATCAATACGATGTTGTGGTTGTGGGGGCCGGCGGGGCTGGCCTGATGGCGGCTTTGTATGCCTCCAAAACGGCCAATATTGCCGTGCTGAGCAAGCTCTATCCCACCCGTTCGCACACCGGCACTGCCCAGGGCGGCGTGGGCGCAGCCCTGGCGAACGATGAAGAAGATCACTGGGAGTGGCACGCTTTTGACACCGTCAAAGGCTCTGATTACCTGGGCGACCAGGACGCCATCGATTTCATGTGCGAGGAGGCCATCGCAGCAGTGTACGAGCTGGAGCATTACGGCCTGCCCTTCTCACGCACAGCAGAGGGCAAGATCGCCCAGCGCCCCTTCGGAGGCCATACCAATAACATTACCAAGAAGCCGGTGCGCCGGGCCTGCTACGCCGCGGACCGCACCGGGCACATGATCTTGCAAACCCTGTACCAACAGTGCCTTAAGAACCACGTCAACTTTTTCGATGAATTTCAGGTGGTTGACCTGCTGGTGAATAACGGGACGGTAGCAGGTGTGGTGGCGACCGAGATCGGCACCGGCGAGATGCACGTTTTCCACACCAAGGCGGTCATCATCGCCACCGGCGGGCACGGGCGCATCTGGGATGTGACCTCCAATGCTTACGCCTACACCGGCGACGGCATCGCCGTCGCCATGCGCCGCGGCGTCCCCATGGAAGACATGGAATTCTTCCAGTTCCACCCCACTGGCATTTACAAGCTGGGCATCCTCATCACCGAGGGCGTGCGCGGCGAAGGCGGCGTGCTGATCAACAGCGAGGGCGAGCGCTTTATGGAAAGATACGCCCCTACCGTCAAAGACCTGGCCTCTCGCGATGTGACCAGCCGGGCCATGTACCTCGAGATGAAAGAGGGCCGCAGCATCAACGGCAAGGGCTATCTCTACCTGGATGTGCGCCCCGAGGTGGTGAACAAGTATGCCGCGCTGGACGGGCGCAAGAACCTGGATGGCACGCCTTACGTGGTGACCGGCGAGCAGATCCTGGCGAAACTGCCCGATATCGTGGATTTTGCCCGCACCTACCTGGGCGTGGATCCTGTTACCCAGCCCATGCCCGTGCAGCCCACCGCCCACTACACCATGGGCGGCATTCCCACCAACCGCTTTGGCGAGGTGGTGATCGATGAGAAGAACACGGTCATGCCAGGGCTGTACTCGGCTGGTGAATGTGCCTGTGTTTCGGTGCATGGTGCCAACCGCCTGGGTACCAACTCACTGCTGGATATCATCGTCTTTGGCAAGTATGCCGGCTTGCGGGCCGCAGAATATGCTCTGGGCAGCGCCTACCAGCCCCTCCCTGCCGACCCCGCAGACTACGCCCGGGCGCAGTTTGACGCCATCCGCAATGCCAAGGGCAGCGAAAATATTATCACCGTGGCGAAAGAAATGAAAGTGGTGATGATGGACAAAGTAGGCATGTTCCGCACCGGCGAGGGCATGGCGGAGGCTCTGCAAAAAGTGCGTGAACTGCGCCAGCGTTACAAAGAGATCCAACTCACCGACCAGGGCAAGATCTTTAACACCGATCTGTTCAACATCTGGGAATTGGGCAATATGCTGGAGCTGGCCGAGATGATCACGATTGCGGCCCATGCCCGCACCGAAAGCCGCGGCGCGCACGCCCGCGACGATTATCCCAAGCGTGATGATGCCAACTGGCTCAAGCACAGCCTGGCCTGGGTGCGCGAGAATGGTCAGATCGACCTGGGCTACAAGCCGGTGGTCATCCTCAAGCACCAGCCCAAAGAACGCGTTTATTAGGAGAGATGGCAGCCATGGAAGCAACCGTCAAAATCTTTCGTTTCAACCCCGAAACCGATCAAAAGCCTCACTTTGAGACTTACACCATGCCAGTCGAATCGACCGACCGTGTTCTGGACCTGCTGGAGTACATTAAGGGTAATTTCGATGGCACGCTGTCTTTCCGCCGCTCTTGCGCCCACGGTATCTGCGGGTCAGATGCCATGCGCATCAACGGGCGCAATTACCTGGCTTGCAAAGCGCTGGTCAAGGATGTGGGTCTCAAGATCAAGGTGGAGCCGGTGCTGGGGCTGAAAGTGATCAAAGACCTGATCGTGGATATGGATCCGTTCTTCGAACACTTCCGCTCGGTAATGCCTTACTTTGTCAACGATGAGCCGCCCCCCGCTAAAGAGCGCTTACAGACCATTGAAGAGCGCGAGCGCTTCGATGATACCACCAAGTGCATCCTGTGCGCTTGCTGCACCACCTCTTGCCCCTCCTTCTGGGCCAATCAAGAGTACCTGGGCCCCGCGGCGATGGTGAATGCCCATCGCTTTATCTTCGACAGCCGCGACCGCGCCGCCGCCGAGCGCCTGCGCATCTTGAACGATCAGTTCGGCGTGTTCCGCTGCCATACCATTTTCAACTGCACCATTGCCTGCCCGCGTGAGATCGAGATCACCCAGGCCATTGGCGAGCTGAAGAACGCCATCTCCACCGGCGCGCTGGAATAAGTTAACCTAACCCTCATCCCCCGGCGTTGGCTTCGCCAACGCACCCCCCTTCCCAGCAGGAAGGGGGGCTTTTCGTCAAAAACAGAGCCTATGCGGGCGCTTTGCGCCCGCATAGGCTCTGTTTTTGACGATTTTTCCTCCCCCATCCTGGGTTTGGATGGGGGAGGGCCAGGGAGGGGGTTTGTTCCCCCGTCCCTTGAGGGGCAGGGGGGATAAGAGAGGTCGCCCAACGCGTATCGAATAGGACGGGGGGGTGTTGTAACCCTTACAAGATTGTTAGGCTGAGGAATCGGCCGCGCGAAGTCCATTAGACGATTGTAGCGAAAGGGATCCCCCGATGAATATTCTCATGCTCTACCCGGAATTT
Organism: Anaerolineales bacterium UBA6092; assembly: GCA_002428565.1. Taxonomy (GTDB): domain Bacteria; phylum Chloroflexota; class Anaerolineae; order Anaerolineales; family UBA4823; genus UBA6092. Next base: position 39,339 of record DIXA01000028.1, on the reverse strand, counting down.
CCGGATACTTTTTGGAGTTTCAAGCACGCCTTGCGCTTTATCCGCAAGAAGGCGGGCGCTCCACCTCTGGGGCTGCTGACCGTAGCCGCCATGCTGCCCACCGGCTGGGAAAAACGCCTGGTGGACTTGAATGTGTCTGGCCTGACCCAGAAAGACCTGGCCTGGGCAGATTTTGCTTTTATCAGCGCCATGATCGTCCAGCGCGACGCCGCCCAGGAGCTGATTACGCGCTGCAAGAAGGCGGGGGTAAAAGTGGTGGCGGGCGGGCCGCTTTTTACCATGCAATGGGAAGAGTTTCCCGAGGTGGATCATTTTGTGCTCAACGAAGCCGAGCTGACCCTGCCGCATTTCCTGGCAGATCTGGCCAGCGGGCGCGCCCAGCGCATCTACACCACCGCCGAATACCCCGATATCCGCCAGACCCCGCCGCCGTTGTGGCAGCTGGCGCAGTTGAAGCATTACGATACGGTCAGCCTGCAGTTCTCGCGCGGCTGCCCCTTCGACTGCGAATTTTGCAACGTCACTGCGCTGCTGGGGCACCGCCCACGCACCAAGTCTGCGGCGCAGATCGTGCATGAGCTGGACAGCCTGTATGCTCTGGGTTGGCGTAAGAACATCTTCTTTGTGGATGATAATTTCATCGGCAATAAAAAAGAGCTCAAGGCAGAGGTGCTGCCGGCGCTGATCGAATGGCGCAAGGGCAAGGTGGGCGTGCCCTTCAGCACGGAGGTGTCCATCAACCTGGCAGATGACCCGCTGCTGCTCGACCTGATGGTGCGCGCCGGGTTCGACACGGTCTTCGTGGGCATCGAGACGCCTAACGAAGACAGCCTGACCGAATGCGGCAAGGGCCAAAACAAGCGCCGCGACCTGCTGGAGAGCGTCCGGCAGCTGCAGCGCGCCGGGCTGCAGGTGCAGGGCGGTTTCATCGTTGGCTTTGACAGTGACCCGCCCTCCATCTTCCAGCAGCAGATCAATTTCATCCAGAACAGCGGCATCGTCACGGCGATGATCGGGCTGCTGCAAGCGCCGCTGGGAACGCACCTGCACGCCCGCCTGGAGAAAGAGGGCCGCCTGGTGAACAATATGTCGGGCGATAACGTGGACGGCTCGACCAACATCGTCCCCAAGATGGGCCTGGATGTGCTGCGCTTTGGCTACCGCAAGGTGCTGGAATATCTCTATGCCCCCAAGCAGTATTACGCCCGCGTGACCACCTTCTTGAATGAGTACCAGCCGCCGAAGATCCGCATGCGCCTGGAATTTGAATACGTGATGGCCTTCTTCCGTTCGATCTACTACCTGGGCATCCGCGGTGTGGAGCGGGTGTACTACTGGCGGCTGTTCTTCTGGGCTTTGCTGCGCAAGCCGCGCCTGTTCCCGCTGGCCATCACGCTATCCATCTACGGTTTCCACTTCCGCCGCGTGGTGGAACTGCACGTGGGCAAACCTGTCCTGACCCAGGGGGGCCAGTAATCTTATCCCATCCCCCCTACCCCCCTTCCCGCTGGGAAGGGGGGGATTCCTCGCAAAAACAGGTGTGTTGCGTGGCGAAGCCACGCAACACACCTGTTTTTGCGATCTTTACCCCCGCCCCTTGAGGGGCAGGGGGTGGGGTGATTACTTCGGCCACACCCGCACGGAGTGTACCTCCCGCCCGGGCGTGTGTCGGTAGAGCAGCGCCTGGCCGGGGAGGTCCAACTCGTAATCCCCATCCGAAACCTTCACCCGGCAGCCCTGCGGGTAGGCATAGCTGGGGATGAAGATCTCCGTGGGGGCAGTGATGGCCTCGTCATGGCGGAAGGTGAACTCGAGGGCGGCTTTGCGGATATGGTAGGAGGTACTCAACGGCTGCCCCGCCACTTTGTGGGCGTAGGGGCGCACCGCGGCAGGCAAGGCCCGCCCGCCGTCGTGGATGGAGCCGCTGCCAGTCATCTGGTCGGGCGAGAACAATGACAGGTCCTCGTCGTTCCACTGGTCGCCGCGGGCGTTGCTGTTGTCAGAAGCGTAATTCCACAGTGTGAAGGAAACGAAGTTCTTCTCCAGCGCGGCCATGATCGCATCCAGGGCCTCGATCTGCATCGAGAAATTGCCCGTGCGGTAGGCCTTCTTGTTCTGCATATCGAAGGGGATGCCCGTCTCGCCGACCAGCGTGGGGACGCGGCCCATGTGCTCCTCGGAATGGCGGCGGAGGCGGGCGATCTGCTCCTGGAAGCAGGCGCGCACGCGGCCGGGGCCAAAGACCATCTTGCGGGTCTGCGAGTCGACCCCCAGCCAGCGCATGAAGGTTTTGCGCATCAGCGTGGCTCCGTCGTACCAGTGAGAGGCGTTGACAATATTATCCGCATCGGTGGGGCCCCAGGTGGGTTGGCCCACATCGGGCACGCCTTCGACAAAGATGATCGCCTCGGGCGCCACCTGGCGGATCGAGCGGGCGTAGCGGTTGACGAAGGGCTTGAAGTAATCGTTGTAGAAGACCACCTCGCGCCCGCCGGCCTGGCGGAAATAATCCGGCTGGTGCAAGATGGGCTGACCGGCGGCATCCTCGCCCCACACGCCGTGCTCTTTCCAGATATCTCGTCCGGGCAGCCAGGCCTGGAGGCGGCCGGGGTTAGCCAGGCGCGTGCCCGTCTTGCGGAAGCCGCCCAGGCCGAGGGTGTACACACCCACTTCCTGGGGAAAGCCCGCCCCCAGGCACATGCTCTGAAAGGCGGTGGGCGAATCGCCCAGGAAAAGGACCGCTCCGTCGGCCTGGCCGCGCAGGTCCCGGGTGCCGATCAAGCCCTGGGAGGGCTCGTTGAGCGAGTCGTACCCCACTACATGCGGCAGGCCCCTGAGGCGCAGGGCCACCTGCTGGATGGCATTGATGTAATGGCTTTGCAGGTATTCCTGGATGGGCACGCCCTCCACCTGCAGGCGGGGGGCAAAATCGTCCCCGGCAAAGAACAGCGTCCACATGCTGGCCGCGGCGAGCTTATTGTTGTTGGTGGGCCAGATCATGCGCGGGTAGGGGTCGCCGTGCTCCTGGTGGAGCACGGCTGCGCCGGCGGCGTGCAGGTTGGGCAGGTCAAAGCCCGCCGCTTCCAGCGTCCAGCCGGGGGCGCCATCCCCGCCGGAAAAGCGGCTCCATACATCCTGATGCGGGTCGATGAAGACGGAGATGCCGTAATCGGCGGCCTTTTTGACCACCGCGTAGAGGTAATCCAGGTAGGCCTGGTCGTAGATGCCCGGCCCAGCGTGCTCGATGGCCTCCCAGGTGACCAGGAAGCGCAAAAAGGTGAATCCCCAGGCGCTCAGGCGGCGGTAGTGCTCATCGGCCTCCGCCAGCGGGAAGGGCCGCCCCACAAAGGAGACGTTGCGGTGCTTGTAGAAGCCGTCTTTATTCCAGGTAGCGCCGTTGGGCTGGGTGGGTACCTTGCTGCTGCCGCCCAGGTTGACGCCGCGCAGCAGCAGCGTGCGGCCGTGCTCGTCTTTGAAGTTGTCGCCTTCGATCTGGATCATGGTGGGGATTTTCCTTGATCTGTATTATAGTACATCACCCCACCCCCTACCCCCGCCCCTCAAGGGGCGGGGGTTTTATTTTTAGGGTTGTTGTTTTGCGGCGCTCTGCGCCGCAAAACAACAACCCTAAAAAATCCCCCCTTCCCGTTTCGGGAAAGGGGGCAGGGGGGATAGGTCAGGTGATGCGCAGCCTGCGTAATCTCAGGCTGTTGCTCACCACAAACACACTGCTGAAGGCCATTGCCCCGGCTGCCAGCATGGGGTTGAGGAAGCCCAGCATGGCGGCAGGGATGAGCACGATGTTGTAAAAGAAGGCCCAGAACAGGTTCTGCTTGATGGTAGCGACCGTCTTGCGCGAGAGGGTAATGGCCCGCCCCACGCCGCGCAGGTCGCCGCTGATCAGCGTCACCGGCGCGGCCGCCATGGCCACATCCGTGCCCGTGCCGATGGCCATGCCCACATCAGCCTGGGCCAGCGCGGGGGCATCGTTGATGCCGTCGCCTACCATGGCCACCACCGCCCCGCCCTCCTGCAAGCGCTTCACCTGGGCGGCTTTGCCGTCTGGCAGCACCTCCGCCAGGATCAAATCCACGCCCACCTGTTTGCCGATGGCCTCGGCGGTCTTCTGGTTATCGCCGGTGATCATAGCCACTTTCAGGCCCATGCCGTGCAGCGCGGCAATCGCCTCAGTGGATGATTCTTTGACCGTGTCAGCCACAGCGATCACGCCGCGCACTGCGCCATCCACCGCCACCAGCATGGCGGTTTTGGCCTCGGCTTGCAGGCGCTCTACCTCGGCGAGCAGGCCGTTGAGCGGGTAGCCGCGCGCCTGCATCAGGCGCAGGTTGCCCACTGCCACCCGCCGCCCGCCCACCTCGGCCTCCACGCCGTGACCCGCCTGCGCAGTGAAGCCGGTCGGCGGGGTCAATTCCAGGCCGCGCCGCGTTGCCTCGGCCCAGATGGCCTCGCCCAGGGGATGCTCGCTGCCCTTTTCCACGCTGGCAGCCAGGCGCAGCAGGGCGTCTGCCTCGACGGAACCATCCGTAACGAGATCGGTCACGGCGGGCTGGCCTTGGGTGATCGTGCCGGTCTTATCCAGCACCACCATGCTCACCTTGCCGGCCCGTTCCAGCGCCTCAGAGCTGCGGAAGAGGATGCCGATCTCGGCCCCCTTGCCCGCGCCGACCATCACCGCGGTGGGGGTCGCCAGGCCCATGGCGCAGGGGCAGGCGATGACCAGCACCGCCACCATGTGGATCAGGGCGCGGGTGAAGGCGTCGTTATCTGCATTGATCGGCAGCGCCGGGCCGAAGAAATACCAGCCGAGAAAGGTCAGCGCGGCGATGCCGATTACCGCGGGCACGAATACCGCCGAAACCCGGTCGGCCAGTTTTTGAATGGGGGCTTTGCTGCCCTGGGCTTCTTCCACCAGGCGGATGATCTGCGCCAGCGCCGTCTCGCGCCCGACCTTGGTTGCCTCGAACTGCAACAGGCCCTGCTTGTTCAGCGTGGCGCCGATCACGGCGTCGCCGGGCTGTTTCTCCACCGGCAGCGATTCGCCGGTGAGCATCGATTCGTCCACCGCGGAGCGGCCCTCGGTCACCACGCCGTCTACGGGGATCTTCTCGCCCGGGCGGACGAGCACCAGGTCGCCGGCTCGCACCTCATCGATGGGCACCTCGCTCTCCACACCCTCCCGGATGATACGGGCGGTGCGGGCGCGCAGGCTCATCAGCTTCTTGATCGCCTCGCTGGTGCGGCCTTTGGCGCGCGCTTCCAGGTACTTGCCCAATTTGATCAGGGTGATGATCACCGCGGCGGTCTCAAAGTACACGTGCCCTGCCACCCAGCCGAAGGTGATCGGCAGGCTGTAGAAATACGCTGCTGAGGAGCCCAGCGCAATGAGCACATCCATGTTGGCGGAACGGTTGCGCAGGGCTTTATACGCCCCGATGTAATACTGCCGCCCCACGTAGAACTGCACCGGGGTGGCCAGGGCCAGCAGCAGCCAGTTGAACCAGGGCTGCGCCACGCGCATCCCGCCGCTGTGCTGTGCGGCGCTAAGATCGTAGACGAAGCCCGGCAGCAGGCCAAAATCCTTGCCCATGGAGAGTAGGAACAGCGGCACGCTGAAGAGCAGGCCAATGAGCAGCATGCGCCGCTGGTGGTCGATCTCCTGCTGGCGCGCCTGCGCTTCAACATCCTCGGCCTGGCCGCCCAACTCCACGGCCTCGAACCCGGCGCGCTCCACTGCCCGGCGCAGCTCAGCCTGGCTGACGATGGTGGGCACGTAGCGCAGGTGGGCTTTCTCGCTGGCGAAGAACACCTGGGCGCTGAGCACGCCCTCCAGCTTGCCTAGGGCTGTTTCCAGCCGCCGGGCGTCGTTATCGTCGGAAAGGCGGCGGATGACCAGCTCGGCCTCGCCGGCGGCCACGCCGTAACCGGCGCGCTCCACCCGGGCGATCAGGTCAGCCAGGCCCAGGCGCAGGGGGTCGAACTCGACCGTGGCGCGCTCTGAGGACAGGTTGACCACGGCGCTCTCCACGCCGTCCAGCCGCTTCAGGTTGCGTTCCACGGTGGCCACACAGTTGGCGCAGGTCATCCCCGTCACGGGCAGGGTGAGTTGTCGGTTTTGGGTCATGATAGGTGCCTATTCTGAAATGTTGGCGAAATCGGGTGTTTGCGGGCGGTTTCTGCCCGCAAACACCCGATTTCGCCAATATCTCCCCCTTCCCGCCCCGGGAAGGGGGGTAGGGGGGTTAGGTCGCCGGGTAATTGATCTCAGCCAGCAGGCTGCGGATGCCCGCCTCGGTGGCGGGGGCATCGAAGGCCACCTGCACTTTCTTGGTCTGGGCGTCGGCCTGGACGGAGGTCACGCCGGCCAGCTCGGCCACCTCGCTCTGGATGGTGTGCACGCAGTGCATGCACGAAATGCCGGGAACGGTAAAGGTAACGGTTGTCATGGTTTTAACTCCTCTGAAAATAAAGGTTTTTTCCTCGTAGTAGCGACTTTAGTCGCTATAACGACTGAAGTCGTACCTACGAGGCTGGTGTGGATTTCCATTTCACATTTTGCCAGACATGGCAAACACTTCACTGATCTCTTTGAGCACGCGCTCGCGCTCGGCCTGGCTGTCGCCGCGGATGGCGGTGATGACGCACGAGTTGAGATGCTCTTCCAAGATCTGCGCGCTGACCTTGGACAGGGCCGCCTCCACCGCCTGGATCTGGCGGATCACGTCGATGCAGTAGGCATCCTCTTCCACCATGCGGGTGATGCCTTTCAGGTGGCCTTCGATGGTCTTCAAGCGGATCAGTCTGCTTTCGTTGTGCATAAGCGCCTCCGGTCTACCCCCCCCCAGGGGGTGGGGGTATCTCAAATATACCAAATGCCCCCAATAATGTCAAGTATAGATTCCGAAAATAAATACTCAGCGNNCGCTGAGTATTTATTTTCGGAATCTTGGGTTATTTAACGTTGATCGCCGTATAAACGGCCTGTGAGCCGCCGTCCAGGTCTTCCACCAGGAAGCCCACAATGTACTGCCCGGCAGGGGCGTAGAGCACCTCCCAGACGAACATCTGGCTGCCGAAGGTCAGCGTTTCGCTTTCAGCCTGCACCGTCTGCACCACCTTGCCCGATGCATCCAGGTACATCCACGTATCCAGCACGGTGAACTGATCGCCGGTCTGCGGGATGATCTCGCGCGGCGAGCCGCTTGTGCCATCGCCAGTGAAGCCGAACACCTGCTGCAGCACGCCGTTGACGAAGTACAGGCGGGCGTAGCGCCGGTCGCCGCTGGTATCGGTATAGATACCGTCTACGGTGTAGATGGCCTCTTCGGGCGTGGCCCCGTATGACTGCGGGGTGAAGTTTGCCACCACCGAGTTGACGCCATCGTTGATGGCGTAGACGATCGGTTCCCACTCAAACTCCATGGTGAAGGCGTCCGCGCTCCATTCGGGGTAGTACACGCCGCGCAACTCGCGGGTGGTGCTGCTCTGCAGGTAGTCGCTGTCCATCAGGAAGACGGCGTTCTGGGCGGTATCCAGGTAGCCCACCAGCAGGCGCACGTAGCCGATATTCTCGCCGCGGATGTCGCTGCTGAGCAGCACGTACTCGCCCGGGCTGACCTCGCTGCTGGAGGCCTGGATGGGTGTGACGGCAGTGCCGCCCGCGGCAGGCGAGGCGATCGTCTCCGTGCGGGAGGGCACGGCTGCATAGCCGGTGGTCATATCGAAGCCGCGCCCGGTGTAGTGGTACACCAGGAACTCATCCCACAGCGAGCCGCCGGCAAAGCGGTCCGCCGCGGCGGTGTACGATTCCATCCCGCCGCGGGCGTTCTGGAAGATGGCGGAGTTGGGGAAGTACACCGAGATGCCCGTGGCGCCGGGGCGCTTGGGGCCGTGCTTCTCCGCCACTACCACCGCCTGGATGGCTGCCAGCACTTCGTTGGTGGCCTGGTTGACGGCGCTGTCACTGCTGTTGCGCGCCACCAGTTCTACAAAACTGCCCAGATCGATGTAAGAGGGGGGCACCTGCTCGCCAAAGATGCTGGTGAAGGATTGGGCATAGCTGCGCGCCTGGGCTACCACGCGCTGGTCGCCCGACTGCATGGCGTAAGCCAGGTTGTTCAGGGCGTTCATCAGCGCCGGCACCTGGCTCAGGTCGGCGGCGGTGAGGGTGATGTTCTGGCTGAGCTGGCGGGTGATCTGCTCGGCGGTGGGGCCGCTGGAGACGCCGAAGAGACTGTCCAACGGCGAGCCGCGCCCGACGAACTCGGCGCGCGCCTGGTTATCCACGATGCGCTGGTCGTCGATGATGTAACTATCTACGATCAGGCTGCCCAACTGCGCCCCGCCCATGCTGGGGTCGTTGCGCAGCGCGCCCAGGAAGGAGGCATAGGCCCAGCCCAGCGCCGGTTCGGTCTCTTGCGAGAGCACGGCGTATTGGGCGTGCGGGGCCAGGGCGCTGAGCACCTCGATATGCCCCATCAGGCAGGCGTCCATGCCGATCAGGTCGAAGGACTGCACGCCGGTGCGCGAGCGGATCTGCGTCAGGGCATCGTCGATCTCGTTCAGGAACAGGTGATCGCCGATGGCTGCCGCCAGGGGGAAGGAACTGTCGCCGCGCCCGCTGGCGCTGGCATCGCTCCAGCCGCCGGGCCAGCCCATGCCGTGATCTGAGAGGATCAGCACGTAATGGTCAGCCGGGTAGGTCTGGATGGCCCAGGTGGCAAAATCCACCAGCGTATCGGTATCGGCCATGTTGACCTCGCCCAGGTCAGACACCATCTGAGAGGAGATGCGCCCCAGGTCGTTATCTTGCGTCACGTAGTAGCGGCGGGCGGAGGTCCAGTCGCCGTCGCCGCTGAAACCGGCCTGGTAGCGGTCGAGCTGGGCCACGATGGTCAAGTCGCCGCCCGAGCCAACCCGCTCGGCCTCGTTCATATCCAGGAAGATATCCTGCTCCAGGATCTTGTCATCGGCATCCTGGTAGAGCATCACCAGCCAGGTGCCCTCGCCGGTGCCCGCCGGGAAGACCTGTGTGGACTGCTGCACCACCGGGCCGGTGGTGGGCTGTTCGTAGCCGGCGGGCGGCTGGTTGTCCACGTTCTCGTAGCCGGTGGTTTCCAGGCCGCCCAGGATGCTGCTCAGGTCGATCTGGAAGATCATGGGCAGTACCACGCACAGGCACAGCAAGATCACTCCGCCGATGATGATCCACTTGAGCGGCAGGCGGGTGAGCAGGCTGAGCGGGTTGAAGCCGCCGCTGGTGCCGCCACTGGAATAGCCGCCGCTGCTCGTGCCGCCGTAGCCGCCCGCATTACCGGTGTAGCCGGTGTTGCCGCTGTTGTTCAATCCGCCGCTGGGCGTGCCGCTGCTGGAGGGGCGCGGCGGGGCAGTGGGGGCCTGGGCGCGCCCGCTGGGCTGTGCGCCGGAGGGCCCCGCCGGGCGGCGGCGGGTAACGCGCACCACCGGCGCGCTGGGCCGGCTGGCGGGTTTGCTGGGGCGGCTGCCCTTGAGGCTCATCTGCGCCAGCGTGCCGCCGCGCACGGAGTTCGTGGGTTGGAAACTGCTCGAACCAAAGGTATCTTTCATCGCTTTCTCCCTTCCATGCCTGCCCGGAGCATCCGGGCGGCTTCCAGCTTAATCATATCCCCGAAAGGGATGGAAGGCAAGCAGGTAATTCCTCTGAGTATGCAAGCAAAGGCTGTCATGGGATATTGCTTTGCTGCGACCCCCTCCCAGCCTCCTTTTTTCGCCCAGCCCAAACTATCCTTCCTCGCTCCCTTGGGTTACAATCAAGCCATGTCGCCCTCTACCGCCACCCACCTCACCGGTGCAGAATTGGACGAGTTCAAGCGCACCGCCCTGGCTGAAAACCTGCGCCGCTTCAGCGCCATCCTGCTGATTACCATCGTGCTCAACCTGTTCACCCTGGTGGCAGAGCGCCAGGTCTTCGGGCCGGAAGCCAACATCACTGCCATCCGCATCATCGAGATCGCCGCCAGTCTGCTGTACCTGGTCGTCATTGGCCGGTCAGGAAAGCGCCCCTACCATTTTCAGAAAGGGCTGTTCCTGTTCACCGTTAGCCTGGGGCTGTTCCTCTCGGCCGTGATCTCGGCCCAAATGTCATCCACCCAGGGCAGTACGGTCATCTTCCTCGTTGGCATGCTGGTGATCAGTACCTTCCTGATCTTGCCTCTGCCGGAGATATTGGGCGTGATGGCACTGGGGTTGATCTACCAGGGGGTGGCCATCCTGCTCTCGCCGGGCGCCAACCGGGCCATCGCCCAGCCGGGCAATATTATCAATGTGACCACCATGACATTGCTTGCCCTGACGATCGCTCACATGTCGTACAACGCCCGCCGCCAGCGCTTTGCCTACGAGCTGGTCATTCGCCAGCATAACCAATTCCTCCAGACCATCGCCGCCCTCGACGGCCTAACCGGCGTACCCAACCGCCGCAAGGTCGATGAGACCGCCGCGACCATCCAGGCCTTCGCCGCCCGCGACCGCGCCCCCGTGGCAGTGGTGATGCTCGACCTGGATAACTTCAAGGCCTACAATGACACCCGCGGCCACCTGGCGGGCGACGAACTGCTCAAAGCCGCCGCCGTCGCCATGCAGAGCGTGCTGCAGCGCGACAGTGATTTCTTCGGGCGTTACGGCGGCGAGGAGTTCATTGCCATCCTGCCCTTCACCGAGGCGGCGGGTGCAGCGCTCCTCGCCGATCAGATGCGCCAGGCCGTCTTTGACCTGGGCATGCCCCATCCCGGCAGCGTCGCCGGCGTCGTCACCGTCTCGGGTGGGGTGGCGGTGGGCGTCCCCTCTGCAGAGGCCGGCATCGAGGCCATCATCCACCGCGCCGACCAGGCCCTCTACCGCGCCAAGCAGGCCGGCCGCAACAGGATTGAAATTCACTTGCTCGCCAGCGAGATCGCCGGTGTGCCATCCTTGAAATCGCAGGAGGCGTCGCCCGAAAGCACCCCGCCCGCGTAAGACATCACCCCGCTGCCGGTGAAGCCGCCGTAGTTGCAGCTGGCGAAATCCACCCTCTGGCTTGTGGGTTAGAATGATTCTAGCATAATTGGGGTAAAATTGATCTCATGGACACAACAACTACCCCTCCCGTAGAACCAATCCCCTCCGAGGAGCGGCTGTGGGCGGCGATCGCCCACGCCACCGCCATGCTGATCGGCTGGGGGCTGATCGGCCCGGTGCTGGTGTGGGTAATGCAGCGCCGCAAATCGGCCTACGCCTCCTTCCACGCCTTGCAGGCGCTCACCTACCAGGTCTTCTTCATGCTCTACTACACCGTGATGATCACCTGCCTGAGCCTGCTGTTCGTCGCCTTCACCTTCGGCTTTATCATTGCCATGGAACCCTCCGGGATGAGTGAGCCGCCGCTGCTGCTTTTTATCGGCGAATTTGCGTATTTCCTGGGCATGTTTGCCGCCTTTGGGGTTTACGTGCTGCTGGGGCTGGTGGGGGCGGGCATGTGCCTGGCAGGCAAAGATTTCCGCTACCCGCTGCTGGGCCGCTGGATCGAGCGCTACCTCGGCCGCCGCGCCGCCTCCGCAGCGGTGCAGGAGGAAACCGCATGAACATCGACACGAACCGCGAAGATCAACTGATGGCGGCCCTGTGCCACGCCAGCGCCATGATCCCCCTCATGGGCATGATGGTGCCCATTGCTGTATGGTTCAGCCAGCGGGAGCGCTCGCCCTTGCTGCGCTTCCAGGCGATGCAGGCATTGGCCTACCAGATCCTGGGCATCCTGGCCTATTTCCTGCTCTATGGCTGCTCTATGGCGAGCATGCTGCTGATGTTCCCCATCACCTTCTTGGGAGCCTCGATGCCCCAGGGCAACCAATTCTCCCCGCAGTTGGCCTTGATGCTGTTGATCTTCGGGCTTTTCTTTTTGGTGATGATGCTGCTCAGCGCGGTGCAATCACTGGGCGCGCCGCTGTACATGATCATCGCCCTGGTGGCTGGCTGGCGCATACTCAAAGGACACGATTTCCACTACCCCCTGTTGGGCAGATTGGTGATGCACTGGACAGACGCGCCGCCAACCCCTGCAGCACCCCCGCAGGAGTCCGCATGAACGACCAACCTTATTCTCCCGAGGAACTGTCCTCCGATAACCGCATGCTGGCGGCGGCGGCGCATTTCTTTGGCCTGTGGGCTGCCCTGATCATCTGGGCCACCCAAAAAGACCGTTCGCGCTTTGTGCGCTTCCAATCTGTGCAGGCCCTGGGCTTTGATGGGGTGATGATGTTGCTCTCCTCCGTCGTCATGGGCTGCCTGATGCTGGTCATGGTGTTGGGCACGGGCGGCGCAGTTGTGGCCGCCGAATCGGACAATGATCCCGGCCTGTTCATGCTGCTGTCTTCCTCGTTTTGGTTGGTGTGGATGTGCGTCATCTTTGGCTATTCGGGCGTGCTGTGGGTCATCCGCCTGATCGCCTCGGTCAAAACCTTGCAAGGGCAAGATTTTCGCTATCCCTGGCTGGGGGCGCAGGTGGAGAAGTTCCTGCAAAACTAGGCCTATCCCACATATCCCACATTTATCCCACAGGCATCCCACATTTATCCCATGAACGAACCCGTTGAAGTTGTCATTGCAGTGCCCATCACCCCCGAGCTGGCCGACGGGCTGCGCTCGGTTTCTACGCGGCTGAAGGTTTCGGCCATCCCGGCGCGCAAGGTAGAGGACATTCCCGAAGACGTGTGGGCCAGGGTCGAGGTGCTCTACACCAACCGCATCTTGCCTGCCCCTGAGCAAGCCCCCAACCTGGCCTGGATCCAGTTCCACTGGGCCGGCGTGGACCATGCCCTGGATGCGCCCATCTTGCACCGGCCCGGCCTGGTGGTCAGCACGCTCAGCGGGGCTTCGGCCTCGCAGATGGCTGAGCACGTGCTGGCGATGCTACTGGCGCTGGGCCATCACCTGCCGGATGCCTTCGCCCATCAGAAGCGCATCGAATGGCCTGCTGAGCGCTGGGAGCGCTTCAGCCCGCTGGAATTGCGCGGCAGCACGGTGGGCATTGTGGGCTATGGCAGCGTGGGCCGCCAGGTGGCGCGCCTGCTGCAGCCCTTTGGCGCCACCGTGCTGGCTACCAAGCGCGACGCCATGCACCCCGAAGATACCGGCTACACCCCCGAGGGCCTGGGCGACCCCGCCGGTGACCTGGTGCACCGCCTCTACCCGCCGCAGGCGCTGCGCTCCATGCTCAAAGACTGTGATTTTGTGGTGGTGACCGTGCCGTTGACGAAGGAGACGCGCGGCCTGCTGGGCGCGGAGGCGCTGGCGACACTCAAGCCCGGCGCCTGCCTGGTGGATGTCTCGCGCGGGGGCGTGCTCGACCACACTGCCCTGCTCCCGCTGCTGCGCGAGCACAAGATCGCCGCCGCCGCCCTGGATGTGTTCCCCACCGAGCCGCTGCCCGCCGACAGCCCGCTGTGGAAGCTGCCCAACGTGATCATCACCCCGCACGTGGGCGGCTTCTCGCCGCATTACGAGGCGCGCGCCGCGGCCCTCTTCGCCGAGAATCTGCACCGCTACCTGGCCGATCTGCCGCTCTACAACCGCCTTGATCTCGAAAGAGAATATTGATCACAACGAACCGGCNNGCCGGTTCGTTGTGATCAATATTCTTATTATGGCCGCGCTTGCAGCGTCACGCGGATATCCTGATACTCGCCGTCGCGTAGCACCGTCAGCGTCACCTCGTCGCCCGGCGAGGCGTTCATGGTGATGTAGATCAGCAGATCGTCAAACGTGTTCACTGGCTGCCCATCGATGGCGGTGATGATATCCCCGCCCGCGCTGACCGTGCGCCCCTCCACGGTGATGTTGGCGGTGGCGCCGCGCAGCCCGGCCTGGTTGGCAGGCCCGCCCGGCTCGATGTTGGAGAGGTACGCGCCGCGCTCCACCGGCAGGCCCATAGCCTGCACCAGCGTAGGGGTCACGTCCCCGCCGCGCACCCCCAGCCAAGACCAGGCATAGGCGCCGGTTTCGATCAGCGAGGGGATCACCCGCTGCAGGATGCTGACCGGGATGGCAAAGCCGATGCCCAGGTTGGTGTTCGTCGTGCCGCCGGTCTCGATCTGAGCGTTGACGCCGATCACCTCGCCTTGCAGGTTCAGCAGCGGCCCGCCAGAATTGCCCGGGTTGATGGGCGCGTCCGTTTGGATGGCCTGGGGAATAGAGAAGACCGTCAGGGCGGGGATGGTGCGTCCCAGTGCGCTGATCACGCCGCGGGTCAGGGTGCCCTCCAGTCCAAACGGGTTGCCAATGGCGACCACCGTTTGGCCGACGGCCAATTCGCTCATCTCACCCAGCGGGATGGGGTTGACCCCAGGGGGCAGTTGTACCCGCACCACCGCCAGGTCGCTGTGCAGGTCTTTGCCCACCAGCGTGGCTTTGCGCACCAGTCCATCGTAGAAGGTCACCTCGATCTGGCTGGCGCCCTCCACCACGTGGGCATTGGTGACGATATTCCCCAGCGTGTCGTACACAAAGCCCGAACCCTGACCCATCAGCACCGTCATGCCGCCCGAATCGGCGTAGACGCTGATGTTGACCACGGAGGGGTTGAGGCGGGCGTACATATCCACCAGCACCGCCTCTTCGCTGACGATCTGCGGAGAGGAGGCCAGGATCACCGGGGTGGGCGAGGGCGGCTCCACGGCAACGATGGGCGGCGCGGTGGCTTCGGGCGTGTTGGGGGTGAGCGCGCTGCACGCCAGGGATACGATGGTCACAAAGATGCCCAGCCACAGCAAGGGGCGGAAAGCGGAATGGCGGTTGTGAGGCATAGCGATTCTCCTTTGAGTGAGCAAGTACTCGAACAAACTCCAGTATAGCCCCCTAATCTGAGAAAATCCTGAAACCCGGTTAAGGATTAGCTAGAAAATTATGATGGTGTTGATTTTGCGGGCGCAGCCCACAAAATCAACACCATCATAATACATCATAACGGCGCAGGATCTCCCAGGTCAGGGCGTGCACGCGCTCCAGCGTGCCGACCTGCAGGCGGTCGGCACGGTCGCTGAGACGGTGCCACTCCGGCATCAACGGCGAGCCCTGGCGCAAGGCCAGGATGCAGGCCGCCTGGCGGAAGCCGTGCTCCCAGGCGGCGCCAGTCTCGGTGAAGGCACCCGTGCCGCGCGTGCTCACCGGGCGCAGGTCGAAGCCCTGCCCGGCCTCTTGCAGCAGGCGCTCCATCTGCGGGTCGATCGTGCGGCGGCGCACCACGCCCTCATCGTGCATGTACACCAACTGCTCGCCAATGCCCACCAGCTCCAGGTCCAGGATCAAGGCCTCTTGCAGGGCGAGGCGCTGCTCGGCCAGCAGGGCCAGCATGCCGTCGCAGCCGGTTTCCTCGCAGCCGGTGAAGGCCAGCCAAACCTCAGTGTGCGGCAGCGGCTCGGCTCGCAGGCGCTCGGCCAATGCCAGCAGCGTGCCAGCAGCAGCGGCGTTATCGTTGGCCCCAGGCGAGTAAGGCCCCAGGTCCGCGGTGATGCCGCTGAACCAGCCGACGAAGTGGACCAGCGCCAGCGCCGCCCCCAGCCAGGCAAAGGCTTGCCAGCCGCTCAGCGCGGCCAGGGCGTACAGCAGCGGGGCAAAGAATATGCCGAACAGGGCCAGCGGCTCGCTCAGGGCAAAGGCGCGCACCAGGAAATCGCTGGCAAACCAGAAGACCGCCCGGTGGCTGTCCAGGTGGCTCACCAGCAGCACCCGGCGGCGGGGTTCCTGCGCCGCGGGCAGCACCGCCAGCACGTTCTGGCTGGGGCCGTGGGGCAGGCCGCTGCGCAGGGGGTAGCTGCGGAAGGTGAACTTGCGCCACAGGATGAAGCCACCCAGGGCAAATGCCATCAGCGAGATGAACCAGGCCAACCACGCACCCAGCACCGGGCGCAGCAGCCAGAAGGCGGCGTGCCCCACCAGCGCCAGCCCAAAAACCAGCGCCATGAACAGCCAGATCGAGCGCAGGCCCAGGAAGGGCTGCCGGCGCACCTCCGCCACGCCCAGCGCTCCCAACTGCGCCTGCACATACTCGGCAGCCTGGGCTTCAGCCTGGGTGGCTGAGCCGCGCCCCGATGATGCGTTGGTGAGACGGGCGGCGTGCTCCAGGGCGCGCTGCCCCCAGGCGGGGGCGCTGGGGTCTGTCATGGCCTGGCCTTGATCTCGAAGAGCAGCCCGGCGCTGCTGCCCTGCACCTCTGGGAAGTAGAACAGGAAGGCGCGCGCCGGTAGAACGTGGAACTGCCCCGGCTGGGTCAGCACCAGGGTGTAGGTCAGCGTGTAGGTGCCCGCGGGCAGGTACTCCACCGCCCAGGCGATGTGATCGTCGTACACCAGGGGGTTCTGGAACAGCCACCAGCCCCAGCCGCTCTCAAAGGGGCGGCGCGGGTCATACAGCGGCACCAGCGGGTCGATCTCGCCCTGTTGGGAAGTGAGCAGGCGCGTATTCAAGATCTCGGCCCCCGCGGGGATGTAATCCTCCACCACCAGGTGATAGGCGTCCTTGGGCACGATCAGCGTCAGGCGCACAGTCAGCGACTGCCCCGCCTGGGCGGCGGAAAGCGCCGCATCGGTCTGGTTGGCGGGCTCGTCCAGCAGGTAACTGCGCGAGATGCTCAGGCCGCGTTCCAGCGGGGCGAGCGTTTCCACCGGGCGGTACACCTCCAGCGCCACGCTGTAGTAGAGCATGCCGCTCCCGGCCTGGCGCAGGATGGCCAAGGCGTTGGGCGAAGAGGCGTACAGGCTGCTGAGCGGCGTTTCCACCCGCACCGGGGTCGGGGAGGCGCCCGGGCTGGCCTGCCCGTTGGCGATCTGCACACCGTTGAGCGTGGCGCTGAAGGCGAAATCTCCGCCCAGCTCGCCGGTGCCCTTCATGTACTCGGTCAGCGCCAGCACGGCCCAGGCGCTCTCGTAGGTGGAGGCCCAGGCGCCGTCTGCGCCGCGCCCGGCCATCAGGAAGCGCACGGCATCGGGCAGCAGCGTGGAGGCGGGCTCGATCTGCGCCAGGGCGTAGATGGCCATGGCCGAGCCGGAGATGGTGGTGGTCATGTTGCGCCAGTCGCCGCGCGGGGTCTGCCAGAAGACGCCCGTCGCCGAGCGCTCGGCGGTAGATTGCAGGTCTGAGATCAGCGTCTGCGCCTGGCTGCTGCCCGGAGAGAGCTTCTCCAGCGTCAGCGCCAGCAGCGCCTGCGCCCACGGGCTGAGCTGGTCGCGCACGCCGTAGAGCTGCCCGGCCTCGGTCGGGTTGCCGAAGCCTGCCTGCGCCAGGGCAAAGTGGATCAGGGTGATGCGGTCGAGCATCCAGGGCTCGGCAGATTGATCCACCATCTGCCAGGCGCTCAGGTACAGCGCCGCATTTTGGAAGGTTTCGTCGGGCACGGACAGGCTGCTCTGCTGAGCGCGTGCCAGCCCGAAGAGAATGTAAGCGGTGATATAGGTGTCGCTTTCGCCGCCCGGCCACCAGGCCCAGCCGCCGTCATCATTCTGGCGCTGCAGCAGGGTTTCTATGCCGTCGTCCAGGGTGCGCTCCAGGCGGGCCTGCAGATCAGGGGCCTCGATGCCAAAGGACTGCAGGGTGCGGTAGGTCTCCAGGTTGGGCAAGAAGCGCGAGAGGGTCTGCTCGGTGCATTCGTAGGGATAATGTTCCAGGGCGGTCAGCGCGTCCATCATGGCGGCTGCCAGCGAGGGGGCCAGCTCCAGGCGCAGCGCGCCGCTGCTGGCGTCAAAGCTCATCGGCAGGCTGACGATCTCCAGCCGCTGGCCTTCTGCGTCCAGGTAACCGGCGGTGGCAAAGGTCTGCGGGGCGCTGTAACGCAGCACGGGCAGCGCGCCGGAGGCCAGGCGCACGGCGTCTTGCAGGCTGCCCGCCTGCACGGCAAAGAGCAGGTCGGCGCTGTCTACATCTTGCGCCGTGCCCCACCATTCCACGCGCGTCCGCCCGCCTGCCGGGACGCTCACCGTCTGCGTAGCCAGGCTGGGGTCATCCAGGGCAAAGCCGGCCGCCTGCAGAGAGACCGTGGCCTGCACCTGGCTGAGGGTGTTGTTCTGCACCACCGCCGCCAGGGGCAGATGGTCGCCCACCACCAGGAAGCGCGGCGCAGCCGGGCGGATGAGCAGGTCTTTGGTGGTGACGATCTCTATCGTGGCCTGCCCCACGAGCGTGTTCTGCGTCACGCCGCGCACGTCGATCTGCCAGGTGGTCAGGTTATCGGGCAGGGTGATGGTGACGGTGGCAGTGCCATCCGGGTTGGTGATGATCTGCCCGTTCCAGAAGGCTGTATCGGGGAAATCTTCGCGCACCACCGGTTGGATGCCCTCGCCGCCGCCGCCCCCGCCAACGCCGCCGGCAATTTCCGCCGCGCGCTGGCCGTCGGCTGCCAGGGAGAACCCGGTGCGCACGCCCAGCGGCTGCTGCCCGTAAAAGGCGCTGACGATATCTGGGGCGTTGGGCTCAGCCAGCGCCAGCACCGCCAGGTCCACCGCCGCCAGCGAAAATTCGCCCTGCACCGGGCTGCCGCTGGCATCGCTGATGCGGATGGAGAGGGTCACCGTCTCGCCGGGGCCGCTGCGCTCGGGCTGGCTGGTAACGGTCACGTTCAGGGTTTGCTGCACCGGCTCCACCACCAGCTCCACATAGCCCTGGCGGAAGTCGGGCTGCTCCCAAGTGGCGCTGCGCCCGTCGGCAGAGTACAGGATGGTCACGGAGACGTACACATTGGGGGCGTCGTCCGCGCTGAGCGCGATGGGGTAAGTGGTGCCGCCGGGCTCCAGGCTGAGCACCTGGTAGCGCAGCACGGTATCGCGCTCGATGGTGAGCAGGGCAATGCTGGCGCGGGAGAAGGGGTTGGGGATGAACACCTGCGCCACCTCGCCCGGCTGGTAGGATGAACGGTCGGGGGTCAGCTCGATGCGCTGGTTGGGCAGGTCAGGCCAGACCGGCGAGCCGGGGCCGCCAACCCACAGCAGCGACTGGGTGCGCGCCCCATCGCCAGTGACCTCCAGCATGTAGGTGCCCGGCTCCTGGGGAGTGAAGGCCAGGCGCGCCAGGCCGTCGGCGCCGGTGGCGAAATCGGTGCTGGCCACCAGCGTGTACTCCGGCACGTAACGGGCGTAGGGCATGCTCGGGTCTTGCTGGCGCGTCCAGGTGACGGAGGAGAACTGCGCCTGCAGGGTGCGCGCCCCGCTGGAGGCGCCGTCCCAGCCCGCGCTGAAGACATCGAACCCGGCCTCTTCCCCGGCCTGAACGGCATACGCGTCCGGGCGCACGGCGATGTAGTGATCGGCGGGGTTGGCCCACACGCTGGCACGCGCGCTGACCGGGAAGCCGCTTTCGTCCATGATGGTCACTTCCAGGGTGTATTCGCGCAGCGTATCCAGGGTTTCGGTGGCCATTTCCAGCACAAGCGTGCCATCCGGGGCGGTCTGGGCCTCTCCCCCGGTGATCAGCTCGCCAAAGGGCTGGCCCATGCCATAAAGGTAGCCGCTCAACCAGCGGGCATCGTACGGCCCGATCTGGTAGCCGCCGGGCAGGGTAAAGTAATCGGGGCGGGCATACAGCGCCCAGGTCACCGGCAGGTTGCCGGCGGGGGCGTCGAAGAAGTAGCGGGCGTTGAGGTCGGCTACGGCGCTCTGCCCGGCGCGGATCTGCTCCTGGCGGAAGGTCAGGCCCAGGTTGATCTCTGGCTTGCGGTACTCTGCCACCTGGAAATAGATCGAGGCCCCGTGCTCATCGTTTGCCAGCCGGTAATCGCCGGGCTGCAAATCCTCGGGCAAGAGGTATTCGCCCTGCCCGGTGCCAAAGGCATTCAGCGTCAGGTTGAAGGATTCTTGCACCAGGCCCAGATTGTCGTACAGCGTCAGCGGGTACTCGCCCAGGTCGGGCAGGGTGTAGCGCCCGTTGTACGCCTGGCGCACCACGGCGCGGAAGTACACCGTCTGCCCGGGGCGGTAGATGGGACGGTCGGTATACAGGTATGCCTGCAAGCCGGGGGCTTCGGGATCCAAAGTGATGCCAAAGCTCCACGCGTTCACTTCCAGGCTCCAGTTGGAGATCGCCAGGCCAAAGTTCTCCTGCCCGGGCTGGCCCATCACGGCGTAAAAGTTGCCGTAGACCGTTTCATTGGCAACGGTCAGCGGGGTGCGCATCACGCCATCTGCCCCGGTCTGCCCGGAGGCCAGGGCGGCGCCGTAGGGATCATAGATGACGATGGGCATGCCCGCAACGGGCTGGTTGCTGCGCAGGTCGACGGCCCACACGAAGGCCTCGGTGGGGCTGAGCTTGAAGGTGAGCTGGTAGTTGCTGACCGCCACCAGCACCGGGTTGGAAGAGGCGATCTCGCGCCCCAGGCCGATGCGCATGAAGTACAGGCCCGGCTGGGCGGGCGTGCCGTATGGGTTCAGCCCCAGGTCCAGCGGGTTGGTGGTGTTGGCGGGCTTATCCAGCGAGTATTCCCAGAAGGAGGGGTTGGCGGGCTGGTAGTCCTGGCGCAGGTTATACCCGTAAGAGCCCAGCAGTTCGATGAAATCGCCCAGCGGCACACTGCCCGCCGAGACCGGGATGCTGTTCAGGTTGGTGACCTGAGCCTGGATGCCGGGGCTGTTGGGGGTGAGGAAGTACGCCTCCGAATATAAGGGCAGGGTCAGCGCCGGGGCGAGAGGCGCGGTGATGAATTTGAGTGTGTAGTCTTGCTGCAGCGCCCCGCCCCAGCGGTCGAGCAGGTCTGCCGAGAGGGTGATGGCGTATTCTGTTTCAGGCAGAAAACTGCCGTAGACAGAGATGGAGCGGTCGTATTCGTTGGCATAGGCGCGCAGGTCGCTGACCGGCGGGTTGATGGTGATCTTCTCCAGCAGCCCTTCCTGCGGCACCGGCGCGCTGAGATAGAACATCACGCCCTGGTACTGCTTCATCTGCCCATTCTGTGCGGGGGTGGTGTTGATCACCTGCAGGGGGGCTGCCGTCCACCAGAAACCCAACACTTCCATATCCAGTGGGGTGCCGCCCAGGCTGGCGGCTTCGCTCCCCAGCAGGGTGGTGTAGTACATGCTGCGGCGGAGCAGCACGGTGGGGGTATAGGTGAAGGTGGTGAAATCCTCGTTCCAGGCGGTCTGCCCGGTGATAACGTGATCGTAGTTATCCATCATCGAGAAATTGGCTTCCACGCTGGCGGCGTTCATGGGCTGGTTGAACGCCAGGCGCACGGCGGTGTCCAGGTCTACATCCAATGCCCCTGGCTCAGGCTGGATGGAAACCAGGCGCGGCGAGGCGGTGGCGAAAGACCACACCGGCACATCCAGCAGCGGGCCGCCATCGGCGCTATGCAGCGCCGGGTCGAGGTTGACGGTGTAGGTGATGCCGCCGGTGAGGCCCGGCTGGGGGTAGAAAACGTAGGTGCCGGTGTTGAGCCACTCGCCCTGGCCCTCGGCGGGCGGGCTGAGCGTAAAGGGCGCCGCTTGGGAGGCCATCTCTGCGCCCAGGGGCACCACGGCGCGGTTGAAGGTGGCTACGATGGCGGAGGTGGGGTCGATCTCGGCTGCGCCGGGCACGGGCAGAAGCTGTGCTACTTGCAGGTAACCGGCGGTGCTGAAGGAGATGCTGACCGGCTCCAGCAAGGCCATGCCGCCTTGCGATTGGGCGGTGCTGGCGATGTTCAGGGCCAGCGAGGTGTCGGGTTGAAAGGATGTATCGGGGGTAAAGCTGACCGTGGCATCGTCCAGCCAGGTGAACGCCCCGGAGATGGGCGGGTCGCCGCTCAGGGCGCCTTCCACAGAGGCGCGTTCCATGGGCTGGTTGAAGTAGAAGGTGATCGGCCCGGAGAGGGGCAGCGCCGCGCCGAGAGGCGGGTCTGTCTCCACCAGGGTGGGCGGCAGGGGCAGCGGCTCGGGCGTGGGCGAGGCCGCCGGCAGGCTGGTGGGGGCGGTGGTGGGGGTGGGCTGCGCCACCCCCGGCAGCGAGCAGGCCATGCTGATCAGGATCAGCAGGATGGTCAGCCGGTACAGGCGGCTGGGGATGTGGGGCCGGGTGATTTGGGTCATGGGGTCGCTCTCCTGTTTACACCGAAAATTATATCATCGGTGCGAACAGGGGAGCGTCCCCATCCCACAGGCCCCAATTTCGACAAAATCCCCCCTTCCCAGCGGGAAGGGGGGTAGGGGGGATGGGAGAGGTTGGAACGGGAACCCATTCCCCTCTTGGGGCGTCTAGATCGAGAAGGCGAAACACTACGAGAAAGGTCGAATTTTCGGTTACAATCAGATGACCATGAAACCAACACTTACTTACCCCTCGATGGCTGCTCCCACCGACCGGCCCCGCCCCTGGGGGCAGGCGCTGGTGGCCCTGGCGTTGGGAATGGCCCTGTTCTTTGTGCTGCTGGCTGCCCTGCCGGCTTTCTACGGCATGGCCCATGCCGGGAAGATCTTCCCCGGCGTGACGGTTGCCGGGGTGGACCTCTCGGGGCTGGCCCCCGCAGATGCCGCCTCCCTGCTGGTGGAACGTATGGACTATCCCTACCGCGGCAAGATCGTCTTTCAAGATGGCGCTCAGGTCTGGGTGGCTACCCCCAACCAACTGGGCCTGTTCCTGGACGCGCAGACCAGCGCCCTGGCCGCCTACAACGTAGGACGCAGCGGCAGTGTGGCCGAGCAGGCCGCGGCGCGCTGGAATGCCTGGGCCGATGGGGTGGAGATCGCCCCGCTGTTCGTGCTGGATGAGCGCCTGACAGACCAGTACCTGCAAGGCATCGCCGCGCAGGTTGACCGCCCCATTGTGGAGGCCGCCTTGAGCATTGCGGGCGTGGAGATCGTGGTGCACTCCGGGCAGGTGGGGCGCAGCATGGACCGGGCGGCTGCCCTGGTCAGTGTGCGCACCCAGGTGCAGACGCTGACCGACGGCATCATCCCCCTGCCGGTGACGGAGACCCCGCCGGTGATCCTGGATGTGACCGCCCAGGCTGAGCTGGCGCGGCAGATCCTCAGCGCCCCGCTGACCCTGCAAGTGCCCTCTCCCGTTGCCGGTGACCCCGGCCCGTGGACTTTTGCCCCGCAAGACCTGGCTCCCATGCTCGCCATTGAGCGGGTGGACACCGGCAATGGCGCGGTGTACCAGGTGGGCGTCAACTCGGCTTCGCTGCGCCTCTTCCTGGAGCAGATCAACCCCTCTCTGGTGGTCTCGCCGCAGGATGCGCGCTTCATCTTCAACGATGACACCGGTCAGTTGGATTTGATCCAACCGGCGGTGATCGGGCGCGCCATCGATATCGAGGCCAGCATCGTCCTGATCAACGAGAAGCTGGCCCTCAACGAGCACACCATTGACCTGGACATGGACTACACCAACCCGCCCGTCACCGATGATGCCACCGCGGCAGCGCTGGGCATCACCGAGGCGGTCAGCGTGTATACCTCGTACTTCTACGGCTCCAGCGCCGAGCGCATCCAGAACATCGAGATCGCTTCGGCGCGCTTCCACGGCTTGCTGATCCCGCCGGGGGCCACCTTCTCGATGGCGGAGGTGCTGGGGGATGTCAGCCTGGATAACGGTTACGCCGAGGCGCTGATCATCTTCGGCGACCGCACCATCAAGGGTGTGGGCGGCGGTGTGTGCCAGGTGAGCACCACCCTCTTCCGCGCGGCTTTCTTTGGCGGCTTCCAGATCGATGAGCGCTACGCCCATGCCTACCGGGTGGGCTATTACGAGCGCACGGCCAATTACGGCTATGATTCAAGCCTGGCCGGGCTGGATGCCACCGTCTACGCGCCGGTGGTGGATTTCAAGTTCACCAACGATTCGCCCTACTGGCTGTTGATGGAAACGTATGTGAACGCCTCCAAGGGCACCCTCACCTGGAAGTTCTACTCCACTTCCGACGGTCGCACGGTAGATTGGGATACCACCGGCCCGCAAAACGTGGTCCAGCCGCCCGACCCGCTCTACGAGGAGAACCCCAGCCTGGCGGAGGGGAAGATCGTGCAGGTGGATTGGGAAGCCGAGGGGGCCGATATCACCGTGACGCGTCAGGTCTGGCGCGATGGGATCATCATCCACAACGACACCATCAAAACGCATTACCTGCCCTGGCGGGCAGTGTACCAGTACGGCCCGGGCACGGATGTGCCCACGCCCGAGCCGAGCGAAGAACCGTAAGACTACCCCCATCCCCTACCCCTTCCCCCGAAACGGGGGAAGGGGAATTACCCGAAAAACGTGTTTGCGCAGGGGCTTTGCCCCTGCGCAAACACGTTTTTCGGAACTTAAGCCCCTCCCCCATCCTGGGTTTGGATGGGGGAGGGCAGGGAGGGGGTCTCTTCCCCGCCCCTCAAGGTTCAGGGGGTGGGGCGTAAGATTAAGGCCGACACCGTAGGTTGGTCTACGTAAACGGCTACGTGACCTTAAGAGCGTAAAAAAAGTATCCCAGCACCACCACGCACAGCAAGCCGCCGAGAACGATTCCGGCCCAGGCCATGGCTTTTTGGCCTGCCTTTAGCCCAGTGCCCGCCTGGATGGCCTTGACGCCGCGCAGGATGGCGGTATAGGGCAAGGCTACGATCAGCACAAGGCAGATCAGCAGGGGTACCCCATACCCGATCAGGTCAATCCCCATCTCTGCGTTCACCAGGAAGACCAGGATAGCCAGGCACACCCAGCCGATGACCGCGCTGATGAGGCTGGTGGTAGCCTGGTTGGCGGGACGCGGTTCTTGTTTGAGATTCATTTCTTCCATTCTATGCCTCCTGTGGCCACTGCCTTCTTTTCTCACAGAGTTTGAATCACTTATGCTAAAATGATTATACAACCAAAATGCCCCTTCATCCCCCCTCCCGACCCCTCGCCCGCATCCTCATGGGTATCCTCGCCGTCCTGATCGGACTGGCGCTGGTGGGGCTGGCGCGCGCCCTGGGCGAGCCGCGCACCTACCTGCCCACGGTGGTGCGCGGCGGCTTCGCCAGCCCCACCCCGCCCGCGGAGTGGTGGCAGCCCGCCCCGGGCACCTCCTGGCAGTGGCAGTTGACGGGCGCCATCGACACCTCTTACGACGTGGAGATGTACGATATTGACCTGTTCGAGACGCCGCAGAGCACCATCGATGCCCTGCACGCCGATGGGCGGGTGGTCATCTGCTATTTCAGCGCCGGTTCGTGGGAAGAGTGGCGCCCCGATGCCGGGGATTTCCCCGAGAGCGTGCTGGGCCGCGACCTGGAAGGCTGGCCCGGCGAGCGCTGGCTGGATATCGCCCGCCTGGACCTGCTCGGCCCGATCCTGTCCGCCCGCCTCGATCTGGCCGCGCAGAAGGGCTGTGACGGTGTCGAGCCGGATAACGTCGACGGCTACGCCAACGACAGCGGCTTCCCCCTCAGCGCTGCCGATCAACTGGCCTACAACACCTGGCTGGCCCAGCAGGCGCACGAACGCGGCCTCTCCATCGGCCTGAAGAACGACCTGGAGCAGATCCCCGACCTGCTGCCCTACTTCGATTGGGCGCTCAACGAGGAATGCTTTTCCTACGAAGAATGTGCCGCGCTTTCGCCTTTCGTCAGCGCCGGAAAGGCTGTTTTTGGGGTAGAATATGATCTGACGCCGGCCCAGTTTTGCCCGCAGGCCAACAGCCTGGATTTCGACTTTTTGCGAAAGCATTGGGAACTGGATGCCTGGCGCGAAGCCTGCCGATAAAAAGGAGTGACCATGGTTAGCCAAGAACTGCTGGATATCCTGCGCTGTCCGGTCTGCGTCCAAGAGGACAAGGGCCTGTTGACCTATCATCAACAATCCTGGCTGATCTGCCAGGACTGCGGTCGGAAGTATCCCATCCGGGAAGATATCCCGGTGATGCTGATCGATGAAGGTGATAAGTGGGTCAGCGTGGCGGCCGAGGCCTTGCCCGTCCCGCCCCCCGCTGGGTAGAATCTTTCCTACCGGGTGCAGAAACCAATCAGGGTTGTGATTTTGCGGCGCTTTTTGCCGCAAAATCACAACCCTGATTATTATTTGGGCCAGGCCCAGATCAGCCACAGGCCGATCATCACCACGCCGATCACCAGGCGGATCACATAGGCGGCGCCCCAGCCCAGCGCCATGCCGCGCAGGGCGGCGAGGGCGGCCTTCCAGTCGCGCAGGCGGCGGTATTCCAGCAGCAAGATCGCCAGCGGGGCCGCCAAAATGCCCCCCCAGGGTGGCAGGGCGATCGTGCCGACCACGCCGGCCACAAACCCGATGCTGGTGGTGGCCCAGGTTGCGCCGCCTTGCTTGGCGCCCACCCAGCCCAGCACGTTATCCACCAGGCTGCCCACCACCATCAGCACGGTGATGAGGCCAAACATCCACGCCCCCAGCGTGCCAAACTCCGCCACGATGCCGTAGCCCAGCGCCGCCAGCCAGATGATGAACATGCCCGGGTACACCGGGATGATCAACCCCAGCAGCCCCCCCAGCATCACTGCCACCGTCATACCGAATAAGGCCGATTCAGCCCACAGATCCATTTATTTCTCCGGCAGGATGGATTCGATGCCGCCCATCCACGGGCGCAGCACGCTGGGCACCACGATCGAGCCATCTGCCTGCTGGTAGTTTTCCATCACGGCGATCAGCGTGCGCGGCAGGCCCAGGCCCGAGCCGTTCAGCGTGTGCACCAGGCGGGTCTTGCCGCCCTCCGCCGGGCGGTACTTGATGTTGGCGCGGCGCGCCTGGAACTCGCCCACGTGCGACACCGACGAAACCTCCAGCCACTCTTGCAAGCCCGGCGACCAGACTTCGATATCGTAGGTGATGTGAGCGTTGAAGCCCACGTCGCCGGTGCAGAGCAGCTTCACCCGGTAGGGCAGACCCAGCGCGGCGCAGGTCATTTCGGCGTCCAGGGTCATCTTTTGCAGCATGGCCTCAGCCTCTTCGGGGCGGCAGAAGATGTACATCTCCACCTTGTCGAACTGATGGCCGCGCTTGATGCCGCGCACGTCCCGCCCGGCGCTCATCTTCTCGCGGCGGAAGCAGGGCGTGTAAGCCGTGTAGAGGCGCGGCAGACTGGCCTCTTCCAGGATCTCGTCCATATGCAGCCCGGTGAGGGGCACCTCCGCGGTGGGCACCATCCACAGGTCTTCTTCGGCGTCGTGGTACAGGTTTTCCCGAAACTTGGGTAACTGCCCGGCGGCAAACAGAGTCTGCCCCTTGACCATGAAGGGGGTGTACTGCTCGGTGTAGCCCTGACGGATGTGCAGGTCGAGCATCCAGGCGATCAGCGCCCGTTGCAGGCGTGCTCCCGCGCCGCGCAGCACGTAAAAGCGCGAGCCGGTGATCTTGACGCCGCCCTCCAGGTCGAGGATGCCCAGGGCGGGGCCCAGGTCCCAGTGCGGCTTGGGCTCGAAGTCGTAGGTGGGCAGCTTGCCCACCTGCCTGAGCACCACATTCTCAGAATCGTCCTTGCCGTAGGGCGTGCGCGGGTCGGGCAGATTGGGGATGCCCGAGACGACGGCGGTCAGCGTCTCTTCCACGCTGCGCAGCTCCTCGTCCAGCGCGCTGATGCGCTCGCCCACCAGGCGCATGGCCTCGATGCGACCCTGGCGCTCGACAGCGTCTTTGCTGCGCCCGATCTCTTTGGAGACGGCGTTGCGCTCGGCTTTGAGGTTTTCCACCTCTTGAAGGGTGGCCCGGCGCCGGGCGTCCAGTTCCAGCACCTGGTCGACCGGCGCGGCGTCCATCTGGCGGTCTGCCAGGGCCTTGCGCACCAGGTCGGGGTTTTCACGAATGATATGGACATCGAACATGGCTGCACCTCCTGCAGTGAATAGAAAAGCCCCCTCGCTAGCAGGACGAGGGGGCGCTCGTGGTGCCACCTGCTTTTATGCTCTGCTCGCGCTAACGGGCGAACCCGGCGCCCCTTTGAGCAGCCGATGGGCTGCCCCGGCGGGGGCAACTGGCCCCGGAGGGCCGGCGGAGTGGATTTCACCGTGTGGGCCTGCCGCCTCGCACCATCCGGCGGCTCTCTGGTAGGCTGAGCGGTTACATGGCTCCGCGCGAGTTGTTGGGAACTCAATTGCCCCGCATTATACCAGATTATCCTGGGTTGAATATTTGCAGCGGGCAAAGCCCGCTGCAAATATTCAACCCAGGATTCTTATACGCCGATTCCCCGGGCGTATAAGAAGTACATGCCCAGCAGGTAGCCGATCAAGATCAGCAGCGCGTCTATCTCTATGAAGAAGATACGCCGCTCCACACGGGCCTGGTTGCCGATCAGCGCCAGCAGGGTCAGCAGCATGCCCAGCAGCGCCACCAGCGTGAAATTGGGATCTATCGCGCCAAAGATGCGCCCGTCGGTGTAGAAAAAGTCGGTCAGGGCAAAGGCGAACATATTGAAAATATTGCTGCCAAACAGGTTGCCCACCGCCATATCATAAGCGCCCACCCGCACGGCCACGATGGTCGCCACCACCTCCGGCAGGGAGGTGGTGATGCCGATCAGCGTGGCGCCGATGAACCCGGCGCTCAGCCCGGTGAGTACGCCGATCTCCGCGCTGCTGCGCACCAGCAGCGGCACCACCAGCATCAGCACCACGGTGGCGGCGGCAAACCCCAGCAGCGCCTTGCGCAGGCTGGGGATTTTGGCATCTTCTTCTTCGGGGATCTCGGTGGGCGGCGGTCCGCCCCTGCCTTGCAGCAGCCAGGCGCCGCCGATATACACAATGATGATCAGCAGGCTGTCCCAGCCCACCCAGCCGATGCGGAAATCCAGCCCGGCCAGCATGGCAAAGGCGCTCAGGCCGATCAGCAGGCAGGCCAGCGCTGCGGTGAGCGTGTGGCTCATCGCCACCCGGCGCAGGATGCGCGTCTTCTGGTTGAGCATATCCAGCACAGCCAGCAGGAACATATTGAACATGTTACTGCCCATGACGCCGCCTGCAGCCAGGTTGGGCGCACCCTGGTTCACCGCGCTGATCGAGGAAAGCAGTTCAGGCAGAGATGTGGCCCCGGCCAGCAGCAGGGTGCCCACAAACATGCCTCCCAGCTTGGTGCGCACAGCGATCACATCGCCGTATTCGGCCAGCTTGATCGCTGCAAAGACGATCACCGCCGCACTGAAGAGGAATTGTACCCAGACCATTACGGTTTCTCGTACTTCCTGCCCTGGTCGGGAACCCCCGCCACCAGCGAGAGTGGCCAGGAGGCCAGCGCGCCGGTGTTTGGCTCGTTCAGGTTGCCCACCACCTCCTCGGCGGTGCGGATACATTCGCGCACCATGGGCTCGCCCTTGACGATGGTGAACAGGGTGAAGTGGTTTTCCTGGCTGCTGGTCAACAGGCGGTTGATGCCAGCCATGAAAGGCGCGCCCACCATGCGGGCGGCCTTGCGCCGGTTGATGCCGGTACTCTCGATGATCGTCACCCCGCTCACGCCGATGGTATCCCAGGCGTCCAATACCCGGTCGAGCAGTTCGGGGTTATCTAAAACAAACATGACCATGTGCATGACAACCTCCCGTAAGAATTAAAAAGCCGGTCCTGTGGGAACCGCCCCACCACGGTAGCTTTCAATGAACCAAAAAGCCTCACAGATTTTCGTCGGAGTGCGGCGATCAAGCTGAGAGGCTTTTTGGTGCGGCCCCAGGCAAGCTCAGGGAACGTCTTCCACGCTTTCGATACTGGGGAAGAACTGCTTGATGGTGCCTTCCACCCAGCCGTGCAGGGTAGAAGGTAAGAGCGGGCAGCCCAGGCAGGCGCCGCCCAGCCGCACTTTGAGCGCGTTGCCCTCCAGGGCAATGAACTCCACCGAGCCGCCGTGGAACTGCTCGATGTAAGCGCTCAGCTTGTTGATCAAGACGCGCATCTGCTCTTCGGTGGGTGCGTTTTGGTTATCCGGAACAGCCATGGCAAAACCTCCTGTTTCTCAAGTCTGGGGGTGCAGCCCAAGTTTTAAGAGCGAAACAACCAGCTCGTGCGTGCTGTTCAATCGCTCCGCGATGACGGCTGCCAGGTGGTCCAGCAGCACCACCCCGGTATCGGGGTGCCGCTCGCACAGGCGCCGCAGGTCGCTGCCGCTGATGCGCAGCAACTGGGTATAGGTTTCGCACAGCGCCCCCGAGGTGTAGCGCCGGCTGCCCAGTGTGGCAGACCAGCCCACCATGCCGCCCGGCTGGACGCGGGCTACCGTGATGGGGGGGCCGTCATCTGGCTTGAAGTTTACCACAACCTCGCCCTGCACAACCGCGTAAAGATATTCGGCCGGGTCGCCTTGCGCAAAAATGGCGCTGCCGGCGAAATAGTCGCAGGGGATGAACAGCGGCTTGAGTTGAGCGCGCTGCTCCTCCGAGAGGTCTTGGAAGATGAACAGGGTTTCGAATGGATCGGTAGACATTTTTGCAACCTTTACTTCATTGTAAAATTTACCCTCTCACGGGGCTGCGTTCTAGTGGCAAATGTCACCATCGCCGAGACAAATATCATAAAAAGCGCATGGAATAAGATGTGGGCGGGCGCTTTGCGCCCGCCCACATCTTATTCCATGCGCTTTGGGGTTACTTCACCGGGCTAAAAACCAGCTTATCCCCGGCCTCGTCTACATCTACCATTACGCGCGAGCCTGAGCCGAACTCCCCGCTCAGCAGGCTTACTGAGAGCGGGCTCTCGAGATGCTTTTGCAGGGCGCGGCGCAGCGGGCGGGCGCCAAAGGCAGCGTCGTAGCCGTTCTCTGCCAGCCATTTGCGGGCGGCTTCGGTCAGCTCCACCGTCAGGCCATACTCGCTCAGGCGCTCCTGCACCTCTTTCATTTGCAGGTCCACGATCTGCATCATCTCCTCCAGCGAGAGCGGCGAGAAGGTGATGATCTCGTCGACGCGGTTGAGGAATTCGGGGCGGAAAGTGCTCTTGAGCGCCTTGGTGATCTTCTCGTGGATCTCGCGCTCCTCGTGGGAGCCGGTCTGTGACAGGAAGCCCAGGCTGCCCGACTTGCGCACGTACTCCGTGCCCAGGTTGCTGGTCATGATCAAGACCGTGTTGCGGAAATCTACCATGCGCCCCTGACCGTCGGTCAGGCGCCCATCGTCCAGGATCTGCAAGAGGGCATTCCACACTTCGGGATGGGCTTTCTCGATCTCGTCGAATAAGATGACGCGGTACGGGCGGCGGCGCACGGCCTCGGTGAGCTGCCCGCCTTCTTCGTAGCCCACGTAGCCGGGCGGCGCACCGAACAGGCGCGAGACGTTGTGCTGCTCGCGGTATTCGCTCATATCAATGCGCACCAGCGCGTCGGCGTCGTCGAAGAGGAACTCCGCCAGGGCTTTGGCCAGTTCCGTCTTACCCACGCCCGATGGGCCGATGAAGATGAACGAGCCGCTGGGGCGGCGCGGGTCTTTCATGCCGGAGCGAGAGCGGCGGATGGCATCCGAGATGGCGTGGATGGCCTCATCCTGGCCGATGATGTGCTCGTGCAAGCGCTCTTCCATGTTGAGCAGTTTTTGGGCCTCGGTCTCCAGCATCTGGGTCACCGGGATGCCCGTCCACTGCGCCACCACCGAGGCGATATCTGCCACATCCACCACCTCGTCCAGTTTGTGCTCCTCTTCCCATTTGTCGCGCTGTTCGCTGAAAATAGCTTCCAGGCGCAGGCGCTCGGCCTTTTTCTCGGCGGCGCGCTCATACTCGCGCGCCAACCCGGCCTGCTCTTCCTCTGATTTCAGGCGTTCGATCTCGCTTTTCTTGGCTTTCAGGTCTGCGGGCAGCGAGTAGAGCGCCACGCGCAGCTTGGCGGCGGATTCGTCCATCAGGTCGATGGCCTTATCTGGCAGGCGGCGGTCGGCCACGTAGCGAGAGGACAGGCGGGCCGCGGCCACCAGCGCCTCGTCCGAGAAGCGCACCTTGTGGTGAGCCTCGTAGCGGTCGCGCAGGCCGTGCAGCATCAGGATGGTATCTTCTACGGTGGGCTCTTCCACGTAAACCGGCGCAAAACGGCGTTCCAGGGCGGCATCTTTCTCGATGTGTTTGTGGTATTCGTCCAGCGTGGTTGCGCCCACGCACTGCAATTCGCCGCGCGCCAGGGCGGGTTTGAGCATGTTGGAGGCGTCTAAGGCGCCCTGGGCGGCTCCTGCACCCACCACCGTGTGCAGTTCGTCGATGAACAGGATGACCTCCCCGGCGGAGCGCTGGATCTCCTCAATGGAGGCTTTCAGGCGCTCCTCGAACTCGCCGCGGAAGCGCGAGCCCGCCAGCATAGCGCCCAGGTCCAGGGCGATGACGCGCTTGCCCGAAAGGATCTCTGGCACATCGTTGTTGGCGATCTTCTGCGCCAGGCCCTCGACGATGGCCGTTTTGCCCACCCCGGCCTCACCGATCAGCACCGGGTTGTTCTTGGTGCGGCGCGAGAGCACCTGGATCACGCGCAGGATCTCGGAATCGCGCCCGATCACCGGGTCGAGCTTGCCTTCGCGGGCCGCCTGGGTCAGATCGCGCGAGTATTTCTCCAACGTGCGGTAGCGCGTTTCAGCCTGCGGGTCGGTGACGCGCTGCCCGCCGCGGATCTGCTGGATAACATCGTTGACGCGCTCACGGGTGACCCCGGCGCCTTCCAGCAGGCGCGCCGCAGGGGTGCTGCGCTCGCCGAGGATCGCCAAGAAGATGTGCTCGGTGGAGATGTACTCATCTTTCAGGCGGTTGGCTTCTTCGTTGGCCAGGTCGATAATGCGCTTGACGCGCGGGGTGATGAAGATCTGCCCGGCGCCCTGGCCGAAGATACTGGCCTTGGGGCTGGTGCGCAGGATATAATCCAACCGCTCGGTGAGGGCGGGGGATTCGACTTTTAGGACTTCCAAGATTTGCGGGATCACGCCCTGGGGCTGCTCGATGAGCGCCATCAGCATGTGCTCGGTATCGATCTGGTTGTGGCCGTAGCGCTGCATGATCTCTGCGGCGCGCTGGGCGGCCTCTTGGGCGCGTTCCGTAAATCGGTCAAATCGCATCATAGGGGTATTTTCTCCTTACTTCACAGATTGCCTTGGTTTGGCTGCGGCAACCTGTCCCTGAAATTATAACATTGCGCATCTCTATGAGAAGGTGCGAACGTGTAAGAGTTGTATATAAAATAACGCGAGCGCGGGAGATTGACCCTGTGATGAACCCATAGGAATCGCTTGCCTGCCTACATACCAATTGGAGGTAGGGTGGATAACAGGCACTTAGGGGGTGGCGGAGGGGAGTGGCGTGGGGGTACGCGTGACGGTTGGGCTGGGACTAGGAGTAAGCGTGATTTGGAACGTGCAGGCCAGGGGCATCCAGCCAATCCGCTCTTCGGCATCGCGCACCTCGATCCACACCAGCCCGTCCACTACCTGGTAGCCGTACAAAACGGTCACCTGGTCGCGCTGGCTCAGGTAGCCAATGACCACGCCTCCCGGGGTCTGGCGCAGGCGCAGGCAGTATTCTGACAGCAGCGAGTTGGTCACCATGGCCAGCGCCGGTGTGGGCGTCTCAGTGGGGGTGGATGTGGCCGTGGCCGTGTTGGTGGGTGTAGGCGTCTCGGTGGGGGTGGGCGTGTAGGTTGGGGTAAGCGTAGATGTTGCTGTGGGGGTGTGGGTTTGGGTTTGGGTGGGGCTTGGGCCAGGTGTGGCAGTGCTGGTTTGGGAGGGCGTGATGGTTTGTGTGGGTGGAATGAGCGGGTCTAATTGGGCGGCAAAAACCTGGTTGACGATCACCGCCACGGGCCGCTGCAGGCGGTCAGCCAGCACCCGCTGCAAATTCACGCTGTCTTCGTACTCCAGCGGGCGCACTGTGCGCAGGGTGATCTCCAGGTTGAGTGTTTGTCCATTGTTCGTGGATTCCCATTCCACTAACTCGGCGCGGCTGATATTGGCTACTTCCTCGATAATGATCTGTTCTATGACGCGGTTCTCATTGGCATCCTGCACAAAACGCACGCTCAGGATGCTCAGCGGAATTACCAGCGCAACTGTCAGCAGGGCGCTCGCCAACAGATTGCGGGGGATATTGGCGGCGCCGTTCTTCTGATGCTGGGCAAACCCCAGGAGAAAAAAGGTCAGGCTGGCGGCAAAGGCAATGGCGACGGCGTTGGTGATAAAGAGTACGAAGGCACCGCCGGCAACGTCCCAGCGCCCCAATGCCAGGCCCACCCCTACGGTGCATAAGGGCGGCATCAGTGCGGTGGCAATGGCCACGCCGGGCAGTGCCGCGGAGATGTTGGGCATTGCCAGGGCAAAGGCAGCAGCCATCCCGCCTGCCAGGGCGATCAACAGATCGATTGGGCTGGGATGTGTGCGCGCCAGCACCTCTCCGGGCAGGGTGTCGATCCCTAGCTGGATAAAGGGCAGCCAGCGGTTGCCAAATGCCAACAGGAAGGCGATCAACACCGCGACAAGCATCCCGCGCAGCAAGGCGGAGGCAGCGTTGGTGAGCAAACGGCTGTCGCCGGTGATGGAGGCCAGGCCCAGTCCAATGATGGGTGACATGAGCGGCGCAACCAACATGGCGCCAATGATCACCGCCGCCGAGTCGGTCAGCAGCCCCAAGGTGGCAATGACGCAGGACAAGATCACCAGCAGGAAAAAGTCAAAGTTGGGGCTTGAAGAATCCCTCAACAGCACCTGCACCTCGGCGCGCCGCTCGCGGTCGATTGGTCTGGAAACTTTGCGCCACCATTGCTTCAGGCGCAGGCGTAGCGAGACAGTTCTGGGATGGTCCTCGGTGGTCACAATCCCAATTTTACCCCAAATCTGGTTTGGGGACTTGACAGAACTGTAAATTTGTGTAAAATTAATTCGATAGCTATCGAATTAATTAGAGATGAGAGTGAAGAATGACCGATCAAACAACCTTACCCAATGATGAGCAACTGCTCTCGTTCTTCAAAGCCATGGCAGATGCCAACCGGCTGAAGATCGTGGGCTTGCTGGCCCAGCAGCCCTACACCGTGGAACAGTTGGCGGCGCTGCTGGATCTGCGCCCCAGCACCATCTCGCACCACCTGATGGTGCTGGCAGAGGCCGGGCTGGTCAGCGCCAAAGCCGAGTCGTATTACAACGTCTACCGGCTGGAGCAGGGCGCGCTGGATGGCATGGCGCATGGCCTGCTCTCGCGCGAGACGCTGCCCGCCGCCGCCGCCCAGGTGGATCGGGAAGGCTATAACCGCAAGGTGCTGCACGATCTGCTGCTGCCCGATGGCAGTTTGAAGATCATCCCGGCGCAGCGCAAAAAACGCGAAGCCGTGCTGCGCCATATTGCCAAGGCCTTTGAGCCGGGGGTGCGCTACCCCGAGAAGCAGGTGGTCGAGATCCTGCAGCGCTTCCACAAGGATACCGCCACGCTGCGCCGCGAGCTGGTGGGCTACAAGATGCTGAACCGCGAAGCCGGCGTGTACTGGAAACCTGAGGAACCACAGGCATAAGAGCAACGAACCAATGGCCGGCCGGCGGCCCCGCCGCAGGCCGCTGAACCAAGCAGGAGAGAAGATCATGGAACCGAAAGAAGATTTGTTGGACTTTTTCAAAACGCTGGGCAACGCCGAGCGCTTAAAAATCGCTGGGCAGTTGGGCATCCAGCCGCTTTCTGCGGCCGAACTGGCCGAGCGCCTGGGCTTGCCCCTGGCAGAGGTGACCAATCACCTGGGGCACTTGCAGGCGGCGGGTTTTGTGCAAGCCGATGGTGAGCGCTACCGCCTGGACAGCGCCGTGGTAGAGCAGGTTTCGCGGCGGGTGCTGGCGCAATCGCACCCTGCCACCAACCCCGCCCTGGACGGCCTGCCCGAAGAAGATGTGCGCATCTTGCGCGGCTATGTGCAGCGGGATGGCTCCCTGAGCCTGATCCCCAGCCAGCGCAAGAAACTGCTGGCAGTGCTGCGCTACGTGCGCAATGCCTTCCAGCCGGGCGAGCGCTACCCCGAAAAACAGGTCAACGAGATGCTCAGTTGCTACCATGAGGATACTGCCGCCTTGCGGCGCTACCTGGTGGACGAGGGCCTGGTGCAGCGCGAGCACAGCATCTACTGGCGCAGCGAAGAAAAATAACCGGAAATAAATCGTGAGCGGCGCAAAGCGCCGCTCACGATTTATTTCCGGAATACTTCTAGGGGCAAGAATTGGGGATTGGCTCGAAATCCAAGGGGGTATTGTAGGTGGAAAAGAAACTGCGGTCTTCCAGCAGGCCGTAACTGCCGCCAAAGTACAGGTCAAACACCAAACGGAAGTTGTTGACCGGCGAAAGCCCCTGCGGCAGTTCCTCTAACTCCACGCCGGGCAGGTACAGCGCGCTGAGGATCTGCATGCGCCCCGCGTGCGAAACCTGCCCCGGGCCGGTATCTCCTTGCAAGATGATCACCGCCTGCCGCTCAGAGCGGGCCAGGATCTGCCCCAGGATGCCCAGCAGGCGCTGGTTGAGGAACTGGATCTGGCCACGGTAGGCCTGCACATAGGCCTCGCCCTGCACCCCCTCGGGGTAGCTCACCGCCTCGCCGTTTGGGCCAAACACGAAAGGTTGGTGCGGCAGCAGCACATGGGCAAAGACGAAGCGCGGCCCGGTGGCCTGCTCATCCAGCCGGGGCAGCCAATCCAGGGTATAGAGCACCTGCTGGCGCTTGATCTCCAGCGGATCCTGCACTACCGGCGAATCCACCGTCCGCAGCAGCATATCGTACACCGCCAGCCCTGCCGTGCTGTTGAACAGCATCACCTCGAAGGCATTCATGCCTGAGCGCATGGAGCGGGACACAGATTGGGAGGAGGCCAGGTAAAAATCGGCATCTTCGAATTCAGAGAAGGCATAGCCGGTCTCAAAGGCGATGCTGGTGTAGCCCAGATCGCGGAAGGCATCCTCCACGGCGCTGTTGTGGATCAGCCGGCGCAGCAGGGCATGGTCGCCGCTGCCGTTGGCAAAGCGCTCATCCAGCGCGGGCAGGTAATCCAGGTTGAGCACTGAGGCCAGCACCAGCTCGGTCTGGGCGTAGTTGCTCTGGCTGCATGGAATGATGACGAAGCCCATCTCCTCCAGGCTGTGCAGGAATTCCGTGTTATCCCAATCGAAACCCTCCTGCATCAGGTCGCCGCGGGTGTATTCGTCCAGAATGATGAAGTACACATCCGGCGCCTGTCCCTGCGGCAGGCGCAGCGCGCTCTCGGTTTGCGAGGCGCCAGCGCTCAGCGAGCGCGCCTCGAAGGAGATGATCTGGTAGATGGGGAAGATCAGCGCCACCGCGCCGATGATGTTCAGGGCGCGGGTCAGGTCTGCCAGGCTGCGCCGCCGGGCGATCCACCACAGGCCCAGCCCCGCCAGGCCCGCCCAAAGCGGCAGCAGCAGGCGGTGCCGCCCCAGGAAGATGCCGCGCCCTTCGAGAAAATGGTAGACGTGCCCGTAGGTGAAGAAAAGCCCGATCAGCAGGGTAGTGACCGCGGCGGCGCGCAATCCGTCGCGCAGGATCAGGCGCAACAAAATCAACAGCAGCGCTGTCCCTGCCAGGGCAAGCAGCAGGGGGCGCAGCGCCACCAGTGGTCTCACTTGATCAATGTTCAGGCCGAGCAGTGCCAGGACGAAGTAAGCCGCCAAGAAGAACGCGTGCAGCGGCAGACGCTTCATGCCAGGCTTTCCATCAAGTACAGCACCCGCGGCGAATCGGGCAGCGGGGCGGCCTCATGGATGGTGAAGTACTGGCTGAAGGCGGCCTCAAAGCCGGCCTGAGTGTAGTTGGGGAAGATATCGGCGCGGGTGGAGAGCAGCAGTTGCACCTGTGAATCTTGCTTGGGCACAAACTCGATCACCAGCCAGTGACCGGCCTGGCGGAAGAAATCGGCCAATTGGGGCAGCGGTACGTTGTTGGAGATGGCCATATGGTGCACCAGCGCCAGCGCCAGCACGATCTCTGCCGGGCCGCGCCCCAGCAGCGAGGGGCGCTCGCGGTTGTGCCAGCCCAGCCCCGGGCTGGGGTTGGTCAGGTCGAGCAGTAGGGGCAGCAGGTTTTTCTCGCCGCTCTTGCGCACTGCCCGGTAGTTCTGCTCCACCGCGGTCGGGTCGATGTCGAAGGCCACCGTGGGGATGCCGCGCTGCGAGGCCTCGCGGCTGAACTCGCCCGTGTTAGCGCCCAGGTCCCAGGCGCTGTGCGGGGCCGCGCGCTCGATGAACTGCGCCACGATCTGGCGTTTATGCTCGGCCGCGGCGTTGGTGTAGTGACCCGCGGAGGCCTGGTAATAATCGCCCCATTCGGTGCCGCCGGGTTTCCATTCCAGGCGGCGCACGGTGCTCTCCAGGCTGTCCATCAGGCCCAGGAAAGAGACGCGGCTCATGCGCCGCGCCGTGGTGGTGGTGGGAATCTTTTTGTTGGCATAGCGCCGCTGGGCTGAGGCGTGCAGGTGCAGATGCAGGTTCAGGCCCATGTTCAGGCGCGTGCGGCGCGGCAGCAGGTGCGAGGCCAGGTCGAGCGGCACGCCGTCGATGTAAATGCGCAGCAGTTGGCTTAAGCGCACATCGCTGTGCGCCATCAGCGCCAGCGGGGCCAGGAAATGCTGGCAGAACTGGCGGTAGGCTACCCAGGGTTGGCCTTCTACATACATATCGAACGACAGGGTATCGATCAGCAGCGGCTTGCCGTCTTGGAACTGGATGTTGTAGGCGCTGGCATCTTTCAGCAGCATGCCGTGTTCCAGGGCCGTCTTTTGGATGCGCAGCGTGGTCAGGGCGGCATCTTTGAGCATGCTGAAAGCCCACTCGTAGGGATACGAGATGAAATCCACCGGCTGCGGGCGCAGGAGGCGGTAAGCCAGGCCCGGTTCTGCCGGCTCGGCATCGGCCTCTTCATGCGGGATGAGCAGCCCCGCGCCGGTCAGCTTCTCGTACAGGCCCGAGCGCATCAACTGCTCGTACTGCTCCTGGTAGAGCTGGTTTACCTGGCGATAGAGCACGCCCTGGCGCGTGAACAAGAATCCGCTGGGGTCGCGGAACGAGGCTCCCAGGCGTTGGCTAGGGTTGTTGGTTGGGGGTGTCGTCATCTTTTTTGCTCTTATCGCGGCGGAAGAAGGCGGTGATCTTGCCCCAATAGCCTTTGATGAGGAATCCCGCGCCCACCAGCCCGGCGATGAGCAGTTGCAGCAGGAATGACCCCGAACCGGGGTCCAGGTAGGCCTGTGGCCTGAGCGGGGGGATGAACAGGCCGGCATGGATCAGATTGTGTAAAAAGTTTTCCAAGTTTATGCTCCTTCCCTTGCGTATCGACGCTATTATACTCTTTTTCGCCCGCTAGAAAATTTTCCGACTTTGAAGGTTCGCAGCGGGCTTTGCCCGCTGCGAACCTTCAAAGTCGGTATTAAACCCCCGCCCCTTGAGGGGC
>DIXA01000013.1 GCA_002428565.1 Anaerolineales bacterium UBA6092 | reverse complement strand
AGCCGGAAAAAGCCAGTGGGGTTGCTACGAACCTTGTTGGTTTACCCATCATTTACCAACTTTGGAACGATCACACGAGTTGGGGGCAGAGGGGAGGTATAATCGATCATGATTTGAGAGGCGCTCTCATGGTTCAAAAAGGAGGCTGCGATGGTTCGAAAACCGGCGCGTAAATTGAGGGGCGATTTGGTAACGGGGGTGACGCTCAAAGGGAAGGGGTGCCTGTGGGTGCTGGGGGGGCTGGCGCTGCTGCTGGTGTTGTGGGCAGTGGTTCTGCCGGGCTTGTGGCCGATGGGATGGTTCTTATACAGCGTGTACAGCAACCCCATCGGGTGGCTGCTGCCGCTGGTGATGGTGGGGCTGTTGGTGGCTTTGGGAACGCGCTTGAAGCTGAGGGTGAAGGCGTTTGGGATGCTGGCGGGGGCGGTGCTGATGCCGCTCTGGGTTATGTGGACGATCATTTCGGGGGCGATCATGATGCGGGGCTTGTACGAGCGCACGGTATACGAGCCGGTGGCGGCGCTGGCGCCGCTGACGGAGAGCCGGGCGGTTTCGTATGCAGAGGCGCGCGAGAATTTCCGCAACCAAAACCCGGATACGCGCTTTGCGCCAGGAGACCTGGATTATGTCAATGGGCATTGGGTGGCAGAGTTTGGGCCGAATGGGGGCTTTGATCTGCTGAATAAGCTGATCTACCCCTCGCAGGGATTCTTCCTATACAACCCGGCTGAGGTGGATAAGGTGCAGATTGTGCGCCAGGAAATGCCCTTTGCAGAGGATGGGCTGTTGTGGAATTCGGTGGCGTTTTTTGTGCAGCAGCACGATCCGTTTGTGGAGTTTCATGAGGTGCTGTATGTGCAGGATGGTCAGGGGGGCTATATGGCCATGGTCAGCCTGATCAAGCGCAGCGGTTGGGCGCGCGTGCCCTACGTGGCGGAGATCGGCCTGATCCATGCGGATGGCAGGGCAGAGTGGCTGACGCCCGCGCAGGCGCAGGCAGACGCCCGCCTGGAGGGGGTGCAGATCGAGCCGGAATGGCTGGCGGCGATGAAGACAGAGGCGTATGGCTGGCGCAATGGCATCTGGGCGGGGATGATCACGCGGCAGGGGCGGGTGAGCGTGCAGCAGAGCTCGATCAATGACGAGAACAGCGCGCCGTATCACCTGGTTTCGGCGGAGGGGATGATGTGGTATACCCCGTTTGGGCCGTTGAACAAAGACAGCCTGAAGGGCATCATGATGGAGGCTTCGAGCGTGATCGATGGGCCGGTGTACGTGTGGGAGCTGGCGGGAGACCAGGCTTACCAGGGGGTGGATGCGCTGGCTACAGAGATCAAGGCGGCGCCCAACCACCCGGCGGATGTGAACTGGCTGCGGGTGAGCCAGGGGGAGGCGGGCGAGGTGCGCAGTGGAGATACGGATGTGATCGAGCTTTTGCCGGCGCCGCGCCAGGAGGATGGGCGGGTGGTGTTGTACTTTACGGGCTTTGTAGCCATCGACCCGCCCACGCGAACGCGGTTCTATGTGATCATCAATGCCGAGACGCGCGAGGTTTTGCAGGATGTGTATTCGGTGGCTGATGTCAACGCCTGGCTGCGCGGAGAGCTGACGCTGGGAGTGCAGAGCCGGGGGCAGGGTGCAGCGGCAGTTGGGAGCGGGGTGAACTTGGAGGAGATGAGCGAGGCGGAGCTGCTGGACCTGCTGGAGGCGGTGGTGGAAGAACTGCGGAGGAGATAGAGGCTACTTGCACACGGATGACGGATTAATGGCTAAATGCATTCCCATATGCTGCAAGTGCGGCTATAATTGTTCTATGCGAGGCAGTACGTGGCTGCCTCTATGCCTGGTCAGACCATACACGAAAAAGGAGAACGATCATGGGAGATAAAGGCGGCAAGAAGAATAAAGAAAAAGCCAATAAGCAGAAGAAACAGCAAGGCGACAAGAAGAAAGAACAAAAGGCCAGCAAGACTCCAGCTAAGAAACCCGTCTAGGCTGGGAGAAACGGACCCCTCTACCCCCCTTCCCGGGGCGGGAGAAAATAGTCGAAATTGGGGCCTATGTGGGCGCTTTGCGCCCGCATAGGCCCCAATTTCGACAAAATCCCCCCTTCCCAGCGGGAAGGGGGGTGCGTTGGCGCAGCCAACGCGGGGTGTTGGGGGAGGGGGCGGCTCGCTAGCGGGCAATCATGGAGATCACCATCGAGAGGATGATGATCACGCCAATCACGCCCATGATCACCTGTTGAGATCGCACGGCGCGCTGCTGGCTGGAGTTTTTTTTCTTGTCGGTCATTGTTCTACCTAAATCGAGCTATTCTCAAGATCGTCGCCCGTGGGGGGGTGACGTTTTTTCAACGCAGTTTGGATGGCAGTTTCCAGTTCTTCCATGGTGGCGGGCTTGCCCACGAAGCCATCTGCGCCCAGGCCCAGCGCCCGGTCAATTTGGGCATCCACCGCCTCGGAGGAGAGCATCAGGATGGGCAGGACGTTCCACTGGTCGCTGCGGCGCACAAACTCCAGCAGGTCCAGCCCGGTGACTTCGGGCATGCTGATGTCAAGCATCAGCAGGTCAGGGAGCGCATCTTCCTGCAGGGCCTGGGCAGCCAGGCGCGCCTCTGCAAAGTGGCGCATCTCGTAATTCATCAGCCCCAGCATCAGGCTGATGGCCTCGCTCATTTCTTCGTCGTCGTCCACAAACCAGATCGTCGTCATGCCGCTCACTCAGATAAATGCTCTTGAATTGCCTGGGCTAATTTTATCGTAATTCCGCTGACTTTGAGAAGATCTTCTAGCGAAGCCTGGCGGATGGCATCCAGATGGCCGAAATGGGTCAGCAGGGCTTTGCGGCGCGATGGCCCAATGCCGGGGATGCCGTCCAGCAGGGAGATGACGGTGATCTGCTGGCGGCGCTGGCGGTGCGAGGTGATGGCGTAGCGGTGCGCCTCGTCGCGCACACGCTGCACCAGGTACAGGCCCTGCGAGTGGCGCGGCAGCAGGATGGGGTCTGAGCGGCCCGGGACGAACAGCTCTTCGTTCTGCTTGGCCAGCCCGGCAATGGCGAACTGCCCGCTCAGCCCAAAGCGTTCCAGCACAGCCATGCCGCGCCCCAACTGGCCCTTGCCGCCATCCACCAGCAGCAGGTCGGGCAGCAGGGCGAAGGCCGGGTCGGGCTTGCTGCCGGGGGTTTGGGCCATCTCCTGGGCGCCCTTCCAGCGGTTGAAGCGCCGGGTGAGCACCTCTTCCATGCTGGCGAAATCATCCGGCCCGCTGACGCTGCGAATGTTGAAGCGGCGGTAGTGCGCCTTCTTGGGCGTGCCCTGCTCAAAGACCACCATGCTGCCCACCGCGGCAGTGCCCTGGGTGTTGGAGATGTCGTAGCATTCGATGCGGTTGGGCGGCGCGGCCAGGTTGAAGGCGGCTTGCAGCTCTGCCAGGGATTGCTCCTGGCGGTGGCTGTCGGCCTCCCATTGGGCCTTCAGCGCGCTCAGGGTTTCGCTGGCGTTCTCGGCAGCCATGCGCACCAGGTCTTGCTGCTGCCCCTCGCGGGGGATGCGCAGCTCCACCTTCTGCCCGCCGCGCTGCGTGTTCAACCACTCGTGGATGATGCGCATTTCCTCGATCTCTTGCGGCAGCAGCACCTGCGAGGGCACGCGCGGCGCCTGGTTGTAAAACTGCTTGATGAAGCCCGCCAGCACATCGGCATCGGGGGTGTCTTCGGCGCCTTCCATCAGGAAGTATTCCCGCCCGATCAGCTTGCCGCCGCGGATGAAGAAGATCTGCACGCAGGCATCGCCGTTGGAGCGCGCCATGGCCACCACATCCGAATCGACGTAGTCGCTGGTGAAGATGATCTTCTGGCGCTCCACCACCTGCCCAATGGCCTGCACCTGGTCGCGCAGGGCAGCGGCGCGCTCAAATTTCAGTTCTTCGGCAGCCCGTTCCATTTCGCTGCGCAGGCGCTCCACGATCGGCTCGGTGCGGCCTTCCAGGAACTTGCCCAGGTCGTCGATCATCTGCCGGTATTCGTCTCGGTTGACCGCCCCAATGCAGGGGGCCAGGCACAGCTTGATATCGTAGTACAGGCAGGCGCGCGTGTCTTTGCCGCTGATCTCCCGGTCGCAGGTCAGGTAAGGGAAGATGCGCCGCAGCACGTCCAGCGTTTGGTGCACAGCCCATACGCTGGTGTAGGGGCCGTAATAGCGGGAACCATCTTCGGGGGTCTGGCGGGTGACGGTCACTTTGGGATAGTCGC
The DNA here is from genome assembly GCA_002428565.1 of Anaerolineales bacterium UBA6092. Taxonomy (GTDB): domain Bacteria; phylum Chloroflexota; class Anaerolineae; order Anaerolineales; family UBA4823; genus UBA6092. The sequence goes on along the minus strand of DIXA01000013.1, from coordinate 21,327 downwards.
TGTTCCAATCCACCTTGATGTAAGGATAGCGCTTATCATCCTTCAGGCGCACGTTGTAGTGCGGGCGGTGCTTCTTGATCAGGTTCATCTCCAGGATCAGCGCTTCCAGCTCTGAACCGACCACGATCCACTCGATATCCTGGATATTGCGCACCAGCGAGCGCGTCTTGCGGTCTTCCTGGGCGCTGGCGTGGAAGTACGAGCGCAGGCGGTTGCGCAGGTTGATCGCCTTGCCCACGTAGATCACATTGCCCTGGTTGTCTTTCATGATGTAGCAGCCGGGGCGGGTGGGGGCGGTATCCAGGATGCCCTGGAGATGGGCGGAGATATCCATCATACAGGCGATTCTATCATATCCGAAATTGAATATTCGCAGCAGGCTTCGCCTGCTGCGAATATTCAATTTCGGCATGTTCTATGTTGTATAATTGCATCTATGGATGCAATCACACTTGAAGAACTGGTTGGCCAGCGCCTGCGCCAGAAAGGCCTGCGCCTGGCGGTGGCGGAATCGTGCACCGGTGGGCTGATCGGGCACCGCCTCACCAACATCCCCGGCTCGTCCACCTATTACATGGGCAGCATCACCGCCTATTCTTACGAGGCCAAGGTGCGCCTGCTGGGCGTCAATTGGAGTACGCTGGAGAAGCACGGCGCGGTCAGCGCTGAGACCGTGATCGAGATGGCGCGCGGCGTGCGCGTGGCGCTGGCTGCAGATGTGGGCCTCTCGGTGAGCGGCATCGCCGGCCCCGGCGGCGGCACGCCCGAAAAGCCCGTCGGCCTGGTGTGGGTGGGCCTGAGCAGCCCGCAGACGGATTTCGCCGAGCATTTCAACTGGGGCGGCGACCGTATCCAAAACAAAGAACATTCTGCCGAAGCGGCCCTGCAGCTGCTGGCAGACTATCTCCAGGGTTACACGCCGCGCGAAGAATAATCTGGCGGCCAGGATTGCGATGATGGAACCGATCGAAGTGACAGCACATTTTGACCAGAGCGGCAAGGCCACCCCGCTGCGATTCGCCTGGAAGAAATCCACCTACCTGGTTGAATCGACCGGGCGGCAGTGGCAGGATGAGCAGGGCCAGCATTTCATGGTTATGGTGATGGGCGGGCGCCTGTTCGAGCTGCTCTTTGTGTGCGACACGCGCTGTTGGTACCTGGCCCGCACAGGTCAGAACCGCAGCCTGGCCTGACCCGCTTTTTTCATTCCCTTGTGAATGCCATGCGAAAAATAAAGATCCTCTCCTGTGTGCTCCTTGCCAGCCTGCTGCTGGGTGTCTTGCAGCCTGCCAGGGAGACGCAAGCCGCCGCTCCGGCGGCGCACTCCCAGTCGAGCGTGACCGCCTATGACCTGATCCTGGCGACCAATACGCTGCGCGTCTCTTACGGCCTGCCCGCCCTGATTGAAGATCCCATCGTCAATGCCGTGGCGCAGTGGACGGCCGATTACATGGCCGCCAACCTGCTCACCTGGCATATTGGCGATGTGCGCGGGCGCATCGCCAATGCCGGTTACGGCGCGGGCGGCACCGTTTGGGCTACGGAGAACTTTGCCACCGGCGGCGATATGAGCATCGACTTTATCATGCAGGTCTGGTCAGATGCCGACCACATGCGCCCGGTGGTCAACCCGGCCTACTGCCACGTGGGCGCAGGCGTGGCCAAGGCCAGCAACGGCCAGACCTATTACGTGTTGCAGGCGGCTTACACCTCCGAACATGCCTGCGGCGAATACTACGACCCCATCAACGGCATTCCCACCCTGCCGGCGGGCGGCGGCACCCCTGCCCCGGTTTCGCAGTGGATCGTGCCGGTGGTCATTGCCACGCCCGACGCCGAGGGCAAGATCTATCATATCGTGGCCGTGGGGCAATCCTTCTGGTCGATCGCCATCGCCTACAAGATCACCATTCAAGATCTGGAGGTGTGGAACAACATCTCGCGCAATACGCCGCTGATCGTGAGGCAGCGCCTGTTCATCCCCAGCGCCAACACCGAGGGCTATGCCACGCCCACGCCGGTGGGCATGGTGGTGCCCAGCACGCCCGCCCCGGATGGCAAGATTGTGCATACGGTGCAGCCTTATAACACCCTGACTACGATCGCGGCTGCGTATGGGGTCACCATCGATACCCTCCTGGCGCTGAACGGCTGGCAGGCCGATTGGCCGCTGTCCATCGGGCAGACTCTGATCATTGCCCCCAGCCGGGTTACCCCCAGCCCCACCCCGCGCCCGCTGACGCCGCTGGAAAGGCTGACCCCGGCCGCGGATGGGAAATACTATCACACCGTGCAGAGCGGCGAGACGCTGACCTGGATTGCCAGCCTGTACGAGACCACCGTAGCCAACCTGATGGCCTGGAACTGGCTCACCGGCGCTTCGGTCATCCAGCCGGGGCAGAGGCTGCTCTTGCAGGTGACGCCGCCGCCCACGCTGACCTACACCCCCCGCCCGCCAACCCTCACCCCCACGCATACCCCCCTGCCGCCCACGGTGACCCTCACGCCCAGCGCAACCGCCATCTTGCCCACGCCGACAGAGGCTGCGTCGGCGCAGCCGGTCAGCCCGCTGTCGCTGCTGGTGATTCTGATTGGCTTGGCGGTGGTGGGGGGTGGGATGATCTGGTGGGGGTGGCGCCGGCGCCGAAATCAGTAATAATAGTAGTGGGCAGCGAAGCTGCCCACTACTATTATTACTTCTCTTCGCGCGGCATCCACAGCCCGCCCATCTGCCCCATGTGGTCGCTGACAAGCTCGCCCCAGGTGGCTTTGGGCGTCTCGATCAGCGCCAGGGCGGCGGTGGGCATGTGCCGTGAAACCCCCGTCAACATGCGCAGCAGCTCTTCTACATCCGGGTTGTGCCCGATGAGCAGGGGGCGGGTGACCGTCTCGGGCAGGATCTGCAAGAGGTGCAGGTAAGCGCTCGCGTCAGAGGCGTAGAGCTCAGGGTGTGTTTCCACCGGGCCATCGTAACCACAGGCCTCGCACAGCAGGCGCATGGTTTCCTGGGCGCGGCGGGCGCTGGAGACCAGGATCAGGTCGGGGATGAGATCTTCCGCTTGCAGCAAGTTGCCCATGTTCGGCGCGTCGTGGCGGCCGCGTTTGTTCAACGGGCGCTCGTGATCGTCGATCTCGGGGTCATCCCAGGATGATTTGGCGTGGCGCATGAGCAATAAGGTTTTCATTGTTTCTCCTCATCTTGATATGCCATGCTATCCATTATAATTCAGCCCATGCGAAACGCGTTGATTTTTGACTTCGATGGCCTGATCCTGGAAACGGAAGGGCCGATCTACCAATCCTGGCAGGAATTGTACCGTTCCTTTGGCCAGGAGCTGCCCCTGGAATTGTGGCTGACCCAGGTGGGTACCTACCATTCCGGGTTTGACCCCAACGTGCACCTGGAGCAGCTGCTGGGCGGCCCGCTGGACTGGGCCCCTGCGGAAGAGAAGCGCTGCCGGCGCGAACAGGCTCTGATCGCCCAGCAGCCGATCCTGCCGGGGGTGGTCTCTTACCTGGAGGATGCCCGGCGGCTGGGCCTTAAAGTGGGGCTAGCCTCCAGTTCCACGCGCGCCTGGGTGGTGGGGAACCTCTCCCGCCTGGGGCTGGCGGACTATTTTGATACCATCCGCTGTAAAGAGGATGTGCCCATGGCCAAGCCCGACCCGGCGCTCTTCCAGATGGCGCTGCGCGACCTGGATTTGCAGCCAGAGCAGGCCATTGTGCTGGAAGATTCGTACAACGGCCTGCTGGCGGCGCAGCGAGCGGGCATCTTTGCTGTGGCTGTGCCCACCGACCTGACCCGCCACATGGATCTTTCCATTGCAGACCTGCGCCTCGAATCGCTGGCGGTCACGCCGCTGGAAGATTTGCTACGCGCCGCCAACGGCCGCCGTTAAAAAAAGAGTTCGCCCGGCAGCCATGCTGCCGGGCGAACTCTTTTTTATTGCTCAGGCAAAGAAGCCGCGGCGGACGGCTTCTTCTGGCAGGCTGCCCAGGTCGAAGCGGTCGAACTCGCGCAGGGCGCTGGGGCCAAAGCCCATGGCGCGCAGTTCGGGGGTCATGCTGGGCAGGCCGCGCAGGGTCACCCAGGCCAGGGCTCGCCCCATCTGGCGCTGTGCCTCGCTCAACACCAGGCGGTTGAAAGCCACGTGCCCGATCTCGTCCACGATCACCTCAATCAGGCGCTGCTCCATGGCTTCCAGCAGATCGGGCTGGCCCTGGATGGTGCTGCGGATGCGGTTGAGTGTCCAGTTGAAGATGAACACCCCGGCGACTTCTGCCCCGTACAGGATGGGGTAAAAGAGCGGCTTGGGTGCGTAAGCCAGCGAGCCGATCAGCACCCGCAGCGCCGGTTTGGGGTTGTAAGTGCCTTCGGCGCGGATATTGAAATAGTTAGCCGCTCCCACCAGGATGCGGGTGTGGTACTCTTCCTCTTCCTGTGCGAACAGGATGGCGCGGCTGGCCAGATCTTGGCTTTGGTGCTTGCGCCGGGCATGCACGGCCTTGATCACGCGCACGCCGTAGGCTTCTCCGGCGTTCATCTTGCAAAACAGCAGCAAGGTCAGCATCTCGCGCGTGAGCTGGGGGTCAGAGGCAGAGAAGTTGGCATACAGCCGCTCGAACTCGGCCTGGGGCACCTGCCCGGCAAAGCGCACCTTGGAGGCGTTCATCTCCTCCAGGCTGACCTCGCGCAGCGGCAGGCGGCCTGTCCCCTGCTCGATCTGCCCGTTACGCCGGTTGAGGTACTCAAGGTAAGCCTCGAGCAAGGGCTGGCGTTGGGTATCATCTACCTTACCGAAGAAACTGTTGGAGAACGCAGAAGTATTCATAAAATGATTATATCCGTTTTACGCTTATAATATATTGATCTTGGTAACATCTCAATAAACCGGGGGAAGCGGGGTGTTTTGGGCGGGCGAAGCCCGCCCAAAACACCCCACACCCCAAGTTAATAAGATGTTACCGATCTTGTTTGAAATTTTTGTGGAGGTACTGTAATGGGACACCATGGTGGTGGTTGGTTTGCAATGATGAGCCGGCCGGATGAAAAGCCAAAGGTCACCTGGGCGCTGCTGCAGCGCGTGCTGACCTATGCCAGGCCATACCGCGGCCACATCGCCGGGATGCTGGCGATGATCCTGGTCACCACCGGGCTGACCCTGCTCACGCCGTTGATCATGCGCGACCTGATCGACCGCACCCTGCCGGCCAAAGATACTGGCCGCCTGGTGTGGCTGGCGCTGGCCCTGCTGGGCATCCCAACGCTGCGCGGGGCGGTGGGCGTGGTGCAGCGCCGCCTGAATTCCAGCGTGGGCGAAGGCGTGATCTACGATCTGCGCGTAGCCCTGTATGCCCGCCTGCAGCGCATGTCACTGCGCTTCTTCACCCACACCAAGATCGGCGAGCTGATGAGCCGCCTGAACAACGATGTGGTGGGCGCACAGAATGCCATCAGCAACACCATCGTGACCATGACCACCAACCTGATCGAGGCGGCGGCGCTGTTGGGGGTGATGCTGACGCTGGAGTGGCGGCTGACGCTGGTGGGGGTGATGATCTTGCCGCTGTTTTGGGTGGTGGCCCGGCGCATGGGCGGGCGCCTGCGCGACATCGCTCGCGAGAGCATGGAAGCCAACGCCGCCATGAACGCCATGATGAACGAAACGCTCAACATCGGCGGGGCGCTGCTGGTCAAGCTGTTTGGGCGCAAGGATACCGAGGTGGCGCGCTTCCAAGAACGGGCCGCCGACGTGCGCGATATCGGCGTGCGGCGCGCTCTGTATAGCTCCGTTTTCTTTGTCATCATCGGCCTGGTCAGCGCCGTCGGCACGGCTCTGGTGTACGGCATCGGCGGTTATCTGGTGATCGAGGAGGTCTTCACGGTGGGCACCATCGTGGCCTTTACTGCCTACCTGGGCACGCTGTATGGGGCGCTGCAAGGCCTGGCCAATGCCCCGGTGGAATTTGCTACCTCCATGGTCTCGTTCGAGCGCGTCTTCGAGGTGATCGACCTGCCCCAGGATATTGTCGAGCAGCCCGAGGCGGCCGTTTTAGAGCAGGCGCGCGGCGACCTGGTGTTTGAGAATGTCACCTTCCGTTATGAAGTCGACGAGCAGACGCTTTTGAGTGATGTAAAGCGCTTTGGCCGCATGGAGAATGTGGACGCGGCGCTTTCGGGCGGCAAAAAAGATCTTAGCGAGCGCAGCAGCAAAGAGAACGGCGAGGCCGAACCTGCCAGCCAGGCAGAAGAGGTGCACACGCAGGCGCGCCTGAACGCCCTGGAGGATGTCTCCTTCCGGGCTGCAGCGGGGCAGTTGGTGGCATTGGTAGGCCCGAGTGGGGCTGGCAAGACCACGCTGACCTACCTGATCCCGCGCCTGTATGACCCCGTGCAAGGGCGCATCTTGCTCGATGGGCACGACCTGCGCCAGGTAACGCTGGACTCGCTGGCCAAGCAGATCGGCATGGTGACGCAGGAGACGCATCTCTTCCACGATACCATCCACACCAACCTGGTGTACGCCCGCCTGGAGGCCACCCAAGAGCAGATCGAGGCCGCCTGCCGGGCAGCCAATATCCACGATTTCATCGCCGCCCTGCCCGATGGCTACGATACCATCGTCGGCGAGCGCGGCTACCGCCTTTCGGGTGGGGAGAAGCAGCGCCTGGCCCTGGCGCGGGTGATCCTCAAAGACCCGCGCATCCTGGTGCTGGACGAGGCCACCAGCCACCTGGACAGCGAATCCGAAGCCCTGATCCAGGAGGCCCTCAAGCGGGTGATGGCGGGGCGCACCAGCATCGTCATTGCCCACCGCCTGAGCACCATCCTGGCCGCGGACCTGACCCTGGTCTTTGACCGGGGGCGCATCTTGGAGCGCGGCACCCACGATCAACTGCTGGCGCAGAATGGCCTGTACGCCTCGCTGTACGAGACGCAGTTCCGCCGCGAGCGTGAGGTGCCCTGATGCGCCCTTTGGAAGTCATCCTGGCCATCCTGCTGGCCCTGCGCTGCCTGGAGCCGGCCCTGTATCCCCGGCGCAGGCGGCTGGCAGCTGTGCTGGAAGGCGCCGCCCTGACCGCCCTGGTGCTGCACCTGGTGAGCGAAGGCTTCCGCTGGCAGATGATCCCGCTGTACCTGCTGACCCTGGCGCTGGTGGGCTGGGGGCTGGCGCGTCCCAATGGCTCGCCGCAGCGCCGCTGGCCCGTGGGCAAGACCCTGGGCGGCCTGCTGCTGGTGGCGTTGGCGGTTTTGCTGCCGGTCTTGCTGCCGGTGCCGCGCCTGCCCGCGCCCACCGGCCCTTACGCTGTGGGCACGCTGACCCTCGACCTGACCGACCTCAGCCGCGGCGATCCCTACGCCCCCAACCCGGCCTCGCCGCGGCGCCTGATGGTGCAGGTGTGGTACCCGGCTGAGCCGCAGGCGGGCGCAGCCCTGGCCCCCTGGGCAGAGCAGATGGAGTTCATTGGCCCGGCGCTGGGAGATTTCTTTGACCTGCCCGGCTTCATTTTTGCCCATGTGCGCTACGCCCGCACGCACGCCTACACCGATGCGCCGCCCGCTGAAACGGCCGCGCCCATGCCGCTGATCCTCTTTTCGCACGGCTGGAACGGTGTGCGCTTCCAGAATACATACCAGATGGAAGAATTAGCCAGTCACGGTTACGTGGTGGCGGCAGTGGAGCATACCTACGGGGCGATGACCACCGTCTTTTCGGATGGCAGCGTGGCGGGGCACAATCCCGCCGGCCTGCCCTTTGACCTGCCCGAAGCGGAGTACCGGGTGGCCTCTAACCGCCTGGTGACGCAGTGGGCGCAAGACCTGGCCTTTGTGCTGGATACGCTGGCCAGCCTGGACGCAGAGGATGCAGGTGGACTGCTGGCGGGCCGCCTGGACCTGGCGCGGGTGGGTGTGATGGGCCATTCCACCGGCGGCGGGGCGGCGGTGGAGTTCTGTGCCGCGGATGCGCGCTGCCGGGCCGGGCTGACCATGGATGCTTACCTGACCCCGGTGACCCCGGCGGTGATCGAGCAGGGCGCCCTGCCCCAGCCCTTCTTGTGGATGCGCAGCCAGGCCTGGTCGGTGCAGGGCAACAAAGAACTGGCCGATGCCCTCTATGCCAACATGCCCGGTCCGACGGCAGCCTTTACCATCCAGGGCACGGCGCACTTCGATTTCACCGACCTGCCCATGTTCACGCCCCTGGCCCCGGCCATCGGCCTCAAAGGGCCATTGGCGGGCAGCCGGGTTTTGCGCATCGTCAACGATTACACGCTGGCCTTCTTCGGGCAGGCGCTGTTGGGCCAGCCGTCGCCCTTGCTGGCCGGCCCCTCTGCAGATTACCCGGAAGTGGTCTTTATCGAGCGGGGCTCGACCCCTATCCCCTAACCCCTTCCCCCGGAGCGGGGGAAGGGGAAAAACCGGAAACTTGGATGTATTGGGCAGCTTCGCTGCCCAATACATCCAAGTTTCCGAACAATTTGATTGGATATTTTATGAAAAAAGGTATTCTGGTTGGTATTGGTGCGTATGTGCTCTGGGGGCTGTTCCCCCTGTATTGGAAATTGCTGCTGGATGTGCCCGCCCTGGAGATCCTGGCGCACCGCATGGTCTGGTCGCTGCTGTTCGTGGTGGCGTTGCTGGCCTGGCGGCGCGATTGGGCCTGGGCCAGGCCCACGCTGGGCAACCGGCGGCTGGTGGTCACCTATACCCTGGCGGCGCTGCTGCTCTCGGCCAACTGGGGCATCTACATCTGGGGGGTCAACTCAGGCCACATCGTCGAGACCAGCCTGGGCTATTTCATCAACCCGCTGGTCAATGTGAGCTTCGGCGTGCTGTTCCTGGGCGAGCGCCTGCGCCGCGGCCAGGCGGTGGCGGTGGCCCTGGCAGCCATCGGCGTGATCTACCTGGCTGTTCAGTACGGGCAGCCGCCCTGGATTGCGCTGGCGCTGGCCTTTTCTTTTGGCCTCTACGCCCTGATTAAGAAGAAGGCCTCGCTGAATGCCCTGCACGGCCTGTCGCTGGAGACCCTGGCGATGTTCCTGCCGGCGCTGGCTTATCTGCTGGTGCGCGAAACAGCCGGGACGGGGGCCTTTGTGCATGCGGGCCTTTCCACCACGCTGCTGCTGGCGCTGGGCGGTGTGGTGACGGCCATCCCCCTGCTGATGTTTGGCATCGCGGCGCGGCGCGTGCCGCTCTCTATGATTGGCTTTATGCAGTATATCGCCCCCACACTGCAATTCCTGATCGGTGTGTTGATCTTCCGCGAGCCTTTTCCCCCGGCGCGGCTGGTGGGTTTTGCCATCATCTGGCTGGCGCTGTTGATCTACTCCGGCGAAAGCCTGTGGCAGGCGCAGCACAATAACGGCCGCCCCAAGGAGGCCGTTGGCGCGCCGGACAGCGCATAAAACCGGAAAAGATCGCAAAAAGGGTGCGCTGCGTGGCAAAGCCATGCAGCGCACCCTTTTTGCGTTAAACCTCTGCTCAGGGCGCGGTTGCCCGCAGAGCCTCTTTGAACTGCACCAGCGCCTGGATGGGGGTCGGGTCAATATCGTAGGCCAGGGCCAGGTAATAGGCCATGTAATCGCCGAAGAGCAGCGCCGTCCACTGCTGCGCCAGGGGTGTATCGCCGGGAGCGTTAAAGCGGTCGGTGCTCAGCCCTTCGAGCATGAAGATGCGCCGGGTGAGATCAGAGCGCAGCAGGTTGCGGGGATGGCAGGCGGGGGCGCGCAGGAACAGCGCCGAAGTTTTGAGCAGGCTCTGCTCCGGCTGCTGCAGTCCCGCCAGGGTGTTGTGGTCGGCTTCGGGCAGGGCCTCGGCTTGCGCCCAGCACTTTGCCAACTCACTGACCTGGCCTTTCCAGCGCCGCGCCACCGGCTCGAGGATATCCGATCCAAGGATCGTTACCGTCCGTCCCACCAACTGCCCGGCCAGGCGCTTGGCCAGGTTGCTGCACACCGGCGTTTGGGCCTGGATGTGCGGCTGGAGGCTGCGCATAGCCGCAATGGCTCCGGCGACTTCGGCAGCGGGGTCGGGCGTCAGCCCCAGGCGGGCCAGGGCCGCCAGCAGCAGCCCAAAGGAGTAGCCCACCGCCGCTCGCGGCTGCCCGGCATGCGCAAAGGTCCACAGGGCGGCCGCACTTTGGCGGGCTTTTTGGGCCAGCGCCCCACCCGTGCAAACTGCCAGGATGCGGCAGCCATTGGCCTGCGCCTGGTCGAAGGCAGACAGGGTTTCCTCTGTGTTGCCAGAATGTGAGGAAGCGATCACCAGGGTTTGGGGGCCGCCCGCCCAGGCGGGCAGAGTGTAGTTGCGCTGCACGATCAGCGGCGCGGGGCAGCTGGGTGCCAGGTAAGCCGCCAGCAGGTCTGCCCCGATGGCCGACCCGCCCATCCCGGCAACGAGGATGCGCTGGATGCCGCTCCAGGCAGGCAGGGGCTGGGCTTGTCCCAACGCCCAGGCGGTTTCGAGCTGCCCGGGCAGACCGTCGATCTCAGCCAGGTAATTGAGGCTGTCGATGGTGGGGAAGTTGGAGAAATCGTCAAGGTTCATGGCAATCCGCTCAGGGAGGTTCAGAGGATATGGTGGTCTTCGGTGGTGAGCAGGCGGTACACCTGGCTGCGCGGCCAGCCCGAGGCCAGGGCGATCTGGCGGGCGGCCTGCGAGGGGGGCGTGTCTTGCTGCCGGGCGGCCTGTACGGCCTGGCGCACCTGCGCCTCGCTCCAGCGCTGGCTTTCGGCGGGGCAGCCTGCCAACACCAGGGTAAATTCGCCGCGGGGCGGGTTTTGGGTGAAGTGTTCGGCAGCCTGGCTCAGGCGGCCGCGGAAAATTTCCTCGTGCAGCTTGGTCAGTTCGCGAGCCACCGCGCAGGGGCGGTCGCCCAGGGCGGTTTGCAGGTCTGCCAGCGCTTCCAGCAGGCGGTGCGGCGCTTCCAGGAAGACCAGGGTGTGCGGCTGGGCGGCAACGCCCTCCAGCAGGCGCAGGCGCTCGCTGCGTTTGCGCGGCAGGTAGCCCAGGTACACGAAGGCATCCGTGGGCAGCCCGGAGGCCACCAGCGCCGCCACCGGGGCGCAGGCTCCCGGCACCGGGCTGACCTGGTGACCCGCTTGCAGGGCAGCCCGCACCAGCTCATAGCCGGGGTCGTTCAGCCCGGGCGTGCCCGCATCTGAGACGAGCGCCACATCGCCCAACTCCAGAGCCGCCAGCACCTGCGGCAGGCGCGAGAGCTTATTGTGCTCATAATAACTGATCGCCGGGGTCTGAATGTGGTAATGCTGCAGCAGGCGGGCGGTATGGCGCGTGTCTTCCGCGGCGATCAGCCGCACCGTGCCCAGGATGCGCAGGGCACGCGCACTGAGGTCTTCGAGGTTGCCGATGGGTGTGGCTACCAGGTACAGGGTGCTCATGGTTCGGCCCAGGTAAAGACTTCCAGCGTCAGGCTGAAGGTGGTGGGGTTGAATTCCACCAGGCGCATCCAGCCAGGCAGGCCCTGGTTGGTGCGGTAGCACAGGTAGATGCCCTGCGGCAGGCTCTCCACTGCCACTGGAGCGGCGCTCATACTGGCAGATTGGCAGGCCTCGCGGCTGGGCTGGACACGTGCATACACGCCGATGGCGGCCTCATTCTGGGGCACCAGCCAGTCAAAATCGCCTTTCTGGTATTCCAGGTCGGTGCCGCCCAGGGGGTTGACAATGGCGGTATCCAGGTCGATGTTATCCGCCGGAAAAAGCCTCAGGGTGCCGCGAGCCTGGCCCGCGGGGGTGGGGGTAGCAGTGGGCGTGAGGGTGGGGGTAGGTGTGCGGGTGGCGGTGGGCGTGGGGGTGGGCATGGGCGTCTGCGTGGCAATCTGGATCACCACGATGCGTACCCAAAATGGGGCGCTGCCGTTGGGGCCGATGCCAAACAGTTCGCCCGAGGCGTTGCGCAGTTTCCAATTGCCCTGGTAGGTGCCCGGTTCTTTTGGCGCCACCATCTCAATGGCAACCTCGATGCTCTGCCCGGGCGGCACCTCGCCGCTGAGGGCGATGGAGGCCGGGGCGTTCATCTGCTCGCCGTAGAAGAAGGCGGCTTCATAATCCGTGCCCCAGGTGCAGGTGCCAATGTTTTCTAGCTTCCAAATCTTGGTGAAGGCCTCTCCCGGCAGCAGTTCAGTGTCATCGGGGATGGTAACATCGATGGGATTGCCGGCCGCGGCCCAGTTGCAGCCAACCTCGCCGGGGGGCAGGGTGATGACGGCCTCTTGGGCGGTGGTGGGTGTGGCGGCGGGCAGGCGCGGCGTGGGGCTGGTTTTGACCGTGGGGGTGATGCTGGGGGTGATGCTGGGCGGCGGCTGGGTGTAGGCCTGGGTGAGCATGGCTTCTACCGTCTGGTAAACCTGGGTCAGCCCGAGGGTGGCGGTGGGGGTGGCAGAATCGGCTTTTTTGCAGCCCGGCAGGGCAGCGGCAAGCAGGCAGGCCAGCAAGATCAGGCGGGCGGAGCGCTTCATGGCTTCACCCCCACCTGTTCCGCCAGGATATGGGCGATCTCGCGGGCGGCTTGCGGGCGGGCCAGGTGCAGGCAGGTCTGGGCGGCCTGGCGGCGCGCCGTGGGGCTCTGCACCCAGTGGCGCAGTGCGATGACGATCTCGGTGGGGGAGGGCGCCCAGACCCCGGCGCCCTGGCTGACCACATAGGTCACATTGCCGTCTTCCTGCCCGGGCAGGCGGCTGTAAAGGATCATCGGCAGGCCGGCATTGAGCGCCTCAGTGATGGTGCCGGGGCCGGCCTTGGTCACCAGCACGTCGGCGGCGCGCATGAAATCGGGCATCTCGCGCACAAAGCCGTAAATGTGCGTGGGGATGGGCCAGGCTTGCGCCTCCAGGCGCTCTTTGAGTCCCTGGTTGCGCCCACAGATGATCACCAGCGCCAGGTGCAGGCCCGAACCAGCGATGGCCTGGGCAGTCTCTTCCAGCGGGCCCATGCCCTCGCCGCCGCCCACCAGCACCGCCACCGGCAGATCCGTGGGCCAGCCCAGGCGCTGGCGCAGCGCGGCCACGTCGAGGCGCGGCTGGCAAAAGCGGTTCGCCACCGGCAGACCCACCACGCGCACCTGCTCGGGGCGCATATGGTAGCGCAGGGCGCGCTGGCGGGCCTCCTCGGTGGGCACCAGGCACAGGTCCACGCCGGGGTGGTACCACAATGCGTGCGTGGTCACCAGGTCGGTGACGAGAGTGATGAAGGGGGGGCGGCTGCGGCCCAGGGCGCGCAAGAAGGGCGCGTTCGCCAGGGCATGCACTGAGACGATCAGGCTGCTGGGGTGGCGTTTGATCGCCCGGCGCATGGTGCGGCGCACGTAAGGCCAACTGCTCTCGGTGAGCAGGCGCGCCCGGTGGGGGCCATTGCTGGCGCGGTAGCCCAGCCCCCAGGCCTGGGGCAGGCGCACCATGTACGGGTACCATTGAGGCAGCATGTTCAACGGCCGCGGCAGAACTTCCTTGAAGATATCCAACATTTGCGTCGAAACCCGCTCTCCGTATTCGATCTGGATGGCCTCAATCACCGCCTCGGCTGCGCTGCGATGTCCGCCGCCCGTATCCGAAAACAAGAACAGGATATGGGGTGGTTTATGGGGGTCATTCATGAGCGTTGGGGGAGGGGTCATCTTGGGGCAGGATGCTTTTCAGGCGGCGGGCCAGTTCTCGGCGTGGCAGCAGCACGCGCCGCCCACAGCCCAGGCATTCCAGCCCAATATCCGCGCCGAGGCGCACGATCTTCCAATCATAGCCTCCGCACGGGTGCGGCTTGCGCAAACGCAGGATGTCGTTCATCTGCAGATCAGGTAACACGAGGGCATTATATCATGGGGTGGTATAATCTTTTGCCAGGGAGATGATTAGATGCTTGGACTGAACCTCGAACCTGCAACCCTGATTTCTCGCCTGCTGACGCTGGTGATTGCCTTAACCGTGCACGAGTTTGCGCACGCCTGGTCTGCTTACCGGCTGGGCGATACCACGGCGCGCGACGCCGGGCGCCTGACGCTCAACCCGCTGGCGCACCTGGATGTGATGGGCTCGCTGATGCTGCTGGTGGCGGGCTTTGGCTGGGCCAAGCCCGTGCCGGTGAACCCGTATGTGCTGCAGCGGCGCTCGCCCTCCGCCTTGATGTGGGTTTCGCTGGCGGGGCCGGCCTCGAACTTTTTGATGGCGCTGCTGGCGGCTATTCCCATCCGCCTGGGGCTGGTGCCGGTGTACGAAACCCTCTCGCAAGGAGCCTTCCTCCCCACCCTGTGGGATTTTTTGGTGACGTTCATCGTCATCAACCTGGTGTTGATGCTGTTCAACCTGATCCCCCTGGCGCCGCTGGATGGGGATAAGATCGCCGATTATTTCTTCCCCCCGTTCATGAAGCGCTTTTTAGATGTCATCCGTCCTTACGGGCCGATCATCCTCCTGGCGCTGCTGTTCCTTGTTCCCAGGTTGACTGGCTTTGACCCGCTGAACGTGCTTATCGGTCAGCCGCTGACGCTGCTGCTGGGGCTGCTGCTCTGGTGATGCCCGTGCGCATCGGCTACCGTGCCCGCCAGTTCTGGCATGCCCTGCGCGCCCGCCCCTCTGCCGCTGACCTGGAGCAGGCCCGCCAGTTCCTGGCCCCGGCGCAGGCGCGGCTCTTCAGCCGTATGCAGCTCTCCGAGCAGGCGCATGCGCTGGCAGCCTTCAAGCGCCTGCGCCTGCGCCTGCAGGGCGCAGAGCAGCCCGACCTGCTGACGGCGGCCCTGCTGCACGACGTGGGCAAAGTGCGCCTGCCCTTGCAGGCCTGGGAGCGGGTCTTGATCGTGCTGACCAAGGCACTGGCCCCCGGGCTGGCGCGGCGCTGGGGCGCTGGCGCCCCCGAGACCAGCCCTGGCTGGCGGCGGGCTTTCCTGGCGGCTGAGCAGCACCCCGCCTGGGGCGCCGAGATGGCCCGCGGCGCGGGTGTCTCGCCTCTGGCAGAGGCGCTCATCCGCCGCCACCAGGAGAAACCCTCGCCGCAGAGCGATGCTGCAGAAGATGTGCTGCTGCGCCGCCTGCAGGCGGTGGATGACGAAAGTTAACGATGTAGATGAAGAGGTGAGTAGATGACCACACAAGTGACCATTATTGGCATGGGGCAGATTGGGGCTTCGATGGGCCTGGCGCTGGCGGAACACAAGGATCAGGTGCTGCGCGTGGGCGCAGATGCCAACCCCTCCGCCGCCAACCAGGCGAAAAAGATGGGTGCACTGGACCAGGTGGAGATGAACCTGGGCCGCGCCATCGCCCACGCCGATCTGGTGGTGCTGGCGCTGCCGACCGACCAACTGCGACCGATGCTGGAGCGCATCGCTCTGGGCCTGAAGGAAGGGGCGGTGGTGCTGGATACCTCCCCGGTCAAAGAGGCGGTGGTCGCCTGGGCGCAGGAACTCCTGCCCGCCGGGCGTTACTACCTGGGACTGACCCCCGTGCTCAACGCCAATTACCTGCAAACGCATGATTCGGGCGTGGAAGCAGCCCACGCCGACCTGTTCAGCGATGGGGTGATGGCGGTGGTTTCCCCGGCGGGCACCCCCTCCGAGGCCTTCCAGCGCGCCGCCGATTTTGTGCACCTGCTGGGGGCGCAGCACCTGTTCATCGACCCGGTGGAAGTGGACGGCCTGATGGCGACCACGCACCTCTTGCCGCAGTTGATGGCCGCCGCGCTGCTCAACATCACCATAGACCAGCCCTCCTGGCGGGATGCGCGCATGCTCGCCGGGCGCGCCTACACGGAAGTGACCGGGCCGTTGGTGTACCTGGGCGAAGCCAGCGCCCTGGCCCAGGCCTCCATGCTCAGCCGCGAGCACCTGGCGCGCTCGCTCGATAATCTCATCGCTGCGCTGGCCTCCCTGCGCGACAACCTGCGCCAGCAGGATGAGGCTGCCCTGGGGCAGCGTCTGGAGAAAGCTCGCCAGGGGCGCGTCACCTGGTGGCAGCAGCGCCAGGCAGGCCATTGGGACGTGCAGCAGGCGAACAACATCTCAGCGCTGCCCAACCCCAAAGACATCCTGAGCGGGCTGCTGGGCATCAAGAAGCGCAAACCCTAGCCTTTACAGGCGGGCATGCACCTGGCTGGTGGTAGAGGGCAGGCGCCTGTTCGACTTCTGCTGCAATAAGGATGGGCAAAGCCTTGCTAAAAGGAGTAAAACGTGGTATTTTCCTCAAGTCCAATAATAAAAGCCCGTTTTGCTATGCTCCGTAGAGGGTTGTTGGCGTGATTTTCGGGATCGGAACAGACATTATTGAAGTGGCACGAATCGAGGAGGTGGCTGCAAAGGGGACGCAGTATCTGGAGACCATTTTCACAGAAAAGGAAAGAAATTATTGCGAGAAGAAGGCTAGAAAATCCGAACATTACGCTGGACGCTACGCCGCCAAGGAAGCCTTCTTGAAAGCGTTGGGCAGCGGGTGGCGCGACGGTCTTGCCTTTGGCGATATCGAAATCATCAACGATGACCTGGGCAAACCGCAGATTTTCCTGCATGGCGAAGTAAAAAAACTTTTTGACCATTACCAAATCAAGCATATATCCACATCCATATCCCATGTAAAAGCAATGGCTATTGCTGTAGTCGTTCTGGAAAAATAAACCTAGATTGATTCAAGGAGACGCATTCATGTGGAATATTGGATCTTACGACGAAAGGATCAAAGATTTCGATTGGGCTATCGCAGAGAAGGAGCTTAGCTACGCCAAAGGCGATGTGATCAACATTGGCTGGTATTGCTCGGACCGCATCTGCGAGATGGGCAATGGCGATAAACCAGCCCTTTTGTGGGAAAATGCCCAGGGTGAAGAAAAACGCTACACCTACAACGATATCCGAGTCTATAGCAACACAGTCGGCGCCTTCCTTAAAGGCCTGGGGGTGAAAAACGAGGATCGAGTCTGTCTTTTCATGGATCGTGTTCCAGAACTGTATATTGGCCTGGTGGGCATCTTAAAAATTGGCGCAGTTGCCCAACCCCTGTTTTCTGCCTTTGGCGATGAATCCCTGTTGGTGCGTTTGGCAGATGCAGGTACAAGCGCCATTTTCACCCAAAGAAAACACGTATCCAAAGTGCGCAAGATCATCGACCAATTGCCCAACCTGAAACACATCATCATCGTAGACCACGACGAGAAAAAAGAGTTGAAGGAAAGGGAGATTCCCTTTTCCATGGAAGCGGAGAGGGTGGAGAAATTGGAAATCTTCCCCACCAAAGCCGAGTCTCCTTCCGTCCTGCACTACACCTCAGGGACAACGGGCCAACCCAAAGGCGTGCAGCATGTGCATTATTCGCTCATCTCCCAATACCTGACCGCCAAATGGGTCCTGGATATCACCGATGAGGACATCTATTGGTGCACAGCTGACCCGGGCTGGGTCACCGGCACTTCTTACGGCATCATCGCCCCGTTCGCGCTGGGAGTAACCCAATGCGTGCTAGATTCCGGCTTTTCGGCCGAAGCCTGGTATCGTTTCATTCAAAAATATAAAGTCACTCTTTGGTATTCCGCGCCGACCGCCATCCGTTCCCTGATGAAAGCCGGGGATGATATCATCAAGCAATTCGACCTGACCAGCCTGCGCCATTTGACCAGCGTGGGTGAGCCACTCAATGCAGAAGCGGTCGTCTGGTCTGAGCGGGTGTTTGGCCTTGCCTTTTATGATACCTATTGGCAAACGGAAACTGGCTCGATCATGATCTCCAACTATCCGGGGATGAAGATCAAACCCGGCTCCATGGGCAAGCCGTTTCCTGGGATCACCGGCACAGTGATCAACCCACAAACGTATGAGCCCATCACGGAAGTGGGTGTGATCGGCCTGATTGCGTTCCGCCCCGGCTGGCCCGCCATGATGCGAACCTATTTGAACAACGAAGAAACCTACCAGAAAAAGTTCAAGAATGGCTGGTACCTGCCGGGAGACCGGGCGCGGCTCGATAGAGAAGGGTATTTCTGGTTTGTCGGGCGGGATGACGATATTATCAATACCGGCGGACACCTGGTCAGCCCCTTCGAAGTCGAATCGGCATTGCTGGAACACCCGGCCGTCGCAGAATCCGCTGTGGTCTCTACGCCTGACGTTATCAATATGGAGGTGGTCAAGGCTTTTGTAAACTTGAAGCCTGGCATTGCGGTCACGGCTGAGTTGGAACTGGATATCATGAATTTCATCCGCAAAAAACTATCCCCCCTGGCGATGCCACAGTACATCGAATTTGTGGCCTCGCTCCCGAAAACACGCAGCGGGAAGATCATGCGCCGCTTGCTGCATGCCAAAGAATGGGGCGAGGAAATTGGAGATGTTTCGTCCCTGGAAAATGATTAGCAGACTGGCCGGCCCGAACCTGGAACCCAGAGGATGGGCCTGTTTCAGGGTCCGCCTCATCCAATAAAAACAAAATATAGAAAGGAGAACACGATGGAAGACATTAAGGAAGTCATTTTGCAATATGTCATCGAAGAATATGCGGACGAAGATGATGAGTTAACCTACTCCAGCCCATTGATCTCCAGCGGCCTGGTGGATTCATTCTCCATGGTGTCGCTGAAGCGCTTCCTGGAAGTGAAATATAAGATTTCCATCCCGGATGAAGATGCCTCGCCAGAGGCTTTCGACAGCGTAGATAAGATCGCCGATCTGGTCAAGCGCTTCACATCCTGAGACTCAACTTGTAAGCATACTTGTAAATATCCTCATGAGATAATGTGTCGACGCTGGCCAGCAGTGTAATTGACCAAAGGAGAAAACGATGAGCTACAGCGAGCGAACGCGCGGAGTATATCAACAGCAGCTAAGTGATATCCGTGAAGCAGGTTTGTTCAAGCAGGAAAGATTCATCCATTCGCCACAAGCCGCCGATATTGAGGTCGAATTCCCGGCGGGAGCCAGTCTCCAAAAGGTGATTAACGTTTGCGCCAATAATTACCTGGGGCTTTCCAGTCACCCAGAAGTTATCAAGGCGGCCCATGAAGGCCTGGATCAACGCGGCTACGGCATGTCTTCGGTGCGTTTCATTTGCGGCACACAAGATATCCACCGAGAACTTGAAAATAAAGTGACCGAATTTCTGGGCACCGAGGACACCATCCTCTTCCCCTCTTGCATGGATGCCAATGCCGGCGTATTTGAAGCGATCCTGACCAAGGACGATATCATGATCTCCGACCGGTTGGTGCATGCTTCCATCGTGGATGGGATGCGCTTATGCAGCGCCGAACACGACACCTATAAACATGGGGACATGGATCATCTTGAGAAAAAGCTGCAGCAATTTCAGGACAAGCGCATGCGCATCATCATCAACGACGGCGTTTATTCGATGGATGGTGATACCGCCAAGCTGGATGAGATTGTCAGGTTAGCCGAAGCCTATGATGCCATGGTTTTTGTGGATGATTCGCATGCCTCTGGGTTCATCGGCAAAACGGGGCGTGGTACGCATGAAAAATGCGGCGTGATCGGAAAAATGGACATCATCACCACCACCTTCGGCAAAGCCCTGGGAGGCGCTTCGGGCGGCTGCGTTTCGGGGCGCCGCGAAATCGTCGAAATGTGCCGGCAAAGAGCCCGCCCTTACCTGTTCTCCAATGCCATGGCGCCTGTGATCATTTCTGGTGTCTTGAAGGCTTTCGAGATCTTGAATCGCAGCACCGAACTGCGAGACAAGCTGGAAGAGAACGCCCGCTACTGGCGCAACGGGCTCACAGAAGCCGGGTTTGTCTTGAAGAAGGGCGATACCCCCATTGTTCCGGTGATGCTGTTCAATGCGAAGCTGGCGCAGGATTTCTCGCGAGACCTGTATGGGGAGGGCGTTTATGCCATCGGCTTCTTCTTTCCCGTGGTCGCCAAGGGACAGGCCCGCATTCGGACTCAATTGTCTGCCGCTCACCAAAAACATCACCTGGATAAGGCACTTGCGGCGTTCATTAAGGTCGGAAAGAAGTATAATATCCTTGGCAAGACTGAGGAAGAGATCGTTCAGATGTATGGTTTGTAGCACCTAATCATTTTTTGCCAGATATCCAGGCATCTCCTGATCTGACAGGAGATGCCTTTTTGGGTAGAAACACCATATTCAAAAATCGAGGAAAAAGATGTCAACGCACTTAGATTGGTTGCAGAACGAAATCTATTACTTGAAGGAAGGAGGGC
Organism: Anaerolineales bacterium UBA6092; assembly: GCA_002428565.1. GTDB lineage: Bacteria > Chloroflexota > Anaerolineae > Anaerolineales > UBA4823 > UBA6092. Next base: position 1,154 of record DIXA01000013.1, on the reverse strand, counting down.
TGTACGCCAATATCAGGAGCATCAGTTCCCCCCAGGGAGCCTGGCTGGTAATTGATGGCAAGCGAGTATTGAATTTTTGCTCGAACAATTACCTTGGTTTGGCCAACCATCCCCACATCACCGAGGCCGCCAAAAAAGCCATTGATCAGTTTGGCGTTGGGCCGGGTGCTGTGCGGATCATCTCTGGCACAACGGATTTGCACCTTGAGCTCGAGAGACGCCTGGCCAGCTTCAAAGGCGTGGAAGCGGCGATCACCTTCCAATCGGGCTTTACTGCCAACCTGGGCACCATCCCGGCGCTGGTAGGCAAGGACGACGCCATCTTCTCGGACGAACTGAACCATGCCAGTATCATCGATGGCAGCCGCCTTTCGGGGGCCAAAGTTATCCGCTACGCCCACTGCGATGTTGAAGACTTGGATCGCCAGCTCAAAGAGCAGCGCGCCCAGTTCCCCAAGGTGCTGGTGATCACCGATGGCGTTTTCAGCATGGATGGCGATGTGGCCCCGCTGGACAAGATCTATGAGGTCACCCAGAAGTATGGCGCCATCCTGATGGTGGACGACGCTCACGGCGAGGGTGTGCTGGGCCGGGGCGGGCGCGGTATCGTCGATCACTTCGGCCTGCACGGCAAAGTGGATGTAGAAGTGGGCACGCTTTCCAAGGCCTTTGGCGTGGTGGGCGGCGTTTCGGCGGGCAACCCGCTGGTGGTGGAGTGGCTGCGCCAGCGCGGCCGGCCCTTCCTGTTCTCCTCTGCCATGACCGCCCCCGACGTGGCTGCCTGTATCGCCGCGCTGGATGTGCTGGAGGCATCGACCGATCTGGTGGATCGGCTGTGGGAGAACGCTCGTTATTTCCAGGGAGAAATGCGCACCCTGGGCTTCGATACCGGGGTCACGGCCACGCCGATTACCCCTGTCATGCTGGGCAAGGCGCCTTTGGCGCAGCAGTTCAGCCGCACGTTGTTCGAGGCAGGTATCTTTGCCATGCCGCTGGCATTCCCCACCGTGCCGCGCGGCAAGGCGCGCATCCGCGTAATGATCTCTGCGGCGCACTCGCGCAGCGACCTGGATGCCGGTCTGCAGGCTTTTGCCGATGTGGGCCGCAAGCTGGGCGTGATCAGTTAATCGATCTCTAAAAACAACATCGGGCGG
>DIXA01000048.1 GCA_002428565.1 Anaerolineales bacterium UBA6092 | reverse complement strand
CCTAAATGAGAATGTTAATGCCCTGGGGCATAAATGGCGCTGTCAAGAATCTTGAAACACACCTATCCCCTGCCTCTTTCCCAAAAATGATGGAAGGAGAATCTACCAAAGTAGATTCTGTTAAAAAAGGGTTGTGTGCGGGCGCTTTGCGCCCGCACACAACCCTTTTTTGATAATTTTAATAAACTAAGGCTGGCCAAACACATCCAGCAAATGGGGCGTGGCCGGCAGGATCAGGTCTGCACCAGCCCGGCGCAGCTCATCCTCCTCGCCAAAGCCGCACAGCACACCCACGGTCTGTGCGCCGGCGGCTTTGCCAGCCAGGATATCCACCGTGGTATCCCCGATCATCAGGCAGGCTTCGGGCGGCACACCCATCTGTTCCGCCGCCCACAGCACCGGGTCGGGATAAGGCTTGGTGTAGCGGCAGGTCTGGGCGGTAGCCACGCAGTGGAAGAAGCGGCTCAGGTCGAACTGCTCCAGGAACCACTGCGCGCTGCGCTGCCCACGGGCGCTGACCACGCTCAGCGGCAGGCGGCCGTGCAGATGGGCCAGCATCTCGGCCACCCCGGGGATGATCAGGAACGGCTGGGGCGATCTGCCCAACCCCAGGCGGTAAAATTGATCCCCCATGCGGGCCATCCAGCCATCGATCCCCAGACGGTCGGGCAGACCGTGCAGAACGTTGCCGGGCGTCTCGGTGCGCATCACCAGGTAACGCGCTATAGGGAGCGGGTCGCGCTGGGGGAAAGCCAGGCGCACGATCTTCAGCCAGCGCGCCAATTTCAGCACAAACAGATCGTCTGTGTCAGAGAGTGTGCCATCCAGGTCAAAGCACAGGGCGCGGATACGGGGGCGGTCGATCGGCATGGTCGTTAAGGCGCGGCAATGGCATCCCAAATCTGCTGGGCAAGCCCGGCATCCGGCGCCAGGATCCAGGTGGTGCGTGCGCCGTTCACATAGAAGGCCGCGAAATCAGCCCCGCTCCAGGTGGTCACGCCGTTGGCAGAGGCGGTGGCCGCGCCAAAACGCCCGTCGCCGTAGGCGCGGAAGGCCTCGGCGAATTCCTGGGCATCCACCGGCGTATCCCACACCCAATCGATCACCAGCGCCAGTGCATCTTGCTCATCGTTGTAACACACCAGGTAGGCGTCGCCGCCCCAGCCTTCGGCAGCCTGCTCTGCCTGAGATCTGCCCACCCGCGCCGCATCCTCGATGCCATAAGCCAGGATCAGGTAGGTGTACCACTCGCCGGTCACGTTGCGGTCCAACTCACGCCAGCCCTCACCCAGCACAGGCAGCAGGTCGGGCAGGCTCACCACCAGCGGCACATCTGCCGGGTAGCGCTCCGGGTGCAGGATCTGCTCGGTGGAGACGGGCACGTTCCGGAAGGCCCGGTCTACCGCTTCCCAGCCGCCATCATTGTATAAAGATTCCACAAAGGTTTGCCCATAGGTGTAAGGGAAAATGAAATCTTCGCGCATGAACTCTGGGGCGCTGTCGTAGATCGGGCTTTCATAAGTGCTGTAGAAATCCCTGATCTGCTGTGCGTCCGTTTCCGTGGCATACTGTGCAAACCACGAGTATTCCACCAGCGAGGCGTCGCCCTCCAGCAGGCTGCTGATCGCCGCGCAGCGTTCCGAATCGGCCTCGCAGGCATCTTCGTTATACCCCAGGCCATCCTCGATATCATAGATCTGATCTTGCAGAACATGCTCATACTCATGAGCATAGGTCAGGCGCTCTGGCCCCCAAAAACCCGAGCCCCGGATCACATACATGGCCTTGGCCTCGTTATCATAGTAGCCCGCTACCTGCTCGGTGTACAGCTCTTCGTAGAAGGCATACAGATCGAAGTCCGCCTCCAGCAGGCCAAGCGCGTTCAGGATGAGGGCGTCGTCGGCGGCCTCCTCAGCAGAATAATCAGCCAAAAAGTCATCCTGCACATGCTGACGCAGCTCTTCCGGGGTGAGCAGAGAGCGCTCCACCGGGCCGGTTGGCTGCAGGCCGCGGATGGCGATCACCTGTTGCTGGATCTCATCCATCTGGCGGCCAATCTCATCTCCCGATTGATCGGGCAAAGCTGTAGGCGTCACCGCCGATGACTCAGGCTGCGCCTGCAGCGCAAGATAACCCGCCACAACCACCGCCACCATGCTCAAACACAGGCAGATCACGATCAGAATAACCACACAAGAAATCCACACACGTTGCCCTGTCATATTTGGCCTCCGGTTTTGATTGTAACCGTCTTTGTGGTTCTAAACAACCCTGTTTTTTTCCAGTGGTTTCATCCAGAATGCGATACAATATCAGGCATGAGGCCGAACGCAACTGCCACCCCCGGCCGGCTCGGAGCCGCCTGCCATGGATGAACCAGCCCTGATCCAGGCTGCCTGCCAGGGCGATCTGGACGCCTTTAACCGGCTGGTGCTGGCTTACCAGGACCAGGTGTATAACCAGGCCTACCGTATGATCGGGGAGAGCGAGGCCGCCGAAGACGCCACCCAAGAAGCCTTCATCTCTGCTTACCAGCACATCCGCACTTACCGCGGCGGCTCGTTCCGCGCCTGGCTGCTGCGTATCGTCACCAATGCCTGCTACGATGAGCTGCGCCGCCGCCAGCGCCGCCCCACCACCCCGCTGGAGCCAATGGACGATGCCGGCGAGGAGATCGAATCGCCTCAATGGATGGAAGACCCCGGCGACACGCCAGAAACATCGCTGCAGCGCACACAGTTACGCCAGGCGATTGAACACTGCCTGAAGCACCTGCCAGATGAATTCCGCGCCGCCGTGCTGATGATTGACATCCAGGGCCTGGATTACCAGGAGGCCTCCCAGGCACTGGGCAAGCCGCTCGGCACAGTCAAGAGCCGCCTGGCGCGTGCCCGCCTGCGCATGCGCGATTGTCTGCAAGGCTTTGGGGAACTTTTGCCCGCTGCTTTTCGTCTGGATGATGAGCAGGTAACAGAATGAAAGCAGCCGTATCTCCCCACGACCTCGAAATACTCTCCGCATACCTCGACCGGCAGTTGAAGCCAGCCGAGCATGCCCGGCTGCAAGCGCGCCTGGAAAAGGAAACGGAGCTTGCGGCAGCCCTGGAGAGCTTGCGCAACACGCGCCGCATGCTGCGCAGCCTGCCCCGCGCCCGCGCCCCGCACAATTTTACGCTCACCCCGGCCATGGCGGGCATCCGTCCTGCCCAGCCGGCCTTTTTGCCGGGCCTGCGCCTGGCCTCTGTCCTGGCTGCAGCCCTGCTGGTTGTCGTGCTGGCGGGAGATTTCCTGGGCTTGCTGGCCCCCGCTACCTCGCAAATGGACACCATGCCCGCCGTGGCAGCAGAAGTGGCCCTCACGTCTGCCGAGGAAACCGCTCAAGCAGCGGCCCCGCTGGGTATGGGCATGGGTGCAGAGCCGCAGAACAAGGAAGCAGAAACCACCGACGCCGGGGAGGAATTGGTCGCCATGGCCCTGCCCCCAGAGTTAACCCCTGCCCCCAATATTACCGATACCGCCCGCGTGGGCGGGAATGACGCCGCCCCTACCGAAGACGTGTTCACCATCACCGGCGAAACTCTGCTCGCACCGCCCGCTGCGACCCTGCCAGCCATCCCCACCTTCACCCCCACAGCCTCCCTCCCGCCCACTGCCACGCTGCTGCCGCCGCCCACCGCCCTGCCCCTTCCCACCCGCACGCCTGCAGACTTCAGCGCGCCTGTGGTGGAGATGCCGCCGCCCGTGGCCCATCCTGATCAGACCCACAAAGCCCTGACCGCTATCGAAGCCGTGCTGGCTGTGGTTACCATTGTCACCGGGCTGGCGGCTATCTTCCTGCGCCGCGGGCCTGGCAAATGAGCGGCAGCGAATTCCGCTATTGCCCTCGCTGTGGGGCCTCCCTACAAGAAGAGTCTCTATTCGGTCGAGCGCGGCCAGTCTGCCCAGACTGCCGCTGGATCTATTTTGCCGATCCCAAGGTGGCTGTGGCCGCCCTGGTGATCCAGCAAGGACAGGTGCTGCTGGTGCAGCGCTCTAACGAGCCGCAGCGCGGCCTGTGGAGCCTGCCAGCCGGTTTCATGGATTCCGACGAAGACCCGGCCGCGGCTGCCGAGCGCGAATGCCTGGAAGAGACCGGACTGCGCGTGCAGGTCACCGGCCTGCTGGACGTGATCGGTGGGCTGGAACACCCACACGGCGCGCACCTGCTGATCGTCTACCGCGCCCAGGTGTTGGGCGGCGCGCTCCAGCCTGCCGATGATGCCGCCGGAGCCGCCTTCTTCTCTCTGGAGCACCTGCCGCCCCTGGCCTTTCGCACCACCGCCCAGGTAATCCAGCAGCACCGCGCCACCCTCCCTGCCGAAAATTCATCCTAGAACGAAAGCTGTTTTCACATTGCTTTGTTTGTTTTATGGTAAACTTACTCTGATTTTAAAATCAGTTTCCGTCCTTCCTGACAATTCCTGGTACACACGTTGCAGATTTAACACCATTCTATTCTAACCAATTGTATGTTCCAAAGGAGAGATGAAAATGCACGCAAAAACGATGAAGCCCTTTTTTTGGCTGTTCTCGATCATCATGATCGTCAGCCTGGCCTGCGGCGGGACAACCACCACCCCGGCCCCCACCAATCCCCCTGTCCCCACCACCCCCCCCATCGCCACGGAACCCCCGGCCCCGGTAGCTACCGAGCCTCCGGCGGTCTCGCCCTTGCTGGTGACCAGCCTGAATGATGTCAAACAAGCCGTCATCCAGATCGAGGCGGAGGGCACTTTCATTGACCCCGAAGTAGGCTGGGAAGTCAATGTGGGCAAGCTCGGCTCGGGCGTGATCATCGACCCGTCGGGCATTGCCATCACCAATAACCACGTGGTCACCGGCGCGGCCATCCTGCGCGTTTGGGTGGGCGGCGACACCGGCCGCACCTACAATGCCCGCGTCCTGGGCGTCTCGGAATGCTCTGACCTGGCGGTGATCGACATCGACGGCGATGGCTTCCACTACCTGGATTGGTACCAGGGCGAGATCACCGTCGGCCTGGATGTCTACGCGGCCGGCTTCCCTCTGGGCGACCCTGAATTCACCCTCACCAAGGGCATTGTCTCCAAGGCCAAAGCCAGCGGTGAAACCAGTTGGGCCTCCGTGGATTACGTTATCGAGCACACCGCCAAAATCAACCCCGGTAACTCGGGCGGCCCGCTGGTGGATGCCAACGGCGCCCTGGTGGGCATCAACTATGCCGTAGTCAGTTCTACCGACCAGAACTTCGCCATCAGCCGGGATGAGGCCATCGCCACCATCAACGAGCTGCGCTCCGGCAAAGATGTTGAATCCATCGGTGTCAACGGCGGCGCAGTCTACGGCTACATTGGCGACACGCCCATCTACGGCGTGTGGGTGCGCTCGGTCAAGTCGGGCTCGCCTGCCGATGTGGCTGGCGTGGAAGCCGGCGATATTATCTACCAGTTGGAGAACGAGGTACTGGGTGTGGACGGCACCATGGCGGATTACTGCGATATCCTGCGTAGCCGCAACGCCGGCGACACGATGAACATCACCGTCATCCGCTGGAGCGACCTCGCTTTGCTCGAAGGCCAGTTGAACGGGCGCTCGCTTGAGCTGACCGGTTACTTTGGCGACGGCGGCAACGGCGGCGACGGCGGTGATGGTGGCAATGGCGGCGCTTACATGCCGGAGAACTGCATGGCATCGGATACCTATGGCTACATCTCCTGCCTGGACAACACCTACAGCATCATCGTAGATGTGCCTGATTACTGGACCGATTACAACGGCGGCGAGTGGACGCTGGACGGTGATATCATCGGCGTGGCAATCTCTGCGGCCCCCAGCCTGGATGACTTCAACGACTACTGGGATGCTGAGGGCATGTTCTTTGGCGCCTCCGACACCTTTGCCGAATGGGGTGGATATATCCAATTCCTGGATATCTACTCTGAGACATACAAGAGTGGCTGCGATTACAATGGCCGCTATAACTATAACGACAGCGTCTACCGTGGCAGTTATGATTACTTCACCGACTGCGGCGGTCGAGGCGGTTATGACGCCTATGTTCTCTCCGCGGTGCCCATCGAAAATCAGTATGCCGCCATCATCCTGATGATTATACAGGTGCCCGCGGGCGTCACTGACTTGGTGGACCAGGCCTGGAACACCTTCTTCATCGACTTCTAAACATTACCACACCCCCTGCCCCCGCCCCTCAAGGGGCGGGGGTTTATCGTCAAATAGGGTCGTTTGCAGGCGCTTTCTGCCCGCAAACGACCCTATTTTGACGCTTCGCCTCCCCCATCCTGGTTTTGGATCAGGAAGGCCAGGGAGGGGATCTGTGCCCCGCCCTGAACCTTGGGGGCTATTTTACAGTGAATGAAACGATCTGATCGGTCTGATTGCCCGCCATATCCAGAGCGCGCACCAGCAGTGTGTGCGTGCCCGTTTTGCCCGTCCAGACCGAGGTAAAGGGCGGCTGTGGCAGGCTGGTGACCAATTGCCCATCCACATAGAAGGCCACCTCTGCCAGCGCCAGATCATCACTGGCATTGGCCTGCAGCAAGACCGGCAGGCCAGCAGAATAGCTTTCGCCTTCCAACGGGTTGAGTACGGTCACCACCGGCGGCTGGTTATCCACGCTGACTTGCAGCACCGCCGTCTGGATGCGCTGATCTTGGAACACCACCTGCAGGCGCACCACGTACAGGCCATTCAGCCCACGCGTATCCCACACCCCCAGTGTACCATCCGTCACTGGCACGGGCATATTCTCACCCAACTGGATCCAGGCCTGGGGATTCAGACCCTGCCCCACCTGCAAGCGGTAATAGGCGAAATCTTCGCCGCCAGCGCTGCCGGTGAGGGTCACTTCGCCGCGCACGTAGGCGAACATTTGCGGCGCGTCCACCTGCGCCTCTGGGGAGGTATCCGTAGGAGCAAAGATCACATCATACGTATTGGGGGGCGTCTCCAGCCCGGCGCTCTGTGCCCAGGCTGCCGCCTGCGGCGGCACCACCAGGTACACTCGCGGCTCCACCAGGGCCAGCGGCGTAAAGACCGTCGCCAGCAGGCCGGTTTCCCGGTTGACCTGAAAAGACCGGTAGAGGTTATCTTCTTGAACAGGCTCGCTGCCGGTCAGGAACACCTCCCCCACTACGCGCGGGCAGGTGTCGGTTGGCAGCAGGCCGGAGGGGTCACAGACGCTCACCGCGCTGATCCCTGCCGGGGCCTCCCAGACGCGCGAAGGCAGGTCGCGGGCGGCATACTGCATCAGGGCATGCCACAGCCCCGCCGCCGCCAGCGGGCTGACCTGCTCACCGGGCTGGGCCTGAGCCGGGCCGGCCCACACCCCCACCACGATCTCCGGCAGGTAGCCCACCGTCCAGGCCGACTGTTCATCCAGGCTGATACCCGTCTTGACACCCGCCGGGCGGCCAATCTCCAGCGGGTTGGGATGCCCCAGGCTGGGCCAGCGCGCCGGCTCGTCGCTGAGGATATGCGTCACCAGGTAGGTAAGCTGGGCGCTGGCAATCGGCCGCGTCTGCGGTGTGGACCAATCTTCCCAAACCACGCCGTCCAGGCTTTCCAGGCGGATCACCGCACTGGCAGATAGGCTGCCGCCTGCGGCAGTCAAAGGCTGCCCGGCCAGCAGGCCCCGGTTGGCCAGCGTGCCGTAGGCCTGCACAATTTCCAGCAGAGTCACATTGGCGCTTAGCAGGTCTTTGGCAGAATTGGCCCCGCCCGGCATGGCTGCCAGAGAGATAACGCCCATCTGCAAGGCGGTGCGCAGGGCGTTTTCGATCCCAGTCTGCTCCAATGCCTGCGCCAGCGGCGCCAGGTAATCGTTGGCCAGGGCTGTGCGGGCGCGCACCGGGCCGTGATACGCCCCATCCAGGTTCAATAGCGGCGCTCCCGCGCCCGCCGCGCCGCTCAGACCCGCCTCCGGCGGCACATCCCACAACAAGGTCGCCGGGCTCAGGCCGCGGGTGAAGCCCGCCAGGTAGAAGAAGGGGGTCAAGATGGTGCCAGACGGGCGCCCAGGCCGGGCGGCCGGGTTCAGCCCGGCCGCGGGCTGCCCCACCATCGCCAGCACCTGCCCCGAATCGGGGGCCAGCACCACAACCATCGCCGTCAGGTCGTCTGGCAGCGTTTGTGGGGCAATATTCAGCGTGGGCAGCAAAAGAGCCGCCTGGCAGGCTGCGCCATCAAACCCCAGCCCCTCCGCCGGCTGCCCCGCCAGACGCTGCAAATGCGCCTGCACCGCGCAGGAGGCCTGCACCTGCAAGTCATAATCCAGCGTGGTGATGATCTTCAACCCGCCGCGCCCCAGCACCTGCTGCGGGTAGGTCTGCTCTAGCTGCGCCAGAACCATATCCGTGAATGCCGGGGCCAGGTTTTGCACTTCCACCCGCCCCTGGAAGGTGACCTTCTCATCCAGCGCCTGCTGGGCCTCTGCTGCTGTGATCAGCCCCTGCAGCAGCATCTGACCGATCACCTGGCGCTGCCTTTCCAGCACCACCCCCGGCGCGTCAAAGGGGCTGATGGCGGGGGCGTCCGCCACGGCTGCCAGCGCCGCCGCCTCGGCCAGGGTCAGTTGAGAGGCAGATTTGCCAAAATATGCCCGCGCCGCGGCGTCTGCGCCGAAGATCCATTCGCCATATTGGGCGCTGTTCAGGTACCATTCCATCACCTGCTCCCGCCCATAGCGAGCCACGATCTGCGCTGCCAGCCAGCGCTCGCGCAGTGTGCGGCGCAGGCCGGGCGGCTCATCCCAAAACAGCAGGTCCGATACCAGGCGTTGGGCCAGGGTCGGGCGCAGATCTGGCTCGAATTCTTGCAAGGAATAACCGGGGTTTTGCCAGAAGGTGGGGTCGGCGGCGGCTACCGTAGCCTTCACCAACGTTTCCGGCAGGGCTGGCTGCCCCTCCCCGGCATAGAAGAGGTATTGGTGACCAGCCGCGCCCGGCTCTTCCAGGGTCAGCACCACCTGGGCGCCACTGCGGTCATACAGCCGCGTGGGGGTCAGCAAAGTCCCATCCGGAGGCCGCAGCAGCGCCGGCAGGCTCTCCAGCGAGGGCAGGCCGCGGGCCAGGTTGGTATAGCCGATCACCAGCCCCAGCGCCAGGCAGGCCGCCAGCAGGCTCAGCGCCGTGCTGAAGCCCAGCCCCAGCCGCCCATGCGGCCGGCGGTGATCTTTCTGCCGCCGCCGTTCCCGCATCCGGATCGTGTGCGTGACCATGCCCATCGGTGATTAATTTTGTCGAAAATGGGTGTTTGCAGGCGCTTTGCGCCTGCAAACACCCATTTTCGACACCTTTGGGGTTAAAAAGGCAGACTTTGAAAAAGCCATGCCGCCGATCCTCATCGGGTTTGCACCGCGCCCAAGATCTCGCGCGCCGATTGCAGCGTGCCCTGGCTCACCTCCCCCATCATCTGCGCCAGTTCGGTGATACGAGTCTCGCCTTGCAGCGCCTCGACGCGCGTCAGGGTGCGGCCGTCCTGCACTTCCTTGCGCACGTGCAAATGGTTTTCGCCATAGGCCGCCAACTGCGGCAGATGGGTCACGCAGAGCACCTGGTGCTGGCGGGCCAGCTCCCACAGCTTGCGCCCCACCACGCCGCCCACGCGCCCGCCAATGCCCTGGTCAATCTCGTCGAAGATCAGCGTCGGCACCTGGTCGGCGCGCGCCAGCACATCTTTGATCGCCAGCATCAGGCGCGAGGTCTCGCCGCCCGAGGCGATCTTGACCAGCGGCTTCAAGCCCTCGCCGGGGTTGGGCGCCACCAGGAACTCCACCCGCTCCAGGCCATGCACATCGAAGGCCACGCGCCGCCCGTCTTCCAGCAGCACGCCGTGCTCATCGATGCGGGTCTGAAAATCCACCGCAAAGCGCGCCCCGTTCATGTTCAGGCTGTCCAGCTCCACTTCCACAGCCTTCGCCAGCACATCGCCTGCAGCATGCCGTTTTTGCGAGAGCGCCTGGCCTGCCTTGGCCAATTCTTTCAGCAGCAGGCCCTCGTCGGCTTCCAACTCGGCGATGCGCTCGCCAGAATGGGTGATAGCATCCAACTGGAGGCGCGCCTTCTCGGCAAAGGCCAGCACCGCCGCGGCATCCTCGCCATACTTGCGCTTGAGGGTATGGAAGAGGTTCAGGCGCTCTTCCACCTGGTCCAGACGGCGCGGGTTGAACTCAATGCCTTCCAAATAATCGCGCAGGTTGGCAGCCAGGTCTGAGAGGTTGTCCAGCAGCAGGGTCGCCTGCTCCAGCCGGGCTTCCTGCTGCGGGTCCAGGCGCGCCAGGCTGCCCAGCGCGCTGACCACCTGCCCAAACAGGTCGGTGGCTGCGGGGGATTCGGGCGTGCCCTCATCCAGCAAGAGGATGGCCTCCTGCGCCAGCGCCGACAGGCCCTCGGCGTTCGCCAGGCGGTTGCGCTCATCGCGCAGTTCCTCTTCCTCGCCTGGCTTGAGGTGCGCCGCCTCGATCTCGCGGATCTGATACTGCAAAACATCCTGCTGTCGGGCGGCGTCGCCTTCGGCTTTGCGCAGTTCGGCTAATTCGTGGCGCACATCCAGCAGGGCACGGTAGGCCCGCTGGTAAGCCGACCGTTCGGTTTCTACGTTGGCGTACAGATCCAGCAGGCCCAGGTGACGGCTCACCCGCAGCAGCGAGAGGTGCTCAGATTGTCCATGTACGTCCACCAGGTATTCGCCTAGCTCGTTCAGCACACCCACATTGACGATACGCCCATTGACGCGCGCCACGCTGCGACCGTTGCTGCGGATCTCGCGGCCCACAGTCAGAGTGGTTGGATCATCCAGCAGATCTTCGCGCTGCAAGATATCGCGCACCGGTTGCTCGGCCCCCGCCGAAAGCTGGAACACCGCCTCAATATGAGCCCGCTCTGCCCCGGCGCGCACCATCGAAGCCTCAGAGCGCGAGCCCAGGATGGCCTCCACGGCGTCAATGATGATCGACTTGCCCGCGCCGGTCTCGCCGGTGAAGATGTTCAACCCGGCATGAAAGGCCAGTTCCAGGTGGTCAATAATAGCAAAATTTTCAATGCGCAGTTCAACCAGCATAGTATTCACCCTCAACGAATATTGATCCCGGCCAGGCGGTAATACACAGTGGAGGTTACCACCGCGGTATAAATGCCGCGCCAGACCAAGGAGAAGAGAGAGCCGCCCACCAACAGGCTGCTCTGCGAGAAGACTCCCAGCACTGCACCCAGGCTGAAGGCCAGCACCGGCAGGCTGCCCAAGGCTGCCATGGCGGTGATGACCCAAAACAGGCTGCGCGCCCGCCGCCGGCGGATGGCAAAACGCGCCGCCTCACCGATGATCACACCCACAATGGGCACCACAAAAATAGAGAACCATCCCAAGACTGGCACAACCAAACTGCCCAAAAAGGAGAGCACCAAAGCCACCAGGCTGCCCAGCAGGTAATCCTGCCACAGCGCCGTCTCGAACACTTTTTGGCGGCCGCGCACACACTCCTTGCAGCGGTAACCCGTCGGCGTGAGTATCGCACAGCGCATACAGATGGGCTTTTCGCAGCGGTTGCAGCGCAGCAGGGTGGGCGTTTGGGGATGGTTGGCGCAGTACAGCGAATCGGGTTCAACGGTCATGGGCTTGCCTCTAACGGTGGGTGCTAGCCGCCGGGTTGCGGTTCATGTGCGGGGTCAGGTTGCGATAGAAATAGCCGGGGTCCTGGAAGCGGATGAACTGCACGCTGTGCTTGCTGGCTTCGATCTCCACCCGGTCATCATCCGAGAGGCCCACCGGCACCTGCCCATCTGCACTGAACACGGCATGGTGGTCGGCGCGCACCGAGATGTCCACCCGGGCGCTTTCTGCCAGGACAACCGTGCGGTCGAAGGACAGGTGCGGCGCGACGGGCGCCAGGATGATATTGCGCAGCTCAGGCGAGAGGATCGGCCCGCCCACAGCCATAGCATAAGCCGTGGAGCCGGTGGGGGTGGCAACGATCAGCGCATCAGCCACGTAGGTGGTCAAGAAGCGCCCATCCACGTGCGCCGTCAGGTGCACCGGGCGAATGAACTGCCCCCGGCTGACCACCACTTCATTCAGCACATCCCATGAGCCCAGCTTTTCGCCCGCCCGCCACTGCAACGCGGTCAACATCATGCGCTTTTCCAGCCAGTAATTGCCCTTCAGCAGACGCGGCATGAAATCCTGCCACTGATTTTGCTGGATCTCCATCAAAAAGCCAAAGCGCCCCAGGTTGACGCCTAAGATGGGCAATTTGAGCGGGCCGCACAGGTGCCCGGCGCGCAGCATGGTGCCATCACCGCCCAGCGCCACCAGGAAATCGAACTCGCCGTCCTTCACCCGGCAGTGCAAAGCCTCGTCGTACAATAAGCCACTGGCCGCCTGCACACCGTTCTGCGTCAGATATGTGGCAACTTTCCCCGCCTCTACCGCCGCCTCCGGCAGGTTGGGGTGTGCCACCACCACGGCACGCTGCAAGGGTTTTTCTGTTTCCTGGCTCATAGGTCAATTATATCCTGAGCGACTGGTCACACGCGGAGCGAAAACCGCAGCGGGCGCAGCGCTCGGGGGCCTCGTGCGAACGGTCAGGGGCTTTGCTGCGGCCGTGCTCCTGCATCTCCCAAACGATGGCGAATACAGCATCTTCCAACTCGGTCGTAAAATCGATGGCAAAGGTGCGGTTGGGGTAGTGCAAAATGCCATAGGGCGGCCGCTTGCCGAACAAGCGCTCCACCAGCACACAATAAGCGCCTAACTGCAAGATGTGCGAATCATAGGGCGTCTGCCCGATCTGGCTGGACTTGACCTCCACCGGGATGACCTGCTCCCCCTGCTCCACCAGGTAATCTGGCTTGCCGGTCAGGCCCAGCTCCGGGTCGGTGAGAGGTTTATCCAGGCTGTTCCAGCGGCTGGTATCGGCGTAGATCACCCGCCCGCCGGGCATGCCGGTGGCCTTGCGCGTCTGCCCGGCAATCAAAAACAGGGCAAGCGCCAGCACAAAAATGATCAGCGTCAGCACAGTCAGCGTAGAGGGGTTCATTTCAAACCAGCGCCTGCACCAGGATCACGGTCAGCATCACCATACCCGCCAGGAGCAAAACCAGCGCCAGGCTGCGCAGGCAGCCGCTGACCGCCACCCGCTGCCCGTGCTGCTCGTGAATGCGGCTGCCGCCCGCCAGCTCAGCCTGGTTCTCGCGCACCAGGCCCTGCCGGTCGTACCACCAGGCCCGGCGGCAGTAAACATACGTGCCAATCTCAGACGCGCGCACAATTTTCATCGCAGGCAGGGAGACCCTGGGCAGGCTTTAAGCGTTCAAGCTTCCGATTCGGATTCTTCTAGCTTGTTTTGCAGCCGCAGCAGGTGTTTTTGCAGCCGCTCCTGGCCCAGGCTAAGGGTCAGGTCGCCGCGCGTGCGCTCGATGATGGCGCGGGCCACGTCGGTCAGCCGCCGGATGCCCCCGGTGACGGCATCGGGGTAATCCATCGTCACCAGCACAGAGTAGATCTCGTCCATCTCTTCCAGCAGGCGCTGGGCCTCCTGCGGCTGTTCGTGCAGCAGCGCATCCAGGCAGCGGCGGCGCAGTTCGCCCACGGCCTCTGCCAGGCCCTGCAGGTAGGTGGACGGCTCCAGGTTCAAATCCTGGTAGCTGGGCAGCCCGGCGCCCTCGGTCACCAAGGCATACACCAGCGTCGCCTCAGCGAATTCCTTGAGCGCATCCTGGGTATAACCGGCGTAATACAACTGCGGGTATTCGAGCAGCTCGGTATGCAGGGCCACCGCCAGCAGGCGGGCGCTCTCCAGGTTTTGCTGCGCCAGTTCGAGCTCGTCGCGGTGGACGGCGCGGATGGCGTGGGCGCAGTGGCGGGTGAGGGTGCGCGTTTGCGCAAGCGCCCGGTCACGCGCCGCGGTCATTTTCTCAAATGAGGCGTGTACCTGTTCGGCAATCTCTTCCAGGGCAGGCATGAGGGACTATTCCTTGTCCTTATCTTTATCCTTATCCTTGGGGGGCGCGGCCGGCGGGCGGAAGAGGAAATCTGCCAGCGAGGCTTCGCCCGGCACCTTGATCTCGCCAAAAGCCGCCTCGTAACGCGAGAGGTTCTCAGCCAGCGCCCGCTGCAGCAGCTTGGCGCCCAGCGGCGACATCACCACCCGCGTGGAGACGCGCGGCGCTCCACTGCCGGGCAGCAAATGCGCAAAATCAAAAACCAGTTCCGAAGGCGAATGGGCAATCCGCACCAGGTTGGCATAGATGGCCTGGATATCGGTCGGCACTTCCAGCGTAGGCGGCTGAGGCTTCACCGGTGTTGTCATGGTTACTCTCCCTGCCGATAGCAGGGCTGCCTGCATCCAAGCAGCACCAGCCCTGCTATGGCTATTTCCTTGAAACGCTTAGAACGGGATATCACCCCCGTCGTCGGGTACTTGCGAAGGCTCTGCAGCGCCGTAAGCGCCACCTTCCTCATCGCCGCGCGAGGAGAGAAAGCGCACGGTCTGCGCGCTGACCTCAAAGGAGGAAGCTGAGGTGCCATCCTGGCGTTGATACACCTTGGGGCCGCCGGTAGCGGGGTCGGGCACCAGGCGCCCTTCCACCAGCACTTTGCGGCCTTTCTTCAGGTATTGATTGCAGGTCTCCGCCTGGCGTCCCCAGGTGGTCACGCGCACCCAGATGGTGCGCTCCACCTTTTCACCATTGCTGTTGGTGTAGTTATCGTTGACGGCTACAGAGAAATTTGTCACTGCCTGCCCGCCCGGCGTATAGCGCATCTCCGGATCGCGGCCCAGGTTCCCCACAAGAATCACGGTATGGTACATGGTTGCTGCTCTCCTTTCTAATCAAAAAACGGCCCAATGTGAATCAGAACAATTGTACTCTGATTCCACCCAAAAACGGATAAGAAAATCTCGGAAATGAGTGGAAAGCCGGGCATAGTCCGCTTTTCACTCATTTCCGAGATTGATTCCATGCCCGGGCGCGGGCAAAAAGCTCCGCCAGCGGATACAGTTCCGCCACCGGCACAGCCAGGCTGGGGCCAGGCGTACAGGCATCTTGCAGCACCCGGCTGCCTGCCGGGAGAAACCTGGCCCGGCGCAGGAACTCGGCTCGGGGCATCCACCCCGCCAGGATCACCTCTCCCCCGCGCAGCCAGAGATCACCCCAGCCGCGCCGCGGCACCAGGCAGGTGCGTCTCAGCCGCGGGCTGTACACGCCCACCCGCCCCTCCGGCAGGCAGGCCACATGCAGATAAGCCAGGGAATAGAACGTCTGGCTGGCCCAGGCGCGCTCCCCGGGCAGCAGCGTCACCGTCTCGCTGACAAAGCCGCGGGCCTGCGCCTGCCCGCCCAGTTCTACCGTCAGCGGGCGAGGGTGCTCTGTTTTCAGCGCCAGGCGGCCCAAACTGGCCCAGGCAGCCGGGCGGCTCCAGGCCGCGGGCATACGGTGGATCAGCCAGGAGGGCGGGTCGGCCTGGAGCGGGGAGGTTTGCCCCAGCACAAAGGCGAACAGATAGAGATCATGCCCGGCCCAGGGCTCGCTGGCAGCCGGCTGCTCGCAGGGTGCCTGCGCGGCCGCCTCCAGCAGCAGGCCCGCATCCTTGTCAATGCGCTGCACCAGGCGGGCGCGGTTCAGCCAGGCGCCGCGCAGATCGCAGCGCCAGCCGCCCAACAGCACATCCCAGCGCTCTGGTTCGGTGAAAGGTGTCACCCGCTGCGTCTCGTGCGCTACCCCCTGCGCTTGCAGGCAGCGCCGGAAGGCCAGCTCTGCAGCCTTCTCTGCCGTCACCTGCCGCAGAGGGCCCAACCCGGCGCCCTCCTGCGGCTGCAGCGGGCCCGCCAGCCAGCGCAGGGCATAGGCGATGCCCGCCTGCGTCAGGTCAGGCGTGTAAGGCAGGCGGATCAGGTCGGCCGCGGTGATCATTGCCGCTCATTTGTCGTGACGGAATTGCAAGCAATAATGATGAAAAGTATTACTCACCCAGGCGTTGCCCATGCCATAGGGCGAAAGGCGCTGGTTATCCTGGCACCAGATGCGCTCATCCTTCAACACATACACCTGCCCCAACTGCCGCGCCAGGTCCCAGGCCAGCGGGTAGATGCGCCCCCCCTTCTTGACGTTCTTCACCACCACCGTCAGGTAAGCGCCGGGGCGCAGGCAGGGCGCCAGCCCGGTGTAGATGGCTACCAGGCGCTCCAAAAAAGTATCGTAATCCGCGATATTGCCCAGGTCGTGCGGGTCTTCGGAGTAGAACACATCCAGTTCCGGCGCGCTGCGGCGCGCCTTCTGCGTGGTGGCGCCGCGGGCGCGCAGCATATCCCAATACGGTGGCGAGGTGATGACATAATCGATGCTGGGCAGGCTGTGCGCCGCGGCATGCGCGGCCATCTCGGCGGCATCGCCGGTGATCACCTGGGCGGACAATCCCTGGGCGGCCTGCCCCAGCGCCAGGCGCTCTTCCTCTACCACCTGCCGGGCAATCTCAGCGTAGGCCGGGTTGAGCTCGATGCCATACGAGTGCCGCCCGGCGCGCAGCGCAGCCACCAGGGCGCTGCCCGTCCCCGCCATCGGGTCGAGCACCACCTGGCCGCGCTTGGTAAAGAACTCGATGAATTCCTGCGCCAGCGTCTCAGGGAACTTGGCCGGGTGGCGCAAGACGCGCCGGTCGCGGCGCGGCGGGTTGTGCACAAACCAGGATTTCTGGAAGATCAACCAATCCCTGGGAGCCAGATCATTCAGTCGGTTTTGCATGGTTCGCTTGGGCATACAGATCAAACCTCCAGGGCTGGCAGAGGGTCATTTCCCTGCCGCATACACTACCAGGTCCGAGAAATTCACCGTCAGCGGCTCATCATTGACCGAGCGGGCGAAAAAGCCGATCTGCCCGGAGAGCAGCAGTGGATCACGCACGGTGTATTGATAGATATCATTGATAAAAAAGTGCATCTCTGTGCCCACGGCCCAAACTGCCAGCCGGGCCGGGCCCGGCGCACCGGGCAGTACCGCCCCGCTGGGCGTCCAGGGCACCGGCGAGGAGGCCACCCCCTGGGCGACGCGGTCCATGCGGGTGTAGCCATCGCAGGCCAGCGAGAAGCGGTACAGGTCACGCGCCGGTGAGACGCGCAGCAGCAGCCCGTACTCATCCCGATCGCTGCACAGGCTCACGCTGGCGGTCACCTCGAGGTAAAAATCGGTCAGCACAGGCTGGTTACGCACGCTGGACAGGTAGACCTTGCCGCCCTCAGTAGCCAGGGAAAGCGTGTTCTTGCCCAACGCTACGCTGCCAGCACTGGTGAAGCCCAGCTCCCAGAACTGCTCCTGGCTGAAATCATCCTCCAGGATCACCTCCCCTATGCCGGTGCGCAGGTCGGGCATGGGGGTGGCTGGCTCAAGGGTGGGAAAGGGCGTGAATGTGGCCGTGGGCGGGAACCAGACGGTGGTCGGTTCGAGGGTCGCCGTCGGCGGGAGCAGGGTGGGCGTGGGCAATTCGGTGGGCACGGGGGCCACGCTGCAGGCAGCCAGGGTCAGCGCCAGGATCAACAGCACAGCCCCGCGCCGCGGGGAATACCTGACTTCCATCCGCCGCTTTGAGGAAAAACCACTCATCCCATTCTGCCACAGGTAATGTAAAATACTCACATTCTGATTATACCCTCTCTCCCTCTCACCCACTCTTCCTCTCAAAAAAAGGAGCACCTCATGCGTACAAAAGCCATTCTGATCACGGGAGCCTCTGGCGAAATTGGCCAGGCCCTCATCAAAAGCATCCTCGAGCATAAAGATCTGCCCATCCTGGCATTGGATCTACAGCCCATCCCCGGCGAGCCGCACAAGCGCGTCATCCCGCTGCAGGGCAGCATCCTGGACGAGGCCCTGCTCAAGCGCCTGGTGAGCGAATACGAGCTGGATGTGATCTACCACCTGGCCGCGCTGCTCTCCACCCGCAGCGAGTTCACCCCCGACCAGGCCCACAACGTCAACGTGGGCGGCACGCTGGCCCTGCTGCAGCTGGCGGCAGACCAATCCCAGTGGCGCGGCGAGCCGGTCAAGATGATCTTCCCCAGCTCCATCGCCGCCTACGGCCTGCCCGACCTGGCAACGAAAAACGCCAACCTGCACCTGCGCGAGGCCGAGTTCAACACGCCGCGCACCATGTACGGTTGCAACAAACTGTACTGCGAGCAGTTGGGCATCTATTACAGCCGCTACTACAAGCAGCTCTCTGCCGAAACCCCTATCATGCTCGACTTCCGCAGCCTGCGCTTCCCCGGCCTGATCAGCGCCTTCACCGCCCCCTCCGGCGGGACGAGCGATTACGGCCCGGAGATGCTGCACTACGCCGCCCAGGGCAAGCCCTACGCATCCTTCGTACGCGAAGATGTGCGCATCCCCTTCATGGCCATGCCCGACGCGGTCAAATCGCTGCTCATGCTCACTGAGGCGCCGCGCCAGAACATCAGCCACCCGGTCTACAATGTGACCGCCTTCAGCCTTTCGGCAGAGGAATTCCGCCAGCAGGTGCTGCACTACTTCCCCAACGCCCAGATCACCTACGCCCCAGACGTGAAACGCCAGAACATTGTCGATTCCTGGCCCGCCGACCTGGATGACAGCGCCGCCCGCCGCGATTGGGGCTGGTCGCCGGATTATGATGTCGCGCGCTCCTTCGGCGAGTACCTGGTGCCCAATATCCGCGCCCGCTACCAGAAACCGGGCATGCCCAAAACCAACGAATAAGAAACTTGGCGCTGGTTGATACGGGTGGGCGCCTGGCCGCGCGGTCATTGCCGGGGGCCCACCCCATCTCATAAAACCCCCATGACAGAACAACCCACCCCCGGCCCGATCATCTTGTTTGGCTCTGGCGAGACTTCTCCCAGCGGCCGAAAAGTATTTGAGCGCGTGCTGAGCCACCTGCCGCCATCGCCGCAGGTGGCCCTACTGGAAACGCCCGCCGGGTTCGAGCTCAACTCTGCCCAGGTGATCGAGCGCGTGGCCGAGTTCATCCGCCACCGCCTGCAAAACTTCGACCCGCAGGTGCAGGTGATCCCTGCCCGGCAGCGCGGCACGCCCTTCAGCCCCGACCGAGCCGAAATCCTTCAGCCGCTGCTCACCGCCAACCTGATCTTCATGGGGCCGGGCAGCCCCACTTATGCCGTGCGCCAGCTGCACGCCAGCCTGGCCTGGCAGATGCTGCTGGCCCGCCACCGCCTGGGTGCAGCGCTGGTGCTGGCATCGGCCGCGACCATCGCCTTCAGCGTATATGCGCTGCCGGTGTATGAAATCTACAAGGTCGGTGAGGAGCTGCACTGGAAGCCCGGCCTGGATTTCTTTGGCCTGTACGGGCTGCCGCTGGTTTTCATCCCCCATTGGAACAACGCCGATGGCGGGCAGGAATTGGATACCAGCCGCTGCTTCATGGGCCAGGCGCGCTTTGCCCGCCTGATGGAAATGCTGCCGCCCACGCTGACGGTAATCGGGATTGACGAGAAAACCGCTCTGCAGATGGAGCCTGGCACGGGCGAATGCCATGTCGCCGGGATGGGCAGCGTTACGCTCATCCACACCGGGCACGAACACCACCAACCCGCCAATCTCCCCGGCGAGGGCTTAAGCGAGGTGGCAGCCCAGCGCCAGGGCCATGTGCACATCTACCACAGCGGCGAATCCTTTGCCCTGCACGAATGCGCTCAGATGGAGATCCCCGTCAGCGGTGCCGGCTTGCCGGCAGAGATCTGGCAGGCCGCCCTCGAGGCGCACCACACAACCCAGGCCGAGCCCAACCTCTCCCCAGATCCCACCACTCAGGCACTGCTGGCAGAGCGCCAGGCCGCCCGCCTGCGCCGGGATTGGCCCGCCGCCGACCGCCTGCGCAGCCAGATCGCCGCGCGCGGCTGGGAAGTGCGCGACACCCCCGGCGGGCAGCAGGTCTCGCCCGCCAGCAGCACCGGGCAGAAAACCTGACTCACCCGGCCTGAGCCGGGTAGTTTGCTTACCATTTTCAGGAGTTTGCGATGAGCAAAAGCTCACCGCAGCAGACGAACAAAAAATGCCCCAGCCTCGTAGTAACGACTTCAGTTGTTACACATAGCGACTAAAGTCGCTACTACGAGGAAAAGACCCATATTTTCAAGGGAGTACTCATGCAAAAAAACAACCTCACCGTCGGTTATATCGGCCTCGGCCTGATGGGCAAATCCATCGCCCGCAATATCCTCAAAGGCGGCTTCTCACTGGTGGTGCACAACCGCAGCCAGGCTGCCGTGCAGGAACTGGAAGCCGAGGGCGCTTGCCCGGCGCATTCCGCCGCGGAAGTGGCCTCCCGGGTGGATATCGTCTTCACCAACCTGCCCGACTCGCCGGATGTGGAGCAGGTGGCCCTCGGCCCGCAGGGCATCCTAGAGGGCGCCCGGCCCGGCCTGATCTTCATCGATAACTCCACCATCAAGCCTGCCACTGCCCGCCATATTGCAGAGGTGATGGACCAGAAAGGCGTGCTGTGCCTGGATGCGCCCGTCAGCGGCGGCGATATCGGCGCCCGCCAGGGCACCCTGGCGATCATGATCGGCGGCCCGGCCCCCGCGCTGGAAAAGGCCCTGCCGGTGCTGCAGGCCATGGGCAAAACCATTACCCATGTGGGCGAGGCCGGCGCCGGGCAGATCGCCAAAGCCGCCAACCAGATCATGGTGGCGGCGCAGATGGTCGCCATGGGCGAGCTGCTCGTCTTTGCCCAAAAAGCCGGCGCTGACCCGCAGAAGGTGGTGGAGGCCATTCGCGGCGGCGCGGCGCAGTGCTGGACGCTGGATGTCAAGCCGCCGCGCCTGTTCGCCGGCAACCGCAGCCCGGGCTTCAAGGCTTATATGCAGGCCAAGGATCTGAACATCATCCTGGAGACCGCCCGCCAGTATGGCATCCCCCTGCCCTCGGCGGCGGTGGATGCCCAGTTGTTCAACGCCATGCTGGAGATGGGCATGGGCGACCTGGATAATTCGGCCGTTTTGGGTGTGATCGAAACCCTGGCCAACCAGAAACTCATCGATAGCAAGTAACCAGAAAGCGAGGATCGCACATGCGCCCCTTCTTCAAATCGATCTTCGAGCAGCCGCGCCACCTCACCTGGGCCTCCGCGCTCGACTACCTGCTCATCACCCTGGGGGCGCTCTTGCAGGCGCTCTCCATTCGCCTATTCCTCGTTCCAGCCGGCCTGGTCAACGGCGGCATCAGCGGCATCGCGCAGATCATCAACCACTACACCGGCTGGCCCATCGGCCTGATGATCTTCCTCGGCAACCTGCCGCTGTTCATCATCGGTTGGCGCTACCTGGGCGGACGGCGGTTTGCCATGCGCACCGCCTATGCCGTTATCACCATTTCCATATTCACCGATCTGCTGGTCTTCTTCCTGCCAGAAAGCGGCCTGACCACCGACCTGGTGCTGAACACGCTCTACGGCGGCGTGACCAGCGGCATCGGCTACGGGCTGGTCTACCGCGGCCAGGGCACCAGCGGCGGCAGCGATATTCTGGCTCGCCTTTTGAACAACTGGCGCGGCATCACCATTTCCCAATCCTACCTGCTCACCGATTCGCTGATCATGTTCATCGGCGGGCTGACCTACTCCTGGGAAAATGCCCTGTACGCCATTGTGATGCTCTACGTTAGCGGCATCGCTGCGGAAGTAGCCATGGAGGGCGCCAACGTGGTGCGCACCGCCATGATCGTCACCGCCCAGCCCGAGCAGGTGACCCGGGAGGTGCTGGAAACCATGGAACGCGGCCTGACCATCCTCTCGGGCCGGGGCGCTTACACCGGCGTCGAGCGCTCGGTGCTCTACACGGTGGTGATGCGCTCGGAGGTCAACCAACTCAAGGCCCTGGTGCACGAGGCCGACCCCGCAGCCTTCATCGTCATCGGCCAGGCCCACGAGGTGCTGGGCGAGGGCTTCCGCCCTTTGTCAAGTTAAGGGCTGAAGCCCCACTTTTTCACCCCACCCCCTAAAGATCGCGAAAATGGATGTGCTGTGTGGCTTCGCCACGCAGCACATCCATTTTCGCACATATTACGTTGGCAAAGCCAACGCGGGGGTTAGGTTGCCGCAAATTGCAACCTCTTCCCTATTTCGGCGTATACTATCCATAGAAAGACCGACCGCTTTACAGGAGCACACACGTGATCCAGATCGAGCCAGAAGTCATCCAACAGGCTCAAAATGGGAACCAGCAAGCCTTCACCACCCTGGTGGAGGCCTGTCAAAAGCCAGTTTATAACCTGTGCTACCGCATGTTGGGCGACCCCGACGAGGCCGAAGATGCGGCGCAGGAGACTTTCCTGCGCGCCTATCACAACTTGCGGCGCTACGACCGCCAGCGTTCCTTCTCCACCTGGCTGCTTTCCATCGCCGCCCACTACTGCATCGACCAGCTGCGCAGACGCCGCCTGACCCTCATCTCCATCGACGCCGACCCGGCCCTGGATCCGCCCGACCTGGCCCCCGGACCCGAAAGCGCATTTCATCACAGCCAGGAGCAGCAGCGTGTGCAAGCACTCCTAGATACGCTGGGCCCGCAAGACCGCTCGGCTGTGACCCTGTATTATTGGTACGATTTTTCGTACGATGAGATTGCCGAAGCCCTCTCGCTCACCGTCAGTGCGGTCAAAAGCCGCCTGCACCGGGCCAGGCTGAGCATGGCCCAAACCTGGAGCGAGCAAGAGACCACTTCTTACCCTACGGAGAGAAAACACCATGAATCACCAGCCTTTTAGATCCTGGCTGCTCTCTGAAGAGCCCCTGCCCCCCGAACAGGCCCAGGCCTTGAACGAGCACCTGCAAGACTGCGAAGCCTGCCGCCAGATCGACACCTCCTGGAGCAAAGTCTTTGGCCTGTTCCAGTGCGTCTCACCGGCTGCCCCCGCCCCGGGTTTCACCGAGCGCTGGCAGCAGCGCCTGATCGCCCAGCGGATGGCTGCCCAGCGCCGCCAGGCATGGATCGCCGTGGCTGTCACTGCCGGGACGGCCCTGCTGCTGCTGCTCATCCTGGGCATCCAGGTAGTGCAGATCCTGCGCGCTCCGGCGCAGCTACTGCTGATGTGGATTGCCCGCCTGACCAGCCTGGTGAATGTACTGGTAGATATCCAGAAATTCATCCTCATGGTGCTCAATTCGGGCCCCATCATCCCCATCACCCTGGCCATCTTTTTCACTGGCTTCATCTGTTTTATCAGCGTTGCCTGGTTAGCCACTTACCGGCAAATGACATCTAATTGGAGGATCGCATGAAAACGAAAATCACCAAATTCTTTGCTCTGCTGGCCCTAGTTTCCTTGATCGGCCTGGCCCTGCCCGGCACCGCCCTGGCTGCCAGCCCGCGTGAAATCATCATCGGCAACAGTTTCACCCTGGAAAGCGGGGAAACATTGAACGATGATCTGGTGATCATCGGCGGGAACGCCACCCTGGAAGCAGGCTCCACCGTCAACGGCAGTATCATGCTGCTGGGCGGCACCCTGGAGGTGGCCGGGACGGTCAACGGCGATATCGCCGCCACCGGCGGCTACCTGGAATTGGAAGACAGCGCCGTGGTGAACGGCAGCATCGACGTTACCGGCGCCTACCTGGATCAGGATCCTGACGCCGTCGTGGTGGGCAAGGTCAGCGAGAACAACCAGGGCCCGTTCCAGGTAGCCCTGCCCGAACGCAGCTCGCGCTTCCCCCACATGGTGGATGTGCAGGTGCACCCCGTGTTGGCTGCGCTGGGCGTGCTGGCTCGCACAGTGGTATGGGCGCTGCTGGCCATGCTGCTGATGATGTTCTTCGCCCCGCAGGCCGAGCGCATCGGGCGGGCAACCCTATCGCAGCCGCTGATGACCGGCGGGCTGGGCCTGCTGACCATCGTGGTCGTGCCCATCGTCCTGGTGGTGCTGGCCATCACCATTCTGTTCCTGCCGGTGAGCCTGGTGGGCGGGCTGATCCTGGCCGCAGCCTGGGCCTTCGGCATGATCTCGCTGGGGCTGGAGCTGGGCAAACGCTTTGCCGGCATCTTCCACCAGGAATGGCACCCCGCCCCGGCAGCCGGATTGGGCACCTTCCTGCTCATCCTCACCCTGGATGGCACCGCCGCCATGATCGGCTGCATCGGCTGGCCGCTGCGCCTGATGGTGGGCGTGCTGGGCCTGGGCGCCACCCTGCTGACCGGCTTTGGCATGTCAGAGTACCTGCCCCGGCCAAAGGCCGCCGCTCCTGTCGCACCGCCGCCGGAACAACTACCGGAATAATCTTTGCAAAAATGAAGGGGCCGTCTAGAAAGAACGTCTAGGCGGCCCCAAAATGCGCCCTGCGGGGCAGATTTAGCGCAAGACAAAAAAACTG
>DIXA01000076.1 GCA_002428565.1 Anaerolineales bacterium UBA6092 | reverse complement strand
CGCTGCGAACTCTGTTTTACGGAAAGGCCTGGGTCAGCCAGGGCTCAGGGTCTACCTGCACGCCGCCCACCAGGATCTCCCAATGCAGGTGCGGGCCCTGCACGCGTCCGGTGCCGCCGGTGATGCCAATCACCTGCCCGGTGGCGACCATGTCGCCTTCCTGTACCAGCAATTCCGATTGGTGCATATAGGCCGTATACACCCCCCAGCCGTGATCGATCATGGTGGCGTAGCCGCGCACCTCCAGGAAACCGGCAAAGACCACCCTTCCCGGTGCGGGGGCGTAGACAGACGAGCCGGAGCCGTTGCAGTAATCCAGCCCGGTATGGAAGTAAATGAATTCGCTGCCATTGTACGAGCGGCGGTTGCCGTACCAGGAGGTGATGCAGTCCAGGTACACCAGGTCCACCGCCGGGGCCAGCGCGCCGTCCCATTGTTTATCTGGTGTGGCGGGCGCAGCCAGCGCCATCCACTGCTCGTTTTCAGGGATGGTCACAGTCTCATCCAGTGTTTTGGGATCAACGGTCAAACGCTCATAAATGAAGTTGCCCGCCTGCACCCGCACAGATTGGGAGAATTCCAGGGGTACGCCGCCAGGCAGCACGCCGCTCAGGCTGAGGGTGTATAGGCCGGGATCTGCCAGGGCATGCACACCTTGCAGGGCCACATAGCCGCCCTCGGCGGTGGGGAAGAAGTGCAGCTCATGCCCCATCAGCGAGCCGCTCAGGGTGGTCCCGGCGGGCGCCTCCAGGCGCAGCACGGCCGTCTGCCCCTGCTGCAAGGTCGAGATGGTGAAGGCGCTCACTTGCGGGGGCATGCCGCCGGGGCCGGTATCGGCCTCGCCGGGGGCGCGCAGCACCTCGCCCGGCAGGGCAGCCCAGGCGCCGGCGAGTTGATTCTGCGCCACCATTGCCCAGGGATTGGTGTGATGCAAAACGGCCAATTCCAACAGGGATTGCCCCGTAGCCAGGGCGGCGCGCTGGGTGGAAGGAGTGGTCTGGTTCTGGGGGATGATCAAGGATGCCCCGGCGTACCATTCGGATGGGCTGAGGATGTGGTTGAGCCGCACCAGCACATCCACGGGGATACCCGTGCTGCGCGCCAGGCTGGACAGTGTCTCGCCCAGGGGGATCTCCTGGGTGGTCAGCACGCCCGAGATGCCCTCCAGCCCGGGGATGAGCAGCGAGGCCCCCGCGCTGACCTGGTTGGCGTCGGCGATGCCGTTGGCCTGCATCAGGGCATCCAGGGTCACGCCGAAGCGCGCCGAGATATCCCACAGCGTGTCGCCGGGCTGGACGATGTACACCGGCCCGCTGGGGGTGGTTTCCTGCGCCGCGGCCGGGGCCACCAGCCAGAGCAGGCTCGCCAGCAGCAGGCTAACGATCCAAAAATACTTCTTCAATGTGTAGTTGGTCACCGATCTCGAAATCATGCAAACGATCCGTATGCAGCTCCAGCACATAGCGGGCTGGTTTTTGGGAGAAATAAGCCGGGCGCCAGCGGCGTGCCAGGCGCACATCTACCACCTGCTGGGCGTTGTTGATCCACACCACGGTCAGGTCGATGTGCATAAAAAACATATGAATGGAAGATTCCAGGCGGCTCTCGGCGGCCTGGACAAGCAGCAGGCCCTCATCTTGCTTCAGGCTGCGGCGGAACATCAGCCCGCGCAGCTGGCAGAAGAAAGAGCGGCAGTAACCGGCGATCACCGGCTGCGCCTGGGGACGGGTGAGGTTGTGGATGGCAACAAACTTTAGGGACATGCTGAAATCAACGGGGCGGGTTGTCCCGCCCCGGCGTGGTTACGCGGCCTGGCCGGTAGGCTTGCCTTTGCCCAGGATGCGGTCGACGCTGTCGAGCAGTTCCTGGGGGCTGAAAGGCTTGGAGATGTAATCGTCCACCTTGGCAATGTGCAGGCCCAGCACTT
This sequence comes from Anaerolineales bacterium UBA6092, assembly GCA_002428565.1. Classification (GTDB taxonomy): domain Bacteria; phylum Chloroflexota; class Anaerolineae; order Anaerolineales; family UBA4823; genus UBA6092. The sequence goes on along the minus strand of DIXA01000076.1, from coordinate 13,252 downwards.
TATCGATGCTTTGGGCTTTGGCGGTGACGATGATGACGGGGATGTCGCGGGTTTCATCCTCTGCCTTGAGGTGATGGTACACATCCCACCCATCCATGTCCGGCATCATCAGGTCCAGCAGGATCAGATCGGGGAGCTCACGGCGCACCAGTTCCAGTCCCTGGCGTCCACCGTTAGCGCCGTGCACTTCGTAGCCGCGCCGGCCTAAGACGAGCGACACCAGGTCGATCATTTCTTCTTCATCTTCAATATAGATAAGACGTTTAGGTTGATCTGCCACTTTCGCCTCCATCGTCTGATAGTTAAAGTTTACCACAAGTTATGATTTCCGAAATTGAATATCAAATATTGCACACATATTTCATCACCCCTTGCCAGGGATGGCACCCTCCGCTATAATCCCCCTGTTAAGCAAAGAAAAGGATTCGCTCCCCGGCAAGCCACCGGAGGCGAGTCTTTCAACACCTAGAAAGCAAGAGGAAGTTTTTATGATCGACGTCAATGATCTACGCAAAGGGGTAACCTTCGAGTTCGATAGCAGGCTGTTCAAGGTGCTGGAATACAGCCACCACAAGCCTGGCCGCGGCAACGCCACCATCAAGGTGAAGCTTGTGGACCTGCGCAGCGGTACCACGCTGGAAAAGACCTTTCAATCGGGCGAGCGCGTGCAAGAAGCTCGCCTGGAATTTCACAACGTGCAGTACCTCTACAATGACGGGCACCTGTATTTCTTCATGGATCTGGAAACCTACGAGCAGCCCGCCGTTGCGGCCGAATTGCTGGGCGACAGCGCGGCGTTCCTGACCGAAAACCTGGAAGTCAAGCTGACCTTTTACGAAGGCAAGCCGCTGGATGTAGAACTGCCTACTACCGTGGATATGGATGTGGTAGAGGGGGAGATGGCAGTGCGCGGCGATACAGCCACCGGCGTGACCAAGAAGGTCAAGACGCAGACCGGTCTGGAAGTGCAGGTTCCGGGGTTTGTGGATGTGGGCGACCGCATCCGCGTGGACACCCGCACCGGCTCTTACGTGACGCGTATCTAAGCCAGCGCATGCGTACACCTGCGGGTAAAGAATGCCGCTTTTTCTACGGGGATTACCACCGCGGCCGGGAGGTGGAGGAATGCCGCCTCTTGCGGGCGGCTTCGCCCGTTTTGCCCTGGCGGCCCAAACTGTGTCAGACCTGCCCCGTGCCGGGCATCCAGATGGCCAATGCCTGCACGAACATGATCCTGGAAGCGCACCTCAGCCGGCAGCTTCCCCTGCGTAAGCAGCGCGTACAGGTTAAAACCTATTGCACCAAAACCCAGCGTTCTGGTTTCGATCCTCACATTGGCTGTGGGGAATGCCATGCTTTGCCGCCTGTTTTCCAGGAAGGCCCGGGTGACCGTTCTTCTTCTTGATCTGGACGACACACTGCTAGGCAACCCCATGGATGCCTTCCTGCCGGCTTACCTCCAGGGGCTGGGGGCGCGCCTGGCGGCGTATGTTGAGCCGCAGCGCATGATCCGCCAGCTGCTGGCAGCCACAAAAGAGATGTCTGCCAACCGCCTCCCCGACCGCACGCTGGAGAATGTGTTCGATGCCGCTTTCTACCCGGCGCTGGGATTGATCCGAGCGGAGGTGCAGCCCGCCCTGGATGCCTTCTACAGCCAGGATTTCCCCGCCCTGCAGCAGGTGACCCTCCAGCGCCCCGAGGCGATGCGCCTGGTGGAGCAGGCGCTGCAACGCGGCGTTCAGGTGGGGGTGGCTACCAATCCGCTCTTTCCGCGCACCGCCATCGAGCAGCGCCTGGCTTGGGCTGGGCTGCCGGTGACGCAAACCCCCTTTGCCCTGGTGCCTTCTTTCGAAACCTTCCATTTTGCCAAGCCCAACCCAGCTTACTATGCTGAGTTCCTGGCCCAAATGGGCTGGCCTGAGGGGCCGGTCTTGATGGTGGGCAATGACCTGGAAATGGATCTCCTGCCTGCCCGCCAATTGGGCCTGGAGGTATTTTGGACGCCGGCCGGAGAGCAGCCTGCCTGGGAGAAGCCCGCTGCCGCCCCACCGCAGGGCGGGCTGGGCGAGGTGCTTGCCTGGCTGGAGGCTTTGCCCGGCGAGCAGGTGCAGCCTGAAACGGTCTCTGTGGCGGCTTTGTTGGCAGTGCTGCGCAGCACGCCCGCCGCCCTGGCAACGCTGTGCCGCAGCCGCGCCGCCGAGAGCCTGGCGCAGCGCCCAGAGCCGCAGGCCTGGTCGCCGGTGGAGGTGCTGTGCCACCTGCGCGATGTGGAGATCGAAGTGAACCTGCCGCGCCTGCGCAAGGTGCTCGCAGAGCAGAACCCCTTCCTGCCCGGGCAGGACACCGACCCCTGGGCTGAGAAGCGCCAGTACATCCGCCAGGATGCCCGCCAGGCGCTGCATGAGTACACCGCCGCCCGCATCGAACTGTTGACCCTGTTGGAGGATCTGCCAGAGCAGGAATGGGCGCACCCGGCGCGTCATGCCATCTTTGGCCCCACGCATCTGCGCGAGCTGGCCCAGATCATCGCCGGGCACGACCGTCTGCATGTGCGCCAGTGCTTCCATGCCTTGTAAGCTTTGTATCATCTCAACAACTTGGGGTGAGATGATACTAAGTTTTTAATGTTAGAGTGTTGTTAGAAACAACCCAAACGGGGTTACCTGACTACCAGTTGGGGGGATAGATTGGTATAATCGCTCTGCAGACCAGAAAGGCAGGCAGGCCTGCAGTTTCCTGTATCTGCGCTGCGAATTTGTTTGGAGGATTCAGTGAACGCACCACGCAATCGTTCTACATTGATCTATATTATGTTCATTGCAGCAATTGTCATCTTGCTGCTGTACAGCTTTCGGGGCAGCGCTTCCCAAGAGGAGACCCTGTCGATCAACCAGGTGGCAGCCGATATCCAAAGCGGCACGATCGCCCGCGTCATCGAAGATGATGATATCCTGACGGTGATCTACCGCGATGGCGCGAACGAGATCGAGCGCACCTCCCACAAGGAGCCTACGGCTACCCTGGTGGAGCAGCTCCTGGCACTGGGCGTGACCCCGCAACAACTCACCCCCGATAAGGTCAAGATCGAGATCAAGCCGCCCAACGCCTGGTTGAACGTGATCACGGCTTTGGGGTATATCCTGCCCTTCTTGTTCCTGGGCGGCATCTTCTGGTTCTTCTTCCGCCAGGCGCAGGGCAGCAATAACGCTGCCATGTCGTTCGGCAAATCGCGGGCGCGCATGTTCACCGGCGACCAGCCCACGGTCACCTTTGCCGATGTGGCTGGGATCGAAGAGTCAAAAGAGGAGCTGCAAGAGGTGGTGGAGTTCCTGCGCGAGCCAGAGAAGTTCATCTCGCTGGGTGCGCGCATCCCCAAGGGTGTGCTGTTGGTGGGGCCTCCGGGCACCGGCAAGACCCTGCTGGCGAAAGCCGTCTCTGGCGAGGCGGGCGTGCCCTTCTTCTCCATCTCTGGCTCGGAATTTGTGGAGATGTTTGTGGGTGTGGGCGCCAGCCGCGTGCGTGATCTGTTCGACCAGGCCAAGCGCCATTCGCCGTGCATCGTGTTCGTGGATGAGATCGACGCGGTGGGGCGGCAGCGCGGTGCCGGGCTGGGTGGCAGCCACGATGAGCGCGAGCAGACCCTCAACCAGATGCTGGTGGAGATGGACGGTTTCGACACCGATACCAATGTGATCATCATGGCGGCGACCAACCGCCCGGATATCCTCGACCCGGCTTTGCTGCGCCCAGGGCGTTTCGACCGCCGTGTGGTGCTAGACCGCCCCGATATGCGCGGCCGCGAAGCCATCCTCAAGGTGCACGTCAAAGGCAAGCCGCTGGCGCCGAGCGTGGATCTGGCTGTGCTGGCGCGTTCCACCCCAGGCTTTGTCGGCGCAGACCTGGAGAACCTTGTTAATGAAGGCGCCATTCTGGCAGCCCGTCGCAGCAAAAAGGCTATCGAGCAGGAAGACCTGGAAGAGGCCATTGAGCGCGTGATCGCCGGGCCCGAGCGCAAGAGCCGCCTGATCAGCCAGGACGAGAAGCGCATTGTGGCTTACCATGAGGCCGGTCACGCGGTGGTGATGAATGCCCTGCCTGAGGCCGACCCGGTGCATAAGGTTTCGATCACGGCGCGCGGCATGGCAGGCGGCTATACCCTGTCTCTGCCGGAAGAAGACCGCACCATGATGGCGCGGCGCAAATTGCTCGCCGACATGGTCGGGCTGTTGGGAGGCCGCGCTGCCGAGGAACTGGTGTTCAACGATATTACCTCTGGGGCCTCCAGCGACCTGGAACGGGTGACGCGCATGGCGCGCGCCATGGTCACCCGCCTGGGCATGAGCGATGCCCTGGGGCCGATGGTCTACGGGCAGAAGGAAGAGTTGATCTTCCTGGGCCGTGAGATCAGCGAGCAGCGCGATTACTCTGAATCTGTGGCGCAGCAGATCGATCAGGAAGTGCGCCGCATGGTGAATGAAGCCTACGAGAAGGCGAAGAGCCTGCTCACCCAGTACCGCGACCGGCTGGATGCAATTGCCGAACGGCTGCTGGAAGTGGAAACGATCACTCGGGATGAGTTTGAACAGCTTTTCCCGACGCCCAACACCAAGAACGGTGGCACGCCCGTGCCGCAGCAGCAATAAGAGCTCCCAAAACAAAATGTCAGGCGGTGCGCAACACCGCCTGACATTTTGTTTTGGGAATATGAATTTGGAATTCCTTTTGACTTTTCTAGTAGTGATTGGTATAATGCATGTTTGCGTAATACAAGGAACTTAATTTGGAGAGTGAGCTATGGAAACCAATCTTGCCTCGGATGCCCCGGCGGGCAGCCTGAGTGATATCAAACGAAAGCAGCATTTCAGCGGTAAGGTGGTCAAAACCATCTTGTCTGGCGCAATTGTGGACATTGGCGTTGGTGTACCGGGGGTGGTGCACATTTCGCAATTGCAAAAGGATCCTGTCAACCGCGTAGAAGACGTGGTGCAGGTGGGCCAGGAAGTGGAAGTTTGGGTACGCCGCGTGGAGGCCAAGAAGGGCCGCGTGGACCTGACCATGATCAAGCCGCTTGAACTGGAATGGAATGAGATCAAGCAGGATGCTGAGATCAAGGGCAAAGTGGCCCGGCTGGAGAAGTTCGGCGTTTTTGTGGATATTGGCGCAGAACGGCCCGGCCTGGTGCACATCAGCGAGATGACGCACGATTACATCCGCACCCCTGGTGATATGCTGAAAGAGGGGGATGAAGTGAGCGTGAAAGTGCTGGAGGTGGATCGCAAGAAGAAACAGATCCGCCTGAGCATGAAGGCGCTGGTGGAGAAGCCCGAAGAACTGGTGCGGACCATTGTAGGCAAGGCTGTTCAGCCCAAGGCCTCCAGAGAAGAGAAGCACAAAGACGCCGCTCCTGTGGAAACAGAGCCGGCTGAGCCGCCTGTGCCGACCGCCATGGAAATGGCGCTGCGCAGTGCGATGGAACGCACCCAGGTGAAAGGCGAACTGAGCGGCAAGAAGAAGCGCAAAGGCGCCGAGGCAGGCCAGGAACTGGAGAGCATCCTTTCCCGCACACTGCGCAACCGGGTTGCAACCAAATAAGGCAGTGATGCTTAACGAAAAAGCGGCGCTGATGCGCCGCTTTTTCGTTAAGCATCTTTATTTTGGCGGGTAGCCGGTGATCTGGCGGATCTGTTCGTAGAGCGGCTGTAAGCGGCGGTACATCTTCAGGTACACCTCTCGATACAGGGCATCGTAGATGGCATGGTTCTGCGGGTTGGGCTGGCACTCCTGGCTGATGCGCGTCATGGCGCTCACCGCGCTGGGAAAATCGGGGTGCAGGCCCAGGCCCACGGCGGCGTCAATTGCCGCACCCAGACCTGAGGTCTCATACACGTGCGGGCGGGCGGTGGGCAGGCCAAAAATATCCGCGGTGATCTGCACCGCGGCATCGCTTTGCGAGCCGCCGCCCGAGACGCGCAGGGCTGTGATGGGAGTGTGAGAGCGTTTCTCGCTGCGTTCTTTGCCCTCGCGCAGGGCATAGGCCAGCCCCTCCAGGATGGCGCGATACAGGTGGGCGCGCGTATGCACATCGCCAAAGCCGATCACCGCGCCTTTGGCCTCTGGCCCTGGCACCTTCAGCCCCGGCGACCAGTACGGCTGCAGGATCAGGCCCATCGAGCCGGGCGGCACGGACTGCACCAGTTCGTCAAACAGGGTTTCGGCCTCTACGCCGCGTTCTTCTGCCATCTGCTGCTCCAGCAGGGCAAACTCATCTTTGAACCAGGAGACCATCCAGTAGCCGCGGTAGATCTGGTGCTCCATGCAGTAGGCTCCCGGCACCGCAGACGGGTAAGGCGGGATGAGCGGGATCGGTTCGATGTAGCGGGTCTGCGTGGTGCAGATGGTGGCGGTGGTGCCGAAACTCAGGCAGCCCTGGTGCGGCTCCAGGCAGCCAGCGCCGATCACCTCGCAGGCCTTATCGGCGGCGGCAGCGATCACCGGCAGCCCAGCCGGCAGGCCGGTGGCCTCGGCAGCCTGGGGGGTGATCTCGCCCAGGGGGCTGGCGGGGTGGGTCAGCTCGGGCAGCATCCCTGGCTCCACCGGCACCGCCTGCCATTTCCAATCCCATTTGGAAGACCAATGCAGGTTCTTGTAGTCGAAGGGCATGTAGCCCACTTGGCAGCCGCTGGAATCGATGTAGCGGCCGGTCATGCGGTAGGTGAGATACCCCGAAAGGAACAGGTACTTGTCTGTGTTCTGCCACACCTCGGGCTGGTGGGTGCGCAGCCAATTGGCTTCGGCCTCTGCTTGCAGGTAAGCCACGGTCTCGCTCATGCCGCTTAAGCGGAAAGCCAGCCCCCACAGGCCGCCGACCGGCTTCAGCCCGGACGTGCGGCGCTGATCCAGCCAGACGATTGCCGGGCGCAGCGGCTCGCCGCGGGCATCCAGGTTGATCACGGTGCTGCGCTGGCAGGTCAGGGCTACCCCGGCCAAACGCTGGCGCAGGTCAGGCGCGGCCTGGAGCAGCGCCTGGCAGGCCTGGCAGACGGCATCCCAAAAAACCTGGGGGTGCTGCTCTGCCCAGCCGGGCTGCTCGGAAAAGTAAGGCTGCAAGGGGATGCGGGTCTTTGCCAGCAGGTTGCCCTGCGGGTCAAATGCCAGGGCGCGCACGCTCTGGGTACCATTGTCAATTGCCAGGAGGATATCTTTGGTCATCGGGTTTCACCTGTGTAGATTATATGACGATCTATGAATTTGCGGCGTAATTCGCCGCAAATTCATAGATCGTCTTTATTGCGTTTGCTGTGCCCGGCGTCGGCGGTACAAGATACGGCTTATTCCCAGGGCCAGCAGGGCTGTCAGCACCAGCCCGCTTGCCAGGGCAGAACGGCGGATGATCTTGCGGCGGCGCGGCAGGATCGCCCGGCGGCGCGCCAGGGCCTGGGACAGCGTGGGCTTCCAGTCGGGCACCGAGGCCGGCTCGGGCAGGCTGTAATGGCTCTGCCACAGGCGGCGGTAGCGCGAGGCTTCTGCTTTCCACTGCTTTTCTGTCCAGCCCAGCTCGGCTTTGCAGATTGGGCGCAGGGTGGGCAGCAGATCCTCGCCGCCGCGCGGCAGCATCAACCCGATGCGCGTGCGGCGCAGCAGCAGATCATCCAGGTGGAGCACGCTTTCGCTGTGTGCGGCCCAGCGCAGCTCGGCCCACAGCGTTTGCAGCCCAGGGATGGGCTCCAGCTCGCCGGGGTGAGCATACTGGGCCAGGGCGGGGGCCTGCGTACCGTAGCGGCCCAGCAGGCGGCGGCGGGCTTTTGGGCTCAGCGCCCATCCTGCCAGCAGGCTCTCGCTGACCTGGTTTAGCACGGGCATATGGCGGCCCGCCTCGGGCAGTTCGGGCAGTCGGTGGCGTACCGCTTTGATTACATCCAGGGCGATCAGGCGGAAGGTGGTCAGTTTGCCGCCGGTGACGGTGAGCAGGCCATCTTCCTCCCACACCACGTGATCGCGCGACTCTTTGGAAGGGTCGGTCTTGCCGCTGCCGATCACCGGGCGCACGCCGGAGAAAGACGAGATCACATCCTCCAGGGTCAGCCCCAGGGAGGGGAACTGCGATTCGACAGCTGCCATCAGGTAAGCCACCTCGTCGGGGCTGATGCTGGGCTCTTCGTCGAGCGAGCCCTGGTGATCCTCGTCGGTGGTGCCCACCAGGGTCACATCCTCCCAGGGGAAGATGAACACCGGGCGGCGGTCGAAGGGGTGCAGGAATGAGACGGCCTGGGCCACCGGAACGCGCCAGGCAGGGAAGATCAGGTGGCTGCCGCGCAGCGGGCGGATGCGCGGCGCCGCGCCCAATTGGCCGCGCAGATGGTCGGCCCAACTGCCGGTGGCGTTGATCACCACGCGGGCGCGGCACTCGACGCTTTGCCCGCTCACCTCATCCCGCAGGCACGCTCCGATCACCTGCCCGCCCTCGTCGCGGATCAACGTCTGCGCCTGGGCATAGTTGATGGCAGATGCGCCATCCTGCACGGCCTCGCTCAGCACGCGCAGCACCAGCCGGGCGTCATCCGTTTGGGCGTCGCCGTAGCGGAAGCCGCCTTCCAGGTCGCTGTTGATCAGGTGGGGGGCCAGCATGCGGAAATCTTGCGGGCTGTAATAACGGTGATCCCAGCGCAGGGCCAGCAGGTCGTACACCGTCAGCCCCATCTTGAAGGTCAAGCGGCCAGGGAAATCGCCCTGGTAAACGGTGAGCAAGAAGCCCAGCGGGTCGATCAGGCCCGGACCTTCGTGCAGCAGCGCCTCGCGCTCGTGCACCGAGGCCTGGGTGAGCAGCAGCCGGCCCTGCTTGAGGTAGCGCAGGCCGCCGTGTACCAGCTTGGAGGAGCGGCTGGAGGTGCCCGAGGCAAAGTCGCGCTGCTCTACCAGCAGGGCTTTCAGGCCCAGGCGGGCAGCCTCGCGCAAGATGCCCGCGCCGGTGATGCCGCCGCCGATGATGAGGAGATCCCAGGGGGCGGCCAGGTTGGCCCAGGTTTGTTGGCGTTGTGTGTTTATCTTCATCGTGCCTCTCTTGAAAAGGATTTTTAACAGGGATATACAGGATGAATAGGATATTTCTTCATCCTGTATATCCTGTCCATCCCTGTTAAATTTTCATCAACCAACGGTGAGCTTCTGCTCATCGCAAACTCCTAGAACAGCTTGCCGGGGTTCATCATGCCTTGCGGGTCAAGGCTGCTGGCGATCTGGCGGATGGTTTGCATCCCCAGGGCGCCTTTCTCAGCCGGGAGGTAGGCGGCGTGATCGGCGCCTACGCCGTGCTGGTGGCTGATCGTGCCGCCGTGAGCCTGGATGGCCTGGCTGGCGGCAGATTTCATGGCCTGCCAGCGCGCCAGGGTTTGCTCGGGGTCGGCAGAGAGGGGGAAGAGGTAGGTGGTGTAGATGCTGGAGCCATGCAGGTACAGGTGCGAGAGGTGGGTGAAAACGTGCATGCGCCCCGCCTGGCTGCTGCGCAGGGCGGTCTCGATGGCCTCGATCAAGGCGGGGACGCGGCTCCAACTGACGGCTGTCTCCAGCGTGTCGATGGCGTAGCCCAGTTTCCACAGCGTGTTGCGCAGGTAAGGAGTGCGGAAGCGGTTCTTGTGCCACTGCGCGCCGAACACTTTGCCCACGTGGATGCCGGAGTGGGCTGCGGCCGCGGCCAGCGCCTGGCTGCGGGCAAACTGCACCACGCCCGGCTTGCCGCAAAAGCCTACCAGCAGCATGCATTTTCCCTGGCGCAGGCCGCGCGCTTTGAGCAGCGTTTGCAGGGCGTTGATCAGGCCCTCGTGCCCGGCTAGCGCCAGGGTGGTGGCCGTTTCGGTGGCGGTGCTCAGGCGCAGCATGCACAGCGGCAGGCGCTCTGCCAGCATGCGCCGGGCAGCCGCCATGCCATGCTCAAAATCGGGGAAGAAGATGGCGTGGAAATCCTCCCGCTCGGGCAGGGGCGAGACGCGCATGGTCACCTGGGTGAGCAGGCCCAGGCGGCCCTCCGAGCCCAGCACGGCCTCGCGCAGATCGGGCCCCGCGGCTGAGGCGGGGAAGGCGGGCAGTTCCAGCAATCCCTGGGGCGTCTCTAACTGCGCCCCGGCAAACAGGCGCTCGATGCGCCCGTAGCCCAGCGATTGCTGCCCGCTGGAACGCGCCGCCACCCAGCCGCCCAGGGTGGAATACTCGAAGGATTGGGGAAAATGTCCCAGCGTGCAGCCGTGGGCGCGCAGCTGCGCTTCCAGGTCGGGGCCGGTGATGCCCGATCCAAACGTAGCCAGCAGGTTGTCGGTCTCGAAGTTCAGCAGGCGGTTCATGCGGCGCATATCTACGGTGAGGCTGGGCGCGCCCTGATCCAGCGGGTTGATATGGCCGACCACGCTGGTGCCGCCGCCGTAGGGGATGAGGTGCGCCCCAGCCTGGGCAGCAAAGTGGATGAGTTGGCGCACTTCCTGGCTGGTGGTGGGATAAGCCACACCGTCGGGGAAAGTGTTCACGCGGCCGCTGCGCAGGGCGATCCAGTCGGGCAGGCTTTGGCCGCGGGCGTGCAGCAGGCGGGTCAGCGGGGCGGCATCCACCAGAGGATGCTCTGGCAGCCGCGAGGCGGGCACGCTTTGAAGCACGCTATGCTGGTCGGCATCGGTTGTAGGGCTGCCCGGCCCAACCAGGGTTTCCAGGTAGCGGCGGGCAGAGTCGTGCAGGGGGTAATCAATGCTTTCGTCACCCCATCCATTCCATCGTTGCATGGCTAACCTTCCTTTGGTGAATATTTCCGAAAACTTACGGATAGATGCGATTGCTCTCTTGCCACAGCCGCAGGCTCTCCTGCATCACGGCGCGGGTCAGGTCTTCGGCAGCCTGGGGATGGCCCTGGTGGGTGCTGCGCTGCAGGGCGGTGTAAAAGGCATGCGAGGCCTCACGCGCCTGAGGGGCGCCAAAGTACAGGCAGGCCATCTGCTCGTAAAAGCCGCTGAACCCGTTCAGGATGAGGGTGAAGATCGGGTTCAGGCTGGCGATGGTCAGGGTGTGGTGCAGCCGCCAGTCGAAAGCGGCATAGGTTGCGGGATCATGCTCTGGGGCGGGCATTTCTTGCAGGCAGGCCAGCACCGCGGCGGGAGATTTTTCCACTGCCAGGCGGGTGTAGGCGGGGGCCATTACCAGGCGCACGGCTAACAGGTTGGGAATGAAGTTTTCGGGCAGGGGCTGGCTGCTGTGCACGATGGCACTGAGCACGTTCAGGCCGCCGTCACGCCAGTAATCGTTGACCCGCGTGGTCTTGCCGTGGTGGATGCTGATCCAGCCATCCCGCTCCAGGCGCTGCAACACTTCCCGCAGGGTGGGGCGGGTGATCCCCAGGCGGGCAGCCATCTCGCGCTCGGCAGGCAGGGCTGAGCCGGGCGGGAATTCGCCGCTGAGGAGGCTGTGGATGAGGGTTTGCTCGGCATAGGCTGCCGGGCGTTGAGGGGGGGTATGTTGCTGCACGGTTGGCTCCAGTTCTGGTAAGAGGTCTGACCAGTTGCCATTGCATTGTACCGTTCATCGGAGGCGCTGTCAAGATTCCAGGAAATGGGTGTCCGCGGGGTTCCGCCCCGCGGGTACCCATTTCCTGGCGGATTGATTTACCACGGGTTATTAGCGTTTTTAAGAGAACTGTGGTAGATTCGCAGCAGGAAGCCTGATGGCGTGGAGGTGCGGCATGAAAAATCGATCGGTTTGGATGGTATGTGTGTTGCTGGCGCTGCTGGCAGCTGCCTTGCTGGCGGTGGATGGGCAGGCAGCCGGACTGCGCCGGCCCGAAAATCCCGTTCTCTGGCCAATTGCCAATGCACAAAATGTATCCCGCTATACGTATGTGAGCATTGATTATAGCGAGGATATCAACCCGGTGAGCATTTCGCCACAAACGTTTGCCGTGTTTGGCAACCAATCTGGCCAGGTGCTGCAGGTGTTGAGTGAAGAAGATGGCAATATCAACCTGGTACCCTCCCGGCCTTTCCATGCGGGCGAATGGGTGCAAGTGACCGCCACAACGCAGCTCCTGAGCCTTGTGGATGGCCTGGGCCCGGAGCAGCCGACGGTGTGGCAGTTCCGCGCGGGTGTGGTGGGTGGTTCGGGCTTTTTCGGCAACACCGTACAGACGCTGAGCGATGCTTACGGTCAGGATGTGGAGTTGGGCGACCTGGACGGGGATCGAGATCTGGATGCCTTCGTGGCAAACTGCGGGGCTTCGTATGTGTGGAAGAATGATGGCAACGGCTTTTTCACCAGCAACGGCCAGGCTTTAGGCCTGTCGGATTGCAGTGTGAACACCAGCCTGGGCGACCTGGATGGCGATGGCGACCTGGATGTGGTGAATGTGCTGACGGATAAGATCCGAGTGTGGCTAAACACTGGATCAGGTTATTTTGCCTCCAATGGTCAGACCCTGGGAGAGCCCTACGGCACCAGCGCTGAACTGGGCGATCTGGATGGCGATGGCGACCTGGACATTTTTTACACCGTTCGAGACCAGCCCAATTGGGTGTTCCTCAACAACGGCGCGGGGCAGTTCACCAAGTTTTCTTACACGTCCGATACAGATGTGAGCACCGGAGCCGCCTTAGGCGACCTGGATGAAGATGGCGACCTGGATGCCTGGGTGACCGTTTCCAATGGCGGTAGCACCGAGCATCGCGTTTACAAGAATGATGGGCAGGCGGTTTTCAGCCTGTGGCAAAGTATTCCAGGCTACCCGGCTAACTCCGTCAGCCTGGGTGACCTGGATGGGGATGGCGACCTGGATGCTTTCCTGGCGGTGGTCAAGCTAGGCACAACCGGCCCCAACCAGGTATGGTTCAACAATGGCGCTGGCACGTTCGCCGACAGCGGTCAGCGCTTGGGCGAGAAAAGCACCAACCAGGTTGCCCTGGGCGATCTGGACGGGGATGGCGATCTGGATGTATTGGCAGTCAATATGAACTTATCTAACGAGGTGTGGCTAAACCTGGGCAATGGATCTTACATCCGCGGAGCCCAGATCTTTGCCTTTGTGGACATTCCGCACGTAGCCTTGGGAGATTTGAATGGGGACGGCAGCCTGGATCTATACCTGGTGCGTTACGATAAGACAGACCTGGTGATGGTCAACCAGGGGGAGCAGAACTTGGTATACCTGCCGAGCATCGCTAAACACTAATTTGGTACCTAATTTGAATCAAAAGAGAGCGGCGCTTCAGCGCCGCTCTCTTTTGATTCAAAT
>DIXA01000030.1 GCA_002428565.1 Anaerolineales bacterium UBA6092 | reverse complement strand
GACGTTCTTTCTAGACGGCCCCACACCCTTGTTTTCGGAACTTAAGCCCCCTCCCCGCAGTGCGGGGAGGGGGCTGGGGGAGGGGGTCTAGACCCTCCACAAGGGAGATGGCTTACTTGCCTTCGCCCTTGATGAAGTTCTGCATCAGGCTGGTGAACTCCATCGGGAAGATGAACTTCGTCGAAGCGCCATCCCCCATCGCCTTCAGCGCCTCGAAGTACTGCAGCGTCATCGTCTTCTGGTCCACCGTCTTGGCTACCCCGTAGATCGCCTCCAGCGCCGCGGCAAAGCCCTGCGCCCGCAGCAGCTGCGCCTGGCGCTCGCCTTCAGAGCGCAGGATCGCCGATTGCTTCTCGCCCTCGGCCCGCAGAATGTTGGATTGCTTCTCACCCTCGGCCACATTGATCGCTGCCTCGCGCTGCCCGGTCGACTCAGTCACCAAGGCGCGCCGGTTGCGTTCCGCGGTCATCTGGCGGTTCATCGCGTCCGTAATATCTCTGGGCGGGATGATCTCCCGGATCTCCACGTTGGTCACCTTGACGCCCCAGCGTTCGGTCACCTCGTCCAGGCGTGTGCGCAGCAGATTATTGATCGTCTCGCGCTCAGACAGCACATCGTCCAGCGGGATGCCACCGATGACGGCGCGCAGCGTGGTTGTAGCCATACCCTGAGCGGCCGCTTCGAAGTTGCCAACTTGCAAAACGCTTTCCGTGGGATCGACCACTTTGTAGTACCAGATGAAATCCACCGAAATGGCGGCATTATCTTTGGTGATCGAGGTCTGGTGCGGGATCTCGCGCACCTGCTCGCGCAAGTCCACGTTGACCGCCCGGTCAATGATCGGCACCAGGATGACAATGCCCGGCCCCTTCGAGCCAACGCAGCGACCCAGGCGAAAGACCACCAGGCGATTGTATTCTGGCACGATGCGGATAGCGCTGGCGAAGAAAGCAATCACCACCAGCCCCACCACACCCACCAGACAGACTAATGCAGTTCCTCCTAAAAATTCCGTTTCCATTCGACTAGCCTCCTATGGCATATTGAGATTTATTCATTGTTTGATCGGGATTACCACACCCGTTATTGCTCAATCAGGCTGGGGGCGGGCTCCACTTCCAGGGTAAAGCCCTCACGGCGCAGGACGCGCACCGGCGTGCCCACCGGGATGGGGGTTTCGCTGCGGGCGCTCCACAATTCACCTTGCACCTGCACCGAGCCTTCATTAAATACCTCCGTGCGGGTCTCGCCCACTGCACCCACCAGCGTTTCCAGGCTGTGGGCAGGGCGCACCGAACGCGCATCCAGCACCTTGCGCGTGGCAAACCACAGAAAGCCGCTCGAAAGCACAGAAACGATCACCGCCAGCACCGGGCTGACCGCCGGCTGCCACCATTTTTCGCCGCGGAACATGTAAGCCGAGCCAATGACAAAGGCCACATTGGCAATTGCCAGCCAAAAGATACGTTTCGATTTCAATACCGCCAGCACAAAGGGGAAGATGCCCAGCACCAGGATGAACAACGCCCAGATGTTGATCGGTTCGGACAGGATGCCAAAGCCAGCCAGGAGCAGAGCAAATACTGCGCCCACCTCGAAGAAGCCAGTGCCTGGGGTGAAGATGGACATGATCGCCAGCAGCACTCCCGCCACCAGTAGTAGATAATAAACATTGGTCATCAGGATATCCACGATACCAACTCCTTCCCAAAATTATTATACTTCAATTTGCGGGGCGTGCGTCCTCACCCAGGGCTTTCTGAAAGTCCCCAGGGAAGGGAATTACCCCAGGTCTTTGACCAGGTAGAGGCTGCCGCGGGTGAAGCCGCGCCCCAGGTAGTAACGGCGCGTGCCCACCGAGGCGATCACCGCCAGGCGGCGGTAACCCTGCGCCCGGGCGGCCTGCTCTGCCTGGCGCAGCAGGGCCGTGCCCAGGCCGGTATGCTGGGCGGCGCCATCTTGCTCGGAGCCCACCGCCAGGGATTGGCCGTACACATGCACCTCGCGGACGATGGCCGCCCCGGCCAGGTCGGGCAGGCCGCTTTCGGGCGCGCCCGCCTGGGGCAGCGAGAGGCGCAGGAACCCCGCCAGGCGGTCATCGGGGGTGACATAGGAGAGGAAATGCTCCTGCGCCCCGCCCGCCGGGTAGACCAGGTCTTGCAGCGCCAGGTCGCCTGCCTGCACCTTGTGGCCGCGCACCTCGCGGCAGCGGATGCAGGCACAGGCCGCGCCGCGGCGCTTCATCTCCTCCTGCACATCCTGGCGCAGGCTGGTGCGCTTGTTGCCCGCCACCACGTAGGTGGAGGGGATGTCGCGGATGACGCGGTTGACGCGGCAGTAGCGCGGCACGGTGGGCTTGAGGTCTGCGATCAGGTCGATGAGCTGCTGGGTGGTGTAGGGCGTGTATTCGCTGCGCTGCCAGTAGGCGTACAGGTCAGAGTTCGCCAGGAGCTGCGTGGGATAGATCTTGATCTCATCCGGGCAGAGATCTTGCCACAGGCGGGCGAAATCAGCCCGGTCCGACTCGGGCGTGGCGCCGAGCAGGTTGGGCATCCAGTGCAGCACGATCTTGAAGCCGCCTGCCCGCAGCAGGGCCACGGCCTGGTGCGTCTCGGCGGCGGTGTGGCCACGGCGGTTCAGCGCCAAAATGCGGTCGTCCAGGCTTTGCGCGCCCATCTGCACGCGGGTCACGCCCAGGCGGCGCAGCCAGGCCAGTTCGGCGGGGGTAATATCAGGGGGGCGGGTCTCGATCGTCAGACCCACGTTGCGGTGGGGGGCGGTCTCGTTGAATGCCTGGGCTGCCTCCAGGCTCTCGTGAGGCGTCTCGTTCATGGCCTCGAAACAGCGGCGCACGAACCATTCCTGGTAATCGCGCGGGTAGGCGCTCCAGCACCCGCCCAGGATGAGCAGTTCGATCTTATCGGTGGGATGGCCCACCGCGGTCAGCGCCTGGATGCGGCTGGAGACCTGGGCGAAGGGGTCGTAGGCATGCTCCAGGCCGCGGCGCGCCCCGGGCTCATCGGGCAGGTACGATTTGGGCATCTGCGCGTCGCTGGGGCAGAAAATACACTGCCCCGGGCAGGGATATGGCTGGGTGAGCACGGTGACGGTGGTGACGCCGGAGAGGGTACGCACCGGTTTCATGCGGATGCGCTCCAACAGGGCCGGGTCGGGCGGCCACTCGCCGCTCTCGGTGAGGCTGCGGTAAACCGCCACCAGCACATGCTTGGCGGGGTAACCGCCGCCCGGCACGGGGTGGCGGCGCACGGCCTCGTCCACCGGGCGGCCTGCGCGCACTTCTTCCAGCGCCTGGCGCGCCTGGGCGAGCATTTCGTCGGTATATACGTGCGCCTGTTCCCAATCTTTGCGTGTGGTCATGTCATCACAGCCTTTGGGCTATGATAACACATCCCGAATCGAATTTTCGGGATGTGTTATGCCAAAACCTAACCCCCCTACCCCCCTTCCCGGGGCGGGAAGGGGGGATTCTTCGCAAAAATGGGTGCGTTGCGTGGCGTAGCCACGCAACGCACCCATTTTTGCGATCTTTTCCCCTGCTCTTTGAGGAGCGGAGGTAATCGTCAAAGGAAAGGGGTGAGGGCAAGTATAATAGATGCATGGAAGAAGCCACCAGAGCGCGGTTGATCGACCTCAACCGCGAATTCTACCAGGCCTTTGCCGGGCCGTTTTCGGCCACGCGCCAGCGCTTGCAGCCGGGGGTGCAGCGGGTGCTGGAGGGGCTGCCCCTCGCCGGGCGCATGCTCGACCTGGGCTGCGGCAACGGCGAACTGGCCCAGGCGCTGACCCGCCGCAGCCAAAGCGGCCTGTACGTGGGATTGGATTTCAGCGCGGGGCTGCTGGAGATCGCCCAGGCGGGGGTGGCGGCAGAGGCAGCGCTGGAAAGCAGGTTCGTTGCCGCGGACCTGGCTGCGCCGGATTGGGCCTCCCGCCTGCCCGGCGAGGCAGCCGCGGGCTTTGATACGATCCTGGCCTTTGCCGTGCTGCACCACCTGCCCGGCGCCGACCTGCACCTGCGGCTGCTGCGCCAGGTGCGCCTCCTGCTGGCCCCCAGCGGGCAGTTCATCCACTCCAACTGGCAGTTCCTCAACAGCCCGCGCCTGCGAGAGCGCATCTTGCCCTGGGAGGCCGCCGGTTTGAGCGAAGCGCAGGTGGAGCCCGGCGATTACCTGCTGGATTGGCGCCAGGGCGGCCGCGGGCTGCGCTACGCTCACTACTTCAGCGCGCAGGAACTGCAAGCCCTGGCGGAGGCCACCGGTTTCCAGGTAATTGACTCTTTCCTTTCCGACGGGCAGGGAGGGCAGTTGGGTCTGTACCAGGTGTGGAAATCAGAGGTAAAATAGTATCATTGCATCGTTCATCCCAATGCGATCTCATCCCCCCACAACCTATTCTTGTTCATATCATACCGAGGAGAAAACAGAAATGATCCAAAACTCGCCTGAACCAACCCCTTGGGGCAAATCTCTGCGTTGGCTCCTTTCCGCCATCGTCCTGGCAGGGATGCTGCTGGGCAGCATCGTGCCGGCGGCAGCGCAAACGCCCGAACCACCGCGCACTGCCGGTGAGCAGGCCGCAGAGCTAACGCTTGGCCGCCCGGTCGACGCCCCCGATTACCGGCCCGGCGTGCTGCTGGTCAAATTCCAGGAAGCTGCCGCCAGCGCTGCCATCGAGGCGCTGATGGCGCAGTACAGCGCCACCTACGAACGCAACCTCTACAACAGCGATGTGCAGGTCTGGCAGGTGCCCGAAGGCCAGGAACAAAGCATTGCGCAGTCGCTGTCAACCAACTCGCAGGTGGTCTACGCTGAGACGGATAATCTCTACTGGGCCTTGCTCACCCCCAACGATCCCTCCTACGGCAACCAGTGGGCGCAGCCGCTGATCAACGCGGATGACGCCTGGAACATCACCACCGGCAGCGCCTCGGTCACCATCGCCATCATCGACACCGGCATTGATGAAGGCCACCCCGACCTGGCAAGCAAGATCGTGGCGGGGTATGATTTTGTTGACGGTGACAGCGATCCGCACGACACCAACGGCCACGGCACGCACGTAGCCGGGATCACGGCAGCCATCGGCAATAACGGCGTGGGCATCGCCGGCAACGATTGGAACGCCCGCATCATGCCGATGCGCGTTTTGGGCACGGAAGGCAGCGGCTACACATCGGGCATCGTGGATGGCGTCAACTGGGCCTACACGCACGGCGCCCGGGTGATCAATATGAGCCTGGGCGGGTCGGGCTACAATTCCACCTTCCAGGATGCCGTCACCGCGGCCTACAATGCCGGCACGATCGTCATCGCGGCCATGGGCAACGATGGTCTCGAAGTGGTGCGTTACCCGGCGGCCTACAACAATGTCTTTGCCGTGGCCTCCACCACCCGCACGGATACGCGAGCTTCCTACTCCAACTATGGCTCACACTGCGATATCGCCGCCCCCGGCGGCCAGATGTACTCTGTGGGGGACTCGAATGGCATTTACTCGACCATGCCCACCTACAGTGTGTACCTGCAATACCAATTCGGCTACTCGCTCAATTACACTTACCTGCAGGGCACCTCGCAGGCTACCCCGCAGGTGGCCGGGTTGGCCGGGCTGATGCTGGCTGCCAACCCCAGCCTGACCCCCGCACAGATCCAGAGCGCCATCCAGGGCACCGCAGTGGATATCGGCTCGGCTGGCTGGGACAAGTATTTCGGCTGGGGGCGCATTAACGCTCTGGCGGCGGTGCAAGCGGTGGCCGGGCCGACCGTGCCAGCCGCACCCACGCTGAGCGCCATCAGCAACCCCGAGCATGACGGCTCTTACCTGGTGGATTGGAGCGATGTTTCTGGCGCCACTTCTTACACCTTGCAGGTGGATAAGAACGGCGGCTTCGGCGGGCCGACCACCGCGTACAGCGGGCCGAACTCGCAGTTCTCGGTTATCGGGCAAACGGCGGGCGTGTGGTACTACCGCGTGCTGGCCAGCAACACCGCCGGCAGCAGCGCCTGGAGCGCCACGCAAAGCGTGGGCGTGCTCCCCGGCGCGGCCACGCTGAACAACATCACCAACCCCTCCAACCTGGATGCTTACAACATCTCCTGGGCGGCGGTGACGGGCGCCAGCGGCTACCGCCTGGAAGAAGACGATAACGCCTCCTTCACCTCGCCCACGGTGCGCTACCAGGGCGCCAGCACTGCCTACGCCGTCAGCGGGCAGGCCGGGGGCACCTGGTATTACCGCCTGCGCGCCTATAACAGCGTGGGCAGCGGGGCCTGGAGCAGCGCCAAGAACACCACCGTCACCGCCTCGGGCGTGGGTGCGCCCACGCTGAACGCCATCGCCAACGGCGATGGCGACGGAGCCTACCTGGTGGACTGGACGGACGTGGGCGGAGCCACTGCGTACATTCTGGAGGAGAGCCGCTCGCCTTACTTCGCCGAGATCGAAAACACGCATAATGTGGCCGTCTCTGAACTGACCCTGGCTGGCAAAGGCGGCGGCACCTGGTTTTACCGTGTGCGGGCAGTGAACGGGGTCACTTATAGCCCCTGGAGCAGCAGCCGCTCGGTGATCGTGAAGGCCATCACGTACGCGCCCACCCTCTTTAAGGGAACGCTGTTTAACCAGGCCCCCGTGGTGGGTCTGCCCATTACGCAGGGCTTTGAGGGCGGGGTTATGCCACCCAGCGGCTGGACGCGCGTGCAGACCAACTCGAGCGAAACCTGGAAGATTGCCACCGTTGGCGATCCCTACGCCGGCAGCTATTTCGCCGATGTGGAATATGATCCTTACCTGAACGATCAGAATGAAGTACTGCTCTCGCCCCAGTTCAGCGCCGAGAGCGCCACGCTGTCTTTCTACTCACAGGGCAGCGTGTACTGGTGCCGCGACACTTATGATAACTGCAACCTGAACGTCTGGGTGGTGGTGGGCAACTGGGGCGGCGGAGATGACGTGCTCATCTACACCGCCGATGCTGACTGGCCTGCCTCCTGGATTTATGTCAACTCAGTGGTTGACCTATCGCCTTACATCTCCAGCGGCACGCCGGTGCGCATCGCCTTCCAATACGTGGGGAACGACGGCGCTCAGGTGGGGCTGGACGATATTTCGATCACCTCGCCTTAGCCGCAGCCCCGGTCGGAGGGCGGGCAGTGCCCGCCCTCCGACCGGGCTTATTCGATTATCGAACAAACAGTGGGAGAATAACATCTTATGCGCGTCCTCGTCGTCTCTGATATTCATGCTAACCTTTCTGCGCTGGAAACTGTACTGAACGATGCCGGGCCGGTGGACGAAACCTGGTGCCTGGGTGACCTGGTGGGCTATGGCCCAGACCCGAACGAATGCGTGGAGCGCATTGCCGGGCTGCCAGGGCTGAAGTGCATCCTGGGCAACCACGATGCCGCCGCCCTGCGCTACATCGAGGTTGATTCCTTCAACCCCGAGGCGCGCACCGCCATCTTGTGGACTCAACAGCGCCTGACAACTGCCAACGTGGCCTTCCTGGAGAACCTGCCCGAGCGCATCGATCTGGAGCTGATCACGCTGGTGCATGGCAGCCCACGCCAGCCGGTGTGGGAATACCTGCTGGACACGCGCACTGCCACGCTCTCCTTCGGATTCTTCGAGACCCCCTACTGCTTTGTAGGGCATACCCACCTGCCGGTGATGTACGTGCTGACCGAGGAATCACGCTCGGCGCAGTTGTTCGTGCCGGGGCATGGCACCCAACTGACCCTCTCGCCGCGCTCGATCCTCAACCCCGGCTCGGTGGGGCAGCCACGCGACCGCGACCCGCGCGCCGCCTACGCCATCCTGGACACGGAGCAAAATATCTGGGAGTGCCGCCGGGTGGCTTACGATATCCCCGCGGTGCAGGAACGCATGCAGGAGGCCGGGCTGCCCGAGCGGCATATTCAGCGCCTCTCGGCAGGCTGGTAAAATCCTTTTTTGAGGAGCGGACAAGCCGCCAAAACCTTTAAGTTTGGCTTCGTTTGGGTGTGTTCTCCCATCCCCCCGGCCCCCTTCCCGCTGGGAAGGGGGGATTCCGAAAAAGCAGTGGGATGCGGCAAAGAGCGCCGCCTCCCACTGCTTTTTCGGGTGATTTTCATCGCTGAAACCGGGGAAGGGAGGAATTTTGCCACACATTCAAGATTTTAATGGGAACAATCATGACGGTGTGGGCGTCTGCTAAGCAAGAACAAAAAAGGAGAAGAAGGCTATGTTCAAAAAAATGATCTTTCCTGTATTGGTTTTGGCCCTGCTGCTCTCGGCTTGCACGAGCGCAATGGCCACACAAGAGGTGGAGATGTACGCCAGCGAGCCGGGGTACGCCCCCTCCATGGTGGGTATGGTCTATGCGGAAGAGTCTAAAGAGTATGACGCCGCGATGGCTGACGGCGGGGCGGCTTACTACGGTGAAAACGCTCCGACCATCAACGCGGAACGCATCGTGATCAAGAACGCCGACCTGAGCATCATCGTGGATGACCCCACCGTGGTGATGGAGCGTATCTCGCGCATGGCCGAAGAGATGGGCGGCTACGTCGTCTCAGCGAGCCTGTACCAGACCTACGCCTCCAACGGCGCGAAAGTGCCGCAGGCCAGCGTGTACATCCGCGTGCCGGTGGAGCGCCTGAACGAGGCCCTCACCCGCATCAAAACCGAGACCGACCAGCCGGTGACGCGCGAGGTCATCTCCAGCCAGGATGTGACCGCCGAATATACCGACCTGGACTCGCGGCTGGGCAACCTGCAGGCCGCCGAGACGCAATTGGTGGCGATCATGGCCGATGCCACCGAGACCGAAGATGTGCTGGCAGTGTATGCCCAGCTGACCTCGGTGCGTGAGCAGATCGAGCTGATCCAGGGGCAAATGAAGTACTACCGCGAATCGGCAGCTCTCTCTGCCATCAGTGTGGAACTGATCGCCAACGCCTCGGTGCAGCCGCTGACCATTGGCAAGTGGCAGCCGGGCGGCGTGGTGAAAGACGCCATCGAGGCGCTGATCGATGCCTTCAAGTGGCTGGTGGAAGCGCTGATCTGGATCGTGCTCTACATCCTGCCGGTGGCGCTGGTGGTCTTTGGCCCGCCCATCCTGCTGATCCGCTACCTGCTCAAGCGGCGCAAAGCGCGCAAGGCCGCCCAAGCGGAATAAAAATATGCCAAAAAAGATGCGCTGCGTGGCAAAGCCACGCAGCGCATCTTTTTTGGCTATTCATCCAATTTCGGATATAATCGGCGCCATGGAACAATTCGCACAGTTGGTGCAGCGCCTGGTGGGGCTGCGCCTTTCGACCGCCCAACTGAACGCCCTGGCACTCTACGAGAGCGAGCTGCTGGATTGGAACACGCGCTTCAACCTGACCGCCATCCGCCACCCGGAGGAAGTGCGCACCAAGCACTTCCTCGATTCGCTGACCTGTTTACTGGCGATGCGCGAGGCTCCCGTCGAGCGGCTGGTGGACGTGGGCACCGGGGCAGGCTTCCCGGGCATCCCGCTCAAGATCATCTTCCCCAAGATGCAACTCACCCTGGTCGAATCGGTGGGCAAGAAGGCCGATTTCTGCCGCCACGTGGCGCGCCGCCTGGAGTTAAGCGGGGTGGAGGTGGTGCAGGAGCGCGCCGAGGCGCTGGGCCAATCGGCGGCGCACCGCGAGCGCTACGATTGGGCGGTGGCGCGGGCGGTGGCCATCTTGCCGGTGCTGGTGGAATACCTGCTGCCGCTGGTGCGCGTGGGCGGCAGTATGTTGGCGATGAAGGGCGAAAGCGGCCCGGCGGAGGCGCACTCCGCTGAGCGCGCCCTGCGCCTGCTGGGCGGTCACCTGCGCCAGCTGGTGCCGCTGGCGCTGCCCGGCGTGACCGAGGAGCGCTACCTGGTAGTGATCGATAAGGTGGCGGCGACGCCTCTGGCGTATCCACGCCGGGTGGGCGTGCCGGCCAAAAAGCCGCTATAGAGGCGTAAAAAAGTGCGGGCGCAAAGCGCCCGCACTTTTTTACGCCTCTATGAAGGAGAAACGCGGCCGCCAGCCACCTGCCAAAGCTGGGTGCGGGCGATGAAATCGGGCGTGAACAGGTCCAGGTCGGTGGTGGTGAGCAGGGCCTGCTCTGACTGCGACAGGCGCTGCAACAGATCCTGGCGGCGCGGGATATCCAGCTCAGCCAGCACCTCATCCAGCAGCAGCACGGGCCAGTGGCCGGTCTTTTTGTGCATCCAGCCCACTTCGGCCAGCTTGAGCGCCAGCATGGCTGTGCGCACCTGGCCGCGCGAGCCGTAGGTGCCCAGGTCCACCTGGTTGCTCAAAAAGCGCATCTCGTCGCGGTGCGGGCCGATGGTGGTCACGCCGCGGGCGATCTCCTCGCTGCGCAGGCGGATCAGCGCCTCCAGCAGCCCCTTGCGGATGGTCTCCACGGTCAGGCTGGAGCGATCCACCGGCGCGTTGAGCGGCATGGCCAACTGCCCCGGCTTCTGCGGCAGGGGCTCGTAGGCGGGCTGGTAAACTAGGCGCAGCACTTCTTTGCCGCGGGTCAGCTCGCTGTGGGTGCGCGCCGCCAGGCGTTCCAAGTCTTGCACCGCGGCGATGCGCGCCACCATCAACTGCGCCCCGCTGGAGGCCAGCGAGGCATCCCAATAATCCAGTTGGGCCGGGTCGCCCTGGCGCTCTGCCAACTGCTTGAGCAGCGCATTGCGCTGGGTGAGGCTGCGGTTGTATTCTGCCAGCGTGGCAGGGTAATGGGAGATCACCTGCGCCAGAGACAGGTTCAGATAGCGGCGGCGCTCTTCCGGGGCGCCGTCGATCACGCTGAGCATCTGCGGCAGGAAGAGCACGGCGTTGAACTGCCCCACGGCCTCGCTGGATTTGCGCTTGACCCCATCCAGCAGCACCTCTTTGCGCAGGTGCGCCTCACCGTTCAGGCCGTTGGCCTCCTGGATCAGGCGCAGCTCCAGTTGATGGTTCTGCGGGCCGCGGCTGAACTCGGCGCTGATACGCGCCACCGCCAGGGGCTGGCGCGCCTCCAGAAAATTGACCACCTGACGCTCGCTGCTGGCGTGGAAAGAGACCATCGTGGCCAGGAAATAGACCGCCTCCAGCAGGCTGGTCTTGCCCTGGGCATTCTCGCCCACCAACAGCACCGCCCCCGCCGGCACATCCATATCCAGGCGGGTGAAGTTGCGGAAATTGGTCAGAGCAAGGTGAGTGAGGCGCATGACGTACAAATTCCCCCGAAAAAGGATGTGCTGCGGGTCTTTGCCCCGCAGCACATCCTTTTTCGGAAACGTTCCGTTTTACACGTTATCTACCACAACCTGGCCGGGGGTAGTTTCTTGCTGCCACACCTTCTCGGCGCGGTCGACAAAGACAACCCCTTCCAGGTGGTCGATCTCGTGTTGGAAGATGCGCGCCAGCCAACCCTTGGGCTTGAGCGTCAGCGGCTGGCCGCGGCGGTTTTGGGCTTTGACGGTGATGACTTCGTAGCGCTCCACCTCGCCGGAGATGCCCGGCACCGAAAGGCAGCCTTCCACGTCCACCACGGTCTCTGCAGAGGTGCGCGTGATGGTGGGGTTCACCACCGTGTAGAGCTTCAAGGGCGATTCTTCGTCTTCTTCGTTCTCATGATACTCAACCACGATCACCTGCAAAGGCACGTTGATCTGGTTGGCAGCCAGCCCAACGCCAGGGGCTACACGCATGGTTTCTACCATATCGTCGATGAGGGTCTGCAGTTCAGGGCCAAAGTCGGTGACTTTGCGGGCCTTGCGCCGCAGCACAGGATGGGGGAGGGTGATGATTTCTCGTACGGACATGCGCCTATTTTACCTTAATCCGTTTCTTTTTGCAGGCAGTTGTGGGTGGCTTAGCCGCCCACCTTACATCAAAACTGGGGCCTATGCGGGCAAAGAGCGCCCACATAGGCCCCAGTTTTGACAATTTTCCTACTCCATAGTGAAAACAGACTATTCGGATGGAGGACGACTGCGGCGCAGATCTTCGGCCTGGCGGTGGTAAGCCGCCAGCCAATCGGAGACGCGCTCCCACTCCTGCGTGGACTCGTTCAGCTGCTTCTTGCGCCGGAAGGCATACATGGCGCGGTAGATATCGCGCTGGGCGCGCGCCGGGTCGCGGATATTATCCCAGGAGAGGCGCACCTCTGTGCCGACGTTAATCAGCACGCTGCCGAAGTTGAACAAGACACCCAAGAAGCCCTTACGCTCATAATCCAGGCTGAGGATGCTCTCTAACGGGGCTGACTTGGTCAGCTCATCGCCCAGGGGCTTGCGCTCGCTGTCAATGATCTGGTCGGCAGTGATGCGGTAGATGTCGTTGCGCCAATCTACGTATTGGTACAACCACCACAGCGAGGGAGGCAGCAGCAGCAGGAAGCCCAACAGGATGGTGGTGATGGGATTGAGGAAGGTTGCCGCGCCGGCGGCGCTTTGCCAGACCAACCAAATGGCAAGCCCGATCACCGCCAGGCAGGTAAGGGTGGGCAGGCCGATCTTGGCTAACAAAACCAGTATGTGCTTGCGGTAGGTGATCACCCCGCCCTCTTCGAGGCGGAAACGGAACAAATCCACCAGACGCTGGCGTGTGCCGCCGCTGCCCAGGCGCAGGAAGCGCGGCAGAATGGAGGCACGGGCATCCGGCGCAGCCGCGGGCGCCGGGGCGCTGGCCTCTGTGGCGGGCGGCGGGTCGATCTTGCGGCGGATGAACCCTTCCATCATGCGTGTGTCTGTGCTGCTCTGCTGGTTCAGCGCCCGGCGGCGCAGCTCGTCGATCAACTCTTTCACCACGTTGGGCTCACCAATATGGCGGAAGACCACCTGGCCCATAAAGGCGTTGACCACCACATCGCCATAACCCAGCAGCCGCCCCAAGAAGGTGGAATGTGTCTCCTCCGATTTCACCGCCACCAGCGGCGCCTCCTGGCGGCTGTCATAGATCGCCAGGACGCGCTCCATCCAGACTACGCGTTGATCGGTGACGATGTAATAATCGTTGCGCCAGTCGAAGTAAAACCAGCCCCCCCAAAGGAACGCGGCGAGGCTGATCAGAAAACCCAACCAGCGCACCACGACTTGAATAGAATAAACCGCGATAGGCACTGAGAACAGCACCACCACTAGGCCCAATGTCAGCAGCACCAGCGGCCAGATCAGCGAGACGAGCAGGAAATCGATATGCTTGCGCACGATCAGGTAGACGGTCTCTTCTTCATCCAGCCAGGCGAAGGCCTTCAGGCGCACCTGGCTGTAGATGGTGAGGGCTTTTTTCAGGCTGATCTGGAAGAACGGCAGGCTCTTCACCAGCGGCCTGAGCTGGTCTGCTTCTACCGCCAGCAGTGTGACCGGTGTGCGGGCGTGGATGCTGTAGATGCGCTCACTGCCCAGGAAGAGCACGTCGGCGCCGAAGAAATCGCCTTTCTTCAGCAGCAGCACCTGTTCACCGGTGC
The DNA here is from genome assembly GCA_002428565.1 of Anaerolineales bacterium UBA6092. Classification (GTDB taxonomy): domain Bacteria; phylum Chloroflexota; class Anaerolineae; order Anaerolineales; family UBA4823; genus UBA6092. Next base: position 16,272 of record DIXA01000030.1, on the reverse strand, counting down.
GGTGCATCCAGGTCTGGCTGACCTTGCCTTCGGCAACCACGTAGAAGGGCACGTCGCGGTCTTCGGGCAGGGCCAATTCCTGGCCTTCCGGCAGCGAGACGAGCGTGGCCACCTCGGCCACCTGGGCCAATTGGGCCTCGTCCAGGCCCTCAAACAGGCGCAGGCCCTTCAATAAGGCAATGATCTGTTCAGTCTCTTCAGCCATGGGATGATTCTAGCATGGATTTGCACATTGCATGTCCTTCAACAAGCCTTTGGGTGCAATTGTCGTGCCAAACCCTATCCCATCCCCCCCGCTGCTTTTTCGGGTAATGAGCTGCATGCCGCAGCTCATTTTTCAGAATTTGAGCCCGTACCTGTGATAGAATCACGCAACCAAAATCTCTCACTTGAGGAGAACCCATGCCTATCCACTTTGGCACCGACGGCTGGCGAGCCGTCATTTCTGATACCTTTACCTTCACCAACCTGCGCCTGCTTACGCAAGCCATCGCTGATGCGGTTAGCTCTGAGCACTGGACCAGCCAAGCGCCCATCCCCGAGAACATGGACCCGCGCCGTATCGTGGTTGGCTACGACACGCGTTTTCTCTCAGACCGGTATGCCATCGAGGTGGCGCGCGTGCTGGCAGGCAATGGCTACAAAGTGCACCTGGCCCAATCCGATGCCCCCACCCCGGTCATCTCTTACAGTGTGCGCAACCTGGGTGCGGTTGCCGGGGTGATGATCACCGCCTCGCACAATGCGCCGCGCTACAATGGGGTGAAACTCAAAGCGGCTTACGGCGGCTCGGCGCTGCCCGAGCAGTGCCGCCAGGTGGAAGTGTACCTGAACGATAATGAGCAGCGCGGGCGCGGCCCCAACCTGATGGATTACGATCAAGCCCGCCAGGCCGGGCTGCTGCAGCGCTTCAACCCGCTGCCCTCCTACTATGATCACCTGCGCAAACTGATCAACTTTGATATTATCGCCGAGAACCCGCAGCGCGTGGTGGTTGATTCGATGTACGGCTCTGGCCGCGGCGTGATCAAGGGCATTTTGCAAGGCACCGGCTGCGAGGTGGTGGAGATCCGCGGCGAGATGAACCCCGGCTTTGGCGGCGTGCACCCCGAGCCGATCGCCCAATACCTCGGCCCGCTGGCCAGCGCGGTCAGCACCGGCATGGGCGACCTGGGCCTAGCAACCGATGGCGACGCTGACCGCATCGGGGCGATGGACGGGCGCGGTCATTTTGTTGACCCGCACAAGATCATGGCGCTTGCCCTGCGCTACCTGGTGGAGAAACGCGGCTGGAAAGGCCCGGTGGTGCGCACGGTATCCACCACGCGCATGATCGACCGCCTGTGCAAACATTACGATCTGCCGATGTACGAAACGCCGGTGGGGTTCAACCATATCGCCGACCATATGCTCAAGAGCGATGTACTCATCGGCGGCGAAGAATCGGGGGGCATTTCCTTCCGCGGCCATATCCCCGAAGGCGACGGCGTGATCATGGGCCTGCTGCTGCTGGAGATCGTGGCAGCCTCGGGCGCAACCCTGCACGAACTGGTGGACGATCTGCTCAAGATGGTTGGGCCGGCCTTTTACCAGCGCACGGACCTGCGCCTGAATCACCCCGTCTCAAAAATAGAGATAAGCAAAATACTGGTGGACGAGGCTCCTGACACCCTGGGCGGGGAGAAAGTCGGCGGCATCTCCACCGTCGATGGGGTCAAGTATCTACTGGATGATGGCTCGTGGCTGCTGGTGCGTCCCTCGGGGACGGAGCCGGTGCTGCGAGTGTATGCCGAAGGGCGCAGCACCGAAATGGTGCAGGCCATGCTGGCCTACGGCGAGCAGGTCGCCCTGCGGGCAGCCTGATCTTCACCCCATCGCCCCCCAAGGGGGGCGCTTCCGAAAAAGCAATTGGGATGCGGCAAAAATCGCCGCATCCCAATGCTTTTTCGGTTAATTTTCGCCCCCAAAATCGGGTGAAGAGGGGGGGATATTGTCAAAAACAGGTTATTTACGGGCAAAAAGCGCCCGCAGATGACCCGCTTTTGATATTTAAAAACCCTTAGGCGGTGCGCAAGCGGCGCGCCAGGAAGATCACCACCACCAACACCACCGCCGCAGCCAGCAAAACCGGCGCGCCGACCTCGTCGGCAAAGCCGCCCTGAGGCAGCGAAGTGGAAGTGGGAATGACCGTCTTCTGCGCCAGCGCAACCTCCGTCAGAAGGGCATCCAGCGTCGCCTGAGTGGGATCAAAGGTTGGCTTGATGGGGGTAGCCGTGGCCCCGCCCTGCGCCACAACCGGCGTATTGGTGGCCTTCACTTCTGGCGGCTTGGTGTTGGTGGGCTTGGGGGTAGGCGACCAGGAAGCAGCAATGCTGGTCTGCTCGGCAGCAAACGCCACCTCGGTAGCCTGCGCCGCAACCGTGCTCTGCGCGGCCAGTTGAGTCTGGCGGGCGTTGGGGTAGATCAGCAGCGCGTACACGGCAATGCACACCAGCCCCAACAGGAACAACCCGCCCAGAATGGCAGCGATGATGATGAAGGTGCGGTTGCCAGATTCTTCTGGCGGCCGGCCAGCCAGTTCTTCTTCTACATCTGTTGTGTTATCGTTAAAGTCCATAGTTCTTCTCCTCTTTGGTCCGTAGGCTCTGCCACGGGAGTTGGGTCACGGTTATTCCAGAATCTCCAGGTTTGCAATAGGTACCAGCACGGTCGTTTTCTCATCCAGGCGCACTTCGGCGGCCTGGGTGCGCACCCCACTGGGCACCACCACCACGCCAGGCAAGCGGGTAATCGTGCCCAGGCGCGCCATATAAGGCGGGCTGATCAGCCGCACCTTCTGTCCCACTGAATGCACCGCCACATCGGAGGCCATGCTGGGATTGCCCCGGTCGGTCATGCCGATGACAACCTCAGGGCGGGTGTTGCGGTAACGATCCCACACTTCTGCATTGATCGCCACCTCACGCCCGCTGCTGGCAGCCAACAGTTGGTGCGCCTGCGGGTTCATGGGCAGGCTGCCAAAGCCATCCAGCAGAATGATCGGATAGTGCGCCCGCCGTGCGGCTGCCTCCAGGGACGAATCCATGCTGCCCAGGATCAGGCCGCGCAAGGGCAGTTCATCTCCTGCGCTCAACACACTCGCATCCTGGCAGGTGCCAGCCATCAGCACTGCGCCGCGCTGGCTGACATCGAGATGGGCAGGCAGGATCTCCATCGCCGGGTCTTGCCCCAGCAAGCGCAGCAGGCCGTAATGGGTGCGGCCGTTGCCCCACACACCCTGCACCAGCATGCCCACGGTTTCGATCACCACGCCGCGGTCTTCCACCAGGTCTACCACGGTGCCCGGGTAACCGGCATGCAGCTCAAATGGGGCGGTATCCACCTGCAGCAGGATCTGTGCATCTCCAGCGACCACCACTCTGCCAGAACGGGGTGCGCGCAGAGCACGGCGAGCCATGCCCACCGGCCCTGCCAGCAGGTCGCCCTCGGCGACCTCGTCGCCAGCCTTGTGCTGAATGTACTGGTCGGCCTTATCTGCCGGAACCCCCAGCCCGCGGGCCACATCCAGCAAAATATGCTCCGGGTGAAGCAGGGCCTCTGCCACCACGTCGGAGGCGTTGACGCGCTGGCCGCGGCGCGCCAGCACTTTGCCCGACACGGGCAGCAGGCGCTCGCGGCGGAGCGTGGTAAGATCTAGGAAATGAGTGACCGGTGCGTTTGCGCTCATGCGTTTACCGTCCACAGCCATTTTTTGAGCAGCTCGCGGCGGCGCGCCGGGTCGGAAGGAAGGCCCAGGGGACGGCCGCGGGCATCGATCACCACGCCAAACAAACCGCCCATCACCTTCACTGTGCCGCCCCGGCCCGCCCCGCCCATGCCCACATCAAAACGGTGCAAGGGCGAAAGCTGCAGGCTGCCAAATTGCCCAATCGGCAGCGAGATCACCTCCAGCGCGCCCATCTTAACATCCACTTTGGAGGTGTGCCCGTCGGCATAGGTCATCTGTGCGCGCAGGATCGGCGCGCCATAGTTAGCCGCGCCAACCGGCGAGATCACTGTGCACAGGTTCTGGAAATTGGTCGAATCGAGCGCCTGGATCAGCAGCAGGGGGTTGGCTTCTGCCGCTGCGCCCAGGGCCGCCGCCAGGTTATTGCGGTCGAGTGCGATGGTGGTGATGCCGGTGGGCTGCAAGGCGTTCAGCAGCGTGATCAGCGCCTGGCCGCGGGTGGGGGCCTGCGTCAGCACGCTGCCGCCCGCAATGATCGGCTCGAACCAGGGCAGCAGCCCCGGCAGCGAGTCGACGGCGTGGGCCGGGAAAGAGCCCCGCGCCTGGCGCATGGTCAGGCTGATCGCCTGGCAGGCCAGCGCCTGCTCAATGGCCATCTCATTCGGTGTAGCCGGCAGGCTGGCCGGATACAGCGCTTTGTTATAAAGATAATTGCGCAGGTCTGTGTCACTGATCTCCACAGAGAGCCAGCGCTGGATCTCCTCCAGCGAGCACAACTCCAACATCTGCGGCAGGTGAGCGCCCAAACCCAGGCGTGACTGTACGTTCAAGAACAGGTCGCCGGAAAAAGCTGCCGCCACTGTGGTCGCCGAGGCGCCAATATCCACACCCAGCACGCCCTTGCTGGTATGAGCATATTCTTTGCTCAAAGTGCGGATCAGGCGGCCAAAAGCCATGGCCGTGGGCAGCAGCTTGCCGCTGGTCCACATATCCACTTCCTGCACGCCGCGCATCTGGCGGGCGCGCACGTGGCGGTAGACCTGCCCCAAAGCCGGCTGGGCAGGCGTCAGCTGCTCCACATCCAGGCTGGGGCGCACATTGGCGGCAATGTGCAGTGAGGCCAGCGAGCCCAGGCTCTCTTTCACCTCATCCACCAGGGCCGAGTTGCCCGCAAACAGCACCTCTGGGCGCTGGCCCTTGGGCAGCAGGTAGCAGGCCAGGCCCACCGCCTCAAGCATAGAAGTCACCGACTGCTGCGCGCCGCCTTCCGTTCCACCGGCAATCACAATCAGATCGGGGCGCAGGCGCATCAGCGCATCCAGCCGGCCGACCGTCTTGCGGCGGTCGTCCAGGCTCATCGTCTCCACCACCTGAGCATAGGTGGTGGTGGCCAGGTTCTGGGCGCTCTGCGCCGATACTTCCTCCAGCAGCCCCACTGCCACCACCTTCAGCGGCGGCCCGGCCGAAAGCGTGGCCACACAGGCGTCCACGCCAGAGCCATCCGGCTGGCTGGGGATGATCAACTGCTCATCGGGGCCCACCAGGGTGCGCCCGGCGATCTCTTGCAGCTGATCCAGGGCAGCGCGCACCCCTTCGGAGATGTCGTTCAGCGGCGCGCCGGCGGTGGTGGGTGCAGCCCCTGAGGCCAGGAAGCGGTAACGACCCTCCACCACATCAAACAGAATGGCGCGGGTGAAAACCGTCCCAATATCCAGTGCCAGCAGAGAACCAGCGTCTACAAGCGATGTGCCCATAACCATTTACCCGATCGGTACAAAGCGCAAAATAACTTCCCAAAGGAACCCCACCCGGTTGACCAGGGCGGACAGCGCAGCGGCGTACACACCGCCGAACAATGCTCCAAAGGTAATGGCAATAAAGATCTGCCCCAACGGCACGATGACGTTCTCCACCAGGGGCGGGCGCTGCGGCGGCAGGCCCTCGCCCTTGGGGCGCACCCCAAAGTGAAAATACGCCAGGGTGACCACCGTGCCCAGCAGGATGAACAGCGGCCCCAGGATGTATCTGACCAGGCCGGGAGCTTGCCCGCTCTGCGATTGAGTCTGCGCCGCAAGGCTCAGGTCAAAGGGATTGACCGTTGCGCCTACCTGCGGCAGGATGGTGCCCATGACTGCCCCGCTGAGCGCCACCGCCGCCCCCACCCCCACCAGGTAAGCCAGCAGCGGGTTGCCCAGGCGCGCCAGGCGCGGCGAGGCTTTGGTGAGCAGCCAGAGGAACAAGATCAGCACGGGCACAGCCAACGCCAGGTTGCCCGCCGGGTTTTCCAACAGCGGGCGGATGACCTGGAAGTAGATCACGTTATAGAATGCCAGCACCGCGGCGTAGCCAGAGGCTACCCCAATGAAGATATACACCGCCAGGCGGAACAGCGGATTATCGCCCAGGATGTAACTGAGCACCATGATCGTGAGCAGGAAGCCCACCACCAGCCCGATCGGGTCAGCAAGCGCAGTGATTGTTTCGGGGTTCATGCTGCCTACTTCTCCTTCCGAGGCGGTTGGGCGGGGCGGGCTGCCAGCAGGCGAAAGAGCAGGCTGCCCAGCACAATGATCAGCACGGCTACCAGCATGCCCACGCCAAAGGCATTCCACATGCTGCGCGCCGCGCCCGCGCTGCCCTGCACAGCGCCATAAGCCACCCCGCCTGCCAGGCCGCTCACCAGGCCCTGCACCTGGGGGGCTGCCCCCCCAAGATAAGGCCGCAGCAGCGGATCAGCCTGGGCGCTGGTCACCATCAGCAGAGGCGTTGCCTGCTCTGCCAGGGTTGGACCCACCTGCTCGATCCAGGAGCGGGCGGTATTGGGGTCATCGGTGAGCACCAGCACCAGGGCAAAATCAGCGGCGGTGTTCACCTGGCTCAACAGCGGCTGGCTCCAGGCGTACGCATCCTGCAGGGTGTAGGGCATTGCCCGGGAGGGCGACTGGGCCAAACCGAGCAAGCCGGCAGCCCCGCCGGGCACATAGCCCAGGTTAATGTAATTGGTGTAGGGGCGTTCGCGGTTCATTTCGTCCAGCAAGCTCTGGGCCAGCACCGGCCCCGTTGGTGAGGTAGAAACCAACACCAGGTAGGCCTCTTGTTGCATGATGTGTGCCAAAACGGCAGATGCCGCCGCCTCCACCTCACCCGAAAAGCCGGGCTCGTAATCAAAAGCCACCAACACCGGTGCGCCGCGCGGCATGGAGGCCACCTGGGCCCTCATCTCGCTCACGCCCGGCAGACTGTCTGCGGCAGGCGCAGCCAGCGAGGTGGAGCCAGTGATGGTCATCCACAAGATGGGCAGGATCAGCGCCAGGGCGATCACCAGCCGGAAGATGAACTGCTGGCTGAGCGCGGGGGCGGCAGCCTGCGGTTTGGGCTTATCCTCAGAGGCCAACAGTTCTTCCAGCATGGCTACGCGGGACTTCTGTTCATCGGTGACGCGCAATTTCACCGAGTAGGCGGGCGGCTTGTGCGGCAGGGCCACATCGGGCTCAGCCATCAGCACACCGCGCAGCCCAGCCAGTGGGCCAGAGGTGACCACATCTGCGCCAGCGACATCCTCAAAGGGCGTGGCGTTGGGTGCAGCCGATTCCACCGGGCGCATGGCCTCCAACCAGGTGGGCAGCGCGCTCTGCGCCAGGCCCGCCTCGCCATCGGCGGAGGTTTCCTCTGGGGCGATATCCTCGGCGCTCACTTGCGAAACCCAATCGGGCAGGGTGGTGAGGAAATCGGAGGCAGCCGCGGCTGGTTCAGCCGGTTGCTCATCCATGATGAAGGCCGGCGTCTCGGCGAGGGGTGGTTCGGTAGAGGGCTTGCTCAGGCCATCCAGCCAATCGGGGGCTGGCTGTGCCTCAGCGGGTTCGTCGGTGAGAAAAGCCGGGGTCTGCCCTGCGGCGGACGTCTCTGCTGGGGGCAGGGCGGTCAGCCAATCGGGGGCGCTTTCTTGCGCCTCGGGTTGAGCGGGTTGCGCAGGTTGTACGGGCGGAGTTTGCAGCCAATCGGGCGTATCTGCAGAGAACGGCGGGGCAGTCTGGCTGGCCTCTGCTTTGAGCCAATCGGGCGTCTCGGCTGGGGCGGCGCCTGTGTCCTGACCTCCCAACAGATCAGAAAGCCAGTCCGGTTCGTCGCCTGCCTCGCCCGCGCCGGGTTCATCAGATTGGTCTGCGCCAGATAAGCCCGCCAGCCAGTCGGGCATATCGGCAGCCCCTTCGGCAGAGCCGCCCAGGGCCTGGTCGCCGGCGCTTTGCAGGTCGCCTAGCCAATCGGGCAGAGTGCCCTCCTGGGCCGGCAAGTCAAAGGCATCTACTTGCAGCGGTTCCTGGCAAGATTGGCATTTCTCCTCGCCAGGCGGGTTCAGGTGACCACATTTGGGACAGCGAATTTCATCCACCATAATCGCTACCCCCCATACGGACGTTCAGTGCCCATCAAGACCCGCAGCGCCGCGGCCACGGTGCCCAGCGCCACGCCCAAGAGCAGGCCGCGCGCACCAGCCACCGCCAGCACACCGGAAATGGCCTGGCGCAGCGGGTCAAGAATCGATGGGGTTTTTAGGAAATAGACCGGCGCCATCAGCAGCATGACGGTCACTGCTGAGGCGAGGAAAACGATGCTGAAGGTGTTATTGCGGCGAGACAGCAGGCGCGCCGCAGCGTAAGCCAGCACCACCGCCAGCAGCGCCAGCAGGCTGATCTCCACCGGCTTTTGCAGGTTGTTGAAAACCCACTGTGACCAGGTGCCGACCGGACCGCCGCTCCACAAGAAAATATCCAGCACGACCACCGCGATCGTGCCCAGCAGGAAGAAAACCAGCACCGCGCTGTAGCCTGCGCCGGTCTCCTTCTGGCGGACCTTCTTCCAATGCACCGAGAGCAGGTTCAACACGCCCAGCCACAGGGCCAGAGCCGCCAGGATGATGGCCCACTGCAGCAGGTATTGGCGCAGATCGCCAAACAAGGTGGGGAAGAAAGTGCCCAGCAGCACCAGGCCGCCGGCGATAACGGCAATAATAGCATTGGCAGCAGGGAGCAGCTTTTTCACAGCACGCCTCCCAGCTTGAGCAAGGCGCCCAGGAGCATAGCGGCGATCAGCACCCAGCGCATGATATCCTGCATGCGCAGGCTGGCAGCATGCACCGGACCAGCGCCCAGGTAAGCCCCGCCAGCGTACAGGTCTTCGCCGATCAGCGGCTCTTGGGCAGTGGCAAGCAATACCGCCTGCCCGGTCAGGCTGTCGCTGCTGGCGACGGAGAGGCTGCCCTTGCGCTCGCCAGCCTCCACGATCAGGGCCGCTTCTGCCCCGAAATGCCCGCACAGCAGGTTAGCGGTCACCTGCTCATCCTGAGCAGGGATCATCGCCCCGGCCGCGTAGGAAAACGGCGTCAGCCCGCCCACGCGCCCGCTGGAGGGATCGTAGCGCCCCTCCACGTTCAGGCTGCGGTAAGCGCCGCGCAGTGTATCCTGGCTCAGTACCGCCACCAGGGGGTCGCCGGAGGTCGCCACGGGGGGGCGGTCGCTGCTGGAGGCGGCGCGGGCGCAGCGATCCAGCAGGGTCAGGCCAACCAGGGCCGACCCTGCTTGCGTGCCGAACAGGTTGCCGCGGCCCAGCGAGATGTGCAACCGGCGGCCCGATTCCACCGCCAGGCCCACCTCGCGGCGCAGGCGCTGAAACGCGCCAATCTCGCGCAGGTTCACGCCCGGACGGCCGCGCCCGGTCACCAGCGCGCCCACGATCAAGCCCAGGCACACCAGCACAAAGACCAGGCCGAGCAAATCACCCAGCAGATCAAGCACCTGGTTCACAGTGAGGCGCCTCCCTTAACAAGTGAATAAACTCCCGCATCTGGGCGGGCTCTTCCAATAACTGCACCAGCGCCCCCAGCCCCCCTTGCCGGTGGGAGATCCCCAGCAAAGGCTGGCCCAGGTAAAGCACCTGCGCAGCCAGTAGGTTCACTGGCCCGGCAGCCTCCAGCAGAGAGGCTGCCGCGTCTTGCAGACCCCAGCGGGATAATGCCGCGGCCCAACCTCGCCAAAATTGCCGGTTGACGCTTATCATGGATAAAGTATAGCACAAATCCAAAAATCGCATGTTTGCCAGGGGAGGCGATTTATGTTATTGAGATGGGAGTTGNNCAACTCCCATCTCAATAACATAAATATGACAGGTCGCAGGATTTTTGATGTCTTATATAACTATTGCATCTTGCCAAGCAGGGATAAACTTAACATTTGGTGTATCAGATAAAAAAATTGAGTTTTACTCATTCCACCATTGGAGTATAAGAAATGACCAAACAACTTGTCAACATGGACGGCAACGAGGCTACCGCCTACGTTGCTCACCGAACCAACGAGGTGATCGCCATTTACCCGATCACCCCCTCCTCAACGATGGGCGAGCTCGCCGACGAGTGGTCGGCGCAAAAACGCCCCAACCTGTGGGGCACCATCCCGCTGGTGGTTGAGATGCAGTCCGAAGGCGGCGCCTCGGGTGCGGTGCACGGCGCGCTGCAAGCGGGCGCCCTCACCACCACCTTCACTGCCTCGCAGGGATTGCTGCTGATGATCCCCAATATGTTCAAGATCGCTGGCGAGCTGACCTCCACCGTGTTCCACGTTTCGGCGCGGTCGCTGGCCTGCCAGGCGCTCTCGATCTTTGGCGATCACTCTGACGTGATGGCTGTGCGCGGCACCGGTTTTGGCCTGCTGGCCTCTAACTCGGTGCAAGAGGCGCACGACGCCGCCCTCATCGCCCAGGCTGCCGCGCTGGAATCGCGGGTGCCCTTTGTGCACTTCTTCGACGGCTTCCGCACCTCCTCCGAAGTCAACAAGATCGAGCTGATTGACGACGAGACCATCCGGGCGATGATCCCCATGGAATATGTGCAGGAGCACCGCGCCCGCGGCCTATCGCCAGACCGTCCGGTGCTGCGCGGCACGGCCCAAAACCCCGATGTTTACTTCCAGGGACGCGAGACGGTCAACCCCTTCTACGCCGTCTGCCCCGACATCGTGCAGAAACACATGGACAAGTTCGCCAAGCTCAGCGGGCGCTCTTACCACCTCTTCGATTACGTGGGCGCTCCCGATGCCGAGCGCATCATTGTGGTGATGGGCTCTGGCGCTGAGACTGCCGGCGAGACTGCTCGCTACCTGGTAGAGCGCGGCGAAAAAGTGGGCGTGATCGTTGTGCGCCTGTACCGCCCCTTCTCCATCGAGCATTTCATTAAAGTGCTGCCCAAGACCGTCAAGACCATCGCCGTCTTAGACCGCACCAAAGAGCCCGGCGCTGCCGGCGAACCGCTCTATGTGGATGTGATTGCGGCGCTCAAAGAAGGCTCTGCCCTCAACCCCAAGGTGATCGGCGGACGCTATGGCCTTTCATCTAAAGAGTTCACCCCCGCCATGGCCAAGGCCGTGTTCGATGAGATGAGCAAGCCTGCCCCCAAGAACCACTTCATGGTGGGCATCAACGACGATGTAACCCACAACAGCCTGGATTACGACCCGGCTTTCTCGATCGAAAGCCCCGAAACCGTGCGCTGCGTGTTCTGGGGTTTGGGCGCAGATGGCACCGTGGGCGCGAACAAGAACTCGATCAAGATCATCGGCGAAGAGACCAGCAACTACTCTCAGGGCTACTTTGTGTACGACTCGAAGAAATCGGGCGGCAACACCATCTCGCACCTGCGCTTTGGCCCCAAGCCCATCCGCTCGCCCTACCTGATCAGCCAGGCTCAGTTTGTGGCCTGCCACCAGTTCTCCTTTCTGGAGCGCTTCGACGTGCTCAAGTATGCCATGCCGGGGGCGGTCTTCCTGCTCAACAGCCTTTACGGCCCCGAAGAAGTATGGGACCACCTGCCGCGCGAGACCCAACAGGGCATCCTCGACAAGAAACTGCGCTTCTACGTGATCAACGCCTACAACGTGGCCGAAGCCACCGGCATGGGCACGCGCATCAACACCATCATGCAGACCTGCTTCTTTGCCATCTCGGGCGTGCTGCCGCGCGAACAGGCCATCGAAGAGATCAAGAAGAGCATCAAGAAGACTTATGGTCGGCGCGGCGAAGCCGTGGTGCAGCAGAACTTCCAGGCTGTGGATATGACCCTGGCCAACCTGCACGAGGTGAAGGTGACTGGCAAAGTGAACAGCACCATCACCCGCCGCCCAGCCGTGCCCGCCGAAGCGCCCGAATACGTGCGCGAAGTGCTCGGCAAGATCATCAGCCTGCAGGGCGACGATGTGCCCGTCAGCGCCATGCCCGTAGATGGCACCTTCCCCACCGGCACCACCCAGTGGGAGAAGCGCAATATTTCTCTGGAGATCCCCGAATGGGTGCCCGATCTGTGCATCCAGTGCGGCAAGTGCGTGTTCGTCTGCCCGCATGCGGTCATCCGCGCCAAGGTATACGAACCCAGCCACCTGGAAGGCGCTCCGGCGACCTTCAAATCGCTGGAAGCCAAGTTCAAAGAATTCCCCGGCACCCGCTACACCATCCAGGTTGCGCCCGAAGACTGCACCGGCTGCGCCCTGTGCGTGGAAATCTGCCCGGCCAAGGATAAGACGCAGGTGGGCCGCAAGGCGCTCAACATGGTTGAGCAACCGCCCCTGCGCGAGCAGGAAGTGCACAACTGGAACTACTTCCTCAATATCCCCGATGTTGACCGGGCTGCGCTCAACCTGCGCACGCTGAAGAACACCCAGCTGCTCGAGCCGTTGTTTGAGTTCTCCGGCGCCTGCGGCGGCTGCGGCGAGACCCCCTACATCAAGCTGCTCTCGCAGTTGTTTGGCGACCGCATCCTGGTGGCCAACGCCACCGGCTGCTCGTCCATCTATGGCGCCAACCTGCCCACCACCCCCTACACCTTCAACAAAGATGGGCGCGGCCCGGCCTGGTCCAACTCGCTCTTTGAAGACAACGCTGAGTTTGGCATGGGCTTCCGCCTGACGCTGGATAAGCAGGGCGAATATGCCCGCGAGCTGCTGCCCCACCTGGCCCCCATCATCGGCGATCAACTGGTCACCGCACTGCTGACCACCGACCAGACCAACGAGGCCGGCCTCAAGACGCAACGCGAGAACGTGGCCCTGCTCAAGCAGCGCCTGCAAGGCCAGAGCGACCCACGCGCCCACGATCTGCTCTCCCTGGCAGACGTGCTGGTGCGCAAGAGTGTGTGGATCTTGGGCGGCGATGGTTGGGCTTACGATATTGGCTACGGCGGCCTGGACCACGTGCTGGCCAGCGGCCGGGATGTGAACCTGCTGGTGCTGGACACCGAGGTGTACTCCAATACCGGCGGCCAGTCGTCCAAATCTACCCCGCGCGCCGCGGTGGCCAAGTTTGCTGCCCAGGGTAAGGGCATGCCCAAGAAAGATCTGGGCTTGATCGCTATGGCTTACGGCTATGTGTACGTGGCCCGCGTGGCCATGGGCGCCAGCGACCAGCAAACCCTGAACGCCTTCCTGGAAGCCGATGCTTACCAGGGGCCGTCCATCATCATCGCCTACTCGCACTGCATCGCCCACGGCATCGATATGAGCAAGGGTCTGGAACAGCAGAAATTGGCCGTGCAGAGTGGCTATTGGCCGCTGTACCGCTACAACCCGCTGCTGTTGGCCGAAGGCAAGAACCCGCTGACGCTGGACTCGAAGGAGCCCTCCATCCCGCTGGAGCAGTATGCCTACAACGAAACCCGTTACAAGATGCTGGTGAAGAGCGACGAGGACCGCGCCGAAGCCCTGATCCAGCTGGCGCAGCGCGATGTGAAAGCACGCTGGGAGTATTACAAGCACATGGCCTCCCAGACGTTTGAAGAAAGCGGCAACGACTAACCAGGGGCCTGCGGAGAGGCCGCGCCTGCGGCCTCTCCCCCCTTACATCTCTCACACAGGAAAGGGAAAAAAGATCATGGTAGACCTGAGCACAACTTACCTGGGCCTGAAATTGAAGAACCCTCTGGTGGCCTCTGCCTCCCCGCTGACGGAGAAGGTAGAAAATATGCGCCGCCTGGAAGAAGCCGGCGTTAGCGCAGTGGTGATGCACTCGCTCTTTGAAGAGCAGATCATCCATGAGAGCCTGGAACTGGACCACTTCCTCAACCAGGGCACCGAAACCTTCGCTGAGGCGCTCTCTTACCTGCCCAGTGCAGGCAAATTTACCCTCAGCCCCGAGTCTTACGTAGAGACCGTGCGCAAGGCCCGCAAAGCCGTGGGCATCCCGGTCATCGGCAGCCTGAACGGCGTCTCGAGCGGCGGGTGGATCCACTATGCCAAGAAGATCGAGGATGCTGGCGCGGACGCGCTGGAGCTCAACCTGTATTACCTGCCCACCGATGCCAACCTGACCTCCACCGCCATCGAGGATAATTACGTGCGCCTGGTCAGCGATATCCGCGCGCAGGTGAAGATCCCCATCGCGGTCAAGCTCAGCCCCTTCTTCACCGCCCTGCCGAACTTTGCCCGCCGCCTGGCAGAAGCCGGCGCCAATGGCCTGGTGCTGTTCAACCGCTTCTACCAACCCGATCTTGACCTGGAGGCGCTGGAAGTGGCACCGAACCTGGTGCTGAGCACCTCCAACGAGCTGCGCCTGCCGCTGCGCTGGATCGCCATCCTGTACGGCAAGGTGGAGGTCGATTTTGCCCTGACCAGCGGCGTGCATACCGCCGAAGATATGATCAAAGCGGTGATGGCTGGCGCCAACGTAGCCATGACCACCTCGGCGCTGCTCTTGCACGGCCTGCCCCAGGCCAGCAAGATGCTGGAGGGCGTGCAGAAGTGGATGACCGAGCGCGAGTACAGCTCCATCCAGCAGATGCGCGGCAGCATGAGCCAGGGCGCCGTGGCAGAGCCAGCCGCCTTCGAGCGAGCCAACTACATGAAGGTACTGAACTCGTTCAATCCTAACGCCAAGTAAGGCAAGCCATCCCCCCCTGCCCGCTGGGAAGGGGGGGGGGATGTTACCCAAAAAAGAGAGGCATGCGGNNCCGCATGCCTCTCTTTTTTGGGTAATTCCTATTGAAACGAGAAGGGTTTAAATAACAAGTCCCGAACAGGTTGTTCGGGACTTGTTATATGAAGAGACACGAAGCGTGAGCTACATTTCCACCGGTTCAGTCGGAGATTTCTTATGGCGGTAGACAATGCGGCCGCGGGTCAGATCGTAGGGAGACATCTCCACACGCACGCTATCACCCAGCAAAATACGGATGTAATACTTGCGCATCTTGCCAGAGAGATAAGCCAATACCTGATGGCCGGTTTCCAGGCGCACGGTAAACTGCGTTCCCGGAAGAGCCTCCACCACTACACCCTCGACCACAATCTTATCATCTTCTTTCGTCATAACAACCTCCTCGTGCTAAACCAGGCTTGCTCAAACTACTCCATCTCGCGCTGCTTGCGTTTAAACCGCCGGATCGATTTTTTCTTCGAGATGCGACGGAGTTCACTCTTCGAAACAAACCAACGCTTGCGGCGGACGGTGCTCAGGATGCCGCTCTTGGCAACCTTTTTGCGGAAACGCTTGAGCAACTGGTCTTGCGACTCATTGGGGCGCAGATTTACCGATGTCAACTTAATCACCTCCTTGCTCTTCACAAGATCCGGGTCGGGAATTAAAAAAGCCCGACCGACATTCCTGTCCTCAGCCGAGCCAATGGATGGTCTGCTCACTACGATCACAAATCCATCGAATGTCTACTGGTGCACCATCCTGATCTGCTGAGGTGGTTATCCAAACGTACAGTCTGAGATTTTAACCGAAGATTAAGAATCTGTCAAACAGATGTTTGTTAAAAAGAAAAAAGTCTCTTGGCAATGACCTACTCTCCCAGGGGGTTACCCCCCAAGTACCATCGGCGCTGGCAGGCTTAACGATCGGGTTCGAGAAGGGACCGGGTGTATCCCTGCCGCTCCAATCACCAAGAGACTTTAATCACATGTTAAGTTACCAAAAGAATATCAGCATTATTGCTAGGAAAAGTCCCGAGTTCTCCGCATCACGTGGAGAAGCCCTCGGCCATTAGTACAGCTTAGCTGAACGCATTACTGCGCTTACACATGCTGCCTATCAAGCAGGTAGTCTACCTGCGGCCTTACTCCCTTAACGGGACGAGGGATCTCATCTTGAGGCAAGTTTCCCGCTTAGATGCTTTCAGCGGTTATCTCTGCCAGACATAGCTACCCAGCGATGCCGTTGGCACGACAACTGGCACACTAGAGGTCTGTCCACCCCGGTCCTCTCGTACTAGGGGCAGCTCCTCTCAAATCCCTTACGCCCACAGCGGATAGAGACCGACCTGTCTCACGACGGTCTGAACCCAGCTCGCGTATCGCTTTAACGGGCGAACAGCCCGACCCTTGGGACCTTATCCAGCCCCAGGATGCGATGAGCCGACATCGAGGTGCCGAGCGAAGCCGTCGATATGGACTCTTGGGCTTCACCAGCCTGTTATCCCCGGGGTAGCTTTTGTCCGGTAAGCCACGGCCCTTCCACACGGTACCGTGGGATCACTAAGCCCGACTTTCGTCTCTGCTCGACGCGTT
>DIXA01000072.1 GCA_002428565.1 Anaerolineales bacterium UBA6092 | reverse complement strand
TTTGCGCACATCCAATTTCGACATTACAGTAGCAGTGCTATAATTTACCCATGATCCTGGTGACAGGCGGAACGGGCTTTGTGGGGCGGGCGCTGGTGCGCCACCTGGTGGATGGGGGCTATGAGACGCGCCTGCTCATCCGCCCATCGCAAAAGTCGCCAGAGCTGCCGCGCGGCGTGCCCCTGGAAGTAGCGGTCAGCAGCCTGACGGACGAGCGCGGCCTGCGCTCGGCGATGGTGGGGGTGAAGGTGATCTATCACCTGGCGGGCAGCGAGCAGCGCGGTGGGCGCAGCGACCTGATGGCGGTGGATATCCAGGGCACCCAGGCTGTAGCGCAGGTTGCCGCCGCCGCCGGGGTGGAGCGCATTTTCTACCTCAGCCACCTGGGCGCAGACCGCGCCTCGGCCTTCCCGGTGCTCAAAGCCAAAGCCATTGCCGAAGAGCATATCCGCCGCAGTGGGGTGGATTACACCATCCTGCGCTCGGCGCTCCTGTACGGGCAGGAAGATCACTTTACCATCGGGCTGGCGCGGCTGCTGGCAGCGGCACCTTTCATTTTCCTTGTGCCGCAGGATGGGCGCATGCTGATCCAGCCGCTGTGGGTGGAAGACCTGGTAACCTGCCTGGTGTGGGCGATGCACGACGAGACGACGCGCCAGCAGACGTATGCCATCGGCGGGCCGGAATACCTTTCATTCAACCAGGTGCTGGAAATGGTGATGGAGGCCAGCGGCGTCCGCCGCACGCCGGTGCATGTGGGGCTGCCGTACATGCGCATCCTGACGCCGATCCTGGAGGCCTTCTTCCCCGGCCTGCCGGTCTCCACATATTGGTTGGATTACCTGGCGGTGAACCGCACCTGCGCCCTGGATACGATGGTGCGTTCGTTCAACCTGATGCCATCTCGCTTTCACCAGAGCATTGCTTACCTGGGCAGCCAGGACTGGCGCAAGGGGCTGACGCGCTCCCTCTTCCGGCGAGGAAAATAGTTTAAAAACAAAGTGCGGCGGGGCGAAGCCCCGCCGCACTTTGTTTTTAAATTTAGGCCTTCTGGATGGGGAACTGGATCTCCGTGAGGGTATCCGGGTCGGTCTGGCTGCCTTCAGGGAGGGGTGTGCGCAGGTAGATCTCACGGCAGGGGCCGGTGATGGTATAGCCCGACTCATTGATCCAGCGGATCAGCGCCTCGTAGGCCTGGGTGAGGGTGGAGAAGGGGCCGTGGTGGATGGTGCAGGCAGCCTGCTCCACGCCAAGGAGCTGGTAGCACTGCATGCGCTCTAGCGGCTGCACGGGCTTTGCCACCGGCTCGCACACTTCGGCGTCGATCTCCGGCTCGTCGGCATGGTAGATGGTGAAGCATGGGCCGCTTTCGGCAGCTTTACGCTGCTGCATGGCCCGGCCCAGCTCATTCCACAGGCCCCCTTGCTCGGGGTAAGAGGGGATGAGGCCGCGCACCGAGGCGACGAGCATGGGCTCAAGCTTCTTGATCACAAAAGCGTACGGAGTGGTTGCGGTAGACATTGATTCCTCCAATTCGATTTGTCTCAGCCGGGCTTCCACCCGGTCCAGGCGCGCCTGCTCTTCCTGGATGTGCTGCTGGATCTCGGCTTGCTTCAGGCGCAGCATGCCGCGCAGTTGGGCCGAGGGCAGCTCCTCGCCGAGCAGTTGGCCGATCTGCTCCAGCGTCAGCCCCAGGTCTTTGAGCGCCAGCAGGCGGTGCAGGCGGGGTAACTGGTCGAAGGTGTAGTAGCGGTAGCCGGTGAAGGCATCGACCTGCTGGGGCACCAGCAGCCCGATCTGATCGTAGTAGCGCAGCGCCTTCACAGACAAACGGCTGAGTTTTGAGAAGTCTCCAATTTTAAGCATCACGTCTCTCCGCGGTGAGATGATCATAGTATACAGCCTCCCGTAAGGGGAGAGTCAAGGGGCAAATCTTATCCCCATTTCGGTTGCATTTTTTCTTACTCTATTCTATACTTTTCCCAATAGGTTGTGGAGGATCTTGGATGCGGACGTATGACGTGACATTAACGATTTCACCAGGCATGCCGATCTGGCCTGGTGACACGCCTCCGCAACTTGTTAAGACAGGCAGCATTGCCAAAGGGGGGGAAGCCAATACTTCTCGCATCACCATGAGTGTGCATACCGGCACCCACATTGACGCTCCGGCGCACTTTTTGGAAAACGGCAAAACAATCGAGAACCTGAACATCGAACTGCTGTTGGGCAGGGCTTATGTGCTGCACTTGCCGAATGTAGACCTGATCACCGCTTCGATGCTAGATAAGGCGGAAATCCCGCCGCGCACGCGGCGTTTGATCTTTAAGACGCGCAATTCGGATTATTGGGCCAATGGGGTCACCACCTTCCAGGAGAACTTTGTGGCGCTCAGCGCCGATGCAGCCGCCTGGCTGGTGGATCGTAATGTGCGCCTGGTGGGCATTGACTACCTCTCCATTGCACCTTTTAGCGCCTCCACGCCCAGCCATCGTATCTTGCTGGAGGCCGGCGTGGTGGTGGTGGAGGGGTTGGATCTCTCTAAGGTATCACAGGGGCGCTACACGCTGACCTGCCTGCCGCTCAAACTGGCCGGCTCAGATGGCGCCCCAGCGCGCGTGATCCTGACCGGGGTATGACCCTGGGATGGGTTTCCAGAGCGCAGCCTGGCAAAACGGCATGATAAAGCTGCTGGCCCCCCACCGGGCTGGCAGTTTTTGGTTGCCAGGCCGATCTCGATCAAGGAGATAGGATGAATCTACTCGCACAAGATATGCTGGTTTTGTTCATCATCCTGGCGCTGGGCTCCTGGATTGGGCAGTTATCCTTTCGCGGCCTGGCACTGGGCGGGGCGGGCGTGCTGTTTGTGGCGCTGGCGTTTGGGCATTTTGGGGCGAGCGTGCCCAAAGTGGTGATGGACCTGGGATTGCTGTTGTTTGTCTACGCGGTGGGGATTACCGCCGGGCCGCGCTTTTTTCGCACCTTCCGGCGGCACGGCATCCGTTTTGTGGTGATCGCGTTCGCCGTAGCCTTTGCGGGTGCCCTGGCGACGGTGGGGGTGGCATTTCTCTTTGATCTGCCTTATGACCTGGCGACCGGGCTCTACACCGGTGCGCTCACCATCACGCCGGGCCTGGCAGCCGCCATTGATGTGGCAGAGCGGGTTGTGCCAGGCAGCGGCTCGGTGATCTCGGTGGGGTATGGTGTAGCCTATCCTTTCAGCATGATCGGCGTGGTGCTTTTGGTGCAGTTCCTGGCGCGCCTGCTGCGGCGCAGCGTGCCGATGGAGGAACAATCCTGGCTGAAGGAAAAACAGGTGGAGTCTCCAGAGTTGAGTGTGTGCCAGTTCCGCATCACCAACCCCAATGTGGATGGTAAAACCGTCAGCGAGGTCAATCCTCGCCGCATGGCGCGGGCCAACATCTCGCGCCTCAAGCGCGGTGAAGCGGTATTTGCCGCCCGCCCCGATGCTGTGCTGCAACTGGGCGATGTGGTGATGGTGGTGGGGCCGGATGAGGAGTTGGATAAAATGCGCCTGGTTTTGGGCGAAGACGCCGATGAGCGCATGGATGTGAACGTCAACGTGCTGAGCATGGACGTGGAAGTAGCCGAGGACACCATGAGCGGCAAGACGCTGGCAGAGATGCGCCTGTGGGAGCGCTACACCGTGGTGATCACGCGCATCCGCCGCCAGGGGATGGAGATTGCCCCGGCGGGCAACATCACCCTGGAGATGGGTGACCAGATCCGCGTCGTTGGCGACCGGGATGCGGTGGAAGCCTTTGTGAAGCTGGTACACGGCGCGCCACGTAAGCATGAAGAGACCAGCATGGTGCCCTTCATGATCGGCCTGGTGCTGGGGATTGCCCTGGGCAGCATTCCGGTGACCTTGCCCAACGGCATGACGGTGAAACTGGGCATGGCGGGTGGGGCGTTTATTGTCAGCCTGCTGTTGGGGCACTTTGGCAAGATCGGCCCGTTCCGCATGTACGTGCCTGCGGCGGCTAAAAACCTTTCTCGCGAGTTGGGCTTGATGCTGTTCCTGGCGGGGGCAGGCACCAGCGCCGGAGCGCATTTCGTGGAAATCTTGCAGAAACAAGGCTGGCAGCTGGTGCTGGCGGCGATCCTGATCATCGCCACCTCTATCGTGGTGGGGGTGGTGCTGATGGATCGGGTGTACCGCATGAACGTGCTGGCAACCATGGGAGCGCTGTGCGGTTCGATGACCAACCCGCCCGGTTTGGGGGCAGCGAGTGCCCAATCGGAGACCGATCTGCCGGCGCTCTCTTATGCCAGTGTCTATCCGGTAGCGCTGATCTTTAAGATATTAATGGCGCAGTTGCTGGTGGAAGTGCTGCGCGCCCTTGTCGGAGGTTAGGCCGCGCATCACCTAAAACAGTCAAAAACGGGTCATGTGCGGGCGGTTTTTGCCTGCAGGTGAATCATGTCTTTTTTAGGGCTTCCTCATCGGGCGAAGGCGGTGATGGCGGGCGCGGATATCGAAGACGCGCAGGGCGGCTTCGATCTTGACCGGCACATTCATCTTGCTTTGACCAATACGGCGGTCTTCGAAGTAGATGGGGATCTCTAAGATACGCAGTCCCAGCCTCTCCGCCAGGTAACACATCTCCACCTGGAAGACGTACCCGTTGGAGTGCACGCGCGCCAGGCCGATCTGGCGCAGCGCCTCTGCCCGCCAGCACTTGAAGCCGGCGGTGGCGTCTTTGGTGCGGGTGCCCAGGATGACGCGCACCCACACAGAGTTGGCCCACCAGGAGAGCAGCCAGCGCCACCACGACCAGCGTTCGTCCAGCCGCCCACCTTTAACGTAGCGCGAGCCCACCACTACATCATAATCCTGAATGTGCTGTAAGAACTGGGGGATGTATTCGGGCGAGTGGGAGAAATCCGCGTCCATCTGGATCACCCGCTCGGCCTCGTGCTGGAGGGCCCATTCGAAGCCCTGTACGTAGGCTGTGCCCAGGCCCTGCTTGCCGGGCCGGTGCATCACATGGAAACGCCCGGGGTGTTCCTGCGCCAGGCGGTCGGCGATCTCGCCGGTGCCATCGGGCGAGGCGTCGTCTACGATCAAGATCCCCAACTCGTCCACGCCCAAAGCAAACAAGGCCTGGGTGATCTGTGGAAGGTTGCTGGCTTCATTATATGTGGGGATGACCACGATGGTCTTGGGCACGCAATGGCTCCTAAGTCTTTCAATCCTTTTTGGCTGCTTGCCAAAAAGCGAGCATTTCGTCCAGGCTGAAATCAGCGATGCTTTTGCCCTGCTGGCGCGCCTGCCCTTCGATGTAGGCAAAGCGTTGGCGGAAGCGGGCATTGGCCTGGCGCAGGGCGCTCTCGGCATCGATCTCCAGGTGGCGGGCCAGGTTTGCCAGGGCCAAGAACAGATCGCCCATCTCGCGGGCGCGGGCCTCTGCATCGGGGGCGCTGACGATCTCGGCGCATTCTTCGCTGACCTTGGCTAAAAAATCTGCCCGGCTGGGCCACTCGAAGCCGGTGTGGGAGGCCCGGCTCTGGTATTCCTGGGCCTGGCTCAGAGCGGGCAGCGAACGGGCCACACCGTCCAGCAGGCTTTTCTCAGCCTGACCGTTGGCGTGGCGCTCGGCGGCTTTGATGCGCTCCCAGTTTTCCAGCACACGCCCCACGCCGTCCACTTCCACATCGCCAAATACGTGCGGGTGGCGGCGGACGATCTTATCGTGGATGTGCTGCAGGATGGCGGGCATGTTAAAATCGCCCGCCTCGTTGGCTACCTGGGCATGCAAGACGATCTGCAAGAGCAGGTCGCCCAATTCCTCACAGATGGCCTGGGGGTTTTCTGCATCCAGGGCGTCCAGGGTCTCGTAGGTTTCTTCGAGCAGGTAGGGGCGCAGGGATTGGTGGGTTTGCTTGCGGTCCCAGGGGCAGCCATCGGGGGCGCGCAGGTGGGCGATGATATTGTGAAAGGCCTCAAAGGAGGTGCCGGTGGGCAGGGGGGGCAGGTACAGGGTGGTGAGCAGGCCAATGTGGGGGCCGCGGTCGATTTCGTATAGCCGTAGATGCTCGACCTGGCATTCCGGCGTCCCGGCGGCGTGGACGAGCATCACCGGGTGCTCGTCGGGGTAGTTTTCCATCAGCGTCAGTTTGACATCGGAGGCCACGCCCGCCGAGTGGATCTGGGCGATCAGCGCGGGGGCATCGGGGGGGAAGGCGGGGGCGTGCGCGGCGCTGAGCAGCAAGGCATCCACCAGGGCGGTGTGGGGCAGGGGGTCTACTCCCAGAGCGGTGAAGGTCGGCTCAAGGAAGGACAGGCCCTCGATCACCTGAACGGGCAGGCCCTGCGCACGGGCGCGGCGGGCAATTTCCGGGCAGGTGGCCTCGGCGACGAAGGGGTGCCCCGGCACGGCGTAGATCACACCCTGGGGGCGGGCGCCCAGGCACAGCACTTCCTGGATGATGGTTTCGTAGACTTCTTCGAAGGTCTGGCTGTTTTGGTACAGGGCATCAAAGGAATGCACCTGTAAGCCAGGGGGAAAACCTGCCACGGTGGGGTGCTGGCAGGTGCGCAGGTAGATTTCTTTTGCCTCTTGCAGGGTTTGCCATGCTTGCCGGGTCAGCAGATCGGGGCTGCCTGGGCCAAGGCCGAGGAGGAGGATGCCGGAGGTCATGGGGGTGGGGATGCGCTGCAATGGGGGTCTCTGGCTAAATCAAGAGATGGAGTGCGGCGGGTGTACATGGTACACCCGCTGCACTCCATACCAATTGACCAGAGGTCCAAACGCAGTGACGATTTAGCGCTTGGTGTAGGTGGGGGCTTTGCGGGCGCGCTTGAGGCCGGGCTTTTTGCGTTCCTTGATGCGCGCGTCGCGGGTCAGGAAACCTCCCTGGCGCAGGGCCAGGTGAGCATCCGGCTTCATCAGGACGATGGCGCGAGCCAGGCCCATCTTGACGGCAGAGGTCTGCCCGGTGACGCCGCCGCCGTTCACCATAACGGTGATATCCAGCGTATTGGGTTCTTCACCGGCGCACTTCAGTGCGGCCAGGATGAGATCCATATCGCCGATGCGAGTGAAATACTCTGCGGCGGGTTTCTGATTGACGGTGAACAGACCGGCACCGCTGGCAATGCGTACGCGGGCAGTGCTTTCTTTACGGCGGCCAATTCCTTCATAATACTGAACAGCCATAACAACTCCTTCTCTTTATCCGCGGCTAGGCCAGGGGCTTAGGTTCCTGGGCGGCATGGGGATGATCTGGGCCGGCGTACACTTTGAGTTTCTTGATCAGGTGACGCCCATATTTGTTGTGGGGCAGCATGCCCCACACAGCGCTGCGCAGGACGCGTTCCGGGTGGGAGACGAGCTGCTGGCGCAGGGTGATGCTCTTGATACCGCTCGGGTAGCCGGAGTGGTGATAGTAAACTTTATCTTCCATTTTGTTGCCGGTGGCCTGGATATTCTCGGCATTGATCACGATCACGTAATCGCCGGTATCCATGCCGGGGGTGAAATCGGGTTTGTGTTTTCCCAACAACACGTGGGCAATCCGGGTAGCCAGGCGGCCCAGGTTCTGATCGTTGGCATCGACCAGGTACCATGCTTCGCTGATCTGATCAGCTTTAGGGATGTATGTCTTCTGCACGTTCATGCTCTCCATCTGATGCTGGCTGCTGCTCAGGGCAGGGGGGCCAGCCTTCGTTTTGTATACCTTGATCATCCTGGTTATCTGCTTGCGGCTCAACTCGAGGCCGGTAACGCACCTCAGCCAGGGTGAGACCCTGGGGAGGGGCGAGGCCCTGCACTCTGGGGCTGATCTCGCCGTTGGCTAGGCGGGTTGGCTGCAGGGCCTGGGCGATCGCCTGCAAAGGCAGACGATCTTGCGCCACCGCCACTTGCAAGAAAACCAGCCGCCGGACCATGTGGTATAGGAAGGCATTGCCGGTCACTTCAAAGGTGAAGTAGGGGGCATTGTCTTCCCAGGTGGCCTGCATCACGGTGCGCACGGTGCTGCTGGCGGCCCGGGGCGGGGTGCCGAATGCAGCAAAATCGTGTTTGCCGGTGAGCAGGCTGGCGGCGGTTTGCAGGGAGGGGAGGCTGGCTGGAGGCCAGACTCGCCAGGCAAAAGGATCGAGCAGGGGGTGGCGCACCGGCTGGCAGTAGATCTGATAGCGGTAGCGGCGCCAGCGGGCGTCTCGGCGGGGGTGGAAATCTGCATGGGTGGCCTGGACCTGGCGGGCAGCCACCTCCAAGGGCAGGTGGGCATTGAGCGCCGCCTGCAGCTCTTGGGGGCTGTGGGCCCATTCCAGGTCAAAGGCGATTACCTGCCCGGCCGCGTGGACGCCCGTATCGGTGCGCCCGGCAGCCAGGATGGTCCTGCCGCGCCAGTTCAGGCGACGCAGGGCATCTTCGACCACTCCCTGGACTGTTCGAGTATTTGCCTGCCTCTGGAAGCCCTGGAACTGCGAGCCGTCGTAGGCAAGGATAACCTGGTAACGTACCATGAAATTGTGACCAGCGGCCAGTTCAGGCAAGGCCGTTACCGGCCGCTGTTGAGTCTGGATTAATCTTCCACCAGTTCCAAAAGCACCATTTCGGCTGCATCACCCAGGCGCTTACCCAGCTTGTACATGCGGGTATAGCCACCGGGGCGCTCGGCATAGCGCGGTGCGATATCATCAAACAGTTTGTTGACCATCTCGTTGCTGCCCAGGCGGGCGGCGACCAGGCGGCGGGCGTAAACCATCTTCTCGCTGCCTTCTTTGTTGCCGCGCTTGGCCATGGTGATCAGGCGCTCGGCCTGACCGCGTATGGCTTGAGCCTTGGTGATGGTGGTCTCGATGCGCTCGTGCTCGAACAATTGCTTGATGAGGGTGCGGCGAAGGGCGATACGCTCGTCTTTACCGCGGCTCAGTCGATAACCTGCTACTTTATGTCGCATTCTAAATTACTCCGCTTCGTTTTCGGCTGCATCCCGGAGGTAGCCTTTTTCGCGCATCTTCTGGCGCAGTTCGTCGAGACTCTTCTCGCCGAAGTTCCGGATGGACATGACGGCCTCTTCGCCCTTTTCTAGCAGCTCGAGGACTTCGCCAACAGTGGTGATCCCGGTGCGCTTGAGCGAGTTGAACACCCGCACCGACAGATCGAGGTTTTCGATGGGGGTCTCGATCATTTCGCTGGTGAGGTGATCTTCTTCGCTGGTTTCCTCGGTCATGGCAGCCAGGGTTTCTTCGCTGATGCCAGCCAGGTGACGCAGGTGATCGATCAGGATCTTGGCAGAAGTGCTCAGAGAGGCTTCGGGGGTGGTGGTCCCGTCGGTCCAGATCTCCAAGATGAGTTTATCGTAATTG
The DNA here is from genome assembly GCA_002428565.1 of Anaerolineales bacterium UBA6092. Lineage (GTDB taxonomy): Bacteria > Chloroflexota > Anaerolineae > Anaerolineales > UBA4823 > UBA6092. Next base: position 14,761 of record DIXA01000072.1, on the reverse strand, counting down.
GTGCTTTGCCCTACGCGGGCAGAGCTGACATCCCAGTTCACACGGCGAATTGGGGTGTAAATGGCATCCACGGGCAGCTCGCCGATGGGCAGGCGCCCCAGGCGGTCATCTGCTGGGGAATAGCCACGCCCGCGCTCGACGGTCAGATCGATCTCCAGGCTGATCTTGGGATCATCCATAGAGAAGAGATACAGCTCGGGATTGATGATCTCCACCTCAGGCGGAGCGACGATATCCGCCGCAGTGACGGTGCCGCCGCCGCGCACTTCCAGGTGCAGGTGGGCGCTTTCCACGTCCAGCAGGCGCAAGCGCAACTGCTTGATCTGCAGCATGACGCGGATCACATCCTCGCGCACGCCCGGGATATTGCTGAACTCGTGCTGGACATCGGCGATGCGGATAGAAGTGACCGCCGCGCCATCCAGCGAGGAGAGCAGCACACGGCGCAGGGCATTACCCAGGGTAATGCCGTAGCCATGCTCTAACGGGCTGATGACAAACTTGCCATAATTCCGAGCCTCAGCTTCGCGCTCGATTTTTGGCGTAACCATGTTGCTCAGACCTAACACTGTTTCACCTCTTCCCCCGCTTCATGCAGGCTGGGTGTGGGCCGGGCGTTCAGCCGGGCGCACACCCCTGCCTGCATTTGCGGATACTAGCGCGAGTAATACTCGACGATCAGTTGTTCCGTCAGGTTAGCGTCGATCTCTTCACGCTCGGGCAGGCGGATGACGGTGCCGGAAAGTTCTTTCACGTCACGGTTCAGCCAGTTGGGAACGTTGCGAGATTCTGCCAGATCGGGCAGCTGCTTGAATAAGGTGCGCTTGCGGGAGAGCTCGCGCACGGCAATCACGTCGCCAGCTGCGGTGAGCATGGAGGGGATGTCGGTGCGGCGGCCATTGACGGTGAAGTGCCCATGGGTCACCAGCACACGCGCTTCGGCGCGGCTCTGGGCGTAGCCCATGCGGTAGATCACGTTGTCCAGCCGGGACTCCAGGATCTGGAGCAGGTTCAAACCGGTGATACCCCGCCGTTTGAGGGAAATTGTGTAATAGCGGTGGAACTGGCGTTCCAGCACACCAAAGACACGGCGCGCTTTCTGCTTGGCGCGCAGTTGGCGGTTATAATCCGATTCGCGGCGGCGGCGGAACTGAGCGCCTTTGCCATGCGAGCCGGGGGGATAGCCACGCCGCTCAAAGGAGCACTTGGGGGAATAGCAGCGCGCACCCTTGAGGAAGAGTTTTTCGCCTTCACGGCGGCATAATTTACATACAGGCCCACGATACTTCGCCATAGAATACTATCCTTCTCTTTTTTCCGTGTAGGTTTAGACGCGGCGTTTCTTAGGAGGCCGGCATCCGTTGTGAGGCACGGGTGTTTTTTCGGTGATGGAGGTGACTTTTACGCCAGCAGCCTGGACGGCGCGGATGGCATTCTCGCGGCCGGGGCCGGGGCCCTTGACGAAAATTTCAACTTCCTGAATACCCAGTCCCTGAGCATTCTTCATCGCGGCCTCGGCGGCGAGGCGAGCGGCAAAGGGCGTGCTCTTGCGAGAGCCCTTGAAGCCAGACATGCCCGCGCTGACTGCGGTGACGGTGTTGCCCTGGGGATCGGTGATGGTGACGATGGTGTTGTTAAATGACGCCATGATGTGCACTTGCCCAGAGGACAGGGTACGCTTGATTTTGCGCGCGCTTTTGCGGCGTCCGGTAGTGGATGTTTGAGCCATACAACCTCGCTTCGGTTCTTGTGATTATTTCTTGGTTGCGCCGCGGCGGCGTCCGCGTCCGGCGACCGTTTTCTTGGGGCCTTTGCGCGTGCGCGAATTGGTGCGGGTGCGCTGGCCGCGTGCGGGAAGGTTGCGGCGATGACGCAGGCCGCGGTAGCAGCCGATCTCGATCAGCCGCTTGATGTTGAGCTGCACCTCACGGCGCAGATCGCCTTCCACTTTGCACTTCTGGCCGATGTAATCGCGCAAAAGCGCGACGTCTGCGTCGGTCAGGTCTTTGACGCGGATATCCGGGTTGACGCCGGTTTCTGCAAGAATTTCAGTGGCGGTTGAACGGCCAATCCCAAAAATATAGGTCAGTCCAATTTCAATCCGCTTGTTACGCGGTAGATCGATGCCTTCAATACGTGCCATATGCCTTATCCCTGTCGCTGCTTATGTTTTGGATTTTCGCAAATGATATACAGGCGGCCCTTGCGCTTTACAACCTTGCACTTGGAACAGCGCCGCCGGATTGACGAAGAGACTTTCATGAATTCATACTCCTTTGCTTCTCGTTTCCTTAAAGCCAAAGCATTGATTATACCTGCCCTTGCCCATCTCGTCCAGGTCTTAGGGCAGGGTCAAGATGACTGGATCGCCATCTGTGATGGCAATGCTATGTTCGAAATGTGCTGTCAGCGAACCATCAGCCGAGGCCACGGTCCACTGATCCGGCAAGACACGGGTTTGCGCCGTGCCGATCAGCACCATGGGCTCCAGGGCAATGGTCATGCCAGGGCGGAGGGCAATGCCGCGCCCGGGGCGACCATAGTTGGGCACCTGGGGCCCTTCCCACATGATCCGGCCAACACCATGCCCGGTGTACTGCCGGGTGAGGTGATAGCCTTGCTCGTCTTCCACATATCGTTCGATGGCGTACCCAATATCGCCTACGTGCTTGCCGCTGCGCATCTGCTCGATGCCGATGTGCAGGGCTCGCTCGGTGACCTCGAGCAGGCGCTGGGCCTGCTCTGAGATCTCACCAACGCCCGCGCTGAAGGCGGAGTCGGCGACGAAGCCATCCAGGGTTGTGCCGCAATCCACCGAGACGATATCACCTTGGCGCAGTTTGCGCTTGCCGGGGATGCCGTGCACCATCTCTTCGTTGATGCTGATGGTGGTGGCAGCAGGGTAGGGGTAAGCCCCCATCACGCCTTTGAAGGTGGGGATGCCGCCATGCTTCAAGATGACTTCTTCGGCGGCGGCATTCAGGTCGGCAGTGGTGGCGCCCGGTCGGATAGCTGCCCCGGCTGCAGCCAGGGCCAGGGCGTTAACGCGCCCAGCCTGGCGCATGAGGGCAAGCTCCTGCGGGCTCTTGATGACGATATTGCGTTCCCAAGACATTAGATCACTCGTAGTAAGGTGCAGTGGGCCGGTTCAGCCCTTGGCGCGCAGCGCCTTGAGCATATCGGTCGTTACTTGCTCGATGGATTGGGCGCCGTTGATCTCCAACAGCAAACCGCGCTGCCGGTAGTACTCGATCAACGGTTGCGTTTGTTCCAGGTACACGCGGATGCGCCGGGTCACCGTCTCCGCTTTATCGTCGTCCCGCTGGTAGAGTTCAGAACCGTCCTGGTCGCACAGGCCAGCCTGGCGGGGGGGGCTATATTTTTCGTGATAAATATGGCCCCCCGCCCGGCAGGTCCAGCGACCGGTGAGGCGTTCTACCAGCACTTCTTCGGGCACACTGATGGTTGGTACAGCACCGACCTCTCCTTGGAAGGAGGAGAGCATGGTTGCAAGTGCATCGGCTTGAGCCGGGGTGCGCGGAAAGCCGTCCAACAGTGCTCCGTTTTGGCAGTCGGGACGCGACAGCCGCTCGCGGATCATGGCGATGGTGACATCATCGGGTACCAGTTCGCCTTTGTTCATAAAACCACTGGCAAGTTTGCCCAGTTCGGTCTCGTTCTTGATGTTCTCTCGGAAGATATCTCCCGAGGAGATGTGCGGCAGGCGCAAGCTTTCGCTGATGGCTTGGGCTTGTGTGCCTTTGCCAGCGCCTGGAGGACCGAGTAGGACAATGTACGTTGCCAATGCTATTCTACCTCTGGCGCTAGCGCACCAGTAAGGAGTCGTCGTAGCCGTGCAGTTTCAGCTCGGCATCGATGTTTTGGAAGGCATCGCGGACGACGCCGACAACGATGAGCATACCAGACGAGGTGACCAGCATCAGGCCAGTGCCCTGGTCCCAGGGGAAGATCAGGCCAATCAGCCAGGGTAAAATGGCTACGAAGCCCAGGAAGAGGGCGCCTGGCAGGGTGATGCGCCGCAGCACACGGGTCAGGTAGCGCTGGGTGGGGGCGCCGCGGCTGATGCCGGGGATCTGGGCGCCCACTTTCTTCAGGTTATCGCCGTAGTTCTGCTGTGCAAAGAGCACGTCGGTGTAGAAGAAGGCGAAGAGTACCACGCCGAAGAAGTACATGATCCAGTACACATTGCCCGTGCCGCCAAACAGGTTTTGGATGTCGAAGGCAATCTTAGCCACGGTGGCGTTCTCGACGCGGGTGAAGAAGGAGGCGACGATGGAGGGGAAGGTGAGGATGGACTGGGCGAAGATGATCGGGATCATGCCGGCCATGTTGATCATCAGAGGCAGGGTGCCTTTGACGGGCATGGACATGCGCGCCCCAACCCGCCGGCCGGGGTACATCACCGGCACGTTGCGGCGGCCCTGCTGGACGAAGACGATGGCCATGATCACCAGGGTGGTGAGGAGCAGGGTCAGCCCCAGGCCTAACCAGCGGTACTCCATGTGGCCGTTCCATACTTGCTGGATGGTCTGCTCGTTACCCCACAATTGGATGATGGTCACCGGGATGCGCGAGACGATGCCTGCGAAGATGATCAACGAGAGGCCCTGGTTGCGGATGCCATATTCGGAGATCAATTCTCCCAGCCAGATGGCAAACAGGGTGCCGGCGGTCATGCTGATGATGATGGAGATGCTGGAGAGGGCATTGCCGCCGGTGATGCCAAAGTCGGAGATCACCTCTGGCAAGCCCATATTGGTGGCATACGAGTTAAAGATGTTGATCTGCCCCACAGCCTGCAGCAGCGCCATAGGCACCGCCAGGTAGTAGGTCCATTTCTCCATCCATTTGCGGCCTTCGCGCGGGTCATCTTCCATGCGCTTTTGCAGCGCGGGGATGATGGGCACCAACAACTGCAGGATGATCTGGGCGGTAATGTACGGATACACACCCATGGCCATCACAGAGAAGTTGGAGACGGTGCCGCCCGAAAGCAGATCCAGCAGGCCGATCAGGGTGCCAGCGGCCCCACCACCACTCAGGATTGAGTTGATGGTGGTGGGGTTGGCGCCAGGTACGGGTACGTGCGCGGCCAGGCGGTAGATCGCCAGGATGAGCAGGGTGATCAACAGTTTGCGACGGATATCTCTGGCAGACCAGAGGTAACGCCATGCAGAGCGCTTCATATTAGAGGCTCCTCATTAGAGTTTGAGCACTTCAACACTGCCGCCGGCGGCCTCAATCTTGGCCTGGGCGCTTTTGCTGATGCGGTGCACACGCACGGTGACGGCGGTGGTGAGTTCGCCGCGCCCCAGTAAAACAACCGGGAGCTTCGGGTCGCGCAGCAGGCGGGCTTCAGCCAGGGTCTCGGGGGTCACTTCGGCGCCAGCCTGGAAGATAGCAAGCTGATCCAGGTTGATCTCGTTGTACTCGACGCTGTTCATCGGGGTGAAGCCTTCACCACGCTTGAAGGGCAGGCGGCGGTAGAACGGCAGGTTGCCGCCCTGATGGTACAGGCGGACGGGCTTGCCAGCGCGTGCGCCCTGGCCTTTGGTGCCGCGGCCAGCGGTCTTGCCCTGGCCAGCGCCCAGGCCGCGGCCCACACGCTTGCGGTTCTTCTTGGAGCCTTGGTTGGGTTGCAGATCGTGCAGTTTCATTTCGTAATCTCCTCTACATCAACCAGGCGGCTGACCATGTAGAGCATTCCGCGCAGGGAGGGGCAATCAACGTGTTCAACGGTTTGATGCAACCGGCGCAGGCCCAGGGCGCGTACGGTCTCTTTGTGGCGCTTGGAAAAACCAATGGCGCTGCGAACGAGCGTGACGCGGACGATTTTTTCTTTGGGTTCTTGTTTCTTAGGCATTCTTTTTGCGCTCCCAGAAGGGGGTTACATCCTTGATATCTTTGCCGCGGCGGGCGGCTTCCTCACGGGGCGATTTCATGCTGTCTAACGCTTTCACGGTGGCGTAAACCACATTGAGCACGTTGTTGCTGCCCAGCGATTTGGTGAGGATATCGCTGACGCCAGCTGCCTCTAAGACGGCGCGTACGCCGCCTGCAGCGATAACGCCAGTACCGCGCGAGGCGGGCTTCAGCAGCACTTCTGCGCCGCTGACTTTGGCGATGACCTCGTGAGGGATGGTGGTGCCAGACAGGAAAACCTTGTGCATGTTGCTGCGAGCGTGCTCAGAGGCTTTGCGCATGGCATCGGGGACGGTGTTGGCTTTGCCAACGCCCACGCCAATGCTGCCGCGATTATCGCCTACGACCACGGTGACGCGGAAGGAGAAGCGGCGGCCGCCCTTAACCACTTTGGCAACACGGCCAATCTCGATGACGCGCTCGTCATATTCCTGCTGTTCAAATTCTGCGATAGGATAGTCTGTCATTCTGGTCTCCTTAGAACTTGAGGCCGCCTTCGCGGGCGCCATCTGCCAGGGCTTTGACACGGCCGGTGTACTGATATCCGGCGCGGTCAAAGGTCACTTTTTCAATGCCCTTGGCCAGGGCGCGCTCAGCCACAGCCTTGCCAACCAGCTTGGCCTGTTCAACGCGCTTCAGGCCAGCCAGCTTGGTGCGCAGTTCCTGGTCGATGGTAGAAGCTGAAACCAGGGTCTGCCCGGCTTCGTCATCAATCACCTGGGCGTAGATCTCGGTCAGGCTGCGGAAGACGTTCAGGCGGGGCTGCTGTGCGGTGCCGCTTACTTTTTGGCGAACGCGGGTTTGGCGGCGAGCGCGTGCTGCAGAACGTGTGTGTTTGTTACTAGCCATAGTTTATGCCTTACCTGACTTGCCAGCCTTGCGGCGGATTCTTTCTTCGAGGTACTTGATGCCCTTGCCCTGGTAGGGTTCGGGTGGGCGCACCTTACGAAGATTAGCCGTCACCTGGCCAACTTGTTGTTTGTTGTAACCCAGCACTTTGATCTGGCGGGTTTTTAGATCAACCTCAAAGGCAATGCCTTCGGGCGGCTCAATGACGACAGGGTGAGAGTACCCTACGTTGAGCACCAGGTTGTTGCCGTTCATCTCGGCGCGGTAACCCACGCCGTTCACTTCCAACACTCTCTGAAAGCCAGTGCTCACACCCACCACCATGTTATCGATGAGGGTGCGGGTGGTGCCGTGCAGGGAGCGTTGCATGCTCTCGTCTGAGGGGCGAGAGACGTGGATGACGCCGTTCTCAAGCTCGATCTTCATGCTTGCAGGGAAGGTGTGTTCCATCGTTCCCTTAGGGCCTGTGACGCGAACGTGAGAGCCGTTGATCTCCACTTCAACCTTGGGTGGTAAAACCACCGGTAAGCGACCTATTCTGGACATGGCAATCTCCTACCAGACCTTGCAGAGGATTTCGCCGCCCACGCCCAATTGGCGGGCGCGTTGCCCGGTCATAACGCCTTTGGGGGTGGAGATGATGGCGACACCCATACCAGAGAGCACCCAGGGGATCTCGGTTTTGCCGGTGTAGACGCGGCTGCCAGGGCGGCTGATGCGTTCCAGGCCGGAAATGACAGATTGGCGTTCCCGGCGCTCTCCGATGTATTTTAGGCGGATGCGCAGAGTTTTATGGGTCGGTTGCTTTTCGTCATCGGTCAGCTCGAAGCTGTTGATGTAGCCCTCTTCTTTGAGGATTTGGGCAATGGCAACCTTAATCTTAGAGCTAGGCAGGCTAACGTGCGTGTGGCCCGCCTGGACGGCATTTCGCATCCGTGTGAGCATATCAGCAATTGGATCAGTTACAGACATTCTTCATTCCTCCGCCCGGTTACCAGGATGACTTCACCACACCGGGGATTTTTCCCTCGAGAGCCAGCTCGCGGAAGCAGATGCGGCACAATCCAAAGCGGCGGATATAGCCGCGCGGACGACCACAGAGTTTACAGCGGTTGCGCACCCGGTTGGGATATTTCCGGCGCATTTCGCGGTAGTGCATGCATTTCTGAGCCATTAGTTTCCATCCTTTCTAAACGGCATCCCGAGCATACTGAGCAGTTGCCTGGCATCATCGTCATTACGGGCTGTGGTGATGATGGAAATCTCCAGGCCGCGTAGTTTGTCGATCTTATCGTATTCAATCTCTGGGAAGACCAGTTGCTCGCGCAGGCCCAAGGTGTAGTTGCCGCGACCGTCGAACGAGTCGGGAGAGATGCCGCGGAAGTCGCGCACGCGGGGCAGGGCGACGTTCATCAGACGGTCCAAGAAGGACCACATGCGCTCGCCGCGCAGGGTGACTTTGACGCCGATGGCTCGGCCTTCACGCAGTTTGAAGTTGGCGATGCTCTTGCGCGCTTTGGTGACGATGGGTTTCTGCCCGGTGATCTTGATCAGATCACCCACGGCGGCTTCGAGGGCCTTGGCGTTGTCCATGGCTTCGCCCACACCGATGTTCACCACAACTTTGGTGATACGCGGTATCTGCATCACGTTATCGACACCGATCGCCTTTTGCAGGGCGGGTGCGATCTCGCTTTTATAGTATTCATTCATTCGGTGACTCATATTCTTACTCCATCAGCCAATCAATCGATGGCCTTGCCGCACTTTTTGCAAGTGCGCTGGCTTTCACCGTCTTCGCGCGTGGCGCCTACGCGGGTTGGCTGATTACACTTGGGGCAGATCAGCATCACGTTCGAGATGGCAATGGGCGCTTCGAATTCGATCAGGCCGGGTTTGAGGGAACGCCCCTTGGACTGAACTTCCTTCTGGTGTTTCTTGCGCACGTTGATGCCAGCCACAACAAGACGGTTTTCATTGGGCAAAACTTTGATCACTTCGCCGCGCTTTCCTTTATCGGTTGCGCGACCATTGATGATAATAACGGTGTCGCCTTTGCGGATCTTTACGTTCACGGTTCTCGCTCCTGTTCCTCTGGCCTACAGCACTTCGGGGGCCAGGGATACGATCTTCATAAAGCCTTTTTCGCGGAGTTCGCGAGCGACCGGTCCGAAGATGCGCGTCCCCTTGGGGTTGGTGCCATCCGTATCAAGGATGACGGCGGCATTGTCATCGAAGCGGATGTACGAGCCATCATCGCGGCGCCATTCTTTGGCGCAGCGCACGACAACGGCGCGCACAACATCACTCTTCTTGACGCTGCCCTGGGGGGCGGCCTCTTTGACTGTGGCGACGACGATATCTCCGACACGACCATAGCGGCGCCGAGAGCCTCCCATGACATGGATGACCAACAGTTCGCGCCCGCCGGTATTATCGGCAACTTTCAAACGGGATTCTTGCTGGATCATGGCTAGGCCTCCGGCAGGGTGTCATCACCGCCGATCTCCCGGCGCAGGATCTCTTCAACGACCCAGCGCTTGTTGCGGGAGATGGGGTGGCTTTCAACGACGCGCACTTTGTCACCAATCTGGCAGCCCAGTTCGTCATGCGCCATGAAGCGCTTGCGGCTGTAGACCACTTTCTTGTACAGTGGGTGGCGGTAAGTGCGAGATACTTCAATAATCACAGTTTTCTGCATTTTGTTACTGGTAACAGTACCAGTCATGCGGCGGCGATTATTCATGGCTTTCCTCGCTTTCCGGATTCTGCTCGCGCTGGTTCAAAACGGTGAACAGCTGGGCAATGTTGCGGCGGGTGATGCGCATGCGCGAGGTGTCGGTTAGTTCACCCGTGCTTTGCTGGAAGCGAAAGCGCATCAATTCCTCTTTGGCGTCATTCAGCCGGTTGCGCAGTTCATCCGTAGATAAACCTCGGATATCTTTCATTTTCATTGCTCACCTCCAACGCGATCGTGGCGGGCGATGATCTTGGTTTTGATGGCCAGTTTGTACTGGGCCAGGCGCAGGGCTTCGTGGGCAATATCTTCGGGCAAGCCGCCGCCGATCTCGAACATCACACGGCCCGGTTTGACCACCGCCACCCAGAACTCTACGTTACCCTTGCCTTTACCCATGCGGGTTTCGGCAGGCTTTTGGGTCACGGGTTTATCGGGAAAGACGCGGATCCACAATTTCCCGCGGCGCTTCATGGCGCGTACGATGGCGCGCCGGGCGGCCTCGATCTGGCGGGCAGTCACCCAGCCAGGTTCCAGCGCTTGCAGGCCCAAATCACCAAAGTGAACTTCGGCTCCGCGCTGCGCTTTGCCTTTCATCCGCCCGCGCATTTGCTTGCGGTATTTAACACGCTTCGGCATCAACATAGTTGCAACCTCACAGTATTGGGTTCAGCGCCTGGTTCTCAGGCACTTAGCCCTGATCTCTATTCACTGACGTACACGCCCTCGGTCTGCTCAACCTGCTCTTCGACCTGAGGCAGAACGTTTCCACGATAGATCCACACCTTTACGCCAATCTGGCCGTAGGTGGTTGTGGCAGCGGTTTGGAAGTAATCAATATCAGCGCGCAGGGTGGCGCGGGGGACGCGGCCTTCACGCATATTGACCACGCGGGCCATTTCGGCACCACTCAAGCGTCCAGCGACCTCAAGGCGAATGCCCTGGGCGCCCGCCCGGATGGCCTGCTGGACAGCGCGCTTCATGGCGCGCTGGTGGCTGATGCGGCGGGTGATCTGCTCAGCAATGTTCATTGCTACAAGGTAGGCATCCAGATCGGGGGCTTTGATCTCTTTGATCTCCAGATCGATCTTTTTGCCGGCCAGGGCTTCGAGCTGCTGGCGCAGTTTTTTGACGCTATCGCCTTTGCGGCCGATGAGCACGCCCGGCTTGGCGGTGTGCACGACAACCTTTACCTTGCCCGGGAAGCGCTCAATCTCGATGCGGGATACGCCGGCGCGGGGTGCTTCATTGCGCACCAGATCGCGCAGGGCGAAATCTTGGTGCAGCTGATCAACGTAATCCTGACCCTCGGCATACCAACGGGCATCCCAGGTCTTGTTGATATTCAGACGAAAACCAATTGGATGTACTTTGCGACCCATAAGCCTCTTACTCCTCTCTCTCGCGCAGGATGACCGTCAGGTGTGATGAACGGCGCAACCACGGTTTGAAGCGACCACGCGGGCCAAAGCGGCGCCACTTGCGGGTTTGGGCTTCATTGGCGTAAATGGTGTGCACGTACAGGTCATCCCGGCTGACGCCATAGTTTTCTTCGGCGTTGGCCACGGCAGACTTCAAGGTCTTCGATACCGGGTGGGCGGCGCGGTTGGGCACGAACTTGAGCATGTCCATGGCCTCAACAACTTTTTTGCCGCGCACCATATCGACAACCAGACGCACCTTTTGGGCTGAAATAGGAACTGAGTGGAACTCAGCGCGAATATCGACGGCTGCCATGGCTTAGGCTCCTTTTTTGACTTTCTTTTCCGCAAGGTGACCGCGGAAGGTGCGAGTGGGAGCAAATTCGCCCAGACGATGGCCAACCATGTTTTCGGTGACATAGATGGGTACATGGCGGCGACCGTCATGTACGGCGATGGTGTGGCCCACCATCTGGGGGAAGATGGTGCTGGCGCGGCTCCAAGTGCGGATGACGCGCTTCTCGCTTTTTTCATTCATCTGCTCGATTTTCTTGAGCAGCTTGGGGTGGACATAAGGTCCTTTTTTCAGAGAGCGTCCCATTTTTCGTGTCTCCTACGGGCTACTAACGGCGTGATTTCCCGCGCCGACGGACGATGTACTGGTTGCTGAGCTTGTTGCGGCGAGTCTTATAACCGCGGGTGGGTTTGCCCCAGGGGCTTTTGGGCCCGGGCATACCAGTGGGTTGGCGTCCCTCGCCGCCGCCATGGGGGTGGTCGCGGGGGCTCATTGCTGTACCGCGCACGGTGGGGCGGATGCCCATGTGGCGTTTGCGGCCGGCTTTGCCCAATTTGATATTGCTGTGTTCCAGGTTGCCTACCTGCCCGATGGTGGCGTAGCACACCTGGGGGATGAGGCGGACTTCGCCGGAGGGCATGCGCACCTGGGCAAAATCGCCTTCTTTCGCCAGTAGTTGGGCTGCGCCGCCCGCAGAGCGGACGAGCTGACCGCCGCGGCCGGCCTTGAGTTCCACGTTGTGCACCTGGGTGCCGACGGGGATATTGGCGATGGGCAGGGCGTTGCCAGGGCGAATTTCTGCGCCGGGGCCAGAGACGATCGTATCACCCACTTTGACATCCATCGGGGCAACGATGTAGCGCTTCTCGCCATCGGCGTAGTGCAGCAGGGCCAGGCGGGCAGTGCGGTTGGGGTCGTATTCGATGGCGGCCACGCGGGCGGGGATGTTCAGCTTGTTGCGCTTGAAATCCACGATGCGAATGTCGCGCCGGTTGCCGCCGCCGCGATGGCGGACGGAGATGCGGCCGTGCATGTCGCGCCCGGCGTTGGCAGGGCGGTGTTTGATGAGCGAGCGCTCCGGCTTGGACTTGGTGATTTCTTCAAAGGTGTAACCGGTCATCCCGCGCGTGCCAGGAGTGATCGGCTTATACTTCTTGATGCCCATTACTTTACTCCTTCAAATAGATCGATGGTGTCGCCCTGGGCCAGTGTGATGATGGCTTTCTTGTATCCAGAGCGGCGAACCATTCGGCGGCGGCTGCGCCAGCGCAGGGTGCGCTTTGCGGGTACATTCATCAGGTTGACACGCACCACGTCTACATCGAAAATGGTTTCGACGGCGTCTTTCACCAGTGTTTTGGTCGCGGAGGGGGTCACTTCGAAGGCATACTGGTGTAACTGAGAGTTCTGATAGTTCGACTTCTCGGTGACGATGGGGCGTCGCAGGACATCATAAATAGTGGTCATGGCTGCCTCCCGTCTATCCTAAGTGTAGGGTGATGACATCCAGGGTCTGCAGCGGCATGACGATCTTGTCAAAGCCGAGCAGGTCACGGATGTTGATGTAGCCCGCCAGGAGGGTCTTTGCGTCTGGCAGGTTGCTGGTCGAGCGGATGACCGCTTCGTAGGTGCCGGTCTTTTCAGGGATCAGTACCAGGGCGGTGGCATTGCCGACCAGCTTGGTCAGGGCCTGCGCCATCAGGCGGGTTTTGGGTTCGGGCAGGCTCAGCACGTCCACCAGGACGATGCTGTTCTCTGCGGCTTTGACCGACAGGGCCGAGCGCAGGGCAGCCTGGCGCATCTTGCGCGGCATGCGCAGTTCGTAGCTGCGCGGATGGGGATGGTGTGCCCCACCGCCGCCCACCCAGTGGGGGGCGCGGGTGGAACCCTGGCGGGCACGCCCAGTGCCTTTTTGGGCCCAAGGCTTGCGGCCGCCGCCCGAGACATCGCCGCGGGTTTTGGTTTGGTGAGTGCCCAGGCGGGCATTCGCCATCTGGCGCGTGTAGGCCTGGTGCATCAGGTCAATATTGATCGGGGCTTCAAAGACCTGGGCCGGGAGTTCCACGGTCCGCACTTTTTGCCCGTTCATGTCGAAAACGTCAACGTTCATCTTGTAATGCTCCACTTGCTAGGAATCAGCGCGCAACAGCCGCTTACTGCTTCCTGGCCTCGTTGATGATGACCAGGCTGCCTTTTGCGCCAGGTACTGCGCCGTTGACAGCGATGAGGTTGCGCTCGGGATCGACCAGCACCACTTTGATGTTCTGGGTGGTGACCCGGTCCACGCCCATGTGACCTGGGCCACGTGCGCCTTTGTTAACGCGGCCGGGGGTGGTTGTAGAACCGCGCGAACCCGGGGCGCGCTGGCGGTCCGACTGACCATGGGTCTTGGGTCCGCCTTTGAAGTGGTAGCGTTTGACGCCGCCCTGGAAGCCCTTGCCTTTGCTGGTTCCAGTAACGTCCACGTTCTCACCAACTGCAAAGAGTGATACATTCAACTGGTCGCCTTCAGCAACTTGGGGGTCTTTCACGCGAAACTCGCGTAAAAAGCGCAACGGTGGAAGGTTGTTGCGCTTTAGATGCCCCAGTTGGCCGCCGGTGAGGCGTTTCGGCTTAGCTTCTTCGAAACCCAGCTGAACTGACGCATAGCCATCCCGTTCGGGATTACGTACCTGGGTCACGTAGCAGGGACCTGCTTCGATCAGCGTGACCGGTAAGGCACGTCCGGCTTCGTCGAAAATCTGAGTCATGCCGACTTTCTTGCCAATGAGCCCTTTCAACATCTCCATTTTCTCCTAATTTCAAATATCCGGGACTGTCAGCCTGGGCATGGCTGCATCATCCCTGTCCGTAGTGCAGTCTTACAGTCTGTCGCCGAACTTCGTTGGTGTGTGCGTTCGCGTGCAGAGTTGTACTTACACTACCTGTAATTCACGTGCACAGGAGCACCGGCCCTGCGCGGGGCAGGGGGGGTCCAGTAAAACGTTTCTTTTGTGTCCCAGTGCCTGGCCGGGGGCCAGTACCTGGGTGTAGACGCAATCCGTCTAGATCTTGATCTCGATATCGACGCCGGCAGGCAGGTTGAGGCGCATGAGCATGTCGATGGTCTTGGAATCAGGATCCAGGACATCGATCAGGCGGTTATGGGTGCGGATCTCAAAGTGCTCGTGGGAGTCCTTGTCGATAAAAGTCGAGCGGCGTATTGTAAACCTTTCTCGCTTAGTTGGCAAGGGTACAGGACCAATTACGCGGGCGCCGGTGCGCTCGGCAGTCTCGACAATGCGCTTGGCAGATTGATCCAAGACGCGATGATCGAAAGCTTTCAGACGGATGCGAATCTTTTGCTTTGCCATGTGTGTTTTCCAGTTATGCGATGATCTTGGTAATGACACCCGCGCCGACGGTGAGGCCGCCTTCACGGATGGCGAACTTGGAGCCCTGCTCGAGGGCCACGGGGATGATCAACGTGACTTCCAGGTTGACGTTGTCGCCCGGCATGACCATTTCCACGCCTTC
>DIXA01000070.1 GCA_002428565.1 Anaerolineales bacterium UBA6092 | reverse complement strand
AAATCTCAAAGCTGGCGCATCACACAAACAGGCGCGGGCAGGGTTGCTTATCCACGGGGCAGATCAGCGCGGCGCGCGGGACCTGCCCCACAAACGCCAGCACATCGGCTTTGCTCCCGTTCCAGCGGTTATAGTCCATATAGTGCATCGCCCTGGCGCCAATCGAACGCCCCCGGCTGGCAGTCTGGTGGATTAGCCAGCTGCTCACGCCAATGGGCAGCGCCGGCGGGCTGGGGTATTCGGGGGTGTAGAGCGGGTAGGGCAGGGCATAGCGATACTGGGCCAGCCACCAATGCACCCGCGGCAGGTCCGCCGCCCGCATGTACTGGTTCACCCAGCCCGCCCGGGAATAGAGGATCGGGATTTGCCCGGTGCGGCGGGTGAGAATTCGCACGCTCTCAGCAATACACTGGGTGATCGTGCTGACCGACTGGTTGTGATGCAGTTCACAATCCAGCACTAAGGGCACCTGGTCATACGGGATCTCGCCCAAAATGCGCAGAAAATGGTCCATCTGGGCGATGGCGGATTCGCCGGGATAGAGCACATGGTAAGCCATCCGCACGCGCCCGATGCGCGCTGCCTCCGCGAAGTAATAGGCAAACCACGGATCCTGGTAGCCCCAGGAGATGCCCGCCCGCATGGCGATGAAGACCACTTCGGGCTGGTGCGCCGCGATGACGTCAAAATCCGGTTTCTGCCTGCCGTCCGGGCTGGTGTTGTATTTGCTGATGTCAATACCGAATGCGAGAGAAGAATTGGACATGAAGCATGCTCCTAACTAATTTACGGTAGGTGATAGGTGATAGTTCATAGCTGATAGCTGATAGCTGATAGCTCATAGCTCATAGCTCATAGTTCAAAGCTGAAAGCTCAAAGGAAAAAAGATCACAATAGATGCTTATTTACTCCTGTGATAACAAAAATTTTTAGATTCATCATTGAAAAATTCAACCTCCTTATCCGTTTTCTAATTTTTTGCACCTGTCAGCTTATTCCTAATACCTTGTACCCATTCACTATTCTCTATTCACCATTCCCCATTCCTACCATCAAAACCCTTGCATCTCTTCCAGCGGGTCGGCAGCGTTGATGACCACGCTCGGAGCGCTCACCGCCCAGGCTTGCTGATCGAGCACCGAGAACAGCGCCGCGCAGATCACCAGGTCATCGTGGATCCACTCCCCCGATGCCGGGTGGCGGGTGCCGTTGGGCACAGACCATTGAATCTTCTTCTCCGGTCCGGGCTGGATCTCATACTGGCAGTGTGCCAGCTGTTCAAAGAATTGGGCATGCAGCCAGGACAATGTGCTGTCAGAAGTGTTTCCAGGGGCATCGCCTGCCTGTTTTGCAGGGGCACCGCCTGGCGCGTTTCCAGGGGCATCGCCTGCCTGTTTTGCAGGGGCACCGCCTGGCGCGTTTCCAGGGGCAACCCCTGCCTGTTTTGCAGGGGCACCGCCTGGCGCGTTTCCAGGGGCATAGTCCTTCAACCTGCCGCTATCCACCATGGCGAGAAACGCCCAGCCCAGGTCCGATTTGCTGCGGCTGTTGAAGGTGAAGGGAATCACCGTCCCGCCCAGCGTGCGCGCCAGGAAGGCTGACAGCCCCGCACCCACACCCGTGGCGTCCACCACCAGGTGCCGCACCTGCCAGGTCTGCGCCAGCGACAGGATCTGCGCATATATCTGGACGTGCTTCACGCCGATCCACTGCTGGCGGTAAACGATCTCATAGGTGGGCAGCCGCAGCGCCGGGTCCGTCAGGCTGTTCAGGTTCACCCGGGCGATCGTCAGGGCGGTGTAATCGCGGCCGGGGTTCGCCAGCCCGCTGAGCGCACCAACCTCGCCCCCGTCCTCCCCCGCCACATCCAGCGTCATGGCGTAGATCTCCCCTTGCAGGGGGCAGATCAGCGGCGGGTGGCTGCCGTAAATCAGCGCCAGGCGTTCCGGCGGGAACAGCCCGCCCACCGCGTCGATATCCTCGGAGAAATACTGGGTGCGCACCATCGGGTGCTCGCGCCCCAGCCGGGCAACCTGGTCTGCCACGAACTGCCCATAGGCTGGCACTTCCGCCGCCACCTGGTCACAGTCCAACCGCCACACACGCCGCACCCCGTCCGCCGCTTGCTGCGCCAGGGCGGCTTTTTCCTCGCGCGCCAGCAGCGTATCCGCAGTCCAGGCAGTGCCCCAAAAGACCCGTGTGGCATTCGTGCTGGCAGCCATGGGGGCGATCTCCTTATCGTATTTGTCGATCAGGATATCCTGCGCCTCATCCACCGAGAGCAGCAGGCTGGCGGTGGCGCCCACGATATTGGCGGTGGGTGAACCGGAGAGGAACACCAGGCGGGCTTTCCCCACCTGGTAGATGTGCCCGTGGCGCTTCTCCCAGCGGTCTTTCACGATCAGGTTGCGGCTCAGCACCGATTCCAGGCGGTGCATGGCGTTCTCGGTCTGCGGGCGCCAGGTGGGCGAGACCTGCACCATCTCCCCCGCTCGGTCCGAGGTCAGCGTCAGCAAATACGCCTGGATCTGCGCCTGCAGTTCGTTCTTGCCCGATTGGCGGGGCAGGATCACCACAAAGGCATAGCCCTTGTGATGCAGGACCGAGTTGACGATCGCCCGCGCCACCGCTTCCTGGTAGCTCCGCAGCCTCAGCCCGCTGGTGTAGCGCGTGAACAGGGTGATGTCGCGCAGCAGTTTTTTGAGCAGTTCCACCAAATTCGTCATCCGTCCCACCCCGCTACCCACCCAGAAAGGCTTTCAAGATCGCCACCAGGGACATCAGCCCCGAACCGCCCGATGCCAGCCCGGAAAAGAGCTTGAACTGGGTCACACCCTCGGTTGCCGTGCGGATGCGCGTCTCATGATCGCGGATCTGCTCTTCCAGCATCGCCAGCCGCTGGGCGTTCATTGCCTGCTGGTGCGCCAGGCGCGCCTCCAGCGATTTGATCTGCGCCTGCAGCAGCGCGTTGGCGTGCCGCAGCTGTTCGGTCAGCAGGGCGGCGGCTTTATCCTCCAAGTGCGGCGCCTTTCTCATCCTTACCCAGGTTCACGTTCGAGAGTTCCTCCAAAACAGCCTCCATGCTGCGCGAGAGCGCCTCTCCCAGCTCATCGGCACGCTTGTCCTGCAATGAGCGCTCCGTCTGGAGCATCTTCGCCAGCCGGGTGCAGCTGAGCCCCAGCACACGCAGCGCGTCTGCCAGGATGTTCAGGTCATCGGCTTCCTCGGCGGCGCGCTCAAAGAAACGGCGCATCACCACCCGCAGCATGCCGATCTCTCCGCGCAGTGATTCCCCCAGGGCGCGGTCCAGGTCTGCCATTTCGGCGCGGGTGAAATGCTCCATATAAAAGCCGACCTCTCCTTCGGGTCTTTCAGGGCGTTTTCGTCCTGCCATGGATCATGAACCTCCTTTTAGGGCGTGGATGAAGTTGGGCGGCCCGGGTGCGTCGCAAAGCGGGTCAATGTGTGTGTGGGCAGGGCTTTGGCCACCCGAGCCGCCTCAGTCAGAACATATGTTCTATCGTGTTAGTATCATAGCAAAAAAAGGGAGGTTCCACAATCCGTCAAAAGCGGCGAGTTTTAAAGCAAAAATTGCCGCAAGCGGCAATCGTTCAGGTTCTGTCATTAGCCGGCGTGCGGACCCTGCACCCCGACTCCATAAGATTTCGCTGGTGTCTCACCAGCGAGCGCTGGTCAGGAGACCAGCGTCAACCAATATCTTCCCCCGCAGATGGCAGGCTGAGCAGCACAACGCACATTACATAACATAACATACCCCGTAGGGTGCGGTCAGCCTTAAGACCGCACCCTACAAAACACTGTCATTAGCCGGAGTCCGCAGAGATGGTGCGTTGGAAAACACAA
>DIXA01000049.1 GCA_002428565.1 Anaerolineales bacterium UBA6092 | reverse complement strand
CGCAAAACTGCAACCCATATTATTTAAACCCCCGCCCCTTGAGGGGCGGGGGTAGGGGGTGGGGTGATTTTAGAAGCCTTCCAGCCGAGAGAAATCGGCCACGCCCTCGGCCAGGGCGGCAATGCGCTGCAGCAAGCCCAGGCGGTTGCGCCGCACATTGGCATCCTCGGCCATCACCAGCACATCGTCAAAGAAGCGGCTCACCGCCGGGATCATCGGCACAAAAGCGTTGAGGAAATCATCCACCGAGCCGTAGGCACGCGGGGCGGCCTCGGCCTGCTGTAAGGCAGTGTAGAGAGCCTTCTCGGCCTCTTCCGCCAGCCCAGCCGGGTCCACGGTAAAGCGCTCGGCCTGGTCACGCGTGATGCGCACACAGCGGGCGTACGCCGGCAGGATGGTGTTCCAATCCGGTCGGGCCACCCAGGCCGCCAGGGCGCGCACGGCGCGCCCCGCCAGGGCCGGGTTGCGCCCTTGCGCCGCCACCACCGCCTCCACAATGTCGTGCTTGTGGCCCATTTCGAGCAGCAGGTTGCGCAGGCGCTCCACGATGAAGGTCTGGCAGGCAGCCCGGCTCTCTTCGCTGGACTCGATGGGCAGGTTTTGCGCCGCCGCGCCCAGGGCAAAGCTCAGGTCGAGGTCCTGATCCTGGCCGATCAGCATCTGCACCAAACCTAACGCTGCCCGGCGCTGGGCAAAGGGATCCTTGGCGCCGGTGGGAGCCAGCCCGGCGGCAAACAGCCCCGCCAGCGTATCCAGCCGGTCAGCCAGACCCACCACAAAGCCAGCTTTCCCCTGCGGCAGGGCATCTCCGGCAAAGCGCGGCAGGTAATGCTCGAGAATGGCATCCGCCACAGCCTGGCTCTCGCCAGAGCGCAGAGCGTAATAGCGCCCCATCACCCCTTGCAGAGAGGTCATCTCCACCACCATGCGCGTCGCCAGGTCAGCCTTGCACAGGGCTGCAGCGCGCAGCGCCGTATCGGCTTCCTCCGGGCTCAACCCGCAGGGCTGCACCAGGCGGTCGACCATGGCCGCCACGCGGCGAGCCTTATCCAGCATGGTGCCCAGGCGGGTCTGGAAGGTGAGCGTTTTCAGGCGGGGCAGGAAATCCGCCAGGGTGTGCTTTTGGTCGTCGCGCACAAAGAAATCGGCATCGGCGAAGCGGGCACGGATGACGTGCTGGTTGCCCTCGATGATCAGGGCGGCCCCCTCGCACTGACCGGGCTTCTCGGCCACTTTGTTAGCCACCGTGATGAAGTACGGCAGCAGTTCGGCCTTGCCCCCCGGCTTAAGCACGGGGAAGTAGCGCTGGTGCTTCTTCATCACGGAGACGAGCACCTCACGCGGCAGCGACAGGTAGGCGGCATCGAAAGAGCCGCGCAGCGCTGCCGGGGCTTCGATCAGGTTAGCCACCTCCGCCAGCAGGGCGGGATCGTCCAATGCCTCGCCGCCCACCTCAGCCGCCAGGGCTGCCACCTGTTGCAAGATGCTCTGCTGCCGCTCGGCCTTGTCCAGCAGGATGCCCTGCCCGGCCAGGATGCGGAAGTAATCTGCCGCCTCTGGCACGGGGATTTCCTCCACCGCGGCAAAGCGCAGGCCGCGCGTGCTGTGGCCGGCGGTCAGCCCGGCATAGCTCACCGGCACCACCTGCGCGCCGTGCAAGGCCAGCAGCCAGCGCACCGGGCGGGAGAAAGCCACATTCGTGCTGTTCCAGCGCATGGATTTATCGAAACGCAGCGCGCCGATCAGGCCGGGCAGTGCATCGCCCAGCACCTGGGCGGCGGGGCGGCCCGCCTGGCGCACCACCGCGGTCACATACTGCCCGCCGTCGATCTCGCGCACCTGCAGGTCGCTTACCGCCACGCCCTTGCCGCGGGCAAAGCCCTCGGCGGCGGGCGTGGGATTACCTGATGCATCGAAGGCGCGCGCCGCGGGCGGGCCTTTCACTACCTGCTCCAGGTCGGGCTGCTGCGGGGCCAGGTCGGTAGCATAGGCCGCCAGGCGGCGCGGCGTGCCCAGCACGCGCAGCTCGCCGTAGCCCAGGCGCAGTTCGCCCAGCAGCGCCTCCAGGCGCGTTTTCAATTGTTCTAACACCGCGTCCAGATCCGTGGCGGGCAGCTCTTCCGTACCGATCTCCAGCACGAAGGGCGCCGGGGCAGGCAGGGCAGCGGGTGCGGTCAGTGCCGCAGCCTGCCCCGCAGCAGGCGCATCGCTTTCGTTCAGCCAGGGATATTCCAGGTGCTGGCGCTGCGCCAGGTACGCATCTGAGACGCGCCGCGACAGGTCGCGCATGCGCCGGAAGTAAGCCTGCCGTTCGGTCAGGCCGATGGCGCCGCGCGCATCCAGCACGTTGAAGGTGTGCGAGCAGCGCAGCACGTAATCGTGCGCCGGCAGCACCAGCCCCTTCTCCAGGCAGGTGACGGCCTCCTGCTCGCACAGATCGTACATCTGGCGCAGGCGCTCCACGTCGGCCACATCGAAGTAATAGGTGCTGTGCTCGCGCTCGCCCTGCAAATTGACATCCCCGCAGGTCAGCGACCGCCCGCCCTCGGGGGCGGTGTTCCAGCGGATCTCGGTGAAGCCGTGGACGCGCTGCAAAGCGATGGCGATGCGGTCCAGCCCGTAGGTGATCTCTACCGATACCGGGTCGGTGGGCTGCCCGCCCGCCTGCTGGAAATAGGTGAACTGGGTGATCTCCTGCCCGTCCAGCCACACTTCCCAACCCAGGCCCCAGGCGCCCAGCGCCGGCGACTCCCAGTTATCCTCCACAAAGCGGATGTCGTGCTGGCGCGGATCGACGCCCAGCGCCTCCAGCGAGCGCAGGTACAATTCCTGCGGGTTGCCGGGATCGGGCTTGAGGATCACCTGGAACTGGTAGTGCATCTGCAGGCGGTTGGGGTTCTCGCCGTAGCGCCCGTCGTCCGGGCGCACGGTAGGCTCCACATAGCCCACATTCCAGGGTTCGGGGCCCAGCACGCGCAAAGCCGTGGCCGGGTTGAGCGTGCCCGCGCCCACCTGGGTGTAATAGGGCTGCCAGATGACGCAGCCCTGCTCAGCCCAAAAGTGCTGCAGGGTCATGATGATGGATTGGAAGTCAAGAGGTTGGGTCATATTTGGCTCAGTTTTCCAGAATGAGATTGATTTCAGGGGTAAATTATAACAGGCTTGGGCCAATTTCGCCCAAGAGCGCAGAGCAGGCGCAGAACGCGAATACTACCCGACATCAAATTACCCTTTGTGCTACAATTACCCCCCCCGCAGCGGTCTTCGCCGCGATCCAAATAAAAAAACAAGGAAGTGTCAATGAAAACGCCCCTTCGCACGCTCTTGATCGGCTTCACGGCTTGCCTGCTCTTTGCCGCCACCCTGGCTTGTGGTGCCGGCGCGGTAACGGCCCCTACCGCTTTGCCAACCGCACCCGCGCCCACACCCACCCTCGAGCCTACTCTGCCCACCGGACCCAAGCCCGGTCACTGGGAGGGCACCGCCCCCTATGTCTCATTCGATGTGACCGAGCAGGGCAAGATCGTCAATTTCGCCCTTAACGCCCCCTTTGTGACCAGCACCTGCTATATCACCATCCAGAGCATCACGGTTGCCGATAACGCCTTCCTGGTGGATGCAGAAACTTTCAACGAATCGACTTTCTCGATGGGCATCTTTGTCGTCACCGGGCAGTTCGACGGCGAGAGCGCCACCGGCACGCATACGGTTGAGTTTTGCGGCCAAACGGTGTCTTATTCCCCGCAAGAGCTAGATTGGCAAGCCAGTTGGGTAGGCGCGGCCACGGCCCCCGAACCGGCAGCCACCACCGCATCACAGCCAACCCTGGCCCCTGGTGCCGAAACGTATCTTTCGGTGTATGATCCCAGTGCCATTTTTCTGGGTTATGGAGAATATTCTGTGGGAACGTTCAAATTCTCCGCGGAAGATCCCGCCGATAATGTTCATTACGGCGATCCCATTGCGATGCACGGCGTAGAGTATGCACAGGGGATC
This sequence comes from Anaerolineales bacterium UBA6092, assembly GCA_002428565.1. GTDB lineage: Bacteria > Chloroflexota > Anaerolineae > Anaerolineales > UBA4823 > UBA6092. The sequence goes on along the minus strand of DIXA01000049.1, from coordinate 17,909 downwards.
TTTGCCCATGCGCCATCTTACATGGTGTACACCCTTGGCAACCATCCCTACACGGAATTCGCCGCCACCCTGGGTTTGTTAGAGCACATCAACTGCGGCGATGGCGTACAATTCCTTGTTTTCCTGGACGGCGTGGAAGTATACCGCAGTGAAACCCTCTATTCCTGGTCTGATCCGGTGACGATGAGCGTCTCGATCGCGGGCAGCAGTGAACTCATGCTGGCTGTGGATTCGCTGAGTAACAACGAGTGCGATTGGGCCATCTGGGGAGACCCCATTTTGCGCTGATCTCTCTCTAGTACAATAGTCGGCGTTTGACCAGCCGGGCGGCCAGCAGCACCGCCAGCCCGGCCCCCCAGGCCAACGGCTCGCGCAGATCGCTCTTCACCAGCCAGGCGTAATGCACCACCGCCAGCAGCCCGGCCAGGTAGGCCAGGCGGTGCAGGCGTTTCCAGTTCTTCCCCAGGCGGCGCTGCCAGTATTTGAACGAAGTGACCGCCAGCGCCAGCAGCAGCAGCCCGGCCGCCAGCCCGGCCAGGGCAAAGCGCTTCTCCAGCAGCGCCCGCGCCAGGTACTCCAGGTTCAGCCCATAATCCAGCACGGCAAAGATGAAAAAGTGGATGCTGGCGTACAGAAAGGCATACAGGCCCAGGGCGCGGCGCACTTTCAGCGCAGCCCGGAACCCCAGCCACTTCGAGACCGGCGTGCAGGCCAGCGAGAGGATCAGCAGCACCAGCGCCGCCTTGCCCGTGCGCAGTGTGGCATCTTGAATGGGGTTGACCGTCAGGTTGCCGAGCAGCGCGTCAAACACCAGCAGCGCCAGGGGCAGCAGCGCGCCCACGTGCGCCAGCAAGCGGATGTGCCGCTCCAGCAGCCCGATCAAGCCCAGCCAGGCTTGCTTCAATTAGTAATTCTCCCGCAGGTCCAACCCCTCGTACAGGCCCGCCACCTGTTCAGTATACCCGTTGAACATCAGCGTCGGGCGGCGGCCCAATTCGCCGATACGCCGCTCATTGGCCTGCGTCCAGCGCGGGTGATCCACCTCCGGGTTGACGTTGGCATAGAAGCCGTACTCGTTGGGCGCGGCCGCCATCCACAGCGAGGTCGGCATGGCGTCCACCAGGTCGATCTTGACGATGGACTTGATCGATTTGAAACCATACTTCCAGGGCGTCACCAGGCGCAGCGGGGCGCCGTTCTGCGGCAGCAAGTCCTGGCCGTAGACGCCCGTGGCCATCAACGTCAGGTCGTTCATCGCCTCGTCCATTGTCAGGCCTTCCACGTAGGGCCAGCTGAACCAGTTGCTCTTTTGCCCAGGCATCTGCTGGGGATCGTAGAGCGTCTCGAAGCGCACATAGCGGGCAGCGGAGGTAGGTTCCACCTTCTCCAGCAGGCGAGAGAGCGGGAAGCCCCACCAAGGGATAACCATCGACCAGCCCTCCACGCAGCGCATGCGGTAGATGCGCTCTTCCTGCTCAAAGCCGCGCAGGTCGTCAAGGTCAAAGGTTTGGGGACTGCTCACCAGACCGCCCACCTGCACCTCCCACGGCGAGGTGATGAAGTTGCGCGCCAGGCGCGCCACGCCCTCCTTATCGGTGGTGAACTCGTAGAAATTGTTGAAAGTGGTGATCTCTTGCCAGGTGTTGGCCGGGTCGCCCAGTTCGTCTGCCTTATCGCCGGTTTGGGCGGCAGGCCCCACCTGTGTGCTCGCCGGGGCTGCCCCTGGCGCGCAGGCCGCCAGCGCGGCGGCACCCGCCGTTAGCGCGCCCAGCCGTAAAAATGCCCGCCGGGTCAGGTTTCCCTGGCGCGGCCTTGCCCGATAGACTGCCTCGGGCGTGATCTCAGATGAAGGTATCTTTTCCATATCGGCACCTCTAAACGTTTCATTGGCTAATTCCGATTATTGTAATCGGAATTAGCCAATGAAATCATTACGGGATGATTAATTCCGAAAAAATAGTCGAAATTGGGTCATTTGCGGGCGCAAAGCGCCCGCAAATGACCCAATTTCGACTATTTTCCCCCGCCCCTTGAGGGGCGGGGGTAGGGGGTGGGGTGCGCTGGCGCAGCCAACGTTGGGGGTTAGGTTATTTCGGCCTTGGCCAACTGGTCATGGTCGGGCAGCAGATCTTCGGCCTTGCGGATGGCAGGGATGAAATAACCCGCCAGCCCCACGGCGGCAGCGCCCAGGCCGCAGAACACCATCAGCAGGCCCATCCCCGCTCCGGGCCCGCTGCCCACCAGCGGGCTGAACAGGGTCTGCACCGCGCCCTGCGTGCGCATGGCTGGCTCCAGCACAAAATCTGCCAGCGTGCCGGCAAGGATCGGCGAGATGGGGTTGGTGAACCAGGCGATCAGCCGCCGCGCCGAGAAGACCCTCCCCTGCAGGTCGGGGGCCACCTTGGACTGCCAGATGGCCTGGTTGGAGGTATTGATCAGCGGCCCAAACAGGTTCATAATGATCATCACTGGGATCCATACCTCCAGGCCGCGGCCCATACCCATCAGCACCGGCCCCGAAAGGCCAAGCAGGATCCAGCCCGCCAGCACACCGTGCACGCGTCGTTTGAAGCCGCCCCAGGCGCTCATCACCACCCCGCCGATGATGCCCCCCACCGCCCCGGCGGTCTGCACTGAGCCAAAGATCAGGCTGTTATTGTCCGAGCGCGCCAGCACCATCGGCGCCAGCAGCGTAAAGAACATGCCCGAAAACAGGTTGCCGAAGAAGAAGATCATCTGCAGGCCCAACAGGCTGGGGCGCTGGAAGATGTAACGGAAGCCCCAGGCGGCCTCTTGAAAGATATTGCCTTGTGCGGCCTTGCCCTCCTCCGTGCGCACCGGCTGCGGGATGTGCACCAGCATCAACGCCAGGATGGCAATGAAGAAGGTCAGCACATCAAAGAGCAGGATGCCCGTCAGCGTGATCAGCGGCAGCAGCGCCCCTGCCAGCAGCGGAGCCAGCACGCCCGGCCCGGCTTCCATCAACGACATCAGCCCATTGGCGCGGCCGTACTGCTCCTTGGGCATCATGGTGCTGATGGCCGCGGAATAGGCCGGCCACTGGAAGGCATTGCCGATGCCGTAGAACAGGTTGGCCACGTACAGGTGCCAGAACTCCAGCTTATCCAGCCCGAATAAGATCAGGATGCCAAAAGTAGCCGTTACCGCAAACATGTCGCTGACCATCATCATCAGCTTGCGGTTGTAGCGATCTACCATCACCCCGGCAAACGGCGAGATGAGCAGGAAGGGCAGAATAAAGGTTACCTGCATCATGCCCATAGCCGTGGCGCTGCCGGTTTGCTGGTACATCCAGATGGTCAGCGCGAAGCCGCTCATGCCGGAGGCCAGCACCGAGAAGATCTGTCCAATCCAGACAACGATGAAACCAGTCATGCCGCTGAGGCGAGGTTTAGTAGCCATCATCTTGTAGATCCCTTTGCACAGTCCAGTGTATTCAAGCGCAAATATTGCGGGCAAAGCCCGCAATATTTGCGCTTGAATGATTTCTTAAGTATACTGCAAATCGGTCTTCAGAGGCTCTGCTTCTGGCTCAGCAGTTGGCTGGCCCGCCCGCCCATCTTCGAAGTGCATGATCGCAGGGATGAACAGCCCCACAATCCCCATCAGCACCGTGACCACACCGCCGATGACAAACCACGACTGCGCCCCCAGGTACTCCGCCACCGGCCCGGCGATGATCAATCCCAGCGGCGACATGCCCGCAGCAACGCTTTGGATGATGGTGAAGACGCGCCCCTGCATCTCTGGCGCCACCGCCGCCTGCACGGCTGCCATCAAAGGGCCATTGACAATCGGGTTGACAAAGCCCAACCAGAACATGGTTGCCACGGCCAAGGTAAAAGCGGAAGACGGCAGCAAACCCATCGCCAGGCAGCCTGCCCCCATCCCCAACAGGCCCACCAGCGTGGTGGTAATGCGCCGCTTAAAGCCGCCCCAGGCGCTCAGGGCCAGCCCGCCCAGGATCATGCCGATGCCCCAGAAGGATTCCATCGTTGCCAGTTGAATGGCCTGTCCGTTGAAGTGCTTGGTCACCAGGATGGGCATCAGCGAGAAGGCCGGGTTAAGCAAGAAGTTGATCACCGTCGCCATGGCGCAGATCAGCAGCAGCCCCGGCCAGCCCCATACATAAGCCAGGCCCTCTTTGAATTCTTGCCAAACGGAGGTCTTGGCCGCCTGTCCATTGATGATCCGCTCAGGCTGCGGAATGGCAATGAAGAAGAGCGGTGTAATAGCAATGGCTGCCGTCACCACATCGATGGCCAAAATGCCCTGCATGGGCAGCCAGGCCAACAACAGCGCCCCCAGCGGCGCCGAGACAATGCTCAACCCGCCCCACAACATCTGGTTCAGTCCCTGGATGCGCGCCAGGTGCTCTTTGGGCACCATCAGCGAGGTAGAAGCCTGCATGGCAGGCCAGTGGAAGCCGCCCGCTACCGAGCGCACGAACATCAGCATATAGATATGCCAGTATTCTGCCATGCCCAGGGCAAACAGCACCGCCAGCACCACGATAGACAGGGCGCTGACCGCGTCGGCAATGATCATGATGATGCGCCGGTTCCAACGGTCTACCAGCGTTCCCAGCAGCGGCCCCAGCAGCACCTGCGGTAGCAAGCCCGCCAGCGAGGCCGTGGTCAGCACAATGGCCGAGCCGGTGGTCTGCGTCAGCCACCAGATCAGCGCAAACTGCACCAATTGGCTGCCCAACAGCGATAAGGCCTGAGCGGTCCAGATGGGGAAAAAGCGCCGCGCCCAGTGTGTGGGTGTTGAAGTTGAGATTTGTTCTGTCATGAGGCTCTCCGGTAAATATATAATTTAATTCTGCAATTATCAAAATTTTACAACTATTTTTCGCAAAAGTCAATATATAATTCAATAATATTCATGTCCGTTTTCACTTTTCGAGCCACAATGGCGACTAAAGTCGTCACTACGATACTCCTCGTAGTGACGACTTTAGTCGCCAGTTCGCCCCCTCTGGGATATAATTATCCCAGGAGGTGACCCATGGTCATGCCTGTGATGCAGTACGCCCCCGAGACCTGTTCCTGGTGCGAGGGCACGGGAAAGTATAGCACCTACAACGATCTCTGCCTGGTGTGCAACGGGCAGGGCAGTGTGTTGGTAGCCCAACCGGCGCGCAAATGCCCTCACTGCGAAGGCAAAGGCACCGCGGTTTCCGGTGAGTTCACCGACCGCTGCAAAGTCTGCAACGGCTCGGGCTGGTCGCACGTCTTCAAGACCAAGTAAGCGCTCATCCCATGCGCCTGCAAAACAAGATTGCCCTGATCACCGGCGGCACATCGGGGATTGGCCGCGCCACCGCCGAGCTATTTACCGCTGAGGGGGCACGCGTGGCCATCACTGGCCGCCGCCTTGCGCTGGGTCAGCAGATCGCCGCGCAGATCGGCGGCATCTTCATCCAGGCCGATCACACCCTCCCCACCGACTGCGAGCGCGCGGTGAGCGAAACGCTCTCCGCCTTCGGGCGGATTGACATCCTGTTCAACAACGCCGGCATCGTCACCAGCGGCACCGCCGAGACCACCCGCGAAGACGACTGGCACGACACGCTGGCAATCAACGTCACCGCGGTGTGGCGCATGTGCCGCCTGGTCATCCCGGTGATGCGCCTGCAGGGCGGCGGGGCGATCATCAACAACGCCTCCGATTGGGGTCTGGTCGGCGCGCCGGGAGCCGTGGCTTACTGCACCTCCAAAGGCGCAGTGGTGCAGATGACGCGCGCCATGGCCCTCGACCACGCCCGCGAGAAGATCCGCATCAATGCCGTTTGCCCCGGCGATACCTTTGTGGAACGTTGGCTGAAAGAGGGCTATTACCGCTTCTCCGGCGCGGTGACCGAGGCCGAGGCGCGCCAAAGTTCTCTGCCGCTGGGCCGCGTGGCCGATGTGAGCGAGATCGCCCAGGCAGTGCTCTTCCTGGCATCAGATGAATCTTCTTTTATGACCGGGGCAACCCTGGCAGTGGATGGCGGCAACACCGCCCAGTAGATTTACATCTTAGCCAGCATTTCGTACAGCATCACCCCCGTGGCAATGGCCAGGTTCAGCGAGGTGACCCGGCCCTGCATGGGCATGCGCAGCAAGGTATGGCAGGCCGCTGCCTGCGCCTCGCTTAACCCCTGGCGTTCACTACCCATCAGCAAAATACACGGCTTCTCGTAGCGCGCTTCCCGGTAATCCTGGCTGGCGTGCGCCGAGGTGCCGTAGAGGTGGTAAGCGTGCCGCCCTGCCCAGGCGGTAAAGGCCTCAAAAGTCGCCGTCACCACCGGATGCCAGAAGATCGCCCCCATGCTGGCCCGCACCGCGCTGGGATGGTACGGATCGGCTGCCTGCCCCAAGAGCAGCAGCCCGCTGGCCCCGGCGGCGTCAATGGTGCGCAAGATGCTGCCGATATTGCCAGGGTCTTGGGGGGCATCCAACGCCACACCCCAGGGGAAGTTCTGCGGCGAGAGGTCTTCCAGGCGCTCCGTGCGCATGCGCACCACCGCCAAAATACCCGCCGGGTGATCTTTCTCTGCCAGCGAAGCAAACACCTCAGGCTTGACCGCATAGCAGGGCAGGCCGCACCCCTCCTGCTCTGCCACCAGGCGCAGGGCAAACTCGCTGGTCAGCAGGTCGGGGGCGTAGCACAGGTATTCCACTGCCGCCCCCGCGGCAATCGCCTCGCCCACGTGGCGGATACCCTCCACCACAAACAGCCCGCTGGCGGCGCGGGCTTTGCGCTGTTGAGCCAGCAAGCGCGCCTGCTTGATCTTGGGATTGCTGGGGCTAGTCAGGACAGCCATCGCGGTGAATGGGCACCCAGGCCAACACGGTGGTGCCCTTGCCCGGTTCGGAAGTGATCTCTACATCGCCGCCCACTTTATGCGAGCGCGTCTGCATATTGGCCAGGCCGTGGCCCAGGGTGAGGCTCATCTTGCGCAGATCAAAGCCCTGCCCATCGTCGGAAATCTCCAGCAGCACCCGCTCGGGGGCTGTCCACAGCTCCACCTTGATTTGCTGCGCCTGCGAGTGCTTGGCTACGTTGGCCAGCGCCTCCTGGCAAATGTGGAACAGGGCCGCAGATTGCGCCGTGGGCAGCACTACCTGCCCGTCATCGGGGCCGTCCAGGTCAATGACGATGGAGGTGTTGTTGGCAAATTCCTCCGCCAGGCGGCGCAGCCCGCCCATCAGATCCTGGCCGCGGAACTGGCGCGGGCGCAGATCCAAAATGTAGGAACGGATATCGCGGATGGTGGCGTTCAGGCCCTCGATGGCCTGCTCGATCTTGCCCCGCGCCAGGTCCGGGTCATCCTGGATGGCCATGCGGGCGTAATCCAACGCCAGCCCCACCCCGTAAATGGATTGGATGGTGCCATCGTGCAGGTCCATGCCGATGCGCTCGCGCTCTTCCAGCACCGCCAGGCGGCGCGCCTGCTGGGCCAGACGGATGTTCTCCACCGTGATGGCAGCCCAGGCGCCAATGGCCTGCAGCAAGCCCAGCTCGCGCTGCTCCATGTAGCATTCCTGGCGGGTGGCTACGCCCAGCACGCCGATCACCTTGCCGCGCGCCACCAGCGGGATGCAGCCCAGGCAGCGGTAACCGGCTTCCAGTACGGCCTGGCGCAGGAAGCGCATGTCGGCCTTAGGCGCCACCACCACCATCGGCTTGCCTGTATCCGCCACAATGCCCACAAAGCCCTCGCCCAGCTCAAAGCGGTCCTTGATCCAGAAGGGCTCGCTGGTCTCGCCGCGGTGCAAGGCCAGGTGCAGTGATTGGTTATCTTCATCCAGCAGGTAGATCTCGCCCGCCTCCACGCCCAGGTAAGCCATCACCTGGTCGAGGGTCTGCTCCAGGATCACATCGATATCCCGGGCATCCGACATAGCCGTGGCAATGCTGTTCAGCAGCGCCAAATCTTCGTTGCGCTGCTGCAGCACTTCATCCCGTGAAACCAGGTCAGCGTACAGACGGGCATTGTGGATCGCCACAGCGGCATAGGCTGCCAGCGTCTCGATCACCTGCTCGTCATCCTGGGTGAACTCAATATGATCTTCTTTTTCGGTCAGGTAGATCTGCCCCAGCAAGGTGCTGCCGAGCAAGATCGGCACCCCCAAGAAGGAGCGCATAGGCGGGTGGTTGGCGGGGAAACCCACGCGGCGCTCATCGACGTTGATATCCGGCACGCGAATAGTGTGGCGCTCGTTCTGGATGGCAGCGATCAGCCCCCGCCCGAGCGGCGGGTGCGGCATCTGGCGCACCTCTTCGGGCGTCATGCCCACGTGGATGAAACGCTCCAACTCACCCTTTTCACTCTGCACGCCCAACGCGGCATAGCGCGCACCGGCCTGCTCGCGCGCCAGGTTCACAATGCGCTCCAGCAGCGTGTCCAGCGACAGATCGCCCACCAACTCCAGACTGGCCTGATGCAATGCCACCAGGCGGGCTTCAATTTGCTCTCGGGTTAAGAACGCCATTCGGAATGCCTCGCCGCCCACATATTGTACCTTAATGGTAAGATTTCGACAAATCATAAGGTTTAAGCTGCTGCCTGGATTTGCCGCGCTTTGCGCGGCAAATCCAGGCAGCAGCTTTTTTTGATAGCTTTTGCCAGTCGCCGCGCGTACACTTGGCAGTATGCCAACCCAAACCTCCCGCATCCCTGGCTTCTACCAACTGCCCCTGGCAGAGAAGCAAGCCCGCATTGCCCAGGCAGCCGGCCTGGAGGCCAGCGCCCTCGCCGCCCTCAGCGGCGTCGCTGGGCTGAGCGCCGAACAGGCCGACCACATGGTGGAGAACGCCATCGGCGTGTACGCCCTGCCCCTGGGCATCGGCCTGAACTTCCTGGTCAACGGGCGCGAAGTGCTGGTGCCCATGACCATCGAGGAGCCATCGGTGGTGGCAGGCGCGTCCTTCATGGCCCGCCTGGTGCGCGCCGGCGGCGGCTTCACCGCTCACACCACCGCCCCCGAAATGATCGGGCAGATGCAGCTGCTGGATGTGCCCGACCTGCACGCCGCCCGGCTAGCACTGCTGGAGCAGCGCAGCACCCTGCTGGAAGAGGCCTCGCAGATCGACTCGGTGCTGCAAGGCCTGGGTGGCGGGGCGCGTGACCTGGAAGTGCGCCTGATCGAAGATTCGCCGATTGGCCCCTTCCTGGTCGTACACCTCATTTATGACGTGCGCGATGCCATGGGCGCCAACGCGGTCAACACCGCCGTCGAGCGCCTGGCTCCGCGCATCGAGGCTATCACCGGCGGGCGCGTCCACCTGCGCATCCTCTCCAACCTGGCCGACCGCCGCCTGGCGCGCGTGCGCGCCACCATCCCCCTGGCGGAGCTGGCCTTCGACGACTATCCCGCCGAGACCGTGCGCGATGGCATCCTCGCCGCCTGGGCCTTTGCCGCCGCCGACCCCTACCGAGCCGCCACGCACAACAAGGGCATCATGAACGGCGTGGACGCGGTGGTGATCGCCACCGGCAACGACTGGCGCGCCATCGAGGCCGGGGCGCATGCTTACGCCGCCCGCTCCGGGCGCTACACCTCGCTGAGTACCTGGGGCAAAAACGCCCAGGGCGACCTGGTGGGCACGCTGGAAATGCCCATGGCGGTGGGTATCGTCGGCGGAGCCACCAAGGTACACCCCGGCGCCCGCGCCGCCCTGCAGTTAATGGGCGTGACCAGCGCCGCCGAGCTGGCGGAAGTGATCGTCTCCGTGGGGCTGGCGCAAAACCTGGCCGCCCTGCGCGCCCTGGCCACCGAGGGCATCCAGCGCGGCCACATGACCCTGCACGCCCGCCAGGTGGCTATCGCCGCCGGGGCGCAGGGTGAGCAGATCGAACGCCTAGCGGCGCAGTTAGTGGCTGAAAAGACCGTGCGCGTGGACCGCGCCGAGGCTATTCTCAAAACCTGGCAGGCGGATGCTGCCGCCGCAAAATAAACGATTTAGAAAGCAGGTACCCTTATGAGCGATGCAACCCCCACTCTTCTCAAACCTTCCCGCAAAGTCGGCATTGTCGGCTACGGCGCGTACGTGCCACGCTACCGCCTGCCCGCCCGCGAAGTGGCGCGCATCTGGCAGGGCGGGCAGGCTGCCCTGCCGATCAAAGAAAAGTCGGTGCCCGGCCTGGACGAAGATGTCGCCACCATGTCCATTGAGGCCGCCCGCAACGCCATGCTCCGGGCGGGGGTCACCCCCGACGAGATCCGCGCCGTATGGGTCGGTTCTGAGTCGCACCCGTACGCGGTCAAGCCCACCTCCACCATCGTGGCGGAGGCCATCGGCGCCGCGCCGCACGTGCAGGGCGCAGACCTGGAATTCGCCTGCAAGGCCGGCACCGAGGCCATGGTCGCCGCCATCGGCCTGGTTGGCTCGAGCATGGCGCGCTACGCCATGGCCATCGGCATGGATACCGCCCAGGGCCGCCCCGGCGACGCCCTGGAGTACACCGCCGCAGCCGGCGGGGCAGCCTTCCTGATCGGCCCGGGAGAAGAATCCCTGGCTGTGATCAACAGCACCTATTCCTACGTCACCGATACGCCCGACTTCTGGCGGCGCGAGTACCAGAAATACCCCGAGCACGGTCAGCGCTTCACCGGCGAACCGGCCTACTTCAAGCACATCACCGAGGCCGCCAAGGCAATGATGTCTGCCTCGGGCACCACTGCGGCAGATTACCAATGGGCGGTTTTCCACCAGCCCAACTCCAAGTTCCCGCAGCGCGTAGCCGGGCAGTTGGGCTTCAGCAAAGAGCAGATCGCCCCCGGTTTGCTCGTCCCGCTCATCGGCAACACCTACGCCGGGGCCGCCATCATCGGCCTCACTGCCATACTGGATATCGCTCAGCCCGGCGACCGCATCCTGATGGTTTCCTTTGGCTCAGGCGCCGGGTCAGACGCGTTCGATATCCACGTCACCGAGAAACTCGCCGAGCGCCGTGAGCGCGCCCCCAAAACGCAGGACTACCTTGCCCGCCGCACCGAGATCGATTACGGCACCTACGTGCGCTATCGCGGCAAGCTGGCAATGAAGTAGGAGAATCCGCATGTTCGATGTTGTTATTGCTGGTATCGGCCAAACCGAAGTTGGCGAGCTTTACACCATTTCGCTGCGCGACCTGGCGCGGCAGGCAATCAACGCCGCCCGGGTAGATGCGGGCGGCTTGCGCCCAGAGGCGCTTTTTGTGGGCAATATGCTGGCTGCGGCCGAATCGCGCCAGACTCACCTGGGCGCGCTGATCGCCGACCATGCCGGGCTGACCGGCATCGAGGCCTCCACCGTTGAAGCAGGCAGCGCCGCGGGCGCGGCAGCGCTGCGCGTGGCTTACTTCGCCGTCGCCTCAGGCGAGGCCGAGGTGGCCCTGGCAGTGGGCGTGGAAAAGTACACCGATCAATTAGGCCCGCTCTCAGAAGCCAGCCTGATGCTCAGCGCAGACAGCGATTACGAAGCCGTGCAGGGCCTGACCCCCAACGCCCAGGCCGCCCTGCTGATGCGCCGCTACATCTATGAATACAACACCCTGCGTGAAGCCTTTGCCGGCTTCCCCATCACCGCCCACGCCAACGGCGCGCTCAACCCCTTCGCCATGTACCGCTCGGCGCTCAACGCCGAAGCCTACGCCAGGGCCGGGCTGGTCAGCGACCCGCTCAATATGTTTGATGTGGCCCCCATCGCGGATGGCGCCGCGGCGGTGATCCTGACCCGCTCTGACCGCCTGCCGAAGGATTTCCCGCACCCGCGGGTGCGCATCGCCGGCGCCAGCATGGCCACCGACCGCCTGGCGCTGCACGACCGTCCCGACCCGCTACACCTGGCCGCGGCGCAGCAATCTGTGCAGCGCGCCTGCAAACAGGCGGGCATCTCGCCGCAGGATGTGGATCTGTTCGAGCTGCACGACTCGTACTCCATCCTGGCAGCGCTGAGCCTGGAAGCCGCCGGTTTTGCCCGCCGCGGCGATGGCTGGAAACTGGCCCAAGATGACAGCCTGAGCCTGACCGGCTCGCTGCCCATTGCCACATTTGGCGGCTTGAAGGCGCGCGGCTTCCCCGGCGGCGCCAGCGGCCTGTACCAGGCGGTGGAAGCCACCCTGCAGCTGCGCGGCCAGGCCGGCCCCAACCAGGTGCCCGGCGCCCACATCGCCATGATCCAATCCCTGAGCGGCCCGGCGGCCTCCGCCGTCACTCACATTCTGGCGGTTTAGCCCAATTTGATAGTTCTTGATAGCTCCCGGCGCGTACACTACACTTGCCTGATTTAACAAAGGAGATCAAACCATGGAAATTCCCCGCCACTGGCGATTAAAAAAACAACGCTACAACCTGATCGGTGAAGTTTGCCCGCACTGCGAGGCCAAGATCTTCCCGCCGCGGGATGTCTGCCCGCACTGCGGCGAAGAAGCCCGCACTGAGTTCGCCTTCAGCGGGCGCGGCGAAGTTTACTCCTACACCACCATCTACGATGCCCCCGCCGGCTACGAGGCCTACGCCCCGTACACCGTGGCCATCGTCAAACTGGCCGAAGGGCCCATGATCACCGCCCAACTGACCGACCTGGGCGACCAGGCCGTGCAGGTGGGCATGCCGGTAGAAATGGTTACCCGCCGCCTGCGCCAGGATGGCGATGAGCGCGGCGTGATCGTGTATGGGTATAAATTTAGGCCCGCCCTGGTGGGCGCGGCGGCGTAAGCCGATACGAAATCAACGCAAAGAGCCTGCCACCCGGCAGGCTCTTTGCGTTATCCAGTTCCGTCAAAATACCCCACGCCTCACGGAGCCTTGGCGGAGGTGAACACCTTCTGGTATAAATCTTGCCCGAAACTGGTCTGCATGGGCTCGCCTTCAAATAGCTTATAGGTTCGCCCGCCGCCGGTCTGCCTTTCGGCGCGCAGGAAAATGGCATCGGGCCGCTGTTGATCGTAAAAACTATGCGCCAGGTCGTACAGGTGTGTGACAAAGAACACCTTGACGCCCCTTTCCAACAAGGCGCGCACGATCTGCCGGGCGATCTCTGAGCCCTCGCGCTCGTTGGTGGCTGCGAAAGACTCATTGAACAGCATCAGCGCATGGGGAGAGATGCAGTCCACGATCTCGCTCATCCGGCTCAGTTCTTCGTCCAGCTTGCCGCTTTTCATGCTGGCATCTTCCTTGCGCTTGTAGTGCGTGAAGACGCCCGCGGCAAGATTGGCAGAAAAAGCCTCGGCTGGCACGAACATGCCCGCCTGCATCATCATCTGCGCCAAACCGATGCTGCGCAAGAAGGTGGATTTGCCGCCCTGGTTGGCGCCGGTGATCATGACGAGGCTTTTACCGTCGGCGCTCACCGCATTGCCCACCGCCTTGCGCTTCATGGTCAGCGCCAGGCAGATATCATACAAGCCATCGCAGTGGAGCGCGCGCTCTGCCAGCGGCAAAGGCTGAGGGAAAGTAATTGGCTCACCCATTTGCGCCAGCCGCTCAGATAAATTCAAGCAGCCCATGTAAAAGGCCATTTCCACCCGCAGCAGGTTGAAAAAGCTCTCAATGTGATCTGCCGATTGCGCCAGGGCGTTGGCCACCAGGTTAATGCCCCGGTTGCGCAAGTCGGCCACCGCCCGGGCGCCGTGATCATCGCGGGGGTGAATGCGAAAGGAATACACCGGCGACCGCTTGGCAAAAACGCGCTCCTTCCAACCCTGTGCAACATTGGGCTTACGCAGCACATAATCCGCGCCTTCGTTGCCCTGCCCCAGGCGTGCGCTGAGCAGCACCCCCTCACGGAATTTCAGCTCGCGCAGATGCTCTTGCACGCTGGCAAAATAATCGTCATCCAGTTCCTTTTGGATCATCGCAAAAAAGCGGCAAAAACCTTCCGATTCGAATTGGGCCGCGTATTGATCCGCCATTTGCTTCAGCCGCTCCAGCAAGACCACATACACTTGCAGCAGATCCACTGCCCCGCTGAGGATGCCGCTGGGGTAACTGCTGAAGATGCCCAGCCAGCGTTTGCGTTTGGTCTCGATCGCCTGGATGGGGATCTGGTAAATCTCCCGCACGATGTCCGGGTTGCGCAGGCAGTCGCGCAGAATATCCTGCCGGTAACAGATGGCCTCAGGCTCGTACAGAGCCTGGAAAAAGGCTCTCCGCGCCACATCCAGCAGGAACTCATCGCCATTGGCCATGGCGTTGAACAGTGTATTCAGTTCCAGGTCTTGCACCAGGGTGGAGGCGTGCGCTGGCAGCGGCTGCTGAAGGTCAAAATCCTGGTCGGGGTGCATCAGATAGGCTTTCATGGCTGAATGCGCTCCTTGACACAGGCATAGGTCAGGCGGTGCTTCTCGACAATCGAGATGGCATACGCCAGGCCGTCGGCGGGCCGGCGCTCGATCTTGAACGTGCGCAAGGCCGGGTTTTCGGGGACAATGGTGCTGACCATGCTGACCGTTTTCTCGCTGAGCGCGGCCAGTTCGTCAATAAAGGTCACGCACACGCACAGCGCGTCCAGATCGATGATCCTTTCCATGATCTTCTTGCCCAAGAAGACCGCATCTTGCAGGGTGGTGGAATTGAAGATCTCGTTCATGATCACAATGCTGCGGGGGGTGGCTTGTTCCATTACGGCGTAAATCCGCACCAGGTCGTCTTGCAGCTTGCCGCGCAGGTTGCGGATATCTTCTTCCTTCTCGAAATGCGTGAACAGGCCATCGAACAGGAAAAGCCGCGCCTGGCTTCCGGGCACCGGGCAGCCCAGGCTGGCAAGGTAATGCAGCTGCCCAAAGGCACGCGCGAAGGTGGTTTTGCCGCCCTGGTTGGGACCCGAAACGATCAAGATGCGCTCGGGATCATGGAGGGCAAAATCGTTGCACACCGTGGGCAAGCCCTCACGCATGAGTTTTTGCGCCAGTGCCAGGTCAAAGCCGCCCAGGTCATAAATCTCTTTCGAGTCGACCGCGATCTGCGGATAACAGAACCTCAGGCCAGTCTGTTTCAAGTCGGCGATATGCTCCAGATAAGCCACGTAGAACTGGACCTCGCGGTCAAAAGTGCTGACGGTTTCATCCAGGAAACCAGCTTGCTGCGTGCAGAAACGATCCAGGGTCGCAAAGTGATCCGGGTGCAGGTGGGCCACAAAATCCAGGATCTGCGCTTCCACGTGGTTCATCCCCGTGCTGATGGAAAGCTTGGTGCGGTAATCTTTCACCGCGCCTTGCTTGAACTTCTCAAACGTAGCCAGCACATCTTCGCTGTAATCAATCTCGGCCTCGTACCGCCGCACCCGTACCGTATCGCCTTTGATGATCACACCGTATTGGATTGCCAAAAGATCGGCCTTGAGCTGCCGGGCTTCGGCCTGCAGGCGGGTAAAGGGTTCGCAGGCGGCGTAGCGGGTCAAATGCTCGCGGAAGGCCAGCAGCCCGCGCGAGGCCAGGCTGGCCTGGCTCAGTGCGCGCACCAGTTCGCTGACCGCCTCGCAGTAGGTGTGGGCTGCTTCCAGGAACCAGCCTTCTTTGTGGTAGCGAAAATCCAGCTTCTCGATCAGGGCCAGGTAGCGGCGCACGCTGATCATGTGCCCGGCAAAGGTGCGGATACCCTCCAGCAGCGTTCCGCCTTCGAGATCGCGCATCACCTCATGCCGGTACAGGATCGTCTCGGCGTGGCGCAGGGGCGTCTGGAAAAACGGCTTCAGATCATACTCGTACTTACCGCGCGTGATGCTGTCAACGATCTGGTCAAGATTGAGGTCTTGAAAATAGACCGGGGCTTCCGGCGTCTCTTTCTCTGCGGCCTCCACAACCCTTTCAAACAGGATACTAGTAAAAGTCATCAAAAACCTTCTTCAGATGCAATATCGTCCGGTCAACAGCGCCTTTGCAAACAAAAAGCCTCTACTGCCGGGTACTTCCACAGTAGAGGCTATCAGTCTCACGACGTTTACAGCGAGCCTCATCGCTTCACGCTTGTGCAATACATTCTATCATAATCCAATTGAACTGCAAGATGTGCCAAAACTTTTCTAAAATATCGTGGCGAAAATTTTGCGGGCAAGGCCCGCAAAATTTTCGCCACAATCAACAACCTCGCAAGATGTGCTTGACGCCTGGTATGGCGGGGGTTAGAATTCACCCCAAGCGATGAGGCTCGCTCGTTTTTTCGAACCGCCGGCTTCCCGGCTGATAGCCTCTGTCGGCGACGGAAGTCGCGTGGCAGAGGCTTTTTAGTGCCCGAAGGATCATCCGACCGTGAACGATCTCTTGAACCCCTACCAAAAGGGTGCCCTGACTACCGTGCTGCGCATGTTTGAAGAGGATTTGCGCCAGGCGGATAGCTGGCTGGATGGGCGGCAGGCCGAGGGAGTCTTGTACCGGCAGGAACTGCACCTTTCCTCCACACAACGCGAGCGGGCGCGCAAGCGCATCGCCGCCGCCCTGGCTGAGATCGCCGCCCTGGCGCAGAAGATGGGCCTGGAATCAGAAGTCGAAAACCCGGCTGGTTTGATCAGCGGTCAGATGAGCCTGGCCTGGGCCAGCCTGATCGACTCGCAGGCCAGCAAGCTGAAACGGTATGGTGAAGTGCATCCCGATGTCGCCCACCAGGTTGACCCACATGTTCGGCGCCTGGCGCAAACCGCATTGGAACTGGCCAGGTTGTTCGAAAATCATTCATCCACCCCGGCATCGCCTGATGCCAAAAACTTAACCGAGAAACAGGAGTAAAAAATGTACACACAAATCGAAAAAGTTCACGCCCGCGAGATCCTGGATTCGCGCGGCAACCCCACCGTTGAAGTCGAAATCACGCTCGAAGACGGCGCCTTTGGCCGCGCCGCGGTGCCTTCCGGCGCCTCCACCGGCATCCACGAAGCGCTGGAGCTGCGCGACGACGACAAAAAACGCTTTGGCGGCAAAGGCACGCTGAAGGCCGTCAAGCATGTCAACAAAGAAATCGCCGAGGCGATCATCGGACTGGATGGGCTTGACCAGAACGCCGTTGACCAGGCCATGTTGACCCTGGACGGCACGCCCAACAAGAACAAGCTTGGCGCCAATGCTATCCTGGGCGTCAGCCTGGCGGTAGCCCGCGCCGGGGCCGATTCGGTCGGCTTACCGCTCTACCGCTACCTGGGCGGCGTGGCAGCCAAGATTTTGCCCGTGCCCATGTTCAACATCCTCAACGGTGGCGTGCATGCCAACTGGCAGGGCACCGATTTCCAGGAATTCATGATCGCCCCGGTCGGCGCACCCAACTTCCGCGAAGCGCTGCGCTGGGGCAGCGAGGTGTATCATGCGCTCAAGGGCGTGCTGAAGAGCAGCGGCTACGCCACCGGCGTGGGCGATGAGGGCGGCTTTGCCCCGGCGCTCAAGACCAATGCCGAAGCCGTTGAATTGATCATCAAGGCCATCGAAAAAGCCGGTTACAAGCCCGGCGAGCAGGTTGCCCTAGCACTCGACCCGGCCACCAGCGGCATCTACGAAGATGGACTGTATAACCTGCGCACCGAAGGCCGCAAAATCACCTCCGCCGAGTTGGTCGAGCTGTGGGCAGGTTGGGTCAAGAAGTACCCGATTGTGGTACTTGAAGATGGCCTGGCCGAGGACGACTGGGATGGCTGGAAACTGCTCAACCAGACCCTGGGTAGTCAGATCGAGCTGGTGGGCGATGATCTGTTCGTCACCAATGTGACCCGTATCGCGCGCGGCATCGCTGAGAACAGCGCCAATGCCGTGCTGATCAAGCTCAACCAGATCGGATCGCTCAGCGAGACAATTGCCGCCATTGAGATGGCGCGCAAAGCCGGCTGGGGAGCGATGGTTTCACACCGCTCCGGCGAGACAGTGGACAGCTTCATCGCTGACCTGACCGTGGCCATGGCCACCGGGCACCTGAAGACCGGCGCCCCCTGCCGCG
>DIXA01000062.1 GCA_002428565.1 Anaerolineales bacterium UBA6092 | reverse complement strand
TGTTAAAGTGTCCGGTAATCAATTTCCCTATAGAAATTTAGTTGAATGACATCCAAGGAGTCAGGCCTGGGCAATAACACAAAAACATCTCCTTGCGTGGTCACAGCGACATCACGCATTATGTAGTAATAGGCTTCGTCAAGCGGCGCTCGAGCGACCCCTTGACTTACCATATCCGAGCCTATGTAATGCACGGTTATATCAACCCGGATAACTTGTTCATCTGGGTTACCCTCCCATGATGCGGCTATCCTGCCATGCCAGCCCTGCCTGGCCCGGTGATACCATCCACCCTGTCGCCCCAATTTGCTCTTGCGTACCCTGCGCAAACAGGATATCGATTAGCCATCTGAGGCTGCCCCTCCCACAACAACAAAACACCCCCACCCGCCTGAGCGGGGCTTTTTGTTACCCGAAGACCGCAGGCAGCCATCCCCTTTTTTCGCAAATCATCCAAAATAGAGAGCACCTCAACGCAAAAAGGCCAAACCCGAGGGGGGCGAGGCTACGGCCGCCAGGTAGGCTGATCGATGCCGACGCCAGACGGGACAATCGTGGTGGTGATCCCTGTGGCAAAAGAATACACGTTGAGCGCGTAGCCCGTGGTATCCACATTCTGGGTAGCAGTCAGATACACCAGGTAGGCGCTGTCGGGCGAGAAGGTGGGAGCATAAGCATGCGCCTCGGGCGGGGCAATCTCCAGCGTAACCCCCGTGGCTACGAAGCGTACATACACTCCGGAGGCCTGATATTCTGGAGCGCATCCATTACACCAGCCCGGCTGATTGCTGTAAGCCAGCATGGTGCCGTCCGGCGACCAGTCGATGCTGCTGGCAGGCTCATTGGTGCCCAGGATGATGACCTTTTTTGAGCCGTCTGTGCTGGCCACTGCGATCTGATTGACATCTTCATACCAGCTTGAGGTGAGCGCCACCCATATACCGGTCGGGTCAATGGCAATATCCTCCACAAAAGAAACTTTGGATAGAGCCACATACTGGTTGGGGACCGGGTTCTGGTTATATCCCAGCAAGGGATACAGGAAGGCAAACGCTTCGGGCCCGGCGGGTTGATTTAGCGTAAGGATTTGATCACCCTCAGGCAGCCACTCCACTGCAAAGGTAAGCATCCTGGAGCGCAATTCAACAATCGGCGCTGGCTGCAGATCGGCCACAAACATTCCGAACAAGTAGTAGGGTGCGTCCACGGGCGTCAGGGGATCGGTGAGCATATAATGCTGGCCCTGCGTCTCGGGTGCAGTGGTGAAGGCGATCTGCTGGCTGTCTGGCGACCAGTCAAAGGCGGTCACGCCAGGGAAATCCAACTGCCTGCTTGCGCCTGTTTCATAGTCCAGGATGTTCAGGGAGTCCAGGATATCTATGTACATCCCAGCACGACTCTCACCGCTCAGAAAGGCAAGGCTCTGCCCATCCGGCGACCAGCGCGGGCGGTAGGCAAAGGGCAAATTCTCGCTCAACTGCGTCAGCCCGGAGCCATCCGGGGCGATGACATACACACTGCGCCGGTTGCCTTGCGCCATGGTAAAGGCGATCACCGAGGCCTCTGCCGGGCGCGGCGTGGGGGCACCCGGCCTGGGGGTGGGCAGCGGCAGCACAGCCAGTTCGGTCGGGGTTGGTGTCGCCGTCACCGTGGCCGTAGGCCGCTGCAGGTCTGCGACGGGTAGAACACAACGAAAACCGATCAGGGCGTTCGCCTCATTGGGTTTGAGATAAAAGCGGCTCGCCACGCGCAGGTGGAAGGGGCCGTTGTACCAGCTGCCCCCACGCAGCACACGATAAACTCCGCCAAGAGAAAGCCTTGGATCGGTTACCGCCTCGGAGGAATACTCCTGATAGTTGTCTTCCACCCACTCCCAAACATTGCCACCCATATCGTACAGGCCATAGCCGTTGGGCGCATAACTACCCACAGGTGCGGTGTCTTCATAACCATCGTCAAAGTGAGAGTCTCTGAATTGCAGCGGGCAGTTGGTATCACAGGTATTGGCCTGCGTGCCATCATACAGCTCTCCCCAGGGGTAGGTCGCCCCCTCCAGCCCACCGCGGGCGGCGTATTCCCACTCCGCCTCCGTCGGCAGCCGCCCCCCACGCCATTTGCAGTAAGCGCTGGCTTTGCTCCAGTTCACATAGATCACCGGGTAGTCACCAAAATCCTCATCGCTGTAATAACTGTCGCGGGTCCACGAATCATATTCCTCTGGGGCCAGGTTATATGTACCAGCCGCCGCCATTGATCTTGCATACGCACGATACCGCTCGTTGGTCACCTCGTAAACATCCATGTAAAAGGGGCTGCTCAAGATCACCGTATGCACCGGCTGTTCGTGACTTTCGCCACTGGTACTGCCCATCTGAAAAGTACCCGCGGGGATCAAGGCCATCTCGAAACCCTGAGAGTCGACCAGGCGCGCCGGCAGAGGTGTGGGGGTAACGGTAGGGAGCGGCGTGGGGGTCGGCGTGTACTGGGCGATCAGTGTGGCGGCTTGCTCCGTCTGCTGTGCCTCCAAGGCGGCTTGCGTGGCGGCATAGTCGGGCGTGGAGGTGCGGGTGGGCAGCGGGGTTGCGGAGGCGGTCGGTTGGGGCGTGAGGCTGGGCGCGGACGTCGCCGCGGCGACAACCGTGGGCACAGGCATCTCCGCGGCCTGGCAGGCGGAGAGAACAAACAACAAGATGATCGCAAAAAGAAGGCAATGGATCTTGGTTTTCACAGCAATTTCCTCCCATAGGTCTAACCCAGATTTTGGCTATTATACTCCCACTCTAAAACTCTACATCATGTGTTATCAGTTTGAAATGCGATTACCCTATGCCGTTCACCCTTTTTGGAAATAACCTCAGACAATTTATGCTAAAATAAAGTCACCATACTTCATAGCCCAATTACAACCGGACCGCCGCCACGGTTTCATCACAAACAGGGGGAGCAGGTCATCGCCGCCGCGCGGGGGAAACTGCTGGCATCTCAGGATGCCAGCGGCGATCAACAATTCACAGACAACCAGATAGGAAAAGACACGAGGAGGCCCACCATGTCCAACCAATGGCATACCCGATCTTTCATCAGCGTTTTGCGCGCACTGCTGATTGTCAGCCTGGTGATAGGAGCAGCCCTGGTCATCATCTCAGGTCAACATCCCCGCGCCGCCCTGGCCCAGTCACCGCCGCCTGGCGTGGAAGACGGCATACCCGGTGCAGGAGCCTTCGCGCCGGATGCGCCTACATATCTCTACTCACTCTCGCCCACCAGTGCCACCCAATCCACCTATGAGGTGAAGCTGACCATCAGCAACTGCATGGGGGTCGCGCCGCCCTCCTCGAAATGGTATGGGCCAGGCGGAGGCCAGGTCAGCCAAACCTGCTCGGGATCGTCTAACCTCGTCCGAGAATATAAATATTCGGGCGGTTCGTTGTACGAAGTGATCGACCACTTCTACATCAGCGCTTGCAGCCGCGCCCCCGGCTCTTATCGCGTGGAAGTGGGCTGGGAGTATACCGGCTATTTCTCGATCTCGGCGCCCCAGCCCACGCCGACCAGCGTTTTTTCTTACCTGCCGCTGATGTTGGTCAAGACATGGCAAGAATCGCCGGGCGCATTCACCAAACTCAGCCCCGCAAATGCCAGCCAATTCCAGTCGCTCAGCCCAATCCTGGATTGGGAAAACAGCCGAGGAGCCACCACCTACGCTTACTGCTACGACACGACGGATGACGACGCCTGTTCAGGCTGGGTAGAGACCAGCGCCGCCAGCCAGGCAAGCCTGGCTGGGCTGAGTGAACTGACCACTTACTACTGGCAGGCGCGCGCCGTCAACAGCCTGGGCGCCACCTACGCCAACGGCGCCGAAACGGCATATTGGTCTTTTACCACCGGCAGAGAGCTGGCAACCACATGGGTGGAGATGACCGCCGCGGCGGAGTGGTCGGTCAGAGAGAACCACACCAGCGTGGCGCTGCCCGATGGCAGCATCGTGATCATGGGTGGGGATGACGGCGCCAAAAGAAACGATGTGTGGCGCTCGATTGACCAGGGCGCTACCTGGACGCAGATGACGGCTGCCGCCGAGTGGTCGGCGAGGAGTTCCCACACCAGCGTGGTGCTGACCGACGGCAGCATCGTGCTGATGGGCGGCTACGATGGCAGCAGCCGCCAGGATGATGTGTGGCGATCGACCGATCAGGGTGCCACCTGGACGGAGATGACAGATAACGCACCCTGGACATCACGGAATGCCCACACCAGCGTAGCGCTGCCAGACGGCAGCATCGTGCTCATGGCTGGCTATACCGGCAGTTCCTATCTACGCGATGTCTGGCGCTCCACCGATCAGGGCGCCACCTGGACGCAGATGACCCTTGCCGCCGAATGGGCGGGAAGAACCAAACCCACCAGCGCAGCACTGCCCGATGGCAGCATCGTGATCATGGGGGGCTTTACGGGTAGTGTTTATAAAAATGATGTCTGGCGCTCGACCGACCTGGGCGCTACCTGGACACAAATTACGGCTGTTGCCGAGTGGTCGGCGAGGAGTTCCCACACCAGCGTGGCGCTGCCGGATGGCAGCCTCCTGCTCATGGGTGGCTCTTACTATAGCGGCAGTACTATATATCTAAACGATGTCTGGCGCTCAACGGACATGGGCGCCACCTGGGAACTGTTCAACGCCAGCGCCGAATGGTCCGCCAGAGGTAACCACGCCGCTGTCGTGCTGACGGATAGCAGCATCGTGCTCATGGGCGGTCGTATCGGCACCAACGCCTACTTGAACGATGTCTGGCGGCTGGGTTTTGGCGATTGAAATCAAAGCCCCGCTGGAAAGCGGGGCTTTTGGTTATCCGAGCGCCCGAGGTTCGAGCCCGCCGCTGCGCCGGCCGCGCCCGCCCTGTTTGTAAAGCCCCGCTGGTGAGGCCAGTAACCTGTGCTAGAATCAAAGCGTGTGAGGCAACCATGAAAATATTCCTTCAGCACAGAGCCTGGAAGATCGGCATCGCCTTGCTCATCCTGCTGGTCACGCAGATGAGCGGCGAGGGTACGCAAAAGGCATCTGCTGACATTGCGCCGCCAGGTCCGCCCCTCGGAGATGGTCTCTCTCCATCCAGCGAAAACACCAATGTACGCATGATGTGGGAATATGTGCTGCTGGATATTGACGGTAACAGCAGCTATTACAGCGGAGAAGCCCACGTGACCGCCGAATTCCAGATGCGCAACCTGGGCGATGTGGCAGAGCAAATGCGCGTGCGCTTCCCGCTCAGCACAACAATGCAAGGGCCCGGCATAGAAGAACCATTTTGCACCATTCCTCCTACCTACTACGAACCCATCGAGGGCTTCACGGTCTGGGTCAATGATGTAGAAGTAGTGCATGAAGTTGAATACGAGACTCTCTATGACAGATACGAATCCTGGCTTACCGGGGACAGCGAAGAGGTGTACACAACAGTTCCTTGCTGGGCTCATTTCGATGTCACTTTCCCGCCAGGTCAGGATGTCAATATCAAGATTTTCTACATCGTGGAAGGGTATGATCACGGCGCAATGGGAGAAAGTGACTTCATCTACGTACTGCGCACCGGGGCTGGCTGGCGGGATACAATCGGCGAGGCAACCATCGTTGCCCGGCTGCCGTATGAGCTCAATGAAACAAATTTCCTGGGGTGTGTCCCTGATGATTGTGTTGTGTCTGGCACGGAAGTAACCTGGCATTATGAAGATTTCGAGCCAGATTCCAATATTTTCCTCGATATCATCAATCCCAATATCTGGATGGACATCCTGGCAGAAAGGGAAAACGTGATGGAAAACCCGAACGATGGCGAAGCCTGGGGACGGCTGGGACGAGCCTATAATTATGCGTCATATCAATCAAAGGGCATCATAAGCCCTTACGGTCAACCTTATGAAGAATTGTACAACCTGAGCGTGGAGGCATACACCAACGCGGTGACCCTGCTGCCAGACGACGCCGACTGGCATTATCATTTCGCAAATTTATTGTGTAATCGCGCCATGCATGCGAGCGAAGATACATTTGAAATCTGGTATCCTTGCGCAGAGCAGTTAAATTTAGGCCTGCAAATCAACCCAGAAGACGAGTGGGCGCATGATCTTTTGGGTTGGTTTTCCCACGGGTGGGCCCCATCAAAATTTATTCGTACTGACGGCTCCGCGGTTGATTTCGTGATCCTGACCCCTGGTGTGACGTTCCCAACGGACACTCCAACAAGAACTCGGGTGCCTGCCCTCACGGTCTGGCAGCCAAACACGCCAACACCGGGGGAGCCGGGGTCGGCGTATCAAATTCCACAACAGTGGTGGGCTGATGCCGACCCAACCGCAGAGAACACACCAACGACATCACCCTCGCCCGAGCCGCAAAGCACCCCCACCCACCCCAGCGCGGCAACGGCTACGAGCACACCCGCCTCACTCGCAACCCCCGCACCGTCTTCATCCAGCACACCCATCTTCATCGGTGCGGGCGTTCTGCTGCTCGCTCTGGTGCTGGTTGTCACTGTGATCAAGGGGCGCAGGATGTGATCAGATCGAAAAATGGGAGGTCAGCGATGAAAACATTCCTTCAGCACAGAGCCTGGAAGATCGGCATCGCCTTGCTCATCCTGCTGGTCACGCAGATGAGCGGCGAGGGTACGCAAAAAGCATCTGCCGATATTGGTCCGCCTCCCGCACCCACCGGGGCGGGATTCTACCCCGCTGGAGAAACCACCAATGTGCGCATGATGTGGGAATACGTACTGCTGGATATCGCCGGATACAGCAGTTATCGCACTGGACACGCCAACGTGACGGCTGAATTCGTGATGCGCAACTTAGGCGATGTGGAAGAGCAGATGCGCGTGCGCTTCCCGCTGACCTACGCTCTTGGAGATCGCGCACATACTGGAGATCCAGATGAAATTCCGGTGATTTATCTTTGCTATGATCACCCCGACTACCCGCCCCTGACGGAATTCCAGGTGTGGGTCAATGACGAAAGCGTGGAGCATATTACTCACTATGAAGCGAGCATATATCATGATTATGAAAGTGATGAGTGGATTGACGTAATGGTTCCTTGTTGGGAGAACTTTGATGTTACTTTTCCACCAGGCCAGGATGTCTACATCAAAGTCTCGTATGTTGTACCAGCGACTGATCATTCAGGTGAATCCGTGTTCGCTTACGTATTAGAGACCGGGGCTGGCTGGCGGGATACGATTGGCAAGGCCACCATCGTTGCCCGCTTACCGTATGAGGTCGATGCGCAGAACATGCGGTGGTGCTCTCCGGAAGATTGTATCGTGTCAGGTACAGATATCACCTGGACCTATGAAGATTTCGAGCCAGACTTCAATATTTCAACCGGCATCACCAGGCCAGAAATCTGGTTGGCAATCCTGACCGAAAGGGAAAATGTGCAGAATAACCCGCAGGATGGCGAGGCCTGGGGGCGGCTGGGAAAAGCCTACAAAGAGGCATTGGTAGTAACATCGGAGGGCATCAATTATCATATTAGTTTAAACCAAGAGTGGTTCAACCTCAGTTACGAGGCTTATACCCATGCTGTCACCCTGCTGCCGGACGACGCCGATTGGCACTATGGCTTTGCAGATTTATTGTGTTCTAGCGCCTTATTTGGATGGGGGACATATATGCCGGGAGATTCGATTGAAATTTGTTATGCGTGTGCGGAGCAGATCAAATTCACATTGGATATCAACCCAGAACATGAGGGAGCTAAGTATCTCTTAGAGATTATTGACGCACTGGATCACCAGAACGACATCATTCGCCTCCGTGACTCTACACCCGATTTCTTGGTTCTGACCCCATCGCCAACACCTTCGCTTACACCAATGCCTTCGCCTACATCAACCCAATGGCAACCGAACACCCCCACGGTAGTACCCACGAAATCCAATACGCCCATTGCGTCCTCCACCCCCGAGCCGCAAAGCACCCCCGCCCGCCCCAGCGCGGCAACGGGCACGAACGCACCGGTCGAGACCTCCGCGCCAGATTCATCCAACGCGCCTGTCTTCATCGGCGCGAGCGTGCTTCTGGTGGCCCTGGTGCTGGTTGTCACTGTGATCAAGGGGCGCAGATGAAACTTCAACCAACCCTCCTGGTTTTTCTTTTGGCTCTCGCACTGAGCGCTTGCAACCAGCCCACGGACACGCCCCAAGTCCCTGCCTACACGCGGACCCCAAGACCAACCTCCACACCCAGCCTGCTGCCATCCCCCACACCCACAACTACACCTTCCCCTACCCTTACCAAAGTACCCACCAGCACACGCACCCCCAGGCCGACAAATACCCCCTCGCCAACAGCGGATTTTGCAAAAATCAATGAGTTTCTCACCATCTACCCACTCGCCGCAGATGTTCAATACACCTATGCCGTCACAATCACCTACGCCATTTCTTATACGGAACAAGGCGACTTGATTTATGATGAATGGTATGGACTGATGCACGAACAAGTTGTCAGCCAATATTCCACAGAGAATGGGATAGGATTTGATTTATATTCTCCTGATTATCCAAGGGTTTATTCGTTTCCCTTTGGAGGGGGAGAGGTCTCGGAGTACAGCCAAAGCTTAGAATTTAGAGAAACTGGCGTGTACAATACATACGACACACACGACGACACTTTGTTTGAATTTCCATTGGAAGTTGGCAAGGCGTGGCTTGCCTTTGGCCCAGACCTTCCTGGATATAGGTGGAAGGTAACCGATGCCGGCGAGATCACCACACCCGCAGGTTATTTCCAAGATTGCTATCTACTTATTTTGCATACAGGGCCAGACAGCACACAAAAATGGTTCTGCAATGGCGTTGGAGTTGTGCGCAAATATGCCTACCATCACCCGCCAACTTGGCTATATGAAATGACGCTGATCGAAATATCTCCTTTACCCCTGCGAACTGCCACGCCAACCATGACACCCACAATCACCAGAACAGCGGTGCCCACCCGAGGGCAGATAGATACCGCAACGCCCTGGTATACATGGACCCCCACCGTGAAACCCACCAGGGTGAGAACATCAACGCCTACCGCAACGATCACCCCCGAGCCGCAAAGCACCCCCACCCGTCTGAACACACCCGCGCCGCTCGCAACCCCCGCACCCTCCACCGATTCCAAAACCATTGCCTACCTGGGCGCGGGCCTTCTGCTGGTCGTGTTGGCTGCGGCGGCGATCCTGTGGCGCAGAAATCATTAGGAGATCCCCATGCCCACCTACACCCTCAGCCCCTCTGACCTGACCTTCCTGTGGGACGGCTGCCCGCGCTGCTTCTACCTCAAGGTGAAGCACAAGCTGCAGTATTCCGGCGTCTTCCCCAGCATGTTCGGCAAAATGGGCAACCTCACCAGCGAATTCTACGCCGGCAAGCCCGCCAGCGAGATCTCGCCCAACCTGCCGCCGGGCGCGCTGATCTACAAGGAGAAATGGGTCAAGTCCGCGCCCATCCCCATCCCCGGCAGCGCCTCAGAGGTGATCCTCCGCGGCCGCTTCGATGCCGTGATCGCCTTCGAGGACGGCTCCTTTGGCATCGTAGATTACAAGACCTCCGAGGCCAGCGACGAGAAAGCCGCCTTCTACGGCCGCCAGCTCTCGGCCTACGCCTACGCCCTGGAGAACCCCGCTCCCAACGCGCTGCACCTCGCTCCCATCACCCGGCTGGGGCTGTTCGTGATCACCCCCGCTCTGTATGAGCGGTTGGACGACGGGCGCACGGCCTTCGTCAGCAAGACGACCTGGGTGGAAGTGGCCCGCGATGACGCCTCTTTCCTGGGCCTGCTGGGGCAGGTGGCGGCGGTGCTGGATGCGCCCCAGCCGCCCCCCGTCGCCGAGGGCTGTGGGCTGTGCCAGTATTACCAGGAACGAGGGCAGCTGGGGTGCTGATTGGTGCTATAATATGCCTACAAATGTAGTCGCTTTTGGAGGCGCACCATGATCACCGTTGGAATCCGCGAACTAAAAGAACAGGCCAGCGAGCTGGTGCGCCGGGTGCGCGAGAGCGGCAACCCGGTGCAGATCACCTACCACGGCAAGGTGGTGGCCCTGCTGGTCCCCGCCGAAGCCACCGCCAACCCCGCCGAGGAAGCCCAGGCCTGGGCCGCGCTGGATGAACTGGCAGCCCAGATCGGCCAGCGCTGGCCCAAAGATCTCTCGGCGCGACAGGCCGTAGCCGAGGAGCGCGGCGGATAATGGGCGCGCAGATGGTGGCGGTAGATGCCAGCGTGTGGGTGGCGCGCCTGGTGCCGCAAGATGCCTTCCACCAGTCCGCCGCGGCATGGATGGCCTCCCGCCGGGCAGAAAACACCTTGCTGGTCTCGCCCTCGCTGATGCTGGTGGAGGTGGCGGGTGCCATCGCCCGCCGCACTGGCGATCACGAGTTGGCTCTGCGTACGCTGGAAGCATTGCCGCGCCTGCCGGGTCTGCGCCTGGTGGAGATGGAAAACGCCCTGGTCGCCTCTGCCGCAGACCTGGCTGCCCGCCTGGGATTGCGCGGCGCGGATGCCGTGTACGTGGCGACTGCCGCCTACCTTGACCTGCCCTTATGCACGCTGGATGAAGAACAGGCACAACGAGCGGCTTACCAGATCAAGATCCAGCCCCTGACAATCTCTGCAACAGAGTAACCCATGCCCAAGACCTTTGCCCACGCCCGCATGCTGCCCTTCCCCACCGGCGCATCACCCGCCCGGGGCCATATCCAGGTCTTGCACCGCCAGCAGCACGGCACGCGCACTGACCTGCTGATGGAATACCAGGAACTGCGCCTGACCGCCCCGCCGCGGCTGTCCGAGCAGCAGGGCAAGCTCTACGAGCACCTGCAAGGCGAATGGGTGCCGCGCCGCCTGCGCTTCAGCGGCGTGGAGATGGAGTGGCACGAGTGGTGCGCCCAGCTCGATACGCTGCCGCAGGATCACCCCGCCCGGGAGATCGTTGATTTCCTTTGTTTCCGCGCCACCCAAGGGGACAATTACTACATCTTCTCGATCCACGGCCCCGAACATCCCGATCTGCTGCTGACGGCGCGGCAGTGCCGGGCAGAGCCGCATCCCGGCCCGGTCACGCCTGTCACGCTTACCCGCGACTGGTCACCCTCCCCGCTATGCCCGCCCATGCTGGTGCCCAACCCACGCCAATTACACCAGCGCTTCGGCGGCGACCCGGTGGAGGTCTGCCTGGATGGGCATCGGTACAGCCGCCGCCTGTTCGTGGGCGGCCTGGGGCACCAGAGCGAGCAGCGCCCCGACGTGGGCGCAGTGCTGACCCTGTGCCACGATGCGCCGCGCTGGGCCGTCTCCAATCCGCCCCACCCCGCCGACCGCTGGAACCCCCAGGGCGAAGGCTACCAGGGGATGGACGCCAGCCATTTGGCTGCCGAGGCAGAGTGGGTGACCGAGCGCCTGCGGGCGGGCCAGCGCGTGCTGGTGCACTGCACCTCCGCCATGAACCGCTCGGTCAGCGTATGCTGCGCCGTGCTGATCGTGCTGGAAGGCCTCTCCGCCGAGGCTGCCCTGGAGCGTGTGCGCCAGCACCACCCCTGGTCACGTCCCGACCCGTGCCACTGGCTGGCGCAGTCGCGCGGCATCTCACCCGATTGATCTCACCTGAAAGGAAACATGATGAACACCCTGGAAGCCATCGCTGCCCGGCGCAGCATCCGCAAGTTCAAGCCCGACCCCATCCCCGAGGAGGCGCTCACCGCCATCCTCACCGCCGCCCAGCAGGCGCCCTCCGGCAAGAACCGCCAGCCCTGGCGCTTCGTCATCGTCAAGGAAGATCAGCGCCCGGAGATGATCCGCATTATGAGCGAGGCCATCACCCGCCATGTGGCCGAGGGCGACGACCCTGGCAGCAGCGAGTGGACGGCTCACGTGATGGAGCAGGCACCGGTGACGGTCTTCATCTTCAACCCCGATGCCATCCACCCCTGGATGGCGCATTCTATCGACCAGAATTTCTCCGAGCTGGTGGATACGCAGTCCATCGGCGCGGCCATCCAGAACATGCTGCTGGCGGCTGTGGAACTGGGCCTCGGTTCGCTGTGGATTTGCGATGTGTTCTATGCTTACGAAGACCTGGCCAAATGGCTGGGCGAGAAGGGGCAGATGGTGGCGGCGGTCTCGCTGGGCTATCCGCTGGAGGCTCCCGGCCCCCGGCCGCGCAAGCCGCTCAGCGAACTGGCGCGCGTGCGCTAAACCTTGCCGAAAAAGCAGCACAGNNCTGTGCTGCTTTTTCGGCAAGGTTTGTAAGAATATTCTAAATATCACCTAATTTGATCTAATATGGCGCAAAAGTCTGCTATACTCCTTTTACAGGAGGAACGCCCATGAAACTTGAAAATAAAACCATTGTAATTACCGGCGGCGGGAACGGCATCGGACGCGAGATGGTGCTGGCCCTGCTGGCACGCGGCGGGCGCGTGGCCGCGGTGGATATCAGCCAGCCGGCCCTGCAAGAGACGGCACGCCTGGCCAGTGCCCAAAGCGACCGCCTGAGCACGCACGTGGTCAACATCACCGACCGGCAGGCCGTGGAAGCCCTGCCCGAGCAGGTGATTGCCATCCACGGCAGCGTGGACGGCATCATCAACAATGCCGGCATCATCCAGCCCTTTGTGCGCCTGAACGATCTGGATTATGAGGCCATCGACCGGGTGATGAAAGTGAACCTGGACGGCACGCTGTACATGGTCAAGGCCTTCCTGCCGCACCTGCTCAGGCGGCCCGAAGCGCATATCGTCAACGTCTCCAGCATGGGCGGCTTCTTGCCGGTGCCCGGGCAAACCATGTACGGCGCCTCCAAGGCTGCCGTCAAGCTGATGACCGAGGGTCTGTACACCGAGCTGCTGGATACCAACGTGCGCGTGACGATTGTGTTCCCCGGCGCCATTGGCACCAACATTGCCGCCAACTCTGGCGTGGGCGCCAGCCTGGCCATCGACAGCAAAGAGCAAAGCTCCTTCAAAATGCTAGAGCCCAGCAAGGCTGCCCAGATCATCCTGGATGGCATGGAGAAGAACAAGTTCCGCGTGCTGGTGGGCCAAGATGCCAGGTTCATGGATTTCATCAGCCGCCTGGCTCCCAGGCGGGCGGCGCATCTCATCCACAGCCAGATGAAAGCGCTGCTTAAGTAAAAGTCGGTGTGCGGGCGCAAGCGTCCGCACACCGACTTTTTTAGGAAAGTAGATGGATCAGATATAGAGATCGCGGCGGTTGTAGGTCAGGTAGGCCGCGGCCACGCACACCACCAAGATCAGCGCGGTGAGCAGCAGATAGATGCCCTCCAGCGTGCCGCTGTGGAAAAATTCACCCGCATCGAAGTAGCGGAAGGGGGTGAAGTACTTGAGGAAATCCAGGTCCTTCTGCATCTCAGAGAGAATGGAGAGCATGTAGGTGCCCAGGATGATGCCCACCGCGGTCGAAGCAGAGAGCTTATAGCGCTTCATGGCACAGCCCAGCAGCAGGCCCACCGCCAGGAAGATCAGCTCGATCAGGAACATGGCCAGCATTTCCAGGCGCAGGAACTCGTGGAAGACCTGGTCGGGGCTATACGAGCGCACCGCCACCAGCGAGATGCCCCAGGTGATCAGCACAAAGGCGATGCAGTTGACCAGCGCCGCCAGTGCCTTGGCGGTGACTACGTGGCTGCGCGAGACCGGCAGCACCAGCGAAAATTCCACCGTTTTGTCGCGCTCTTCTTTAGAGATGATGTCGCTGCCCCAAATGGCCGCCGCCATGGCGCCCATCAGGCCAAAGTAAAGGAACATCAGCCCGTAGAAGCCGCTCAGCGTGGTCAGGTTGAAGGCGCGCATGTTCATGGCGTCCAGCATGGCCGGAGGCATCGAATCCAGGATCGCCAGCATCTCCGGGTTCCCGGCAAAGGCCGAGAACTTGGCCGCAGCGATCATGATCAGCAGGGCAATGATGGCGCTCCAGATCAGCAGCGACTTGAGGTTGGCTTTGAGTTCACGAAGAAAGATATTCATCCTGCCGCTCCTTAAGACACCGAGGGGATATCGCGGCGCAGGTACAGCCAGTAGCTGGCTGCCAGCGCAATCAGACTCACCGCCAGGTTGAGCAGCACCAGCGGTGTATCATAAGCGCCGTTCTGGACGATGTAGTTCGGATCGAAATGCTTGAAGGGCGTGATCAATTCCAGGGTCACATCGCCAAACACGCCGCTGAAAGCGCTGAGCACGTACATGCCAAAGGCCAGGCCCAGCGAATAGGGCGTTACGCTGCGCACGCGCTTCACCAGCAGAGAGACCACCAGACCCACACCCAAAAAAAAGAGCTGGAAGGGAATGACGCTCAGCAGCAGCAGGATCAGCGTGCCCGCCTCGTACGCATACTTGCCCCTGAAGAGCGTGATCGCTGCAAAGCTGCTCACCCACACCACCAGATCGGTAATGCCCAGGCAGGTCAGCGCAGCCAGCAGTTTGCTGGTGAGCACCTGCACCCGGCTGACCGGCCGGGTGAGCAGGAAGTCTGCGGTCAGCTCGCTTTCCTCGATCGAGACCAGGCCAAAGCCATAGTTACCCGCCTGGATGGCCAGAAAGAGCAGGATGAACAGGAACACAAAGCCAAAATATCCCAGCACAGTGGCCAGGTTCAGGCCTTGCATGCCAAAGGCGGCAAGCAGTTCTGGGGGAAAATTCTGCATCATCTGATTCATCAGCGCAGCCTGGTCGGCAAACATGGTGAAGAAGGAGAAATAGATCAGTGAGACGGCCGCCACAGCCAGCGACCAGTTGAGCACGGATTTCAGCCGAGAGCGGAATTCATGAAGGTAAATGTTTGCGCTCATGATCTCCGCCTATTCGTAGTAGTGCATGAAGATCTCTTCCAGTGTGGGCTCCTCGATGGTCACATCGGTCACCTGGATTGCGCCGACCTTTTGCAGCACGGCATTGATATCGCCCTTGAAGAAGAAACGCAGCGTGCCATCTTCCACCTGCACGTTGGTCACGCCGGGCATCTCGAAGGCCGCCGGGGTCAACCGCTCTGCCGCCACGCTGATCTTCTTGTAGTTGTTCTGCTGCAGGGCGCGGATGTTGGAGATCTCCACGATCTTGCCCTCGCGGATGATGCCCACGCGGGTGCACAGGCGCTGCACCTCGCCCAGGATGTGCGAGGAGAAGAACACGGTCACGCCGCGGGCGTTCTCGGCGCGGATCAGGTCGAAGAACTTGCGCTGCATCAACGGGTCGAGGCCGGCAGTGGGCTCGTCCAGGAAGAGCAGCTTGGGGCTGTGCAGCAGACCCTGCACAATGCCAACTTTCTTCTTGTTGCCGTAAGAGAGGTCGCTGATGCGGCGGTTCAGGTCCAGTTCCATCGTCTCAGAGAGCTCGTGCATGCGCTGAATGCAATCGCAATCGAAGAAACTGGCCGAATACTTGAGCAGATCGATGACCTTCATGCCTTCGTAGTAGAACACTTCCGAGGGCAGGTAACCAATATCGCGGCGGATTTCGGGGCCGTGGGTGGTCACATCTTTGCCAAAGATCCTGGCACTGCCGCTGGTGGGATGGATCAGCGAGAGCAGCAGGCGGATGGTGGTGGACTTCCCGGCGCCATTGGGGCCGATGAAGCCGAAGATCTCGCCTTCTTCTTCGGTGAAGGATACATCGACAATCCCCCGTGATTTGCCATAGTATTTGGTCAGGTTAGTCACTTCAATGACGCTCATAGAACTACTCCATTACACTTTTGATGATGCCCTGCTGCAGGCAGGGTTGCCAAAATTAACGATAGGTGAAATTCTATACCTTAAACATACTTTTGTCCATACTACAAGAAGATATGGCATATAGCCCCCAAATACGCCACTTACGCCCATATATGGGGCGCCATATATGGGCGTAAGTGCCCCTAATCGCAATCAATCACCATATATGGCGAAATCCCCATAATGGATTGCGTGTGGGCAGNNCTGCCCACACGCAATCCATTATGGGATATAGCGTGTGACCCCGGTCACTGTGGCAAACCACACCGTCCCATCGGCGGCCACATGAATATCCCTGATCTCCGGGTAGATCAGCCCCTCCTTCACGCCATAATGCTGCCAGGCGGCGCCATCCCAGCGGTAAGCGCCGGCATCGCCGGTGCCCACCCACAGGCTGCCATCCGGCGCAAATTCCAGCGCGGTGAACCAGCTATCCTCACCGGGCAGGCTGCGCCGCAACCACTGCCCCTGCTCGAACTTGAACAGGGCATCACCGTTGGCAGCCACCCACACGACCCCGTTGGCATCTTCAGCCATCGCCGAAACGCCGTCCCAATCGGGGTGGAACGGCCTGCCGCCGCCGTAATGCGCCCACTGCCCGCCTGCGTCTCTGCGGCTCAGGCTGGGGTTGAGCCCATTATCATCTGCGGTGTAGACCCACACCGAGCCATCGGAGGCGGCAAATACCAGGTAGGCGGCATCTTGCGGCAGAAGATTGCCGCGGTGGTAAGTCTCTACCACCTGATCGTTCTCGATCTGCGCCAGGCCCTGCCGCGTGCCAACCCAGGCTGTGCCATTAGGGGCCACTGCCAGGCTGTAAATCTCGTTGGAGGGCAAACCTTCTGCGGTGGTCCAGGTGATCACCGTGCCATCCGCGCCGAGGCGGTGCAGGCCTTCGCCCCACTCCAGGCACCAGGTATTACCCTGCGCATCCACAGCCAGGGGCAGGTAATCCCACGGCAGCTCGCCCAGCAGCGACCAGCTTTCGCTGGCGGGGTCAAAACGATCGGTTTGCGGCATGCTCCGCCCGGCAAACCACAACGCGCCATCGGGTGCGGCCAGGATGCGCTCGTAGCCTCCCCATACCTGCGGCACGTTGGGCACGCGCCAGGGGGTAAGATCCTCGCCATCGTAAACGATCAGCCCGTTTTCACTGCCGAAATACAGCAGTCCATCCTCATCTTCAGCAATGCCGGTGAGATAGTTCACGCCCAGATCCTCATCGGGGAACATCGTCCAATCGGCGTTATCCGGGTTGAAGCGGTAGATGCCGTCATAGGTGGCGAACCAGTACCAGCCGCGCTCGTCACGCCACATGCCATCAGAGAAGTCCACGCCAATCTCATCCATCTGCGGCACGGTCTCAAAGCTCCCATCGATGAAGCGCACCACCCCGCCCACGGTGGCCACCCAGGCTTGCCCCGGGCCATCGGCCAGCAAGGCCCTGATCTCGTTATCGGGCAGGCCGTCTTCCATGAAATAAGCTTCCCAGGTCTGGCTTTCGGGATGGTAATGCCCCAGGCCGTTGGCCGTGCCAACCCACACCTCGCCGTTTTCCCATGCCCGCACGGTGTTCACGTTCCAGGATAACAGGGCGGGGGCATCACCCGATGGGAAACCTGGGAAAGGCTCCCATCCATTCCCACCAAGCCGGTTCAACCCGCCGCCGGCCTCGCCGCTGTAGGCAGTGCCCGCCAGCAACCCATGCTGAGTCGACTCGATCGCCATCACCGCGGGGCTGTCCAGCCCATCCGAGGTATCATAGATGACCCACCCCTGCTCCGTTTGCTGCGCCAGCCCGCCATCTGTGGCCACCCACAGGTTGCCTTCATCCGGGTGGATCATCAGATCGTTCACGAAGGCCTCCGGCAATCCCTCCGCCACGCCATAGTGGGCAGAAAACTCACCGCTAGAACGATCCCACACGGTGAGGCCGTGCCAATCGCCGCTGTACACCTGCTCATCATCCACGGCAAGGGTGAGCGCCGAGCTCACTGCCGTCCACGAGCGCCACGCCGGGCCGCCGCTGACGGAGATGGGCGTTTGGGGCGCCTGCGGGCCAGGGGGTTGCGATTGCTCCCGCGCGGTCAGCAGGCCTGCCAGCAACACGCCCCCGCCCACCAGCAGCGCCAGCGCGGCCAGCAGAACCGCGCCGCCCAGCACCCAGAACAGCGCCCCCTTGGGCTTGCGCCTCGGGCTGGGGGCTTTCTCCTCTGCCAGGGCAGTGCTTGCCGCGGCTTCGGCAGGCGGGCCGGGTTCGTTGACCAGCGTGGGCGCGTGTGCGTCGCTGATGACCGTTTTGGCTGCCGCCTGGGCAAGTGCCTGCGGCCCGCGCACCGTCTCCTGCTGGCTCAGGGCTTGTTTCCACGCTGCCAGGAAATCAGCCACTGAGGCAAAGCGGTCCTGCGGGTCCTTCGACAGCGCCTTCAGGATCACGCGCTCGACCGCCGCTGAGGTGCCAGGATACACGGAAGAGGGCAGCGGCAGCGGCTCGTTGATGTGCTTCAAGATCACCGCCAGCGGGGTTTCGGCCTCGAAGGGCACCTGCCCGGTGACCATCTCGTACAGGATGATGCCCAAAGAATAAATGTCGGTGCGGGCATCCACCTTAAGCCCCTGGGCTTGCTCGGGGCTCATGTAGACGGGCGTGCCCACCAGCGCGCCGGTGCTGGTGAAGTGCTTATCGCTTTCTAAGAGCTTGGCAATGCCAAAATCGGCCAGGAACAGGTTGCCGCGCTGATCCAGCAGGGCGTTGGAGGGCTTCAGGTCGCGGTGGATCACGCCGCGGGCGTGGGCATAATCCAACGCGTCGGCAAGCTGCGAGAAGAGCCGATCGATCTCCTTGAGCGGCAAACGCCCGGCCTCCAGGCGGTCTTTCAGCGTCCCGGCGTCCAGGCAGCGCATCACCAGGTAGGGCACCTCGTCGGCCTCGCCGTGATCGTACACCGGCAGGATGTGGGGATGCTCCAGCCCGGCGATGGTCAGCGCCTCCTGGTGGAAGCGCGCCGAGAACTCGCTCGACTCGGCCAGCTGGCGCGGCAGCACCTTGATCGCCACGTCTCGGTTCATCGCCGCATGGTAAGCCCGGTAGACTGTGGCCATGCCCCCCTGCCCGATCTGCCCGATGATGCGATACGGCCCCAACATTTGACCCGCTTGCAAGCTGCTCATAGCGCCTCCTGAGTGAACCTTGCCTCCTCAGTATACATAAATATTTCCCCCAAAGCAATCACATCTGGCGAGGAATGCGCGTAAAACAACATGATTCACCCCAGAAAGATTAAATCTGGGGTGAATCATGTTGTTTTACGCTATGATGAACGCGAGGAAAGGGTCTACCTTTTCAATATCAACGGCAGGTAGAGTTTGACTAGATCGACCTGTGCGGTGGTTGTTAGGGCGGCGCTATCGGTGGCCGCAGGCTGGGTTTGCGAGGTGGCGGTGACGGTGGTCACATCCATATCGCCATCCGCAACCCCCAACGGCACCACCACCGACACGGTGAAGCTCCCGCTGGCGCCCGCATCCAGGCTGATGCTGGACAGCGAGGGCGTGGCTGCCCAGGCGCCCGTGGCGCTCAGGTCAAAGGTATCCGCCACGTTGCCGGTGTTGGTGATCGACAAGGTGTACATAGCCGAAGTACCGGCATCTACCGTGAGGGCCTGGTCTGCGGAAAGCATCACACCAAACTGCTGCGGGACGACCGTCAGCGTCAGCGGCACGCGCACCAGCAGTGTGGCGGGGTCATTGTTGTGGATGCACAGCGTGCCGGTGTAAGTTGCACCCGCGGTCAGGCCGGTGGTATCGAAGGTGATGGCCACATCTGTGCTGCTGCCGCCGGGGAGCGTGCCCGTCAGCGGCGTGAAGGTCGCCCAAGGGATGTTATCCAGGATACTGCACACTCCGGCCTCCCCAAAGACGACATTGTCCACACCTTCAGCGCCGTCGCCGATACTCACCGTAGAAAGAATATGGATACGGCTGATCGGCGTGGCAGAGAAAACGCCCCAGAAGGTGCCAGCGTTGGTAGCCGTGGCAGTGGTGGTGATGATGGCGGTGTCGCTGGCATCATAGAGGGTGATACCCACCGTGGCGCCGTCAGCGTAGTAATGGGTCAGATCCATGCCCGCAGCAGTAACCGGCGGATCAAAGACGATCTCGAAGGAATCCACGAAGGTGTTGGCAACAATATTTTTACTGATCGCGCCAGCAAAACCGGCGCCAATGCCAACCAGGCCATCAGGGCCGCCTCCGCCCTCCTCGTTCAGCGGGTTATCCTGAAAACGGATCCCCGGCAAGATGCCGCCCGCGGCAAAGCAGGCATTATCCGTGCTGGCATCCCAGGGCGCCGGGCAGGCCCCGAAGGTTGCATCTCCCCACAGACCATCTTCAAAATCTTCCACCGGCAGCCCGGGATGGTAGATGTTGAAAACGGTACGCTCGTCGTAGAAGATCACCCCGGCGCCGGCAGGACCGCTGGGGAAGGCTGCCGGCGGGTTCGCCGCCGCCTGGGGGACGGTCAGCCCGGCAGAGGCAGCCTCCACAAGGGAGGTGAAGCCAGAGGCCGCCAGGTTGCTCGATGGTGCGGGGCGGTCTGGGGCCGGGGCAGGGCCGGGCAGGGATTCCGTGCCATTCACCTCGCCCAGACGCCATTTCAGCAGACCGCCGCCCACGTTACCGATGGTCAGCGTGTAGTCCGCGGAAGTGCCCAGGATCTGGCTGCCAGCGATCGAGCTGGGGGCCACGTCAATCGCAGGCCGCAGAATGGTTACTGTGGCGGTATCGCTGGCAGAGGCCAGCCCGGTAGGCATCCACAAAATGGACATTGCATCGGCCAAGACGGCCGTATCGAACGAGTATTGCACCGCCTCGCTGGCGTCTTTGTTCAGTCCCACCGTGGCCGAAGCGCCGTAATCATACGCTGCATCGCCGAAGTTCAAGTCGGCGTACTGGAAGAGGATATTGTTACTGCCTTCAAACAAGATCACCTGGAAGGTAGCGCTGCCGACATTCGAAAAGTGCGGGCGCTCGTGCCACTGCACGATGAAGCGGCGGTTAGGCGCAGCACCCTGGGTTTCGTAGTACACGTTGCCGGTATCGCTGTCGATATCATCCCAGAAAGGGAAGATAGCCAGTGGGTGGGCTGCGTTGGGCAGAGCCGAATTGGTAATACCCACATCCCCAGTTGTTGCATTGAAGAGCATGCCGCCATTATTGCCAATGCGCACCTGGTCGGACCCGGCCCCATAGAAGAAGAAGCGGAACGGCAAGGTGACATTGGCTTCCCCATCATCCGACAAGTCTAATGGTGCGCCGGTGCTGCTGATATCGATGAAGTTATAGGGAGCACTGTCGTCGTACTTGTAGGACATATCTGTATTGTAGGCCGTCCACATCGCACCGTTCACCGTATCGGTGTAGATGGTCGCGGTTTGGGTGAGGAAGGCGGATGCACCCGGCGCAAGGGCATAGGGGAAATCATTTAGGATTGTGCCCAGCTCGCTGTCGATCAGGCTATGGAAATTCAGTGTGCTGCTGCCGGTGTTCTCCACCTCGTAGCAGTAGGTCACATCTGTGCCAACCTCAACCACAATCGCGTCTGTGGTAGCACAGGTGTTCGGGTCCGTGCCAACGGTTTTGGTGAGATCGATCGTCGAGAAATTCTCCCAAAGCCAGGCTCCGGCAGAGAAAGTTTCAAAGGTTGCCCAGGGGTTGGCGACAGGGGCCAGGTAGGCATTGGTGTTCAGGTCGTAAACGAAAATATCACCCGGCTCGTCGATCACCAGGTAAGCAATGCCGTCATCGCTGACCGCCAGCCCGTCGATATCCGTCTGACCGGCAGGGTAGGCGGCGATCAGGGTAGCGCTGCCATCCAGGTTGATGCGGTAAAGGCCTGGCCCAAAGAGATCGATGTCATCGCTGGTGGCATACAGATCGCCCGTGTTGGGGTCAGCATCGAAGCCGCCAAAGTCAAAGTCAGCATCTGAATAATCGATGTACAGGCTGGCTTCCAGCGTGCTCAGGTTAATGGTGTACACAGCCTCATTGGCGATGTTCTTCACCGCGTAGAGCGTGCCATCGTAAAAAGCCAGGCCGGTCGCGGGCATTGCGGCAGCAGAATATGTGATCGTGCCCAGGGTGGTCACCGCCCCGCCCACCGGCCATTCGTACAGGGTGGAGCCATTGTTAAAATAGACGATGTCGTTTTCCACATCATAAGCCGCGCCCCACACCTGATACCCGGTGAAGGCCGGGATGTTGGCGGCTGTGGCTGGCTCGATGCGGTAGGCGGGGATGGCCGCATCATCTACGCCGATCAAGAGGGGGTAATCGGTGTCAACGCTCCATAGCGGCGTTGAGAGCGGCTGGGCCGGGGCCGGGTTGCGCTCAGCCTGCAGAGCCAGGGCCTGCTCCAGGGCGGTTTCTGGATTCTCGTCAGAAGCCTGGGCGCTAAGCGGCATGGCTGCCAGCGCCAGGATCGCAACGAGGGTGATGAGAGCAAACAGCTTGTTTTTCATATTTTCTCCTTTGGCAATTAAGGACGGATTAGATAGTGGCTAGTAGTCTAATATAGACAATATTTATCATATTAATTTTACTATCTTCGGTGCTTTTGTCAAGGAAAGCCGGCTGGGGGCAGCTAGATTGTGGTGCGAAAACCTTGCTTTGATGATTAAAAGTACTTGACACGGCACCATTGGAAGGTGTATTGTAAGATTGCTGCTTGTTTTGGACCCTTACCAGGCATCCCCCTACCTAAAAATTACCCCACGAAAAGAGAGGTGAATATGAGGCGCTCGCTGCTCGCCCTGCCGGTTACTTTCGCCGCCCTGCTGCTGCTCGCCTGGGGGATTCTGGTATCCCCGGCGCAAAGTGCGCCCGCCCCTGCCCCGGAGGCGCCCAGCAGCCTGAGGTACCTGGATTCAACCCTTTTCCCGGGCTGGCGCTGGACCTTTGAAGAAGTGGACCCCGCCAAAACCTTCGACCAGATGACCGACCGCAGCCTGGCGCTGGATGCTGCCGGTAACCCGCACCTGGCCTACGGTCAGAACCATCTCTACTACCTCTGGTTTGACGGCGCGGATTGGCGCTTTCACCTCGCCGACCGCGGCGAGGGGGTGGGCGGATATGCCGCGCTGGCGCTGGATGAGAACGGCCTGCCGCACATCAGCTACTACGACCAGACCCACGGCGACCTGCGCTACGCCCACTTTGACGGCTCTGCCTGGCTGAACGCCACCGTGGACAGCGCCGGTGACGTGGGGCAGTACACTTCGATTGCCCTGGACGCCACCGGCAACCCGCACATCAGCTATTCCGATGCCGGCAACACCGGCTTGAAATACGCATCGTTCGACGGCGCGGCCTGGGTGGTCGAGCCCTTGGATGGCGCCGGGGATGTAGGATCCTTCACCTCGCTGGCGCTGGATGGCGCCGGGCAGGCGCACATTGCCTACTACGGCGGCGGGCACCTGAAATATGCCCACGACCTGGGGGCAACCTGGCAGATCAGCACCATCGACCCGGCCAGCCAGGTGGGCAAGTACGCCTCGCTGGCGCTGGACGATGAAGATCATCCCCACATTGGCTATTACGACGAGGCCAACCAGGATGTGAAGTACGCCGCCTACGACGGCGCTGCGTGGCACATCGAGAGCGTCGATACGGAGGGCAACCTGGGCGCGCACACTTCCCTGGCGCTGGACACGGGCGACCTGCCACGCATCGCCTACTTCGCCCCCGGGGAGATCAGGATTGCCGCCTACGACGGCGCCGACTGGCAGTTTGAGAACCTGGCGGGGTTTGAAACCAACCAGACCGCCACCTCCCTGGCGCTGGATGCGTCCGACCAGGCTCGCCTGGCAGTGACGCAGTCGCCGCAGTTGCACCTCTTCACCTTCGATGGCGCCGACTGGCAGGAGGCCTTCGTGGATTACGCCGGTTACGCCGGGCGCTATAACGACATCGCCCTGGATGCGCAGGGCCACCCGCATTTCAGTTATTGCGTATCCACATCTTCGGATGCGAGAGTGTGTGATTTCGCCAAGTATCTAGGGTTCGACGGGCTGGAATGGCACATGGCCGTTTTAGACCGTGGCGGCTACAACACTGCCATCGCCCTGGATACCGCCGGTCACCCGCACATCTCCTATGTATCGGAGGGCGAACTGCATTATGCCGGCTTCGACGGCGCCTCCTGGCAGGTGGAGGCGGTGGAGGCGCTCGGCTCGCTCTACAACAGGTGGCTGGCGACCTCCATTGCGGTCGACTCCTCCGGCCTGCCCCACATCAGTTACTGCCTGCACGAGCCCGGTTACATCTACGAAAACCAGAACTGCGGGGCGTTGAAGTACGCCCACCTCGACGGTACGCAGTGGATCAGCGCCACGCTGGACAGCGCCGGCATGGTGGGCGGCAGCAGTTCCATCGGCCTGGACGACTCCGGCCATGCGCACATCAGTTATATCGACGACACCGATAACAGCGTCAATTATGCCTTTTTCGATGGCGCAGTCTGGCTGACCGAGACCCTGGATACCGCCTATGCGTTCACATCATTGAACATCAACCAGGAGGATCACCCGGAGATTGTCTATAGCCTGGCCAACCAGGATGTAAAATACGCTCCTTTCGACGGTTACGCCTGGCACCCTGAGACCGCTCTTTCGCTCAACTGGAATATCCGGCGCGTTTCGCTCGACAGCGACGCGCTGGGACAGCCGCATTTCCTGTACTATCAGAATGAAAGTACCCTCAAATTGGGCTATGCGCTGCACGATGCCTCCGGCTGGCACCACGAAACGCTCATCCCCTATTCGTTCAGTTGTGGCGATGAGTTTTGCCGCTATGCCGCCCTGGCCCTGGATGCCAACGACCAGCCGCACCTCAGCGAGGGGGCGCAGTCGCTGACACACATATTCCTCACCCCCATCCCCCTGCAGAGCGTATCTATTGAAGGGCCGCAGGCTGTGCTGGTAAGCCAGGCCAATACCTACACGGCGGTCATCGCCCCGTTGAATGCCCTGCAGCCGATCACCTTCACCTGGGGCGATGGCGCCAGCGGATCTGCAGTGGCATACTCCTGGACCCAATCCGGGGTGTATACCATTTCGGTGCGCGCCAGCAACCTAGTCGGCATCGTTAGCAATACGCTGACCGTTACCGTGCGCGATGTCGTGCACCTGCCGGTCGTTTTTGGCTACCCCCAGAATTCCGCGGTGTACGGGTATGTCACTGAACACGGTACGGGGAATCAGATTCCAGGGGCAAGCGTATGCGTGTTGAGTTCGGGTCAATGCGCCATC
This sequence comes from Anaerolineales bacterium UBA6092, assembly GCA_002428565.1. Classification (GTDB taxonomy): domain Bacteria; phylum Chloroflexota; class Anaerolineae; order Anaerolineales; family UBA4823; genus UBA6092. The sequence continues at coordinate 40,472 of DIXA01000062.1, read as the reverse complement.
ACTGACGAGAGCGGGTACTATCAAATGGATGGGGTTCTTGTCGGAGAGCAGACCGTTCGGGCTTCGGCGGAGGGGTATTACGATCAAGAAATGCACGTATCGATCAATATCTATGGCAGCAACTGGGTGGACTTTTACCTCACCCCACTGGTGCAGACCGGCACCGTCGCCGGGCAGGTGACCAGCGCCACCACCGGGCAGGGCATCGGCGGGGCCAACGTCTGCGCCGCCAGCGGCAGCCCCTGCACCACGGCAGATGGCTCAGGCAACTACACGCTCTCGGATGTGCTTACCGGTCAGCAGACGCTGCGGGCCTCTGCCAGCGGTTACTTCTCTCTCGACCAGAATGTCACTGTCAATTACAACCAGACCTCGCAGCTCGGTTTCGTCTTATCGCCCGCCCTGCCCGAGGGCGAAATGCGCATTGTGCTCACCTGGGGCGCAGACCCGAGCGACCTGGACGCGCACCTATGGCTGCCCACCAGCCACCCGTACCATGTTTATTGGTATCACACAGGCAACTGCGCCGCTGACCCCTACGCCTGCCTGGATATCGATGACCGGAACAGTTATGGCCCCGAGACCATCACCATCAAGCAGCGCTTCAGCGGCACGTATCGCTTTGCGGTCAATAAATATGAAGGCAATGGGCCGATCACGGCCTCCGGCGCGCACGTGCGGGTGTACAACTGGACCGGCCTGATCGCTGAATATTGGGTGCCCACCTCAGGCAGCGGCGACTGGTGGTACGTCTTCGACATCGACGGCGATACCGGCACCCTCACCACCCACGACACCATCCAGCCAGGTCAACCCTAGCCGAAAAAAGACTCTAAATACAGGGTTGCAGCGTGGCTTGGCCGCACTGCAACCCTGTATTTTAGAAAATCCCTTCTGGGCTTGACAAAATGCCTCAGATCGTAAAATTACGAGGCGATACCGATTATGCCAAGACAACCACCTCTCGTTCACCGCGGCCAGCACCAACTTCAAGCGGGCCATTGCCGTGGCGGTGTTTGGCATCAACCGCGGGGCAGCCTTTGCCGCGGTGATCGGGTTGGCGAGCGTGGCGTTCTACTTCCAAAAGCGCTTGTACGGGGGGAAGGGGCGGGCGTAGCGGGCAAGATCGATCAGCACATCGGCGACGCCGTTATGGCCCTGTGGGGCACAGATCAATCCCGCAAAGACGATCCAGAGCGCGCCATCCTGGCCGCGCTGGAAATGCAAGCCGCCATCCAGCAGATCACATCACCTGGCTAAGGCGGGGAACTCCCCGCCTCAGCCAGGTGATTGGGTTCTATTAATGCTTTATGGTTAGCGGCAGGTATATCTTGTAACCAGCAACGGTAGGGACCTGGCTGTGCCAGTAGCCTGCGCTGAGGGTGATGTCCCCGCCGGAGGATAAGCCGATAAACGGCTGGCCGAGGGTGTCGTTGGCGGTAACAGACCCGCCCATCGCGGGGGCGCCGCTGGATGGCCCACCCCCGCCAGAAATGATCTGCCAAACAACAGCTGGGCCGCTGTCCAATTGAGCCAGGGCGATGCCGGTCAGGGCCATAGCAACCAGCAGCACAGCGAGTAGGGAGATGAACCTTTGTTTTTTCATGAAGGTCTCCTTTTTAGCGAGCGATAAGATTCGCGCCCGCACAGGATTATTTGTCGCCCAGCCATGCTAACATGCTTTGTTCTACCGAAACAGTGATCGCAGGTTCGGGATCGGTATATTCACGTACCCTGATATCGTCTTCGTACCGGTCCCACAGCCACCAGGCGCTACTCCACACCGACTCAAAAGCCGAAATTCGCAAAGGTGTGTCGCTTGGCATGGGGTTGGTGAACACCTGCGACCAAGCTTTCGGCCCACCGGGCTCAAAAGCCGGAACGGAACTATTGATGGTGAAGGTGCCGTTTGCATGGCGGATTATTTGCAGGTAATATTCGGGGTTGTAGGATCGCGACCAAAAGCCCGGTTCGACTTCTCGGCTATCCCAAACGTTGGCTACCCCAACCTGGAATATGACAGCGCAGCAGTCCTGTATGTACAGCCTCGCCGCGTTCGTACCGGCAGCATCCACGCTCCCGGCGCCACGGTAAACATACCCGCCTTTTTTGAAAAGCATCTCGATCACATAAGACCCGGTAAAGTATTGTGTTGAGTCCAGGGAAGAATTGCCCCCAAGGGGTGCGAGATGTTCCAAACGTTGATTCTGTTCCTGAACATTGCCTGAGGTAGTCCATAAAGATGTGTCAAGCAAGTTGTCGTTAAAATCGTCCCCAAAGATAAAAGTGTCTTGGATATCGCTCATCGGGGAGGCGGCAGGATTGCCGTAGATCAGGTAGATGGTGATCGTTGACGAGGCCGGGATGAACGGCACCTTGACCCAGATCTTGGTGTCGGGCTGGTTCATTCCATATTCGTTCTGGATGCCTCCTTCGATCCAGTAGCTGTACCAGTTTGGATAGACATTTGTGAAGCGGATGTCAGACCCGTCTGCGTTCATCTTGCCTGCAGCAATCAGCGTGGCAGTGTCAAGCGTGACCAGAATCTGGTAGTCGGTCAGATCGGCGGTGTTGCCCGTGTTATCAATGGTGATCTCGCGGACATACTGCCATGGTTCGATAGAAAAAATGACGCCGGGCCCGTAGGCCAATTCTCGCCATAGGTTATCGGGGCCTACGAAGACATAAATCCGGCCGTTGGTCAGATTGTATACTTGCAAGCCGTTGGCAGGGTTTTCGATGTCAGCAATTTGGGATTCCGTCAGCCGTGGCAGTAGAAAGCCTCTGTCGGTGGCAGAGATTTCGAGCGCTGCAGAACCATCTATCGTGGCTGTACCGATCCCGACGTTGCCGTCCGGCGAAAGGTAAGCCACCCCGGTGTCATTCGTTCCCAGTACCAGGGATACCATATCGCTGGTGCCCAGGTAGTTCACGGCCGGGTCGGTGCCGCTGTTGCCTCCCACCTGCCAGAATGAACCCGCGGGCTGCCCGTCCAGGGTGTCGGCATCGGAGGCATTTACGGCATAGATGGCTTCTTCAGCTTGCAGAGCATACGGCACGGCGGCGATGCGCCGGTCGGGGCTGAGCAAGGTAAAATCAGTGTTGTCGCTGCTGAACCAGACGCGCAGGTAGCGCTCGGTGCCGTTAAAAGCGGAGGCAGGCAAGGCGATCATGTTATCCAGTGTTATATCGCCCAGCAGCACGTTGAACAGGCCGTTCGTTACCATGAGGCTGATGGCTGTCGTCGGCTCGCTGCCGCCAGGGGCTGTACCGTCATTGGACCAGTATGAGGTCGTACCAGCCTGGTCCACAACCGAGAACTTAAAGTGGCCGGTTCCGGTATAGGCCAAGCCATCCACCGCCACCTGACCCTGGTAGCTGACCACTTGCGGAGCACCGCTTTGGCGCTGCGGCTGTGCCAGCCATCCGGCGCGGGCCGGGTTGATCACGGCGAGCAGCGCTATCAGCAGGACAGCGCCGGCAAACAGGACGATGTAATTTTTACTTTTCACAGATTCGTTTCCTTATTATTCATATATGGAGGTGACCGATGCGGTCAGATTTTGATTGGGCCTATTTTGCCCCAATTCTTAATGAGGCGGGGCAGCATTCGCCACGCCGTCGTTCAGGAAAACGCGCATAGTGTCGACCAGATTGTCGACTTGTCCTCCTTGACAGCGATTAGGCTGAACTTATGGTTGATTGTTGAGATAGAGGGAAATACGCAACAACAAAAGTAGGGGAGATTATCTTCATTATAACCGATAAGTAACCATTCAACCGAAGCAGGCAGAGCATCGCCCTGCCCCTGATCCGCTGTGACAGCTTCAAGCGCAATAATATGGTATAATAGGGTCAACAAATTCCAGATTTGCGCTTCAACGATTTAGCCGCCATTCTGTATTGAATGGCGGCTTTTTTCTTCTGTTGATCCCGGTAAATCGATCCCCCACTGTTGTATTTCAACATTTCACACCTGGCTGAAAAGGAGAATTTTCCATGCCTGTTCAACAATCAATTTCTCGCCCATTTTCTGTTTTGTTCACCCTTCTATTCATGCTGGCGCTAACCTTTGGCGCCCTGAATACCACCCCCGCGTACGCGGCAGGGATTCTTTACGCCACACCCGGCGGAACAGGCAATTGCTCCAGTTGGGTGAATGCCTGTGCGCTGCAAACCGCCCTGACCGGCGCGACCAGCGGGAACGAGATCTGGACCGCGGCAGGGACACATAAACCCACCACAATGGGTACATACCGCGACGCAACCTTCCAACTCAAGGATGGCGTGGCGCTCTACGGCGGATTCGCCGGGACGGAGACAACGCGCGACCAGCGTGACCCCGCCACCAATGTCACCATCCTGAGTGGCGACATTGACAATAACGACAGCCAGACGCCGATCATCACCGAACTCGCCACCGTCACCGGCAATACCACCAATAGTTATCATGTCGTCACCGGCACATCCGGCGCAACCCTGGATGGCTTCACCATCACCGCGGGCAATGCCAATGGCGGCGATAGCTACACCAACGGCAGCGGCGGCGGGATGTACAACAGTACCTTTGCTAATCCGACGTTGACAAATATCACCTTCAGCGGCAATAAGGCGACAGTATGGGGGGGCGGGATGTTCAACTGGGACAATAGTCCAACTTTGACTAACATCACCTTCAGTGGCAATAGGGCAACTCATGGCGGAGGGATGTTCAACTTAGACAGTTGGGGCATTCCGACGTTGACAAACGTTACCTTTAGCGGCAACATGGCAAGCTATAACGGCGGCGGGATGTTCAATAGTTCCAGCAGCCCAACGTTGACGAACGTCACTTTCAGTGGCAACTTTGCCGATGCGGGCGGCGGGATGTTAAATAGTAATTCCAGCAGCCCAACGTTGACGAACGTCACCTTCAGCCAGAACATGGCCCGGGTGGTTGGTGGGATGTTCAACGATTCCAGCAGCAGCCCGCTTGTTCGCAACACGATTTTCTGGGGTAATACGGGGGCGCAGATTTACAACACCACGACCAGTTCCCCCGTAGTAAGCGACAGTGTTGTGCAGGGCGGGTGTCCTGCAAGAAGCATTTGTACGCATATCGTCACCGCTGACCCGCTGCTTGGCGTGCTCGGCGACTACGGCGGCTTCTGCCAGACTTCCCCGCTCCTGCCCGGCTCATCTGCCATCGACGAAGGGAACGATGGAGTCTGCCCAGCCAACGATCAGCGCGGCGTCACCCGCCCCCAGGGCGCACATTGCGATATCGGCGCTTATGAGTTGGTGCAGTTACTGACCAATCGTGTTTACCTTCCGCTTGTAGCCAGGTGATGAGCAGGTTACTCCATCTCTCAGAAAGCAAAAACCTGCGTTGATGTTCAGCGCAGGTTTTTGCTTTCTGAGAGGCGTCGACGGGATTTGAACCCGTGATCAGGGTTTTGCAGACCCTTGCCTTGCCACTTGGCCACGACGCCGATATTTAGAAGAAATGGATGATCCGCGATCATCCATTTTTCTTTCGTTCAGAGCGGGCGATGGGATTCGAACCCACGACCTTCTCCTTGGCAAGGAGACGTACTACCAACTGTACCACGCCCGCAGGTTTTGCCTGGTTCTCAGGCCCAGTGCCGAGAGCCAGGATCGGACTGGCGACACCGCAATTTTCAGTCGCGTGCTCTACCAACTGAGCTATCTCGGCTAACAATCAGTCTTGTCAAATGCGTGCTAATTTTACCTACATGATCGATGCTTGTCAAGCCACAAACTCCCCATCTCGACAATCTTCCCGCTTTGCGGTAAACTTCTCTTTCGCGGTGTTCGCCGCAAACTTCCTGCCATGTCTGCCTTCAACCACCCTCTCGACCTGCATGAGATCCTGCCAGAACGCCGCCTGTTGGGCCTGTGGCGGCTGATGCGCGGCTTCCGCCTGACCTACCTGCTGGCTACCCTCACCCTGGCGATAGCCAGCATCTCCAAGACCGCAACCTACCTGCTGCTGCGCTATTTCGCCGACTCGGTGCTGGACAAGAATCTGCTGGCCTCCAGCGGGATGAGCGAAATCACCCGCATGCTGCTGCTCATCGCCCTGGGCTTCATCGGCCTGGCAGCGGTAGAGGGCGGCTTCACCTACTTCAGCGGACGCCTGGCGGCCCGCACCGCCGAGAGCATCGCCCAACGCCTGCGCAACTACCTGTTCGATCACCTCCAGCGCCTGTCGTTCACCTACCACTCACAGACCAAGACCGGCGACCTGGTAGAGCGCGTCACCAGCGATGTGGACGCGCTGCGCCGTTTCTTTGCCGACCAGGCCATCGGCGTGGGGCGCATTGTGCTGCTCTTCGTGATCAACTTCACCGCTCTGCTGAACCTGGATGTGGGCCTGGCGCTGGCCTCTGTCATCGTTGTGCCGTTTATTGTCATCACTTCGGTATTCTTCTTCAAGCGCGTCACCAAAGCCTACGAGGCCTACCAGGAGCAGGAAGCCATCCTCACCACCACCCTGCAAGAGAACCTCACCGGTGTGCGCGTGGTGAAAGCCTTTGCCCGCCAGGATTACGAACGCAACAAGTTCGAGCGCGATAACTGGGAGAAATACCGCCGCGCCCGCAAACTGAACATGATGCACTCCCTGTTCTGGCCCCTCTCCGACCTGTTGTGCGGGGCGCAGATGCTGGGCGGCTTCTTCCTGGCAGGCTGGCTGGCCATCGACGGGCGCATCAGCGTGGGCACCTACATGGCCTACGTGGGGCTGATCGTCTGGCTGATCTGGCCCATGCGCAACCTGGGCCGCCTGATCGTCAACACCTCCACCGGGCTGGTCTCTTATGGGCGCGTGCGCGAGGTCATCCGGCAGGAGCAAGAGCCGCTGTACGACCCCACCTTCCAGCCGCCGGCAGAAGTGAGAGGGCAAATCACCTTCCGGGAGGTTTGCTTCGCCTACGAGGAAGATGAATCGGCCACGCTGGAGAACATCACCTTCGACTGCCAGCCCGGGCAGGTGATCGCCCTGCTGGGCTCCACCGGCTCTGGCAAAACCACGCTGGTCAACCTGCTGCCGCGTTTCTACGATTACACCGGCGGCAGCATCACCCTGGATGGCAGAGAACTGCGCGATTACCCGCGCGCCTTCCTGCGCAGCCAGATCGGTATTGTGGAGCAGGAACCCTTCCTGTTCTCGCGCAGCATCGGCGAAAACATCCGCTACGGCGTGGGGCGCGAGGTGCCCCAGGCCGAGGTGGAGGCCGCCGCCCAGGCTGCCGCCATTCACGATATGATCCTCACCTTCCCCGAAGGCTACGAGACGCTGGTAGGCGAGCGCGGCGTGACCCTCTCCGGCGGGCAGAAGCAGCGCGTGGCCATTGCCCGCACCCTGCTCAAGAACCCGCGCATCCTCATCCTGGACGACTCCACCTCCTCCGTTGACACCGAGACCGAGGCCGTCATCCGCCAGGCGCTGGAGGCGCTGATGAAGGACCGCACCACCTTCATCATTGCCCACCGCATCCAGAGCGTGATGGACGCTGACCTAATCCTGGTGATGGATAAGGGGCGCGTGGTGCAGATGGGCAAACATGCTGATCTGCTGCCGCAGCCCGGCATGTACCGCCAGATCTACGATATCCAGACCCGCATCGAAGCTGAGCTGGAACATGAAATCCGCTCGGCGGCATAAGCAAGGCGCTGACCATGGCTGACACTTACGAAGAGGAAGAATATAACGCCCATTTCAGCGGCAGCACCCTGCGCCGCATCTTGGAGCTTTTGCGGCCGCATTGGCGCTGGACGCTGGGGTTCCTGCTCACCGTGGCCGCCACCGCCGGCCTGGATGCCCTCTTCACCTACATCAGCGCCCACATCATTGATGATGGCATCCTGGCCCGAGATCGCGACGCGCTGATCCGCCTGATGGCTCTGTACGGCGGCTTGCAGGTGGTGCAGGCGGGCCTCGTTTTCGGCTTCATCTACCTGGTAAGCATGTTGGGCGAGCGCATCCGCTACGATCTGCGCAAGACGCTCTTCAACCACATCCAGGACCTCTCGCTGGCCTACTTCAACCAGACCCCCGTGGGCTGGATGATGGCGCGCGTCACATCCGATACCGAGCGCGTGGGCGGCATGGTCACCTGGGGCTTGCTGGATATCGTCTGGGCCATCGTCAACATTACCAGCGCGGCCGTGTTCATGTTCATCATCAACTGGCGGCTGGCGCTGATTGTGCTGATCATGGTGCCCATTCTGGTAGTGATTGCAGCGCAGTTCCGCAAGAAGATCCTGGTGGAGTTCCGCGCCGCCCGCAAACTCAACTCGCGCATCACCGCCGCCTTCAACGAGAACATAACCGGCGTGCGCGTGGTCAAGGCCTTGGGCCGCGAAGATGAAAACATCGGCGAGTTCAGCCTGCTCACCAGCCAGATGTACCAGGCCTCTTACCGGGCGGCCTGGCTTTCGGCGCTGTTCCTGCCGGTGGTGCAGATCATCAGCGCGCTGGCGCTGGGCGCCATCATCTACTACGGCGGCGTGCAGGCGCACCTGGGCTTCATCACCATCGGCGGCATCCAGGCCTTTGTCTCTTACGTCACTTTCATGATGTGGCCAGTGCAAGATCTGGCGCGCGTCTATGCAGAACTTCAGCACGCCATTGCCTCGGCAGAGCGCATCTTCTCCCTGAGCGACGCCGTCCCCGAGGTGCATGACCGCCCCAGCGCCATCGACCCCGGCAACCTGCACGGCGAGATCGAATTTGACCACGTGGACTTCTACTACGAGGACAAGAAGCCCGTGCTGACGGATTTTTCGCTGCGCGTGCAGGCGGGCGAGACCATTGCCCTGGTGGGACCCACCGGCGGCGGCAAGACCACCATCGTCAACCTGCTGTGCCGCTTCTTCGAGCCCAAAAGCGGCGTCATCCGCATCAGCGGGCGCGATTACACCGATCTCACCCTGCATGCCATCCAGTCGCGCGTGGGCATCGTCTTGCAGACGCCGCACCTGTTCTCCGGTACGCTGCGCGAGAACATCCGCTACGGGCGCCTGGACGCCACGGATGCAGAGATTGAAGAGGCCGCCCGCCTGGCTGGCGCGCACGATTTCATCGTCACGCTGGAAAAAGGCTACGATCAGGATGTGGGCGAGGGCGGCAACCTGCTCTCTACCGGGCAGAAACAACTGGTGAGCCTGGCGCGGGCAGTGCTGGCGCAGCCCGAAATCTTCATCATGGATGAGGCCACCTCCTCGGTCGATACGCTGACCGAGGCGCTGATCCAGAAGGGCATGCACACGCTGATGGAGGGGCGCACCTCGTTCATCATCGCCCACCGCCTGTCCACCATCAAGCGCGCCGACCGCATCCTGGTGATCGAGGCGGGGCGCATCGCTGAGATGGGCACGCATGCCGAGCTGCTGCGCCAGGGCGGGCGCTACTACCACCTGTACACGCAGCAATTCCGCCGCCAACTCGAAGAGGAATACGCGATTTAACAGTTCTAAAAAAGAGACCGCTGCGGTCTCTTTTTTAGAACTGTTTTTTCACATGATTACTCATTTTCATGTATAATGGTAGCAACCTTAAGAACTGCTTCCCGGATGGAGGGCTCTTCACAAAGAGACCGCCGGCTGGGATGATACAACGGCCGGGGTATGCACCACCCCTTAACGCCGGATGCCAGAGAATCTTCTATACACTCTGCCCATCCAGCCCCGGCCGCCGGAGTGCTGCGCACTATTTACTTATTGGCCATTTTCCGGCGCAGCCACGGCACTGGAATGAATAACTGATTTCAGATACGTGGGTGTCTGCATAGGTCTGTTACAAGTTCACATAGATCATGCCGCCACAAGACCAGGTCACAGTATGATACCGAATAGCCTTGCCAGAACAAAGCCTGCGCTGAATAAGCCGCTTTTGCGCGTCTGGCCTGTGAGCTGGTTGGATTCGACATAGACCGGCGCTGATCCACCGCCAAACACACCGCTGAGAACAGTCATTCTCCAGACCGTGGCCCGAGCAGGAAGGGCGCGGCTTTTTGAGTTGGGAGAGCAACGGCATGGGCGGCAGAATCACCGCACTGACAGCCCAAAAGCGCAACCCGCAACGCATCAACGTCTACCTGGACGGGGAGTTTGCCTTTGGTTTGTCGCGCCTGGCGGCCGCCTGGCTGCAAGTGGGCCAGGAACTGAGCGACGAGAAGGTCGCCAGCCTGCAAGCCCAAGACGCCGATGAGGTGGTCTACCAGCAAGCCCTGCGCCTGCTGGAATTCCGCCCCCGCTCTGCCACAGAGATCCGCCGCCACCTGAGCAAGAAGGGCATCGAAGAGCCGCTGATCGTTGAGGCGCTGGAGCGCCTGCAACGCAGCGGACTGGTGGACGATGACCGCCTGGCTCAGGCCTGGGTCGAAAACCGCAGCGCCTTCCGCCCGCGCGGACGGCGCGCCCTGGCTGCCGAAATGCGCCAGCACGGCCTGCCCGACCAGGCGATCCAAGATGCCCTGCAAGGCCTGGACGAAGCCCCCCTGGCGCTTGAGGCGGCCCGCAAGCACGCCCGCCGCCTGAGCGGCCTGGAATGGCCCGATTTTCAGCGCAAACTCTCCGGTTTCCTGGCCCGGCGCGGTTTCTCGTATGATGCCGCCGGCCCGGTTGTAAAGCAGGTTTGGCAGGAAATTACCCCCGCGAAAGATATCGAGACCGAGGAAACCCTATGACTACCCCTATCCAAATACTGATTACTGTTGTGATCGCCCTGGTGGCCCTGGCAGCCGGTGGCGCCATCGGCTATGCCATCCACAATAACCGCGTCAAGAAAGAAAAAGAGCTCCAGGCCGCCGAGGCCGAAGGCATCCTGGCTACGGCCCAAAAGAAGGCCCAGGAGATTGAGCTGCAAGCCAAAGATAAAGCCCTGCAGTTCCGCCAGAACGCCGATTCCGAAGTGGCCCGCCGCCGCCAGGAAGTGAGCCGTGAGGAAGACCGCCTGCAAAAGCGCCGCGAAGATCTGGATAACCGCACCGACCGCCTGGAAAAAGGTCAGGCTGCCTTGAACAAGCGCCAGGCCTTCATCGAAAAACGCGCCAGCGAGGTCGAGAAAATGTACGCCGATCACCTGGAAGAATTGCAGCGCATCTCGCAAATGACCACCGAGGAAGCCCGCTCTGTGCTGCTGGCTGAGGTGGAGAAGGATGCCCGCTCCGATATGGCGCGCATCATCCGCCAGGTGGAAGCCGCCGCCGTGGAAGAGGGTGAAGCGCGTGCCCGCGAGATCATCACCACCGCCATCCAGCGCGTGGCCTCTGAGCACGTCTCTGAGGTGACCACCTCAGTGGTGCCGATCCCCTCAGAGGAAATGAAGGGCCGCATCATCGGACGCAACGGGCGCAACATCCATGCCTTTGAGCAGGCTGCTGGCGTGGACGTGATCGTGGACGACACCCCCGAAGCCGTGACCATCTCCTGCTTCGACCCGGTGCGCCGCGAAATTGCCCGCCGCTCGCTGGCCAAGCTGGTGCTGGACGGGCGCATCCACCCCGCCCATGTGGAGAAGGTGCTCCAGCAAGAAGGGAAGGAAGTCGACCGCATCATCCTGGATGCCGGCGAACAGGCTGCCTTTGAGGCCAACGTTGGCGGCCTGCACCCTGAGATCATCAAAATGTTTGGGCGGCTCAAGTTCCGCACCTCTTACGGCCAAAACCAACTGGATCACGCCGTGGAAGTAGCCAAACTGTCTGCGGTGCTGGCTGCCGAATTAGGCGCCAACGTGGAGATCGCCAAGCAGGCCGGCCTGCTGCACGACCTGGGCAAGGCCATGGACCACAACATGGAAGGCACCCACGCCCTGTTGGGCGCAGATTTCGCCCGGCGCTACGGGGTGAACCCGCAGGTGGTCAACGCCATCGCCTCGCACCACCACGAGGTGGAGCAAGAATCGGTCGAAGCCGCCATCGCCGAGGCCGCCGATGCCATCTCCGGGGCACGCCCCGGCGCCCGCCGCGAGAGCGTGGAGCACTACATCAAACGCATCAAATCGCTGGAGGACCTGGCCTGTTCGTACAAGGGCGTCAGCCAATCGTTTGCTCTGCAGGCCGGCCGCGAGGTACGCATCTTCGTCCGCCCGCAGGATATCGACGATCTTGATTCGATCCGCCTGGCGCGCGATATTGCCAAGCAGATCGAGGACACGATGCAGTACCCTGGCCAGATCAAGGTGACGGTGATCCGCGAGACGCGTGCCGTGGATTATGCCAAGTAAGGCTTTTCCCCCATCCCCCCCGGCCCCCCTTCCCGCTGGGAAGGGGGGTAAAGTTCCGAAAATAAATATTGGACGGTGCTAAAGCACCGTCCAATATTTATTTTCGGTATTATGCCAAAAAGGGATTTGAGAACCGCTCCTGGCCCACAGTGGTGGCGGGGCCGTGGCCTGGCAGCAGGCGGGTCTCATCGGGCAGGCTGAGGATCTGCGCCCGGATGCTCTCGATCAGCGTGGGGTGGTCGCCGCCGGGCAGGTCAGTGCGCCCCACGCTGCCCTCAAAGATCACATCCCCGCAAAAGACCGTTTTTTCAGCTGCACAATAGAAGATCACATGCCCGGCGGTGTGCCCCGGCGTATGGCGCACCTCAAACGTCAGGCCGCCCAGGTGCAGAGTTTGCCCATGCTGTAGGGCCAGGTCAGGGTCGGGGGCAGGCTCCAGGTGCAGGCCAAACAGCGCTGCACCGCCCTGCGCCTGCCACAGCGGCAGGTCGAGTGGGTGCAGTGCCAGCACCGGCGCGGGGAAGACCCCCGACAGCAGCGCCGCTGCCCCGCCAATGTGGTCAAAATGAGCGTGGGTTACCCACACCTGGCCAATGCGCCAGCCGCTGCGCCGCGCCTGCTCCAAGATCACCGGGCCATCCCAGGCCGGGTCGATCACGGCGGCTTCTTGGGTCTGCGGGTCGGCTACCAGGTAAGCATTCGTCGCCGCCGGGCCCAACACCAGGGGAACGATGATCACCGGCGTCTCCGGGTGGGGCGGCGGCGTTTACGCAGCTTGCCCCACAACCACTTGAGCAGATCCTCCCAGCCGATCACGCTGCCCAGCACGGTACCCACCCCGCCCATCAGGCGCGCCGGGGTGCCCCCCAGGCCCAGCAGGTTCACCGCCTCGATCTCGATCAACTGCGCCGTCAGCATGCGTTCGCTCTCTTCACCGCCCGAGCGGGGCAGGAAGCGCAGCCTCAGCCAGACTGTGCCACGGTAGGTGCCCACATCCTGCGGGCTGACACTCCAGTAAAACGTCACGGCCTGCCCCGGCAAGAGCGCCTGAGACATTTCGTCTGCGGGCGATATCTGCACTCCGGCCAGGTCAATGCGCGCCTCCGCCATTACCGTGTGCGTATCGTACACGTTGGGGATGGAGACCGTATCGCCACTCGATTCGTGACCTTCGATCGTCACCGTGGGGGTGAGGTTGCCCAGGTCGTCCACTTCCAGGGTCAACCGCACCACGTCCGAGTCGCCGGCGCGGATGGTGGAGGGCCATTCCAGCGTCAGGCGGCGCGTCTCCGGCACAGCCGGCTGGGCTTTCTCACCGCCGGGCAGGGGGCTGTCGATCCCCATATCGCCGGTGGGGGTGGGGATCTGCATCTCGGCGGGCTGCATGGGCAGGGACTGCGCCAGGCTGCCCGAGGGCCACAAACCCCAGGCTAAAAGGAGCAGTGAGAGGATCAAGATGAGTGCCGCCAGCAGGCGGCGGAAGAGGCGTTTCTTTTTCATAAAGTCATTATACTCGTTGAACCGAAAATTTGCCCAATCCCTCATTCCGTGCTAAACTCTGAATACATCGAAAGGAGACCCAACCCTATGCCAAAATATCTGCCCGAACCCTTCCGCATCAAAACCGTGGAACCCATCCGCCTGATCGAGCCGCCGGCCCGCGAAGAGGCCCTGCACCAGGCGGGCTACAACACGTTTGGCCTGCGCGCCGAAGATGTGTACATTGACCTGCTGACCGACTCAGGCACCGGCGCCATGAGCCAGAACCAATGGGCAGCCATCATGCAGGGCGATGAATCCTACGCCGGGGCGCGCTCCTTTTTCCGCCTGGAACAGGCCATTCACGATATCTTCGGCTTCCGCTACTTTGTGCCCACCCACCAGGGGCGCGCCGCCGAGAACATCCTGTGCGCCATCCTGCTCAACCCAGGGCAGTCCGTGCCCTCCAATATGCACTTCGACACCACCTTTGCCAACATCAGCGCCCGCCAGGGCATCCCCGCGAACCTGATCGGTGATGTGGCTGCCCAGCCCGAGGTGCGCGTGCCGTTCAAGGGCAATATGGATATTGCCAAACTGCGCCACTTCATCCAGACCACCGGCCCCAAGAACATCCCCTTTGGCATGATCACCATTACCAACAATGCCGGGGGCGGGCAGCCCGTTTCGCTGGAGAACATCCGCCAGGTCTCCGAGACCTACCACGAGTTCGGCATCCCCTTCTTCATTGATGCCTGCCGCTTTGCCGAGAATGCCTACTTCATCAAGCTGCGCGAGCCCGGCTATACGAATAAATCCACGCTGGAGATCGCCCGCGAGATCTTTGCCCTGGCCGATGGCTGCACCATGTCGGCCAAGAAAGATGCCATCGTCAACATTGGCGGATTCCTGGCAATGAACGACGAGAGCCTGTACCAGAACGCCTGCAATGAGCTGATCCTGCGCGAGGGCTTCCCCACCTACGGCGGCCTGGCCGGGCGCGACCTGGATGCCCTGGCTACCGGGCTGTGGGAAGGGCTGGACGAGGCCTACCTGGCCTATCGCCTGGGTCAAACCGCTTACCTGGGCGAGCGCCTGCTGGAACTGGGCCTGCCCATCGTGCAGCCGCCGGGCGGGCACGCCATCTACCTGGATGCGCGCGGCATCTTCCCGCACATCCCCCAGGCAGAGTTTCCCGGTCAGGCGCTGGCGGTGGAGCTGTACCGCGAGGGCGCCATCCGCGGTGTGGAGATCGGCTCGGTGATGTTTGCCCACCCCTCGCCCGAAACCGGCGAGATGGTCTACCCGGCCCTCGAGCTGGTGCGCCTGGCGCTGCCGCGCCGCGTGTACACCCAATCGCACATGGATTACGTGGCCGAGGCCGCCGCCCGCATCCTGGCGCGCCGCGAGAGCATCCGCGGCTACCAGTTCACCTACGCCCCCAAGCTGCTGCGCCACTTTACGGCCAAGTTCAAGCCGGTGTGATGTTTTTGATTGTGGTATGATTTGCCCACGCGCAGCCGCATGACCGCCGCGGCTGCCGGTACCCTCTGATTACCGGAGACTCGTATGGAAGTCGGCCTCGTTCGTTCTATTGATATTGACCGCGAAATGCAGCAGGCGTACATGGATTACGCCATGAGCGTGATCGTGGCCCGCGCCCTGCCCGATGCCCGTGACGGCCTCAAGCCCGTCCACCGGCGCATCCTGTACGCCATGTACGATATGGGCCTGCGTCCCGATACTGCTTACAAGAAGTCGGCCCGCATCGTCGGTGAAGTGCTGGGCAAGTACCACCCCCATGGTGACGCAGCAGTGTACGAGGCCATGGCGCGCATGGCGCAAGATTTCTCCTTGCGCACTCTGCTGGTGGATGGGCAGGGTAACTTTGGCAGCGTGGACGGCGACCCCCCCGCCGCCATGCGTTACACCGAGGCGCGCCTGACCAACCCCGCCATGCACCTGCTGGCAGATATCCGCAAAGAGACGGTCAACTTCACCGCCAACTTTGACGGCAGCCTGAGCGAGCCCGATGTGCTTCCCGCGGCCATCCCCAACCTGCTGGTCAACGGCGCCACCGGCATCGCCGTGGGTATGTCCACCAGCATCCCGCCGCACAACCTGGGCGAGGTGGTGGATGCCCTGGTGTACATGCTGGATAACTGGCAGAAATTAGACGATATCAACGTCGAAGACCTGATGCGCTTCATCCAGGGGCCCGATTTCCCTACCGGCGGGCTGATCGTGCAGCAAGGCGAGGAAGACGATCTCAAAGCCTCCTATGGCACCGGGCGCGGGCGCGTCGTCGTCCAGGCACGCGCCCATATCGAAGAGATCAGCCGCGGGCGCACGCGCATCATCGTCACCGAACTGCCCTACATGGTCAACAAATCCTCCCTGATCGAGCGCATCGCCGACCTGGCACGCGAAGGGCATATCGAGGGCATCGCCGACCTGCGCGACGAATCCGACCGCCACGGCTTGCGCATCGTGATCGAGCTGAGCAAGACCGCCGAGCCCGAGAAAGTGCTGCAAAGCCTGTTCAAGAGCACCCCCATGCGCTCCACCTTCTCGATCATCATGCTGGCGCTGGTAGATGGCGAGCCGCGCATGCTCAGCCTGAAACAGGCGCTGCGCGTGTACCTGGACCACCGCCTGGAAGTGATCCGCCGCCGCGCCGAATATGACCTGGAAAAGGCCCGCCAGCGCGCTCACATCCTGGAGGGCCTGCGGATTGCCCTCAAGCACCTGGACGAGATCATTGATCTGATCCGCCGCTCTGCTGACGCCGACCAGGCCCGCGAGCGCCTGATCAAACGCTATAAACTCAGCGACCTCCAGGCCCAGGCCATTTTGGATATGCCGCTCAAGCGCCTGGCTGCACTGGAGCGTAAGAAGATCGAAGACGAATACAAAGAATTGCAGGCGCAGATCAAAGGCCTGGAGGCGCTGCTGCACTCGCCGCTGAAGATGCGCCAAACTGTGGCCGAAGAACTGCGCCAGGTGAAAGAAGCCTTCAGCGACCGCCGCCGCACGCAGATTGCCCGCTTCGGTGCGGGTACCTCTACCGTCCTGCCGGTGCTGACCACCTCCGACCTGCTGCCCGAGCAGACCATCTGGGTGCAGGTGACGGAAGAGGGACTGGTCTCGCGCACGCTGGAGGATAAGCCGCCGCGCCTCTCTGGCACCTCTGCGCCCTACCTGGCCATCCAGGCCAACACCCGCGACACTCTCTTCCTGGTCTCTGAGCAGGGCGAGGCGGCAGGCATTCCCATCCACGCCGTGCCCGAAAACGAAGACCCCACCCAGGGCGCGCCGGTGCACAAGGTTTCTTCTCTGCCAGAGGGGCCCATGCTGGCAGCCCTCTTCACCCTGCCGCCCAAGGAGGAACGCCTGGAAGGCTGGTGCGTGTTCACCGCCACACGCCAGGGCCTGGTGAAGAAGACGGATATTGCCGAGCTACCCGGGTCTACGGGCCGCCCCTTCACCCTGGTCAAGGTCAACGAAGGCGACGCCCTGGGCTGGGTGCGCCTGATCAGCGGCAAGGATGACCTCATCATGGTGACCGCCGACGGTATGTGCATCCGCTTCTCGGAAGATGAGGTGCGCCCGATGGGCATGGTGGCCGCGGGCGTGGGCGGGATCAAGCTGGGCGCGCGCGACGAGGTGATCGGTGTGGAGATTGTGCCGCCCAAGGGCGAGGTTTTGCTGGTGGCATCGGATGGGCGCGCCAAGCGCATCGAGGCCAACCAGTTCCCCGTCCAGGGGCGCTACGGGCAGGGCGTGATCGCCTGGAAACTGCCCCGCACTGCCCAAATGGCCGGGCTGGCGGTCGGCAAGGGTACGCAGCGCGTGACCCTGCACATGAACCGCCTGGCGCCCAAGGCCATGCGCCTGGATGAAGCCCCCCTGCAAACCCGCGCCGCCCAGGGCAAAACCGTGGTGGATGTCAAGACCAACGACCGCGTCATCGCCCTGACCATTCCCTGGGAAGCCCCCCGCCCCACCACGCGCCCCAGCCAGCCGGTCAAGAAGGCGCGCCCGGCCGCACCCGAAACGCCCCCACCGCCGCCCCCGGCCGCCGTGCAGGTCAGTTTCGATGCTGAGGTGAAGAAACCCGCCCGGGCCAGCAGCAAGAAAACCGCTGCGCCTGCGCCTGCCCCGGTAAAAACCCGGCGCAGCAAATCTGAAGCCGAACAATTAAGCCTGGGCGTGAAGGAAGAACCACTCCAACCCAAGGCTCCCCCCCGGCGCACGCGCCTCCCCGCTGCCAAGACGCAAGCCCCGGCGGCGAAGAAGCCGGCGGCTAAGAAACCAGCGGCCAAGAAGTCCCCGGCGGCAAAGCCCGCCCCGGCCAAGAAAAAACCGGCCGCAAAGAAAAAATAAGTGCTAAAAGAGAGAGAGCGNNCGCTCTCTCTCTTTTAGCACTTATTCATCCGGGCTGTTGAGCGCAGCGCGCATCACCGCCAGCACCGACTCGCGCACCGGCACCAAGACCTGCGCACCGCTATAATTGACCCAATTGTAGACCTGCTGTGCGCCAATGTAGTAATGCTCCACGGCGTTGTTCTGGTACACCTGCATCGCCAGGGGCAGCAGAGGCGTGGCATCGGCCAGCTCCATGTTGGTGATGAAATTCTCCTGGTAGATTTGATATAGCTCAGGGGCGCGCTGCACCGCGTCCAGGGTGATGAGGCGCTCAAAGCCAGCCTGCACCACTTCCTGCTGGCGGCGGCCGCGGTCGAAATCGCTGGTGGTATAGCGCGAGCGCACGTACCACAGGGCCGTCTCGCCATCCATCCAGCGCCTGCCCTGCGAGGCGCAATACTCACCATAATTATCCCGGTGGTCGCACATATCCTTGCCCACCTCCACCTCCAGGCCGCCCAGGCTGTCCACCACCTCTTCAAACACAGAGAGGTGGATCAGGATGTAATAATCAGGGTGCACGCCGAAATTGTATTCCATGGTCAGGGCCAGGGCGTCAAACCCACCATATGTAAAAGCGGTGTTGATGCGATTGACCGTCCAGCCGGGAATGTACACATACAGATCGCGCGGGAAGGAGGTCAGGTTCACCGTGGCATCCACCGGGTTGATCGTCAGCAGCATGATCGTATCGGTGCGGAAGCCTGCCTCGCCGGGGCGCTGGTCTGAGCCGAGCAGGAGGATGTTCACCTGCCCCTCCGGCTGAGCCAGGATGCCTGTGGGCGCCGGGACGGTGATATCCGGCCAGATGGTCGGGCCGGGGTAATCTGCCCAAGATTTCGCTTCGCCCACGGTGAATTCAGCCGGGGGGCGGGTAGGCGTAAAGGGGATGATCGTGGGGGTCGAGGTAGGGTACGAAGTGGGTAAATAGGTGGGCGTGGGCGGCTGCGGCTGGAACGGCGTGGGGGTGACGGTGGAGCCGGGCGGGGCCACCGCCACGATCAGCGGCGTGCTGCTGGGCTGTGGCTGGCCTGCCAGAAAGCCCTGCCCGCTGCAGCCTGCCAGCGCCAGCACCAGCCCAACCCACAGTACCCGCTTCGCAATCTTGAACATAGAGGCGTTTCTGGCTGCGGCTTAGCCCAATCAGATCCCCGAGCCAGGGGTGGGGGTGGGTGCGATGGTGGGAGACGGCGACTGGGTGGCGGTGGGCGTGGGCGTAACAGTGGGCGTGGGGGTGGGGGTGGGCGTATCCGTGGCGGTGGGGGTGAGGGTGGGCGTCTCCGTGACGGTAGGGGTCGGCGTGATGGTGGGGGTCGGCGTGATGGTGGACGTTTGGGTGGGGGTAGCTGTGGCGGTAGGCACCGAGGGGATTGTAGCAGTCGGCGTAGGCGTTTGCGTGGCGGTCGGCCAGGGGGTAAAGGTCAAGGTGGCAGGCAGGGTAACCGTGGGAGTGGCAGATGGGGTTGGCGAAAGAGTGACCGTGCCGGTGGGCCGCAGCGTGGGCGAGGGGGTGCGGGTGGGCAGCAGGAAAGGCACAGCCAGGCGCTGTCCCACCTTGATCAGCGTGGAATAGCCCATGCAGTTGGCGTTTTGCAGAGCGCGCACGGTCACCCCATAGCGCAGCGCCAGGCTGTACAGGGTATCGCCTGGCTGGACGGTGTAATAGACCCAGCCCAACGGCGGGCCGCATGGCGTGGGCTGGCTCGTCGGCGATGGTGCAGGCACATACAGGTCTGTGCCGGGCATGAGGATCTCAGCCAGCAGGCAGTTGCCTGCCATCAGCGCCGCAACCGTGGTGCCATACTGCTGCGCCAGGCCTTCCAGGGTGTCTCCCGGCTGCACGTCAATGACATACCAGCCATCGGGGTGGTCACAGGTGGAAACCACCAGCGTGGTCTGAGTAGGCAGCGGGATGATCGGCAGGGTGGCAGTGGCTTGTGAAGAAGTCCCCGGCGTGGCTGTTATCACCGGCGGCGGCTGGGCAGTTGAACCTGGGGCGAGGGTGTCGGTTGCCGCCATGGGGGTGAGCCCCAACGTGGGCGAGGGGCTCAGCGCCACCGCCAGGCGCAGGTTGCCTTCCAACATTGCCAGGGAGAGGCTGCCCACTAACAGCACAGATGAGAGCAGCGCAGCCAGGATGCCTAAAACAACCTGGCGAGAGTCTTTCATGCCGGGATATCTCCTTCTGCCAGAGGCAGCAACACGCTGAAGGTGGAGCCGCGCCCCACCTCCGAATCGGCCCAGATGCGCCCACCCTGCGCCTCGACCAACGTCTTTGCCAGGGCCAGGCCCACGCCGTTATCGCCCACGCCTTGCAAGACGGCATTTTCCGTGCGGTACAGGCGTGAGAACAGGCGCGGCAGGTCTTCGGGGGCGATGCCACTGCCGCTGTCAGATACTTGCAGCAGCACATAGCCCGCCTCGTTCTCTTTCAATTCCACCCGGGCACTGAGCAAGATCTCGCCATCTTGCGGCGAGGCTCCGCCCGCATTTTGCAGCAAATTTGCCACCACCTGCTGCAGCGCGTCCGCATCGGCATGCACCGGGGGCAGCTCATCGGGCAGGCTCACCCGCAAAGTGATATTCTTCTCGCTCATCTGGATAATCACGCCCGCCACCGCCTCATCGATCACCGCGTTCAGGTCTACCGCCACCGGGTTAATGGAGGCGCTGCTGCTTTGCAGCGTGGCAGCTTGCAGCAAATCTTCCAACAGCCCCGACATGCGCTCGGTGGAGGCTTTGACGCGCTCCACAAACTTGCGCTGCATGGCGCCCAAGATGCCCACCGATTCGCCCAACAGCAGGTCGGTATAACCGATGATGGACGAAACCGGCTGACGCAGTTCCTGGGCAATGAAAGTGACCAATTCCAAATCCTCTGCACTGCGACCAGGCCCGCCTGCCGGGCGGTCGGTGCTTAACAGGTGCTGGTCTGCATCTTGCAGAGCGGTGCGTAAAACCGTCACATCTTCCAATGCCATGCGCAACTGCGCCTCCAGGTGCTGCACCTCAGCCTGCGAACCCTTCGAGGGCTGATCTAGCAGCGCTTCCAATTCCTGCACACGGGCTTGCAGGCTGCCCACCAAATCTCGATCCTGGCTGCCATCCTGCGTGTTGACCAGGGCGGCCAGGCTTTCGGAGCGGCTGCGCTCCTCGTTAACCTTCGTCTGCATCTCGAACAGGTGCGCTGCCAGCGATTCATTTTCGTGGCGGGCCTGTTCCACCTGCCCCTGCGTCTCTTGCAAAGTCTGCTGGGCCTGATCGATCTCCGCCTGCTGCTCAGAGATCTTCTGCATGCGGTGCAAGATGGATGCCAGAGTCTCGGTGGCGTCGGAAAGATATTGCAAATCTTCGGCGGTCCAGCCGCGGTTGGAGTAAGGCGAGAGCAGGATCACGCCAAGCATGGGGGCCTGCCCCTTGCGCCCCAGCGGAACGGCCATCAGGTGGCCCACACGGTTGACATCCAGCGCCTTAGCCAGGGCCACCAGCTCGGGCGAGGTGCTGCTGGAGGGCAGGCGCAGCATCCGGCCGCGCCGCAGGGCGCTGGTCAGCACCGGCGACTGGCGCTGATCGAGCACAAAGCCTTCCAGGGGCCGGTCTTGGATCAGGTTGTATCCCACCGGCACCACCATCTGCCCGCTGTCGTCAGGCGGCGTAGCCAGCAGGCAGATATCCGCCAGCATCAACTGCGAGATGGTGCGGGCCATGTCCTGGTAGAACTTTTTCGGGGAATCTTCTCCAGCCAGGGCCAGGAAGGCTTGCATCACTTTGGGATCGGTGCTGTAGCGCCGGATCTCCGGGGTTTTGTTCTTCTCTTTGCCGGTGGGGGTGCGGTCTTCGGCGGGGAGGGCAAAGCGCTGCGGCAAGGCCAGCAGCAGAGGGAAGGCCGCCATCTCTGCCAGGCGCACCGCCCCAGCAAAGTCGCTGTTTTCCAGCGGGGTCAGCCAGTGGGCCAGGTGCCCGGCAAAGAGCAGCCCCAGCATGCCCAGGCCAAAGCCCCAGGCATTCGGCCGCCGGAAAATCATGATCAACATGCCCATCAGCAAAAACAGCAAGGTGACGCTGCTGCTGATCACATCGGCCCAAGAGCCGTTATAGAACAGCGCCGGGTCTTGCGTCTGCCACCACACCGCTCCCATCAGGCTGGCAGCCGAGCCCAGCATACCCAGCAGCAGAAAGCCGGCATCGGCCAGGCGCGTGGTCTCAGGGAAGCCCCACAGCCAGATGAGGATGATCACCCCCAGCAGGGCGGCGGTGCGGTCTAAGGGCGGGATGAGGCGGTGAGCATCTGCCAGCCGCTGCCAGGCCAGTCCCGAGCCGCCAAACATGATCAGCTGCATCAAGAGCAGCAGGAACAGCCCAACCACCATGCGCCGCCCCTGCGGAAAGCCGCTGCTGCGCCAGTGATTGATGGAGGCTTGCAGCGCGCCGAGAATGGTAAAAGCCAGCACGGCATGGTAAGCCAGGTTGGCTGGAGGAACAGTTAACAGGGTAATCATCTGTTGCAGAAATGCGCCCATGGGTAGCCTCGTTAATAGAATTATAGCATGCCTATGCGTGTGGTGTTAGCCCCCACCCCTACCCCTCCCCCGAAATCGAGGGAGGGGAAATTTCTAAAAATGGGGGTGCAGCGTGGCTTCGCCACGCTGCACCCCCATTTTTAGAGTTTACGCGAGGGTGGGCTAAATTAGAGGTTGACAAAACAGAAATTCGGGGTAAAATTCGGCACACATGCCGGAGTGGCGGAATTGGCAGACGCGCTACGTTCAGGGCGTAGTGAGAGAACTCTCATGTGGGTTCAAATCCCACCTTCGGCACCAAAACCCTGACCAAAAGAGAGAAGCGACGCGAAAGCGTCGCTTCTCTCTTTTGGTCAGAAGAACTTGCACAAACCGGCAGGGCGCGGTAAGATAAAGGTATGACTGCCTGGACAAAAAACTGGAAGATCGCCCTGATGGTCGTGGGATTTGTCATCATGGTGTTATTGGTCTCCGATTTCAACCACCGGATGGCTGAACTGCGCCGCCTGAGCGCCGAAAAAGAACTGGTGAGCACTCAGGTTGCCAGCCTGGTGGAAACCCAGCAGTCCCTGCAAACCCAGGTGGCTTACGCCACATCAGAGGTGGCGGTATACAAATGGGCCTACACCAACCGGCGCATGACCGAGCCGGGCGATACGCTGATCGTGCCGATCCAACCGGCAAACAGCGCCCCCCAGCCCACGCCTGCGCCCCAGCCCACGCCCGAAGTGATCCACAACTGGCAGGTCTGGCTTTCTCTGTTTGTAGACGAACACTGATCGAAAAGTGGTCAAAAACAGGTGTTTGCGGGCGCTATGCATCCGCAAACACCTGTTTTTGACTCTCAATCATTCCTCTCCACTGGTAAATTTTACCCACTCGTTGTATACTCTGTGCAACCCTGATGGAGGAGAGGCTGCGCTATGAAAATATCCGTTTTGCAAGAGAATCTCGCTCACGGTTTGAGCGTTGTTTCACGTGCTGTTTCACCGCGTTCCACCCTGCCCGTGCTGGGCAATGTGCTGATCGCAACGGATGAAGGCCGCCTGCGCCTGTCTGCAACCAACCTGGAGTTGGGCATCACCTGCTGGATTGGGGCCAAGATCGAAGAAGAAGGCTCCACCACCGTCCCGGCGCGCACCTTTATCGACCTGGTGAGCACCCTTCCGGTAGACCGGGTGGAGATGTCGCTCAACGTGCGCACCCAAACACTCAACGTGCGCTGCGGCGCCTCTAACACGGATATCAAGTGCATCGACGCCCAGGAATTTCCTCCCATGCCTGTGCCCGACCTGACAGAAGGCTTGCAGATCAACGTCACCGATCTGAAAGAGATGATCCAGCAGGTGGCATTTGCCGCCTCCACCGACGAAGCCCGCCCGGTACTGACCGGTGTGCTGGTGACGGTGCAGGACAACCTCATCAGCATGCAGGCTGCCGACGGCTTCCGCCTCTCGGTGCGCAAAGCCGAACTCTCCTCTCCGCTGGCCCGGCCCATCAAGGCCATCATCCCGGCGCGCGCCCTGGCTGAACTGGCACGCATCGCCGGCGATGGCGATCAGATCGTCTCGATGATCCTGCCGCCCGGGCGTGGCCAGGTGATCTTCCATTTAAAAGATGTGGAACTGGTCTCGCAGTTGATCGAGGGTGCCTACCCCGACCTGGAGCAGGTCATCCCGCACACCTGCCAGACGCGCACCGTGCTCTCCACGCTGGCTTTCCAGAAGGCCTGCAAGCAGGCAGAAATCTTCGCCCGCGAAGGCTCGCACATTGCCCGCATCCACATCAAAGCCGCCGACGGGCTGGAACCGGGCAAGGTGGAGATCTCGGGGCAATCGGAAGAGACCGGCTCGAACCTGACCGTTTTAGATGCCAACATCGAAGGGCCCACCCTGCTAGTAGCCTTCAACGTGCGGTTCCTGCGCGAAGTGCTGGAAGTGATCAAAACCCCCAACGTGATCCTCGAAACCAACCTGGATACCACCCCGGGCCTGCTGCGCCCGGTGGGCGAGGATAACTACCTGCACGTGATCATGCCCATGCACCTGGGTAGCTAGGGATGACCCTGCCATCCGTCTCTACGGATAAAGCACTTCGAATCTACCTGGCTCTCGTTCAATACCCCATCCTCTGCACGCAAATTCGGGCGCGGATGCGGCGCGTGCTCTTTGAGAGCGGCGTCGTCGCTCCGGCTGTCTTTGAGGCCGAGGCGCGCGAGCAGGCCATCCGTTCTCAAGCGCGCGAGGTGCTGCTCGACCCCATGACGGAAGAGCCCGCCGACGTGTGGGAGCAGCGCCTCTCCAGCCTGCGCGACCACCTGACCGACTTCTACTTTGCCTACAACCTGCCCTACGAGCGCTTCGAGCAGATCGTGCGCGAAACGCTGGCGGAACGCGGCGCCCCCTACGAGGGTACCCTGATCGCCATCAACCCTGAACTGGCGCCGCATTTCATGCTCTTCGAGCAAGCCACTGCCATCGAGCGCATGGCGCCCGAAGATCGGCAGCGCGTAGAGCACCACCTGGAGGAGATCAAGGTTGTGCTCATCCGCAGCCTGATCAGCGACCAGTTGGCTTACGTCAAAATTGCCAAAGAGTGGCTGACCATAGACGACCTGCGCGAGATCCGCCAGCGCAAGATCGGCGGCGGCAAGATCGGTGGCAAGGCCGCCGGGATGCTGCTGGCCCGCGCCATCCTCACTGCAACTGCCCCAGATGAGATCATTCAGCACCTGTGCATCCCCGAATCCTATTTCTTGGGCGCCGATGTGACCTACCAATTCATCGCGCTCAACGGCCTGTTACGCTGGGGCGACCAGAAATACAAAGCCGAGGAGCAAATCCGCCAGGAATACCCCCTGCTGGTTAAAGATTTCCTGGCGGGACATTTCCCGCCCGATGTGATCGAAGCGCTGAGCGCACTGCTGGAACGGGTGGGGCACGATCCGCTGATCGTGCGCTCTTCCAGCCTGCTGGAAGATAATTTTGGCACCTCCTTTGCCGGCAAATACGAGAGCCATTTCTGCCCCAACCAGGGCACGCGGCAGGAAAACCTCTTCCAACTCACCCAGGCCATCCAGCGCATCTACGGCAGTGTGTTCAACCCCGATGCGCTGCTCTACCGCCGCAGCAAGGGCCTGCAAGATTACGACGAGCGTATGGCCATCCTGATCCAGACCGTGCAGGGCGAGCGCTTTGGGCGCTACTTCTTGCCCCACGCCGCGGGAGTGGCCTTCAGCCGCAACCAGTTCCGCTGGTCGCCCCAGATCCGCCGCGAGGATGGCTTTGTGCGCCTGGTGTGGGGCCTGGGCACACGCGCCGTCGACCGGGTGGGCAGCGATTACCCACGCCTGGTGGCGCTCAGCCACCCCCTGCTCCATCCCCAGGCATCCCCCAGGGATATCCGCCGCTACTCGCAAGAAGTAGTAGATGTGATCGACCTGCAAGACAATGCCTTCGCCTCCCTGCCCATCCACGAGGTGCTGACACCCAACTACCCACCCCTGCGCTACATCAGCCAGGTGTACCAGGATGGCTACCTGACCTCACTGCGCACCATCCTGACCGGGGACGACCCCGACAACCTGGTGCTGACCTTCAACGATCTGCTGCAGCGCACACCTTTTGCCAGTCACCTGCGCAGCATGCTCACCATCCTGGAAAAGCACTACCAGTCGCCGGTAGACACGGAGTTCACCCTAGAGATCATCGATCCCTATGCCCTCGACCCCCAGGTGAAGATCTGCCTGTTGCAGTGCCGCCCGCAAAGCCACCTGAAAGAGAGCAAGGCATCACTGCCGCCCAGCATCAACCCCCAGGATGTGGTCTTCTCGACCCGCGGGGTGGTGCCCCAGGGGCTGGTGTATGGCATCCGCCGCGTGGTTTTCGTTTCGCCGGAGGGCTATTTCTCCCTGCAAACCCCCAACCGCCGCGTCGAGTTGGTGAACAGCGTGGGCTTGCTGAACGCCGCCCTGAAAGACGAAACCTTCATCTGCGTGGGACCGGGCCGCTGGGGCACTTCCAACCCCGACCTGGGCGTCTCGATTGGCTATGGAGATATTTACCACAGCCGCGCCCTGGTCGAGCTTTCGGGGCAGGGCATCGGCCCCGCCCCCGAGCCATCCTACGGCACCCACTTTTTCCAAGACCTGCTGGAAAGCCAGATCTACCCTCTGGCGGTCTACCTGGACGATCCGGAGGCGATCTTCAACCGGGCTTTCTTCTACGACACTCCCAACCACCTGAGCGAGCTGCTGCCCCAGGCGCATGATCTGGAGGACTGCCTGCGCCTGATCGAGGTGGATTCTTACCGCCCTGGCAGCCAGATCGACCTGATCATGGACGATGAAAAGAACCAGGCGGTGGCCCTGCTGGTGGCAAAGGATGAGGCGAGATGAAAAAATTCGTGGCGGTAGCAGGTAATATCGGCGTGGGGAAATCCACCCTGGTGACGATGGTCTCTCAGCGGATGGGCTGGCAGCCCTTTTTTGAGCCTGAGGCTGAGAATCCCTACCTGGCTGACTTTTACCAGGACATGCGCACCTGGTCGTTCCACTCACAGATCTTCTTCCTCACCCGCCGCCTGCGCTCTCACCGCCAACTGCTTGACCATCCCACCTCCGTGATCCAAGACCGCAGCGTGTACGAGGATGCCGAGGTGTTCGCCCAAAACCTGTACCGCCAGGGGCTGATGGGCGAGCGCGATTATCACTCGTACCACGAACTGTACAGCGTGCTGTCCGAGTTCTTGCCCCCGCCCGACCTGGTGATCTACCTGCGCGCTTCGGTGCCCACGCTGCAGAGGCGCATCGCCCGCCGCGGGCGCGAATATGAGCGCACCATCACCGCCGAATACCTGGGACAGTTGAACGATCTGTACGAGGAATGGATCACCCACTTTGGCCTGTGCCCGGTGCTCACCGTGCCGGCTGACGATCTGGACTATGTAGCCCACTCTGGGCACCTGGACTTGATCGTGTGCAAGGTGGACGAGAAACTGACCGGCAAGGAAGAGGTGATCTTCTCAGCCGAAGAGGTGCTCAACTCTCGCAACGGCCATAGCGTATTTTAATGGGATGAATAAAAGTGCGGCGGGCTTTGCCCGCCGCACTTTTATTCATCCCAATTTTGGGCATACCAGCGCAGGTACTGCTCCACATGCGCACCCCAATAGACCTCATCGTGATAGCCGGTGTAGATATGCCACTCGTGGGGAATGCCCCGGTGGGTCAGTTCTGCCTCAAACCAGACGGCAGAGAGCATGATCTCCTCCCGGTCACTGCTGCTCACATCCATGTAAAAACGCGGCATATTCTGCGGGGAGAGGCTGCCCAGCAAGGTCTCCAGATCGGGCGAATCGGTGTGGAAGACAAAACCGCTGTGCATACCCACCGCGCCAAAGAGCGAGGAATAGCGCAGGCCCAGGTGCAGCGCCCAGGCCCCGCCGCGTGAAAGCCCGCCCACCGCGCGGGAGCTGCGCTCGGGCAAGGTGCGGTAGGCCTGATCGATCCAGGGCACCAGCACCTCCGCCACCGCCTGACCAAAGGCATCTTGGGTTGGCTCGCTCCACACCCGGTCGCGCGGCATCACCACCAGCATGGGCGGCAGTTCGCCGCTCAAGATCAGCGCATCCAGCGTGGTGCCCACCCCCAGGCGCTGCCATTGATCCTGCTGGTAAGATTGCCCATGGATCAGGTACAGCACAGGGTATGATTGTTCTGCTTGCTGCTCATAACAGGGCGGCAGGTACACCAGGAATTCCAGCGGCTTGGGCAGCAGCTCCGTTTCGATCTGCCCGGGCACAAACTCGCCCCCTACCAGCACACAGACCGGCACGAACGGCGTTGGCGAGGGCAGCGGCGTGGCGGTATCGGGTATGGAGGTCGGCGTGGGCGCAGGGGAGGGAGGCGTGGGCGTGGCGGAGGGGGCAAGAGGCAGCCCGGTTGCCGTGGGCGACTGCTCGGGCGTGGCAGCGGGTGGCGAAGTTGAGGCAGGCTGGCAGGCCGCCACCACCAGGGAAAAGAACCATATCAGCAAGAAAGACCGGGCAAGCAGACGCACAGAGAACTCCGTACCCCAGTTTACCACTAGATTCACTCATCTCTAATTCACGTTTCACTGGTAAAATTACCGGGTTATCTCGAACCCTGGAGAAGGAGAAATAATGAAGAAAACTGTCCTCTATCTCCTGCTGGTGGTGAGCATGCTGTTAGCGGGCTGTTCGAACAGCACAATTGCAACCACCCCCGCAGAAACCAACACCCCCAAGCCGCCCACAAGCGTGCCCGCCACCGTGGCATCGGGCACCACGATGAACTGCACGGTGATCTCGCAGGAACCCACCCCTGGCCCCACCGCCGAATCCCTCTTCCCGCCGGTAACCGAGCAGGATTGGGTGCGCGGGCCCGCAACCGCCAGCGTGACCATCATCGAATACAGCGACTTTCAGTGACCGTACTGCGCTCAGCTTGCTCCCGTGATGGAGCAAATCCTTGAAGAGTATCCGAACGACGTGCGCTTTGTTTTCCGCCACTTCCCGCTGATTGGCACACCCGAAGCCCCCTACCATGATAAAGCCGCCCTGTCTGCCCAGGCTGCAGAAGCCGCCGGTAAGCAGGACATGTTCTGGGAAATGCACGACCTGATCTTTGCATACCAATCTGAATGGAGAGCACTGACCATTGCCCAGTACCAGGAATGGCTGATCTTGCGGGCCGAGGCCCTGGGCCTGGATGTGAAAACGTTCGAAAAGGATCTGACCAGCCAGGAGCTGGTCGACATGGCCCAGACAGCCTGGGATTGGGGCCAGAGCATCGGCATCCCCGGCACGCCCTTCATCATGATCAACGGCGAGATGTGGCCTTCCAGCGTCTCCATGAGTTACGCCAATGTGGCGGCCCTGGTGGAACTGACCCTGCTGGAAAACCGGCAGTACACTGCCTGCCCGCCGATGGTGATCGACCCTGCCAAACAGTACATTGCCACCATCTACACGGAGAAGGGCAAT
Organism: Anaerolineales bacterium UBA6092; assembly: GCA_002428565.1. Taxonomy (GTDB): domain Bacteria; phylum Chloroflexota; class Anaerolineae; order Anaerolineales; family UBA4823; genus UBA6092. The sequence continues at coordinate 10,808 of DIXA01000062.1, read as the reverse complement.
ATCGTGATCGAGCTCTTTGCCGATGTGGCCCCCCTGGCGGTCAACTCGTTTGTGTTCCTGGCGCAAAACGCCTGGTTCGACGGCATCACCTTCCACCGTGTGATCCCCGGCTTTGTGGCCCAGACCGGCGACCCCACCAACACCGGCTTTGGCGGGCCTGGCTATAACTTTGCCAACGAAATTGCCTCTGACCTGACCTTTGACCGCGCTGGGCTGGTGGGCATGGCCAATGCCGGAACGGATACGAACGGCAGCCAGTTCTTCATCACCTATGCCGCGCAGCCCAACCTCAACGGCGGCTACACCATCTTTGGCCAGGTGATCTCGGGCATGGATGTAGCCACCGCCCTGACCCCGCGCGATCCTTCTACGGGCAAAGATCTGCCCGCGGGAGACGTGATCTTGCGCGTGACCATCACCGAGAAGTAAAGCACCGCTAAACCACTGCTCAGGCGGGGGTTGCGGGTGAGCCAGCCAAAGACTGGCCCGCTGCCCGCAACCCCCGCAGTCTTTTGGTGACACCCAATGGAAATTTCCCTTCCCCCTCCTCCCACACCTGCGCCTGCACTGGCACCTGCGCCGCAAGCCCCCACCCCCTGGGGCTCGATCTGGCAAATGGTGCTCAGCCTGGTGGGCGCGGCCGGGCTGCTGGCTACCGCCGGGATGCTGCTGGTTTCGGGTCTGCTGTTCGTCAGCAACCCGTCTCTGGGCAATCCAACCCAGGCCTTCATGATGGCAGGCGGGCTGGGAGGCGCGGCCTTGCTGCTGCTGCCCTCGGCCTGGTATGCCTGGCGGCGGATGTCTGGGCGCCCGCCCACCTGGGCCAGACCGATGAACCTGTGGCTGCTCACCCTGGTGGTGGCAACCCTGCTACCGATCGTGTTCGTGGTGGGGCACCTGCTTTCAGGCAGTGAACTGGCCTCCTGGCTGGTGCTGCCCTTCTTCAACCTGATCGCGGTGGGATTGCCCATCCTCTGGCTGATTCAGCTCGGCAAGAAGGGACTGGATGGCGGCACAGCCCAGCGGCAGTGGGGTGTTTTTGCCGCCAGCCTCGCCCTGACCCCCCTGGTGATCGTGGCGGTAGAGCTGGCGGCCTTCCTGCTGGCAGGCCTGATCGGCCTGATCTATGCGGTGAGCCAGCCGGGTGTGGAGCAAGAGATACTCTTCCTCATCCAGCGGCTGCGCTATGCCCCGCCCTCAGAGGAAATGTACCTGCGCATCCTGGGGCCTTACCTTTCTCGCCCGGGCATTATCCTGGCCATCTTCTTCGGCGTATCGGTGATCGCCCCGCTGGTGGAGGAAACGCTCAAGCCGCTGGCGGTTTGGCTTTTGGCTGGTCGAAAACTCAGCCCCGTGCAGGGCTATGTGGCTGGGATGCTCAGCGGGGCGGCCTTTGCCCTGTTTGAGAACCTCAGCAGCACCAGCACCGGCGGGGCCGAATGGGCTGTCACCGCGGCCAGCCGCGCCACCACGGCCGGGCTGCACATCCTGGCCAGCGGGCTGGTAGGCTATGGGCTGGCCTCAGCCTGGAAACACAAAAATTACCTGCGCCTGGGGCTGGCCTATGGCGTTGCCATCACCCTGCACGGCCTGTGGAACGGCCTGGCGGTGCTGAGTGTTGCCGGCGCCCTCTCCAGCCTGGGGGAATCATTCTCCTTTCCCGAACCGCTGCCACAGTGGGGAACCGGGGCCATGCTGGGAATGGGTTTGCTGGCGGTGCTGAACCTGGCAATGCTGGCCGGTTTTCCGCTGCTCTTACAGCGCGAGCAGGCTCAGCACCGTAAACAGGCGTCACCGGCGCCATTGGTTCCCCCATCTATTCCACTTGAGGATCAATAATCATGGATTTCATCTTACAATTAGTTCAATATTTTCTCCACCTGGATAAATACCTGGGCGAGGTGATCCAAAACTACGGCACCATCACCTACCTGTTCCTGTTTGTGATCATCTTCATCGAGACCGGCGTGGTGATCATGCCGTTCCTGCCCGGCGATTCGCTGATCTTTGCGGCGGGATCTTTTGCCGGGCTGGGCAGCCTGAACCCGCTGATCTTGTTCATTCTGCTCAGCATTGCCGCCATCGTCGGCGATACGGCGAACTATTGGATCGGCCATACCATCGGCCCGCGCGCCTTCAGCGGTGAGGTTCGCTTCCTGAAGAAAGAATACCTGGACCGCACGCATGCTTTCTATGAGAAGCATGGCGGCAAGACCATCATCCTGGCGCGTTTTGTGCCCATCGTGCGCACCTTTGCCCCCTTCGTGGCGGGTGTGGGCGCCATGAGCTACGGTCACTTCATCGCCTATAACGTGATCGGGGGAACCCTGTGGGTGGCGCTGTTCACCTTTATGGGATATTTCTTTGGCAGCCTGCCCTTCGTCAAAGAGAATTTTTCCCTGGTGATCATAGCCATTGTTCTGATCTCTGTCGCCCCGGCAGTGTTCGAATTTGCCAAAGAAAAACTGCGTTTAAAGCGAGAGGCCACACCGCAAAACGGATAATGGTGTAAAATCAGGGTATGGATCAAAAAACACTCGAAACCTCCTTAGCCGATCTCTCCATCAGCGCCATTCGCTACATCCCCAGCGTCGATTCGACCAACGACGAGGCGGCGCGCTGGATCGACCAGGGCGCTCCCGATGCTTCCCTGGTAGTAGCCGACGAGCAAGCCGCCGGGCGTGGGCGGGCCGGGCGCCGCTGGCACACCTCTGCGGGTGTGTCGCTGGCCTTCAGCCTGATCTTTCATTCCACCCGCGCCAATATCCAGGTGATGCCGCGCATGACCGCCCTGGGCGCATTGGCAGTGCGCTATGCTCTGCAGCGTAACTATAACCTGCGCGCCCAGATCAAGTGGCCCAACGATGTGCTGATTGAGCGGCACAAAGTGGCGGGCGTGCTGGCAGAACTGCAATGGGCCGGCGATCAATTGAAAGCCATCGTCCTGGGAGTTGGCATCAATATTGCACCGGGTTCTGTTGACGAGGATATCCTGCCGACATCAACAATCAACTTCCCCGCCACCTGCATCGAGACGGCCCTGGGCCGCCCGGTAGACCGGGTGCAGCTCTTGCACGACATCCTCTCTGATCTGTTGTACTGGAAGCCGCGCCTGGGCTCGAACGATTTTCTGCAAGAATGGGAATCCAGCCTGGCCTTCCGGGGCGAGTGGGTGCAGGTTTCGGCGGGCGAGTCTTTCGGCAAGGATGGCCTGCCCGCAGATATGGAGCGAGTGCCCAAGTCGATTGATGAGGGCCAGGTGATTGGCCTGACCACCGACGGCTCGCTCAAATTACGCACCCGCTCTGGTGAAGTGGTGATTGCTCGCGTAGGCGAGCTGCGCCTGCTTCCACAGAAATAACTGCTGCCTGAGCGCCGGCCGCGCTCAAGAGGAGATCACCCATGTTCGATGATTTTCGCCAAAATTTGGATGACAAATCCTTCGAAGAAGAGCCTGAAGAACTCAGCGCCGAGGATCTTGATCTTGCCTTCAACGAACCGCAGCGGCATTTCCTGGGCATGACCGCCCCTCAGCGACTGGTCATTGCGGTGATGTTCTTGCTGATGACCTGCATGTTGGGGGCCTTCTGCCTGCTGGTGACCGGGCGCATCTTCCCACCCTTCTTGGGTTAGGGATGCTAAAATCAGGTATTGATGGGCGCTTTGCGCCCACCAATACCTGATTTATTTTCCTTCGGCCTGGAGCAAGTCGGCGACGGCAATGCGCGCCAGCGAAGCGATCTTATCTCCCTTTTCCACTTCCATCAAACGCACACCGCGAGCCCCGCGCCCCATCTGGCGCACCTCTGCCACCTTGGTGCGCAGCACCAGGCCTGCCGAAGAGATGATCGTCAGGTTATCCACAGTCTGCACCACGCGCGCCGCCGTCACCCGGCCCACGCTGGCAAGCGCTTTTTGGTCAATGGTCACCACACCGCCCGTGGCGCGGCCCTTCAGCGGGTACTCTTCCAGCGGCGTGCGCTTGCCATAGCCGCCCGTGGTCACCACCAGCAGATCGGCGCCCGGCTCAGCCACTTCCATGCTGGTCACAAAATCGCCTGGTTCCAGGCCGATGCCGTTGACCCCGCCGGCAGTGCGGCCCATGGAGCGGATGGATGCCTCGGCAAAGCGCAGCGCTTTGCCCGTTTCGGTCACCAGGATGATCTCATCTTCGCCGTGGGTCAGGCGCGCCCAGCCCAGCTCGTCGCCCTGCTCCAGGGTAATGGCCATCAGCCCAGAGGGGCGCACCGCGCTGAACTCAGATAACTGCACCCGTTTGACCTTGCCCTTGCGCGTGGCCATGGTGCAGTATTCGGCTGCCAGGAAATCCGGCACAGCCACCGCGGCGGTGATACTCTCGCCAGCCTCCAAAGACAGCACATTGATGATCGGGATGCCGCGCCCATTGCGCGAGGCGTCGGGGATCTGGTAAGCCTTCTCGGAATACACCTTACCCCGGTCCGAGAAGAAGAGCACCGTATCCAGGGTGCGCGCCGGGAAGAGGAACACCACCTCGTCTTCGTCTTTGGTGGCATGCCCGGCAACGCCGCGCCCGCCGCGCACCTGCGCCCGGAAAGCCTGGGCAGGGATGCGCTTGACGTAGCCGCGCTGGGTCAGGCTGATCAGGGTGGCTTCGTCGGGAACCAGGTCTTCCTGGCGCAGGTCTTCGTGCGCCTCGGCGGCGATGCGCGTGCGGCGGTCATCGCCATACTTCTCCGCCATCTCTTTCAGGTCGGCGCGGATCAAATCCAGGATCTTGCGCTGGCTGGCCAGCAGATCTTCCAGGAAGGCTATGCGCTCCAACAACTGGCGGTGTTCATCTTCGATCTTCTGGCGTTCCAGGGCAGCCAGGCGGCGCAGCTGCATATCCAGGATGGCCTGGGCCTGCACCTCGCTCAAGCGGAAGCGGCCCATCAGCCGTTCTTTGGCTGTATCCACATCCGGCGATTGGCGGATGGTCTGGATGATCTCATCCAGGTTGGCCAGGGCGATCAGCAGCCCTTCGAGGATATGAGCGCGGGCGCGCGCCTTGGCCAGCTCAAACTGCGAGCGGCGGGTGATCACCTCGCGGCGGTGCTCCAGGTAAATTTGCAGCGCCCGCTTCAGCGAGAGCAGGCGCGGCTCGCCCTCCACCAGCGCCAAAATCTGCACCCCAAAGGTGGATTGCAGCGGCGTGTACTTGAACAACTGGTTGAGCACCTTTTGGGGCTGGGTGCCGCGGCGCAGCTCGATGACGATGCTCATGCCGCGGCGGTCCGATTCGTCGCGCAGGTCGGAAATGCCGTCGATGCGCTCTTCGCGCGCCAGCTCGGCAATGCGCTCGATCAGGCTGGATTTGTTCAACTGGTAGGGGATCTCGGTGATGACGATGCGGTGACGGGTGGTGCCCATCTCTTCGATGTGAGCCAGCCCGCGCAGCACCAGACGCCCGCGCCCGGTGCTGTAAGCCTGGCGGATGCCCTCATCGCCAATGATCACGCCGCCAGTGGGAAAATCGGGCCCGGGCAGCCGGCGGAGCAGCTCATCCATGGGCAGGTCTTCCAGGTTCTCATAATTCTCGATGACGTAATCCAGCACGGCTGCCAGCTCGCGCAGGTTGTGCGGGGGAATGTTGGTAGCCATGCCCACGGCAATGCCCGAAGTGCCGTTCAGCAGCAGGTTGGGCAGGCGCGCCGGCAGCACCAGCGGCTCTTTGAGCGAACCATCGAAATTATCGGTGAAATCCACCGTATCGGCGTCGATATCCAGCAGCAGTTCTTCCGCCGGGCGCGCCAGGCGCGCCTCGGTGTAGCGCATGGCCGCGGGCGGGTCTCCATCCACCGAGCCGAAGTTGCCCTGCCCATCGATCAGCATGGCGCGCATGGAGAAATCCTGCGCCATGCGCGCCATGCTCTCGTATACGGCGGCATCGCCGTGCGGGTGATACTTGCCCAACACCTCGCCAACGATACGGGCCGATTTTTTGTAGGGGGTGTTGGCGCGTATGCCCATATCGTACATGGCATACAAGATGCGCCGGTGCACCGGCTTCAGCCCATCGCGCGCATCTGGCAGGGCGCGGGCCACGATCACGCTCATGGCGTAATCCAGGTAAGCCGAGCGCATCTGGGAGTCAATATCTACTTGCTGTACTGTGCCAATATCCATAGGTATCCTCAGAAAAAACAGGCGCCCTTGACCGGCAAGGACGCCCATCTCAACACTTGAACGTTACGTTAATGGTTAATCTTGTGGCTGGGCCTAGCGCTTCATCAAGTACTCGTCGATGGCCTTGGCAGCCTTGCGCCCCGAGACCATCGCCGTCACCACCAGGTCAGGCCCGGTGACGCCATCACCGCCGGCGTACACGCCGGGGCGGGAGGTGGCGCCGGTATCGTGATCGGCAATGATCAGGCCATATTTCTCGGTCTGCAAGCCGGGCGTGGTGTCGCGAATGATCGGGTCAGGCCAAAAGCCCAGCGCCAGCACAGCCGTATCGGCATCGACCATGAAATTGGAGCCTTTGATCTCCACCGGGCGGCGGCGTCCGCTGGCATCTGGCTCGCCCAGCTCCATGCGCACACATTCCACCTGCGCCAGGTGCCCATCCTCACCGGCGATGAAGCGCACCGGCTGGGTGAGGAAGTGGAAGTTGGCGCCTTCCTCCAGAGCTAATTCACGGTCTTTCACACCGCCGGGCATTTCTTTGATCGTGCGGCGGTACAGGCAGGTAACCTCTTCGGCGTTATAGCGCACGGCAGTGCGCAGGCAGTCGGTAGCAGTGTCACCACCGCCGATCACCACCACCTTCTTGCCCACGTCGGGACGCGAGCGCCACGCTTCGGGCAGCAGGTCCAGGTCCACGTTGCAGCGCGCCAGGAATTCCGTCGCCCGGATCACCCCCGGCAAATCTTCACCCTCGATGCCCATCTTGGCATCCACCTCAGAGCCAACACCAATAAAGACAGCCTCAAAACCCTGGGCAAACAGGTCATCAATGGTGAGGTCTTTGCCCACCGTGACATTGAACTTGATCTCAACACCGGCGTCTTCCAGATCACCCACGCGGCAGAAAACCAGCTCTTTGGGCATCTTGAAGGGCGGGATGCCGTACACCACCAGGCCGCCCGGAGCAGGCCGGGCCTCGAAGATGGTCACCTGGTGACCGAACTGCACCAGCTGCTCGGCGCAGCCCAGCCCCGAAGGCCCCGCACCAATCACCGCCACGCGCTTGCCGGTGGGCTCGCCTTTGGGAATAGTAACGCCCACGGTGCGGCGCTGGAAACAGGTCACCCAGGCTTCCAGATCGCCGGTCAGCACCGAGGCATGCGATTTGAGGTGCGAGCACGACCCAGCGCAAAGCACGGCGTGCGGGCAAACCCGCCCGCAGATCTCGGGCATGGAGCTGGTCTTGCGGTAAATTTCCGCGGCCTCCACAAACTTGCCCTGCTCGATCAGCCACATGGCGGTGGGAATATCATTGTGGGCCGGGCAAGCCAGCACACAGGGAGCCGGCTCGGGGCAGTGTACACAACGCGAGGCCTCGAACATGGCCTCCTCATCGGTCATGGGGACACAGATATCGTTAAAATCACACACGCGGTCCTTGACGGCGCGGTGGGCAATATCCAGGGAAGGCAGCCTGGCGCGTTCTTTTCGATCAATTGCCAACGAATCACTGGGAACATGTTCTTCCATCGCCCAAACCTCCTCAAAAAGTTGCTTATCCGATAATACCGACAAAAGTTGTTTAATTTTAGTCTCAGATGTCACCGATTTAAGTGACGGTTGTCACTATTGTAGCTGCTAAGATTTTACCATTCTCTAACCCATTTTTCAGGTATTCGCGAGTAAAATAACCCACATTGGTTAAGTGCACTTAAACAATTTCCCCGACTGTTTCTCTCCTAACTTTTGGCGTTGCTTCACCAGGCTGGGGAAAAAACCGCCATGTGATTGGCCGAAAGTTTTTAACAATCAAGCTGCACAACAACGGCCCATCACTTAAGCTACCGGCTGGTGGAACGCCGCTTTTTAGTCAAATTGCTTACAGCCGATTGCATAGTTTACTTCTTGGAGGTAGGTTAAAAATATGAAAAAAATTATTCCCATCCTGATCGTGATCGCCCTGTTGGTGGTGGGTTACCTGGGCATCAGCGCGCTGCGCGCTCGCCAGCAGCAATCCGCGATCGAAAATTATAACACCGTCCCCGCCTCGCGCGGCACCCTGATGGCAACCATCGGGGCTACCGGGATGGTGCGCTCGAACCAGACCGCCATCCTGGCCTGGCAAACGTCGGGCAAGGTGGATCAGATCGACATCAGCCTGGGCGACAGCGTGGCAGCAGGCCAGGTGTTGGCCAGCCTGGAGCAGGCCTCGTTATCTCAGGCGGTCATCCTGGCGCAGAGCGATCTGATCAATGCGCAAAACGCCCTGGACGATCTGCTGAACTCGGACCTGCCCACCGCCACCGCCCTGCAGAACCTGTATAAGGCCCAGCGGGCTGCCATTGAGGCCGAACGCGCCATAGACCGCTTTGAGGAAGAAGATTACAAAGATGATCTGGAAGACGCCCGCAACGACGTGATCGACCGGATGGAAGACCTCAAAGAGGCGCAGGAAGATTTCGAGCCTTACGAGGATTGGGCTGAGGACAATGAAACCCGCCGGGAACGCAAGCAAGACCTGGACGACGCCCAAAACGCCTATGACGAGGCCGTGCGCGTGGTAAACCTGCTGGAACTGGAGCAAAACCTGACCCAGGCCAATCTGCAAGCTGCCCAGGCCGCCCTGGCAAACGCCCAGCGCGAGTACGACCGCCTCAAGGATGGCCCCGACCCGGATGACATTGCCGTACTGGAAGCGCGCATCGCTGCCACCCAGGCCACCCTGGATATGGCTCACATCGAAACCCCCTTTGCCGGCACCATCACCGCCATCAACAACAAAGTCGGCGACCGCGTCTCGCCAGGGACGACCGCCTTCCGCCTGGATGATCTCTCGCGCCTGCTGGTGGACGTGCGCATCTCTGAGGTAGATATCAACCGCATCGGTGTGGGTCAAAGCGTCAGGCTCACCTTCGACGCCATTCTCGATAAAGAGTATAGCGGCGTGGTCAGCGAGGTTTCTGGCGTGGGCCAGGTCACCCAGGGGATTGTGGAGTTCGCCGTGACGGTGGAACTGACAGACCCAGATGAGAACGTGCGCCCCGGCATGACCGCGGCGGTCAATATTATTGCCGAACAGACAGACAATGTGTTACTGGTACCCAACCGCGCCGTGCGTGTGGTAGATGGAGAGCGGGTAGTCTACATCTTAAACAATGGCTCTCTGGCCCTGGTCGCTGTGACCCTGGGCGCATCCTCGGGCACCGAAAGCGAAGTGATCGGCGGCTCGCTGCGCGCCGGAGACCTGATCGTGCTCAATCCACCGCAAGTTTTCGATACCATGGGGCCGCCCCCGTTCGTACGGAGGTAAACATGAGCGATTGGGTCATTGAAGCCATTAACCTGACCAAGGTTTATAAGATGGGCGATGTAGAGGTGCACGCGCTGCGCGGGCTGAACACGCGCATCCACCGCGGCGAGATCGTTGCCATCATGGGACCCTCTGGCTCGGGTAAATCGACGCTGATGAATATCATCGGCTGCCTGGACCGCCCCACCTCGGGTGAATACATCCTGGATGGCGAGCACGCTTCGCAGCTCAGTGATGATCAACTGGCCACCATCCGCAACCGTAAAGTGGGTTTTGTTTTCCAGTCCTTCAACCTGCTGCCGCGCGCCACGGCGCTGGCCAACGTGGAACTGCCCATGCGCTATGCTGGCATGATGAACGGCCGCCGCCAGCGCGCCCAAGAGGCGCTCGAATCGGTGGGGCTGGGAGACCGCATGCACCACCGCCCCAACGAACTCTCTGGCGGGCAGCAGCAGCGCGTGGCTATTGCCCGTGCCCTGGTCAACGATCCGGCCATCATCCTGGCGGATGAGCCCACCGGCAACCTGGATACCGTCTCGGGGGAAGAGATCATGGAACTGCTGTTGACGCTGAACCGTGAGCGCGGCACCACGCTGGTGCTGGTCACCCACGACTCGGATATCGCCGCCCACACCCAACGGGTGATCCGCATTCGCGACGGCGTGACGGAGGATGCAGAATGAAGATCTGGCAGGCTTTCTTAGAAGCATTACAGAGTCTCTCCACCAACAAAATGCGCTCTGGCCTGACCATTTTGGGCATTGTGATCGGCGTAGGTGCAGTGATCGCCATGGTGTCTATCGGGCGCGGCGCTGAATCCGTGATCACCGATTCGATCCAGGGCATCGGCACCAACCTGCTGTTTGTTTTTCGCGGCGGCAGCGAAGATGTGACCAATCCTAAACCGATCACCCTGAGCGATGCAGAAGCCATCGGCGATTATTTCCAGGCCCCCTCTGTGCAGGCCGTGGCGCCGGTGCTGCAAGGCTCAGCCAAGATTACCTATGGCAGCGAAAGTACCAACACCACCCTGTCTGGCGTTACGCCAGAATACGAGCAAGTGCGCAACTACTCGGTGGTGGAGGGCGAGTTCATCAACGAGGAACACCTGCTGGGGCAGGCCTCAGTGGTGCTGCTGGGCCCAGAGACGGCTGAGAAACTGTTTGGCCGCACGGAAGGCATCATCGGCGAGACGGTGCGCATCGGCGGCCAACCCTTCCGCGTCATCGGCGTGCTGGAATCGAAGGGCGGCTCGGGCTTCTCTAACGAAGACCTGTCGGCTTTGATCCCATTTACCACGGCGCAGCAGCGCCTGCTGCGGCGCAGCACCAACGAGCGCGTGGATATGCTG
>DIXA01000044.1 GCA_002428565.1 Anaerolineales bacterium UBA6092 | reverse complement strand
GTGGTGGGGGCCATCTGGCCACCGGTCATGCCGTAAATGGCGTTATTGATGAAGATGGTGGTGATGTTCTCGCCGCGCCCGGCGACGTGCATGATCTCCGACATGCCAATGGAGGCCAGGTCGCCATCGCCCTGGTAGGTGAAGACGAAGCGATTCGGCAGCACACGCTTGATGCCGGTTGCCATCGCCGGGGCGCGCCCGTGGGCGGCCTCGACAAAGTCGCAGTTGAAGTAATTGTAGGCAAAGACGGAGCATCCCACCGGCGCGACGCCAATGGTGGTCTCGAGAATTTCCATCTCTTCGAGCACCTCGGCAACCAGGCGGTGCGCAATGCCGTGGGTACAGCCGGGGCAGTAGTGGTTGGGGGTATCGGTGAGACCCGAGGGCCGGATGTAGACGGTTTCAACATTCTTATCGGTAACTGCGGTATCCATAGATAACACCTCTCTTTTCATCATGAAAGCGTGATCACGCCGTCTTTGATGCGCTGCAGCCAGCGCCAGCGCGGGTCGCCGCCCGTTTGGGGTGGCTGGCGCACCAGGCGATGGATCTCGCCCAGGATTTCGTCTGCGTAGGGCACCATGCCCCCAGGGCGCCCATAGAACTCAATGGGCAGGCTGTCTTTGACGATCAGGCGCACATCATCCAGCATTTGGCCGGTGTTCATCTCGGTGACCAGGATGCCCTGCATTTTCTTGGACAGTTCCTGGAGCCGTTCGGAGGGGAAGGGGCTGACAATGACGGGGCGGAACAGGCCCACCTTGATTCCCTCAGCGCGAGCGGCGCGCACAGCCGAGAGGGCGATGCGCCCGGCCGTGCCGAAGCCAACCACCAGGTATTCGGCGTCTTCGACGTAATATTCTTTATAATCGATTTCGTTGGCCTTGATCTCGTACCAGCGATTAGCGAGTTTGATGTTGTACTTTTCTTCGAAGGGGGGGTCGATGAAAATGGAGGTGAGCACGCGCGGTGGGCGCCCAACGGCGCCGGTGGTGGCGTAATCGGGGGCAACGGTGCGTACGGGACGCATCTCAGGAAACTCAGCCGGTTCCATCATCTGCCCCACGCTGCCATCGGCCATCACCACCACAATGGAGCGGTACTTATCGGCCAGGTCGAATGCCCTGACGGTCAGGTCAATGGCTTCCTGAACGCTGGCCGGAGCCAGCACGATGGGGTGATAATCACCGTGACCGCCGCCGTGAACGATCTGGTTGTAATCGCCCTGGGCGGGGGCAATATTGCCCAGGCCGGGGCCGCCGCGCACTACATCGATCAGCACGCAGGGCAGCTCTGTGCCTGCAATATAGGAGAGCCCTTCCATCATCAGGCTGACGCCTGGGCTGGAAGATGAACTCATCACGCGTACGCCCGCGCAGGACGCGCCGTAGACCATATTGACTGCAGCCACTTCGCTCTCGGCCTGCAGGAAGGTGCGTCCCAGTTCGGGCATGCGGTGCGACATCCATTCCAGGATCTCGGTCTGGGGGGTGATGGGGTAGCCAAAATAAGCCGTGCAGCCGGCGCGCACCGCCGCCTCGGCCATGGCCAGGTTGCCTTCGAGCATTTCTTTTGCCATGCTGTGCCTCCTACGGTGTAGCGGGCTTGGCCGCTTTGACAGGTTTTTCGCGATAGACGGTGAGGGCCGCTTCCGGGCAGACCAGCGCACAGATGCCGCAGCCGGTGCAGCCGTCTCCGGTCAGCATGACCGGGTGGTAGCCCTTGGGAGTCAGGCTTTCCATGTCCAGCGCCATCACATGCTGTGGGCAGGCTTCAACGCAAAGCTCGCATCCCTTACAGTACATTTCGTTGACTTCAATCCATCCCTTGACGGGCATTGCTTTACCTCCTCGTAACTGTTGAACGAATAAATTGGATAGAATCAACCTTTATTATCCCCCAGTCAGGCGTTTTTGGTAGTGTAGACTGTCATAATAAGCCTAAGTCAATTGACACTTTTCGGATAATCCTACTCCTGCGGCAGCCGAATTAACAAAAATGTAAGGTCGCCTAAATCCATTGATCATGCCCCCGGCTTTATGCTATACTGAAGGTAGATGTAAAGGCAAACTGGGTGAAAGCCCAGGGCGCAAAGCTATGGGTCTAAAGTTACTGGACGGTTTTTCCAGAAAGATAACCAGGATCGCCAGGCTGCCGGAATACCCGTGACTTTTTTTCGTTACCCTCACGATGGCGGGCCTGGATCACAGGCCCGCTGTTTTGTTTTCAACATTTTTATCCGCCTTTATTCAGACCCTTTGGAGGAAAGAGAAGATGGAAGCCAAATCGCAACCACAAACTCATCGACGGGGGATTTGGACCATCCTGGTGCTGGTCACCGTGCTGGCTTTGGGGGCCAGCCTGCTGGGGCCGGTCACCAACAGCCGCTCTTATATTGTGCAGGGGGAATCAGTTGAAAGTGTTGTGCGCCTGGTGGAGCGTTACGGTGGGCAGGTGACCTCACGCCTGGATGTGATCCATGGTGTGGGGGCGCGGCTGACCGAACAGGCGGCGGCGCTGCTCTTGAAAGAAGCACAGATCACTTCTGTCTTTCCCAATTCAATCGTTCAGGCAACCGGCAATGGCAACACGGTGCTGGAGACGGATTACCCCGACCTGGTGGGCGCAGATGTGGTCTGGGCTGAAGGCGTGATCGGCGAGGGGGTGACGGTGGCGGTGTTGGATACCGGCCTGAGCAATCACCCGGCGATCAAGTTCGACACCGATGGCCATCAGAACGACCGCATCGTGGCCTGGGTGGATTTCATCCAGAACAAGAACAACCCGCTGGATCCGAACGGTCACGGTACACACGTGGCAGGCATCATCGCCAATTCCCAGACCGGCGAGGATGGTGATTGGAACGGCGTTGCCCCGGGTGTCAGCCTGGCGGGTGTGCGGGTGCTGGACAAAGATGGTTACGGCACCTACGAGACCGTGATCCAGGGTCTGCAATGGGTGATCACCCATCACGAAGAATACAATATTCGGGTGGTCAACCTTTCGCTGGTCTCGCCGGTGCAGTCGCCCTACTGGGCCGACCCGCTCAACCAGGCGGTGATGCAGACCTGGGCTGAGGGAATTGTGGTGGTGGTGGCCGCGGGCAATACTGGCCCCAACGCCATGACGGTGGGAGTGCCCGGCAACACCCCCTATGTGATCACAGTGGGCGCGTTCACTGACAATTATACGGTGAACGATTGGAACGATGATTACCTGACGCCTTTCTCTGCGGCTGGCCCCACGCTGGATGGCTTTGTGAAGCCCGATGTGCTGGCTCCCGGTGCGCATATCCTCTCGAGCATGCTGTACGGCACAACCCTGGCGCAAACTTACCCCGAGAACAAGGTGCTGCCGCAGTACTTCAGCATGGCGGGCACCTCCCAGGCAGCGGCAGTGGCATCGGGCGTGGCCGCGCTGACCTTATCTGCCAACCCCAGCCTGACGCCAGATCAGGTGAAGTATCGCATGATGTACTCCTCGTACTTATGGGTCGACCCGCTGACCACCAACGCATTGTACAGCATCTGGCAGCAGGGTGCGGGCCGTTTGAATGCGCCTGGTGCTGCCTTTGATGAGATCACGGGCAATGCCAACGCCGGCATGGATATCCTGGCTGATCTGGCAGGAACCCAGCATTATGAGGGCTACTCCTACTACGATGAGGAGGCCGGCGAGTTCCGCCTGGGCGGCCAGTACGGCGCCTGGTCGGGTGGCTATGGAGCCTGGAGCGGTGGCTATGGAGCCTGGAGCGGTGGTTATGGAGCCTGGAGCGGTGGTTATGGAGCTTGGTCAGGCGGCTATGGCGCCTGGAGCGGCGGCTACGGTGCCTGGTCTGGTGGCTACGGCGCCTGGAGCGGCGGCTACGGTGCCTGGTCTGGTGGCTATGGCGCCTGGAGCGGCGGCTACGGTGCCTGGTCTGGTGGCTATGGCGCCTGGAGCGGCAGCGAGCCCTGGGCCGGGACCATCTTTGCCCAACCTGCCTTTGTGGAGACATTCCTTGCAGGGATCATTCCCAATGCCAGCACGTCCCTTACGTCGATTGGCAATTGGGTGGATGAACCATGATCGGTTGAGTGGTTTGGTATTGGTTGGTATTGGTATGAAATCAATCGGGCGGCCTTTAGGCCGCCCGATTGATTTCATACCAACGGATGCTGCGCTTGAAAGCGCTCCAGTTGATGAAGATCCTGCATGGCTCCCAGTGCCTCGAAGATGCCCCGGGCGCGCTGCAGGTGCGCCTGGGCTTGCGCATTGTCTTTCAGATCAACCGCCAGCCTGCCCAGGGCAAAGAGCGAGCGGCCCTGCTCCAGTTGATTACCGATGATGAGGAAAATACCAGAGGCTTCCTCAAGGGCGGCCTGGGCATTCTCCAGGTCGCCGCACTGCCGGGCGATCTCGCCCAGCAGGCGCAGGGCGCGGCCGCGGTTCTCGGCAGAGCCGGGGGCTTTGCTGCCTTCCATCTGCTCGAACAGGGCCAGGGCTTTGTCGCACCACGGTCGGGCAGCCTGCAAGTTTCCCAAGCCCAGCCAGGCCTGCCCCTGGTTGACGTAGGCATCCACCAGGTTATCCAGGTCACCGAGCTGTTCAAAGATTTCAATGCTGTGCCGGGCATGCTCTAAGGCCTGGCGCCAGTCTTCGCTGGAGAGGTACAGGCGGCTGTAGTTATGGTGGGTGATGCCTTCCTGGTGGAGGTGACCGATCTGCTGGGAGATGCGCATGGATTCTTCCAGGTGCCGCTGGGCCTCATCGAAGTTGCCGCGGTCGATCTGCAGCAAGCCCAGGTTGCTGTGCAGCTCGATGGCGCCCTCGGCGTCACCCAGCTTGGCGTGCAGCTCCACACTGCGGGTGAAATTGGCAATCGCCTGCTCCCATTGCCCGCTGCGCCAACCGAGCAGGCCCAGGTTGTTATACGAGCGTGCCACTGCCACGGTATCGCCAATTTCCTGGCGCAGCGCCAGGCTTTTTTGCACATACTGACTGGCTTCCTCGAGCTGATCTTTTTGGTAATATACCCCGCCCAGGCGGTTATAGATGGAGGCGGTCACGTCAATGCGGTTGGTCTCCTGCGCCAGGGCAATGGCGCGGGTGAGGTACTTTTCGGCCTCATCCAGGTTGCCGTGGCGGAAATGGATCCAGCCGATATCGTTGTAGATCTGTGCTTTTTCAACCGGCATGGGCAGGCTGTCTTCGTCCAGGGTCTTCTCTGCCAGCGCCAGGTGCTGCAGGGCTTGCTCGTAATCGCCCTGACGTTCGTAAGTCGCGCCGATCTTGCGGTGCAGGGCGCTGCGTTCCTCGGTGTAGATGGCGATATCTTGCGTGCCGATGGTATCCAGGGCTTGCTGGTAATGCTGGTGCGCGGCGGCGTATTCACCGGTGAGGATGGCGACATCGCCCAGCCCCAGGTGGATCTGCACTGCCTGGTGAGGCGTGTGAGTGGTCTGGGCGATCAGCTCCAGGGCTTCCTCGTAGTAACGGCGCGCCTGCTCGTTCAGGTAGCTGCGCCAGGATTTTTGCCCAGCAAGGATCAGATAGTGCAGGGCGCGGTCTTTGCGGCTGCTCCAAGAGAAGTGCCGGGCCAGGATTTCGATTTGCCCGTCAATGCGGTCGGCATAGAGGCCCTCCACTGCCTCGCCCACGCGCCCGTGCAGGTCGACCCGGTCGCGTTTCAGCAGGGTGCTGTAGATGGCGTCGGATACCACGGCGTGGCGGAAGGCGAACTCGGTTTCGGGCGCTTCGGGCAGGGGGTGGACAAAATCATGCTCAGCCAGGCGGTGCAGCGTTCCCTGGAACTCGGACTCGGAGGCAGCAGCCAGGGCGGTGCGCAGGATGGCGATGTTGAACTGGCGACCGATCACACAGGCGATCTGCAGCATGCGCCGCTGCAGCGTATCCAGGCGGTCAAAGCGGGCCAGGATCAGGCTTTGCAGCGTATCGGGCACACCCAGCGAGGCGATACGGCTGGCATCCACAATGTGCCATTGGCTGCCTTCGTGCTGTAAGATACCCTCATCGATCAGCATACGCAGGATCTCTTCCAGGTAGAGCGGCACGCCCGAGGCGCGGGCGACGATCTGCTCGCGCAGCTCTGCGGGCAGGTCGGAGACGGACAGCAGGCGCAGGAGCAGCTGCTTGCTCTGATCGGGGGTGAGGCCCTGCAGGAAGATGGAAGCAAAGTTGTTGGGCAGGTTTTCTCCAGCCCAGGCGGCCATCTCCGCTAGTTTGCCGGGCTCCAGCGGACGCGAGATGGCCAGGATGAGCAGCGGCGCCTGTTTTACCGAATCGAGCAGGTATTGCAGCAGATCCAGGGAGGCATCGTCTGCCCAGTGCAAATCTTCAAGGATCAGGATGATCGGGCGGCGGCGGCTCTCTGCCACCAGCAGGTTGCGCACTGCCATGTAGATCTGCTGGCGCAGCTGCACCGCGTCCAGAAATTGGATGCGCTGGGCGGCGGCGGGGTCAGAGGGGGGCAGATTCAGCAGGTATTCCAGAAAGGGCAGATTTTCGGCAGCCCTGGCTCCCAGGGCATTGGACACGTTGCGCACCAGGCGCTGGCTCACGGTTTCCACAGGCGTGTCGGCGCTGGCGTTGAGGTAGTTGCGCAGCAGGTCTTGGAAGATATAGTAGGAGACCGAGCGTCGGTAGGTCAGGCTTTGCCCTTCCAGGATGATCACCGGTGCGGGCATGCTCAGGTGTTTGATCTCTCCCACCAGGCGGCTTTTACCCAGGCCGGCCTCGCCGATCACCATGACGAACTGCCCCTGCTGGTAGGTTGCCAGGGCGCCGATGGCCTGCATCAGCTGGCGCATCTCGGTTTCGCGGCCGATCATGGGGGCATGCAGGCCCTGCACGCCGCGAGTCGAGCCGGGCCTGGCCTTGGAGCGGAGCACGCGGTAGCAGGTGACTGGGGTGGGAATGCCTTTGAGAGATACGTTGTCGCAGGATTCGTAGTCAAAGAGCATGCGCGTACCCTGGTAAATGCTCTCGCTGACCATGATCGTGCCCGGTTGAGCGGCCTCTTCCAGGCGCTGGGCCCGATTGACCGTGTCGCCAATGGCGGTGTAATTCATCAGCAGATCAGAGCCGATCCCGCCGACAATGACCGTCCCGGCGTTCAGGCCAATGCGGATGCGCAGCTCCTCGCCGGTGCGCTCTTTCACTTGCTGGCTGAGTTGGGCGACATCGGCCTGCATTTCCAGGGCGGCGCGTATGGCCAGCTCGGCGTTGTTCTCGTGGGCAATGGGCGCACCAAAGAGCGCCATCAGGCCGTCACCGGTAAATTTATCCACCATGCCGTCATACTTGTACACGCTGCCAGCCAGGCGTTCGGTGAACTGGCGGATGAGCTCGTACAACTCTTCGGCCTCGATCTTGCGCGAGAGCGAGGTGTAGCCGCAGATATCCACAAACAGGATGGTCACATTGCGGCGCTGACCGGCGGCCTCCAGCCCGGCGCGGCGAAAACGCTCCAGCAGGTCGGCGCCGATCATGGTGCCTACGCTTTGGGCGGAGGGTGGTTGGGGTGCCTGGCTGGGCGGTGGGGGGGCAGAATCGCTTAACCGGCTGCCGCAGTTCCCGCAAAAACGCATTCCGGGTGGGCTGGCAAAACCGCAGTTGGGGCATTCATTTGGCATGATGAGTCTCTTTGGGCAGTGGCATGGTTCAAATCATTGGAAAAGTGGCGAAAATGATGGTTGACAGCCTCAGGTAACCCTATTATAATTCAGCCCGCACTGCCCCGGCAGACATTTGCTGGGGCAATATCTTGTGTGCCGCATTCGGCACAACCATCATCCCCAACTTCCCCGGAAGCGGGCGCAGCAGCAGGTGGATGGCTGGCATCAAACAACCGGCTGGTAATTGTACTCTGCGCGGGCGATCTGGCGAAGTGAAGATTGGAGGAATATTCTATGAAGTACGCCATTGTTGAAGACGGCGGTAAGCAGTACCGCGCCGTCGAAGGCGAGACGATCGATGTCGACCTGTATAAGGTCGAAATCGGCGAAGAGATCGATCTGGAGCACGTCCTCTTGGTGCGTGACGGAGAAGATGTCAAAATTGGCAATCCCTTTGTCGCAGGTGTCAGGGTCCAGGGCACGGTTGTCTCCCAGGTGAAGGGTCCCAAACTGATCGTCTTTAAGTATAAACCGAAAAAACGTATTCGTGTAAAGACGGGGCATCGCCAGCATTATACCCGCCTGCACATCGACGCGATTGTCCAGGAGTAGGAGGTTGATATGGCTCACAAAAAAGGCGGCGGCTCTAGCCGCAACGGTCGCGATAGCCAGTCTCAGCGTTTGGGCGTGAAGAAATATGGTGGCGAGTTTGTGCGCTCGGGGAACATCCTGGTGCGCCAGCACGGCACTCATATCAAGCCTGGTCGCAATGTTGGTTGCGGCAGTGATTTCACCCTGTTTGCCACTGTGGACGGTATCGTGGTGTACGAAGTGATCCGCGACGATCGCAGATGCGTTCACGTGGAACCTGCCCAAGAGCAGACCCCGGCCTAAGCCAGGGTTTGTTACCTATAAAGAGGATTTGACAATTATGAAGCAAGGCATCCATCCTACATACTACCCAGAGGCGACGATCATCTGCGCCTGTGGCAACACCTGGAAGACCGGTTCGACGGTCAAGGAAATCCGCACCGATGTGTGCTACAAATGCCACCCCTTCTATACCGGTGAGCAGCGCATCGTGGACACCGAAGGCCAGGTGGACCGCTTCTACAAGCGCTTGCAGGCACGCGAACAGTACCTGAGCGATGCGGAAGCGCGCGAATCGGCCCGCACCTCCCCCGATCGCCCTGTGGAAGAACTTTCCCTGGGCAAGCGGGCGACTGAGGCGTTGGTCAATGCTGATCTGAAGACGGTGGGTCAGGTGTTAGAGCGTCTGCAACAGGGCGAAGCTGCGCTCCTGGCGGTCGAAGGTTTTGGCCGCAAGTCGCTGGCTGATCTGAAGAAGCACGTGCGTCAGCTGGGCTACGAACTGCCCGAAGCAGCCGAAGAAATTGTTGTCTAAGGCTTGCATCCCCTAGGATTTAGATTAAACTTAACAGGCAGACGCCCCAGGCGCCTGCCTGTTTTGTTTCTGATTGGATCCGAAAACTTGGGGCTTACACCCCAATCAACTTTGGATCGATACTGAGCCGATCGAGGTGGAAAATGAAGCATCATAACGGGTCTGTGGAAGTGATCACTGGTTCTATGTTCTGCGGTAAAACGGACGAGTTGATCCGCAGGCTGCGGCGGGCAACCATTGCCCGGCAAAAGGTGCAGGTGTTCAAGCCTGCCATTGATAACCGTTATGCCGAGGGTAAGGTCACCTCCCATGCCGGCAGCGCCTTCGAGGCGCTGCCCATCCGGCAGGCGGAGGAGATCGTGCAGCGCCTGGAGCCAGGCACTACGGTGGTGGCGATCGACGAGGCCCAGTTCTTTGATGCGCAGATCCTGAACGTGGTTGAAGAGCTGGCGGGCCGCGGCATGCGTGTGATCGTGGCGGGGCTGGATATGGATTTTCGCGGCGAGCCGTTTGGGCCAATGCCGCGGCTGATGGCCCAGGCCGAGCGGGTGGATAAGCTCCAGGCGATCTGCATGGTGTGCGGCGAGGGCGCCTCGCGCACACAGCGCCTGGTCAACGGGGTGCCAGCCAACTACCATGACCCGGTGGTCATCGTCGGGGCAGCCGAAATTTACGAGGCGCGCTGCCGTAAACATCACGAAGTTCCAGGGAAGTGAAAATGCAGGATTATCATGAATTTCTAACCGAAGTGCTGGTCACCGAAGAGCAGATCCAGAAGCGTGTGGTGGAGCTGGGGGAGCAGATCAGCCGCGATTACCAGGGCAAAGAGCTGATCCTGGTGTGCATTTTGCGCGGCGGGGTGCTGTTCCTGGCTGACCTGATGCGCCAGATCACCGTGCCCCACATGCTTGATTTCATGTCCGTCTCATCCTATGGGGTGGGGGCGCGGCGCTCGCGCGGGCAGTCGCGCATCAACCTGGATGTGCGCACCGACCTGCGCAACCTGCATGTGCTGCTGGTGGAAGATATTGTCGACAGCGGTTACACCATCCAGGCGGTGATCGAACTGCTCAAGGTGCGCCAGGCGCAGAGCGTGAAGGTGTGCGCGCTGCTGGATAAGGCCGAGCGGCGCGAGGTGGATGTGACGGTGGATTACTGCGGTTTTGTCATCCCGGATAAGTTCGTTTTCGGGTATGGGCTGGACGCAGATGAGTACTATCGCAACCTGCCGTTCATCGGTGTGCTGTCTACCGAGCGTTACCAGCCTCCCGCCTGACAGATGCCGAAAGCGCACCCATCTGCCGCACCCAACACAGAGGATTGCTCCCGCTACGCCGGACGCTGGGTGGCGGTGGTCAATGGGCGGGTGGTGGGGCAGGGGGGCACCCCTGAGCAGGCGCGTTTGGCTGCCCGCCAGATGCGCTTCAAGGAGATACCAGAAGTGACTTACGTTTCTACACCCAAGCCGCTGAGTTTTCCGGCCCTGCTGGAGCGCATTGCCCAGGCGCTGCCGGCGGCGCAGCCTGTCTACCTGGTGGGCGGGGCGGTGCGCGATGCCATGCTGGGCCGACCGGTGCACGACCTGGACTTTGTGCTCGGCGGCGATGGGATGGGCATTGCCCGCGCCCTGGCCAACCGGCTGGGGGCGGCCTATTACCCTTTGGATGAGTCGCGCGGCTATGCCCGCGTGGTGCTGCAAGAGGCCGGCGCGACGCGCTTCATGCTCGATTTTGCCCCTTTCGATGGGCCCGACCTGGAAAGTGACCTGCACCGGCGCGATTTCACCCTGAATGCCATGGCGGTGGAAGTGCACAACCCGCAGCAGGTCTTCGACCCCCTGGGCGGCGCCGCCGATTTATGGGCCAAGCGCCTGCGCGCCTGCACCCCGCAGGCCTTCGCCAACGACCCTGTGCGCATCCTGCGCGCCGTGCGCCAGGCTGCCGCGCTGGGCTTGAAGATCCAGCCGGAAACGCGCACCTGGATGCGCCAGGCGGTGCCGCTTTTAGAGCAGACTTCGCCGGAACGACTGCGCGACGAACTGCTGCGCATGCTGGGCGGCAGGCAGCCGGCTGCTTCGCTGCGCGCCCTGGACTTGTTGGGGGCGCTGCCGTATGTGCTGCCCGAACTGCCTGCCTTGAAGGGGGTGGTACAGTCTCCGCCGCATACGCTGGACACCTGGGAGCATACCCTGGAGGTGGTCTCTCGCCTGGAAGCGCTGTTGGAGGTGCTGGCGCCGGAATATGACCCCGATAAGGCCGCCAGCCTGATCCTGGGGCTGGCTGTGCTGCGCCTGGGGCGCTACCGCAGTCAGATTGCTGATCACCTGGGCAACCAGTTGAACCCCGACCGGACGGTGCGCTCGCTGTTGTTTATGGCGGCGCTTTACCACGATACCGGCAAACCGGAAACCCGCAGCCAGGAACCGGCTGGGCGGATCCGCTTCTTGGGTCACGAGGAGGCCAGTGAGCGCATGGCAGCCGCCCGGGCGCAGCACTACCGCCTGAGCAACGCCGAAGTGGAGCGGGTGACGGCTGTGGTGCGGCATCACATGCGCCCGCTGCTGCTGTTGCAGACGGGTGAGCCGGTCAGCCGCAAGGCGGTGTACCGCTTTTTCCGCGCGCTTGGCCCGGCAGGGGTGGAGGTGTGCCTGCTTTCTCTGGCAGATATGCTGGGAACGTACGGGAACACCTTGCGCCAGGAAGATTGGGCGCGGTTGTTGGAGGTGGTGCGCGCGCTGTTGGAAGCCTGGTGGGAAAAGCCCGAAGATAGTGTGGCGCCGCGGGTGCTGCTCAACGGCAGCGACCTGATGGCGCATTTCCACCTCCCGCCGGGGCCGCAGATCGGCAGGCTGCTGGAGGCGATCCGTGAGGCGCAGGCTGAGGGGCAGGTGTCCACGCGTGCGCAGGCCTTGGAGTTGGCTGCGCAGGTTCTATCCGAATCCCTTTAGATTCAAAAATGGTTGTGCTGCAGCGCTTTGCACCGTAGCACAACCATTTTTGAATCTTTTCCCCGCCCCTTGATGGGTGGGGCGTAAGGCAGGCGGTTTTTGCCTGCCGACGGGGTGGGGTGAGATTAAGGGTAAATCTCGTCCAGGTAGGGCAGGTAATAGGCGCAGCAGCCCATCGGATGCGAGCAAGATTCGAGCGGCAGGTGCGGCACCTGATCTTTGGGGTAGGTACCCACCAGGTTCTGACAAGCCGGGCAGGCGTCTTGGGGCGCGATCACCACGATGTACTTAACACGGGGGTTGTCTTGCAGTTCTTTCAAGGATTTCGCCGCGGCAGAATTTTCCCAATTTTCCTGGGTGCGGTCGGTGGGGTTAAAAGTGGTTTCGGGCACGCTTGGTCTCCTATGTGAAATGCTGGCGGTTGGGCAGGCGCGGTCAAGCCAGGGGTTGGGTCAGCGCGGCGAACTGCCATCCCAATTCTAACCCAAGATTGACCAGAATCAAGAGCAAATGTGGATTGGAACAGGGTATTTGCACCTGGATTCTGGGATGGTGGGCGGTGGACTTGCGCAAAGAGATAAGAGAGGATATCATAATAACAACTATGGAAGAAAAAGTAATTGCCGGGCAGGTTACCTGCCCACAATGTGGGCAGATGGTCAATCCGCATGAGCGGCTTTGTCCTCATTGCGGCGTGCCTTTAGCGCAGGCGGCGGCGATCGCTGAGCGGATGATCCAATCCAACCTGACGCCGGATAATGTCGTGCCCATCGCACCGGAGATCCTGGTGCCGCGCCTGGGCGAGTACCTGATCGAGAGGGGCACGATCTCAGATGCCGATTTGCAGCGCGCCCTGGCGGTTTCCCGCCTGCCCGGGGCAAACGGGCAGCGCCGCTTGTTGGGCCAGGTGCTGCTGGACCTGGAACTGGTGGACCGGGAAACGCTCGATCAGGTGGTTACGGAGCAGATCCTGGAACTGCAGAGCGCCTTGCAGCAGTCTAACCGCCATTTGGAGCAGCGCGTGCGCCAGCGCACCAGTGAGCTGCAGAACGCGCTGAGTAAACTCTCTGAACTCAACCAACTAAAATCGAACTTCATTGCCAATGTTTCGCACGAACTGCGCACGCCCCTGACCCATATCAAAGGCTACCTGGACCTGATGGCAGATCATATCCTGGGGGAACTCACCGAGGATCAGAGCGAGGCGTTGAAGGTGATGCGGCGAGCAGAAGGGCGGCTGGAAGAATTGATTGACGAGCTGATCCATTTTTCGCTGGCATCCAGCGACGAGCTGTTCCTGCAGCGAGGTGCCTGTGATGTGGCGGTGTTGGTCAGCGAAGCGCTGACCAAGTGCGCCCCCAAAGCGCGGGAGCGCAGCATCAGCCTGGCCTCCAGCCTGGAGGCGGGCAGCCCCTTGGTGATGGTCGATGCTGAGAAGATTGGCTGGGTGTTGCAAGAATTGGTGGAGAACGCCATCAAGTTCACCCCGCCCGGCGGGCGGGTGGAGGTGAGGCTGGGACGGGAAGATGACCGGCTGGTGATTGCGGTGCAAGATACGGGGATAGGGATTGCCCCTGAACAGATAGATGAAATTTTTGAGCCATTTCATCAGTTGGATGGCTCGATCACGCGCCGCGCCGGTGGGGTGGGCCTGGGCTTGACCCTGGTGCGGAAGATCATTGAATCGCATGGTGCCACGATTGAAGTCCAATCGCAGGTGGGAGAAGGCGCCCGGTTTGTATTCTGGCTGCCGATCTTAGAAAGCTGAGATGCCTTTGGTCACACATGTCCCCAGGGGGCTTCGCCCCCAGGAGTTGGAGGCGGTCTACGAGATCAGCCGCGCAATCGCTCAATCTTTGAGCATCGACGCGGCCCTGGATCAGATCGTGCATCTCACCCGTCCCGTGTTCATCTTTGACAACGTAGTGCTGTACCTGGTGCAGAACGGCAGCGAGGTTGAGCCGACTTTTGCCCGCGTGATTGGGCGGGGGCGCTCTGCCGAGGCCGACCTGGCCTGGGGCGAGGCCGCGGCGAGGGAGGTTTGCCAATCGCAAGATACAGTTGCCCGGCAGGAAAAACAAGATGATTGGCAGACGAACCGCTTATCCTGGCGCGAGTTCCTGGGGCTACCTATCCGCTCGAACGAGGAACTGCTGGGGGCGCTGGTGTTTGGTCGATTTGGCGGCCCACCCTACGAAAGCGACCAGGTGCACCTGGCAGAGTTCATTGCCACGCATATCGGGCAACTGTTAGAGCACCAGAAACTGGTCGAACAGGTTGCCGGGCTGGAAGCAGAAAAGCGCCTGCGGCGGCTGCAATCTGACTTTATCGCCACCATCTCCCACGAGTTGATCTCGCCGCTGGGATACATCAAGGGTTTTGCCTCCACGCTGCTGCGCGAAGATCAGCAGTGGGATGCGGATACCCGCCGGGAATTTTTGCATATCATCAGCAGTGAATCCGACAAGCTGCGCGGCCTGATCGACGATCTACTGGATTCGTCGCGCTTGCAGGCAGGCACACTGCGCATGCAGTTCCAGGTGGTGGACCTGGGCCAACTGCTGCAAGAGGTTGCCATGCGCTCGCTCAGCCTCTTGCCGGGGATCCAGATCCAGCTTCAGGTGAAACGCGGCGCCCTGGCGTGGGCAGATCCGCTGCGTGTGGCACAGGTGCTGGATAACCTGTTGAGCAATGCCGCCAAGTATGCCCCAGGGTCGCCGGTGTCGATCACCGTAGATGCTGTGGATGGGATGCACTGCATCTCTGTGGCAGATGAAGGTGCGGGCATTGCGCCGGAGTACTTGGGAAACTTGTTCGAGCGTTTTTATCGCGTGCCAGATCACGATCCCCAGGTGCGCGGCACAGGCCTGGGTTTATTTATTTGTCGCCAGATTATCGAAGCGCATGAGGGGCGGATTGAAGTTGAGTCGGAGCGGTCTAAGGGAACCACTTTTCGGGTTTACCTGCCGGCTGCACCGGAACATGCACAGGAGGACGAAGATGCCAGCAGTGATTCTGATCGTAGATGATGAGCCATTGTATATTCGCCTGATGGAGGCCAACCTGTTGACCGAGGGGTACCAGGTGTTGAAAGCCAGCAACGGCCAGGAAGCGATCGACCTGGTGGCCGAAAAGAACCCCGACCTGGTGTTGATGGATGTGATGATGCCGGTGATGGACGGTTTCACTGCCTGTAAGCGCATCCGCGAGTTCTCCATGGTGCCCATCGTCATTGTGACCGTGAAGGGCGATGAGCAAGACCGGGTGAAAGGCCTGGACCTGGGGGCAGATGATTACATCGTCAAGCCGTATTCGGCGAGTGAACTGCTGGCGCGGGTGCGCTCTGTGCTGCGGCGGTCCACTCTGGTCAAGGCGGGGGTGCAGCAGGCGGTGTTTGCACATGACAACCTGCGCATCGACCTGGCCCGGGCGGAGGTGTTCGTGGATAACAAAACGGTTTTCTTATCGGCCACAGAATACCGCATTTTGCTGCAACTGGCGCAGAATGTGGGCCGGGTGGTGCCTGCCGAGCAACTGCTCAAAGATGTGTGGGGCAGCGAGTATACTGGCGATAAGGAGATCTTATGGGTCAGCATCTCGCGGCTGCGCCAGAAGTTGGAGCAAGACCCGCGCAACCCGCGCCATATCGTTACCCGCTCGGGCGTGGGCTACCTCATTCCAGAGAATGAAGCCTGAATCGGGTCAGGGCATTAACAAGTGGGGTTTTTGGGGTGTGAGTGGGCGGCAAGGCCGCCCATTCACACCCCAAAAACATTCTTGATAAAACCCGTGAATCGGGTGCGGTTTGGCTGTCGATTTTGGAGAAATTTGCTATAATGGCTGAAATGAGATGATAGGGAAGGTGCCACAATGACAAGTAACCCGGCTCTGATGACCATCCGTACGAAGAAATTGGGCGTGCTGATCCGTGATGCGCGCCAGGTGATGGGCAAAAGCCCGGAAGATTGCGCCCGCGCCATGGGTGTAACCACCGATACGCTGCAATCCTATGAGTACGGTGATCAATCTCCCTCGCTTCCAGAATTGGAACTGCTGGCTTACTATTTGGAGATCCCCCTGGATCATTTCTGGGGCAATGAGATGCTTAAGAAAGACGGGCGGCAACAGCAGCCCGTGGATCCCGAAAAGATCATCGGCCTGCGGCAGCGCTATATTGGCGCACTGGTGCGCAAAATCCGCACCGAGGCTGACCTGTCTCTGGAGGATGTGGCGAAAAAATCGGGCTTATCCACAGAGCAGTTAGAGGCTTACGAGTTGGGGGATCAGCCCCTGCCTTTCCCCGTGCTGGAGGTGATGGTTGGCGTACTGAACACCTCTGTGCGCGAATTTCAAGACCGTCATGGTCCGGTGGGCACCTGGTTCCAGGTGCAGCGGGCGCAGCACGAATTTGCCAACCTGCCGCCCGAGATGCAAGCCTTTGTGTGCAAGCCGGTGAACCGCCCTTACCTGGAACTGGCGCAGCGCCTGAGTGAGATGTCGGTGGATAAGCTGCGCGGGGTGGCCGAGGGGCTGCTGGAAATCACGCTGTAGCCATCCTTTTCTCTTTCATGTTCGATACCTTGTCACCCCAGCAATTATCTCTGGATGGGCAAAGCGCCTACCAGCAGGGAGATTACCAGGCAGCGGCAGGCGCCTTCTGGGCGGCTGCCGAGAGCCTGGTTTTGCAGGGTGAGGCGCTGGCAGCGGCTGAGGCCGCCAATAATGCCAGCGTGGCGCTGCTCAAAGCCGGTGATGCTGAGGGCGCGCTGCGGGCGGTGGGGCAGACCGAAGAACAGTTTGCCCAGGCGGGCGACCTGCGCCGCCAGGGCATGGCAGCCGGCAACCGGGGCGCGGCGCTGGAAGCCCTGGGGCGGCTGGACGAGGCCGAGCAGGCTTACACCCTGTCGGGCGATCTGCTCCAGCAGGTTGGTGAGACAGAGCTGCGCGCCCATGTGATGCAGTCGCTCTCCATGCTGCAGCTGCGCAAGGGCAAACGCCTGGAAGCGTATGGCACGATGTACGCGGGCGTTCACGGCATCCAAAAGCCCAAGCCGCGCCAGAAGCTTTTGAAAGCTTTAATGGAACTGCCGTTCAAGTTGTTCAACCGGTCGTGATCTGAAGGGCGACCGCCAATCATTCTATTCAGGAGGCGAAAAGGACATGGAAGGTGTTGTAGCAACCGTCGTATGTGTGGTGACCGTAGTGCTTGGTATTGCGGTGCTGTTGGCATTCTCAGGCATCAAGATGCTTTACCAGTACGAGCGGGGCGTGGTTTTCATGCTCGGCAAGTACCAGGGCACGCGCGAGCCCGGGCTGGCCTTTATTATCCCTATCATTCAATCCATGCGCCGGGTCGATATGCGCATCAAAACCGCGGATATCCCGCGCCAGGAAGTGATGACCAAGGATAACATCCCCATGTTGGTCAACGCGGTGGTCTATTTCAAGGTGGTCAGCCCAGAAGATGTGATCATCAAGATCGAAGACCATATGTTCGCCGTGCGCCAATACACCCAGGCCGCCCTGCGAGATGTGATTGGCAACAGCGAAATGGACTTTGTGCTGACCGAACGTGAGCAGATCGCCGACAGCATCAAAGAGATCGTCGATGCTGAGACGAGCGGTTGGGGCGTGGATGTGGAGTCGATCAAGATCCAGGAGGTGGAACTGCCCTCCGAGATGAAGCGCGCCATGGCCAAGCAAGCCGAAGCCGAGCGCGAGCGCCGGGCGATGATCATTGCCTCGCAGGGCGAGCTTTCGGCCTCCGAGAACCTGGCGCAGGCCGCTGAGACCCTGGCCAGGAGCAGCGGCGCGCTGCACCTGCGCACCCTGCAAACCATCCGCGATATTGCTGCCGACCCGTCCGAAAAGATCGTGCTCTTTATGCCCTCGGACCTGGCTGGCGCAATCAGCAAAGTGGTTGAGGGCAAGAAAGAATAAGCGGCTGCCATGCTTGATTCGAAGATCCGCTACCTGCAAATTGCCTTTAACTACGATGTGGGGTTAGTGCAGCGTGTGCTGCCCTCGCTGCCGCGCAGCGAGCGCATCATGATCGAGGCGGGCACGCCCCTCATCAAGCGCGAGGGCATGCGGGCGGTTCAGGTAATCCGTGCCTTGTGGAAGGGCTATGTCGTCGCAGACCTCAAAACTTCGGATGGGGCGCAAGGCGAGGTGGACCTGGCCCGCGCGGCTGGCGCCAATGCGGCCACGATCATTGGCAGTTCTCCTCTAGAAACGCTGGATCTCTTTGTTCAGCGCTGTAATGAAGTGGGCATTGATTCGATGATCGATATGCTCGGCGTGGCTGACCCGCTGCATGTGCTGCGCGAAATGCGCAAGCCGCCATCTGTGGTGATCTTGCATCGCGGCCGAGACGAGGAGACCACCCGCGGCAAGGTGATCCAATACCGGCATGTCAACCGCATCCGCAGTAAGTTCGATGTGCCGATCTCTGCGGCGGGCGGGGTAGACCTGGGCGAGGCGCGCAGCGCCATCTTCAACGGGGCCAGCATTGTGGTGGTGAACCTGGTCAAGCCGGGCGACCCCTGGCTGGGCATCCGCACCGATCAGGATATCGCCGCCATCGCCCGCGAGTTCCTGGCAACCATCGAGTAGGAATCAAAAAAGGTGTGCAGCGCCGCTGCACACCTTTTTTGATTCTATAACGTGCCTTTGTACATGCCCCCATCCACCGTAAGCATCACCCCGGTAATGTAGGATGCCGCCGGCGAGAGCAAGAAAACTGCCGCGTTGGCAAACTCCTCTGGGCGGGCCATGCGTCCCAGCGGGCTGTCTTTGGCCTGGTGGGCTATCTCCTCGTTGATCGTGGTGCCGTTGAGGTTGGCGCGGTACCCCATCAGTTCCACCACGCGCTCAGTCTCTGTCCACCCCGGCAAGATGGAGTTAAAACGGATGCCCTCCGCGCCCAGTTCCAGGGCCAGCGTCTTGGTCAGACCCACTGTCGCCGCACGCACGCTGTTGGAAAGCACCAGGTTGGGGATGGGCTGCTTGACCGAGTAGGAGGTGATGGTCAGCACGCTGGCAGAGGGCGACTGGCGCAGGGCAGGCAGGGCGGCGCGGATCAGGCGTACATGGCTCATCAGCGAAAGCTCGATGGCCTGCTGCCAGGCGGCATCGTCAAACACTTCAAATTTGCCTGCCGGCGGCCCGCCAGCGTTGGTCACCAGCAGGTCCAACCCGCCCAGCGCATCTACGGTTTGCTGGACGAGCAGCGCCGGTACATCCGGCTCTGAAATGTTTCCGGGTAGGGCAACCGCCAGGCTGCCGGTTTCTTGTGTGAGGGTATGGGCAGCCTGTTCCAGGTTGGCTGCGGCGCGGCTGTTGATCGCCACCCAACACCCTTCGCGGGCCAGGCCCAGGGCAGTGGCGTATCCCAGGCCGCGGCTTGCCCCAGTGATCAGGGCGCGTTTGTTTCTTAGCATCAGGTCCATGGGTCAATCTCCTTGGTGGTAAATAGTACTCAAAGAATCTCGATCTGATCGGACACAATGGTGATATCGGGCCAGTTGTGCTCGATCCAGCCGCCGATGGCTTGCAGGGAGCGCGTGACATGGTCGGCCTGGTTGGCAACCAGCGCACAGGCCAACACGGCCTCGCTCCAGTGATCTTGACGATCGACCTCCGCGACCGAGATGTTGAACTCTCGGTGCAGGCGGGCCAGGAGCGGCTTGATACGGCTGCGCTTTTCTTTGAGCGAGGCGCAGCCGGGCAGCATAATGTGCAGGGTAAGAAGTCCAACCGGCATAGTTAATTTCTAGTATAATATAAGATGATGAAAAACGATAATAATCTTCGCTCTTGGATATTAACCATCGGGATTCTGCTCATCGTTGGCGTGGCAGCATTTGTTTTGATCGGTATGGTGCAAAAATCGGTGCAGCAGGCGCAGCAGGCTCTGTCGCCCGTCACAGACATGACCGATAACCTGGGTACCCAGGTAGCGCTGGTGCTTCACCCCACGCCTACAATTCTGCCCGACCCGATAACGGTGATCTATCAGGTGCGCACCCTGGCGCGCCTGGAGACGATCCAGTACTCGGTGGAGAAAGTGATCACCGCCCAAACCGGGCAAGGCGTTTTCGCCCCGCTGTTTGGCGATAAACTGCTCTTTGTGGCGCACGGCATCGTGATTGCGGGCGTTGACCTGATGAAGATCGGACCGGAGGATATGTGGGTGGAAAGCGGCACTTTGTACGTGCGCCTGCCCGAGGCCGAGATCTTCATCGCCACGTTGGATAATGACAAATCCTATGTCTACGACCGTGACACGGGCCTGCTGACCCACGGCGATATCAACCTGGAAACGGTGGCGCGCCAGGCGGCGGAGGATGAGATCGAAAAAGCCGCCCTGGAAGACGGCATTTTGGAACAGGCGCGCATCAACGCGGAGGCCTATATGTACCGCTTATTGAGCGATCTAGGCTATGACCAGATCATCTTTGTCCCTGTGGAAACGACCCCTTAGGCGTTTATAGTCCCCTCGGCAAAATCACCAAAATACAATTCGTGCGGGCGCAAAGCGCCCGCACGAATTGTATTTTGGAGGATAGATTACACTCGGCCTGTCCAGGCAGGGTTTGCGTATTTTTCGGTCACCAGCGCGGCGGCGCGGGCCTGTTCTGAAGGGGTGAGTTCGGCAGGCAAAAAGGCCAGGCTGAGGGTGTCTTGAAAAGCGGCAATGAAGGCCGCGGCGGCCTGCTCCCAGGGGATGACCGCACCCAGCACCTCTTGCAGGGTGGCAGCCCGGCTGTGCAGGCGGGCTGCGGCCTGGCTGCGGGCGGCCTCATCGGGAAAGACCAGTGCCTGGGTGATGCGGCTCAGGTCGCCGGTGAGGGGCAGGGTGCCGTGCTGCAGTACGCCGTCCTTGCGGCGGGCCTGGGCGCTGCCGATGAGCTTGCGCCCCTCGGCGGTGATCTCGTAGTTTGAGGGCACCTCAAAACATACCGGGCCTTTGGCGGCGCTGGGGGGCTGACCGGCCTGCTCTTGCGATTGGGCTGCCAATCCCAGCCGCTGCAGGGCAGAGAGCAAAGCCTGCGACAGGCGCTGGTAACTTTCCAGCACGCTGCCCGCCAGGCGCGGCTCAGCGAGGGGGGCGATCACGGAGTAGGTTAGCTCGTCGGTGTGCAGGATGGCGCGCCCGCCAGTGGGGCGGCGCACCATTTGCCAGCCGCGCTCAGCCAGCCGGGCCTGGTCAACATCTGCAATCGGCTGCGCATAGCCGAGAGAGAGGCAGGGCGGCTCCCAGGCGAACAGCCGTAAGGTGGCGGGTACTTCGCCGCGGCCAACTGCCTCCAGGATGGCTTCGTCTACCGCCATATTCCAGGCGCCCAGGGCGGGCGGCGTCTTCAGCAGGCGCCATGAGGTTAAGGGGAATGAGGTTGGCATGGTGAGCTAATCATCAAACGCTTAGTAGCTATCCGAAAATTCTGGGGTGTGGGTGTTTGGCCGGGCTACGCCCGGCCAAACACCCACACCCCTCCAATTTCCGGATAGGTTCTTAGCCGGTATCGGTGGGCGTCACCGTCTCGGTGGGCGTGGAGGTTTCGGTGGGCGTGGGCGTCACCGAGGGGGTGACGTTGGGGTCGGGGGCCTCGGTTTCGGTGCGGGTGGGCGTGGGCGTGCGCGTGGCGGTGGGCGGCATGGGCCTCAGCTCCAGTTTCAGGCGCGCCATTTGCGTGTAGGGACTTTTTGGCTGGTCGCGCCACAGGTAGAGATAGGCCCCCAGGGTATCCGTCTCATTGCCGCTCAGTTCGTAGGCCAATCCCAGGGTGTAATAGAACTGGTCGCAGATGGATAAGGCCCGGCAGTCACCCAGGAAGCGCGGCGAGGTTTGCAATGCCAGCAGCGATTGGATCACCTGCGCCGGGTCTGCACCTGAATAAAGCGCCTGCTGGTTCTGTTGGATGCCATCCGGGATGATTGTGGGCAGGGTGTAGCCTACATCCACAAAGCGCAGACGGGTTTCCTGGTCGCCGGGCTGCTGCTGGAAGATAAAGCCTTTGCCGTTCTCCAATTGCACCACCGGGGGCTGGCTCGGCGCGGCGGCATAGAAAGGCTGGGGCAGGTTCACTTCGTAAATCTGGATGAAAAAGGCCTGCACGCTGCTCTGGGGGGCGCGCAACAGCACCCAAAACTCCAGCTTTTCTGTAGGCCGCGGGCGAATGCTCGTCCAGCGGTCTTGCACCCCATCCCCATCGAAATCGAAATAGCCGCTGGCGCGCGTTTCCACACCGGCGAACTGCAAGTATTCCAGCACCTCGGTAGGATCGCTCAAGCTGCTGTTGCGGGCCAGGGTCTGGATGGCCTGGCGCAGGTTGCAGCTGGGGGCATCCAGGCAGGCGCGGTATAGGTCCTGCGGCTCTTGGAAGGCAGCAGTGAACTGCTCGGCGGTTGCCGGCCAACTGCTGTTGGCAACCACCGGGTTGGCCACAATGGCATTCATATAGGCCAGCGCTTCGGCATCGTTCCCGGCCAGGGCCTGGTAGAGGCCCAGGCGGAAGCGCCAGGCGTCGTATGCGTCGGCGGGGTAGGGCTTACCGTTGGCAGTGGCCGCGGGGGGCCAGGCAGGCAGGAGCGGCTCAGCCAGCGCCAGGGCAGTTTCTGCGCCCCAGGCCAGGGCGGCATGGTCGATGACCGTTTCGCAGTGCCCGGTAACGGTTGTGTTGGGGTCCAGGGCAAAATGGAAAGGCTCGCTCACAAACTGCTCGCCGTCCCAGGTATAGGGGCGGGTCACCTGCACCGGGCAGATGGCGAAGAACACAGCCGTCATTTGCAGGCGGGCGCTGCTAGCTCCTGCCTCCAGCACGGTGTAAGTGACGGCGGCCTGCATGTTGAAATCGAAGGGCGTTTCGGGTTGGAAGGGCAGCGCGGCGGGCGGCAGGGAGGCCAGGTTGAAGATGTGTGGGGCCGGCAGGGTTGTCGAGGAGTCGGTGCGGGTGTGGTAGATCACCAGCTCTTGCGAACCATCGCCGGTCAGATCGGCGAGCAGGTAGGTGGTTGGAACCGGGGTATCGAAGTTGAAATCTGTCAGCAGGGGGTAAACCTGGGTTCCGGCAGGGGTTTCCACCAGGAACAGGTAAGCACTGCCGCCCCCGCCAATCTCAAGCAGGCGGCGGTTAAGCTCGCCCGGCTGGGCTGGCAGCGCGTACAGGGTCAGGCTCAGGCTGGTTTCGTGCAAGGCGAACCATCCGGGCAGATCATTCACGCGCACCTGCCCGGCAGATACTGCTGCCTGGATCAGGCTGGCGTACTGTTGTGCGGCCAGAGGATCGTTGGTGTGTGCCAGGGCCAGAGCCAGGTCCCACTGCCATTGTTCGGTTTCTAGAAGGGTGGGGTGGCGCAGCAGGGCTTCACGCAGGGCGTTGGCCAGCGCCTGATGCCAGGCGGGGGTGTTTTCTAGCTCTGCTTTCACCTTGAGCATGTTGATCATGTACTGGGTGCGCGCTGCATCCCAGGCAACCAGGCGATAGCGGATATTGTCAGCCAGCGGCGAGGCAGGGGCCAGAGTGGGCACGCGGGTACCAGCTTGGGTTGCCGCGGTAGTGGGGGTGGGGGTGATGGTGAAGGTGCGGGTGGGCTGCAGCGTCCAGGTGGGGCGGGGCGTGCGCGTGGGTGTAGTGCTGGCAGTGAGGGTGGCCGACGGACTGGGTGCAAGCGAGGCGGTGGTGGTAAGGCGCGGCGTTTGGGTCGGGATCACCGGCCGGCTGTCGATGTAATTGATCAGCATGCTCAGGAAGAGGGCGGCTGCAATCGCCGCCACCACCAGCATGGCAACCAGGATCCATCGCGAGCCAGACGGTGAGACGAGCGATTTCATGAATGAGGTGTTTCTTTATGATCCTTTGCGGTGATCTCGAGCCACTCCACCAGGGCCGCAGCCGCCGTTTCGGCCGCCAGCGGCATCAGGGGCGGGCGCACAGACCAGGCCGGGAAGGAGTGCAGGCGCGGCAGCAGAGCCTTGAGCAGGGGCGGCATGGGCGGGTAGCGGTCTAACACCGCCCGGGCGGCGCTCAGCCGAACCTGGATCTGTTCATCTGCCTTTGCGGAACTTAGCAGGGCGTCCCAGGCTTGGCGCAGCAGGGGCGAGAGCAGGTTCGCCATAGCCGTAATGCAGCCCGAGGCATTCTGCTGCATGGCCAGGGAAAACAGGCGGTCATTGCCGTTGAGCACAAACAGGTCGCTGCCAAAGCGTTCTCCCAAAGTTCGGGAAAAACTGGCGTCACCGGAAGAATCCTTCAGCCCGGCAAAACGGCGTGGATGTACTTCCAGCAGGCGCTGCAAGAGCTCCAGCGGCAGATCCATGCCGGTGATGGCGGGGAAATGGTAGTACAGCAATGTCCCGCCGGCGGGCACAGCCTGGCGAAGCACGCGGTCAAACCAGGCGAAGAGCCCCTCGGGGGATGCCTTGCGAAAATAGTAAGGCGGCAGCACCACCACGCCATCATAGCCGAGGTCAAAGGCAAAGCGGGTCAGGTCAATGGTCTCTTGCAGGCTGGGAGTGCCTGTGCCAGCCAGCAGGCGCATTTGCGGGTGAGCCTGGCGAACTTCCAGGGCGGTGCGCAAGATTTGCAGGCGCTCGGCGGGGGCGAAAGACGGCCCTTCGCCGGTGGTGCCCAGCAGTAATGCGCCATGACAGCCGCGGCGGGCCAGGAAGTCGAGCAGGAGGGGCAAACCTTCCAGGTCAATCGAGCCATCAGAGCGCAGGGGAGTGAGGGCAGCGGCATAAACGCCGCGCAAACGGGTGTGGGGCATGACATGATTATACTGGATTTTAGCCATGCCTGCGGAAAGGGACTTTGTTAGTTCGGATGACAAAGAATAGATCATTGTTAAGTTACTTGACAAACGAGTGCGTTTTTGCTATAATAATGACTGAAATATGGCTCAATTTGTCAGAGACAATTCCTTGGACGCCTTATTCACCTCCCCTCGATTGATGAATGTCAGAACCCTAAACAAACGGGTGATTCTGAATATGATTCGCTTTACGCCGGGGGGAATTTCGCGTGCCGAGTTGGCGCGCCAGATGGATTTGACCCGTTCAGCCATCTCGACCATCATTGACGACCTGGCGCATGTCGGCCTGGTTCACGAGATGGATAACGGCCCTGCCACGGGCGGCAGACGCCCCATTTTGCTTGAGATCAACCCGCGCCACGGGTACGTGGTGGGCATTGACATGGGCGCCTCGCACCTGGGCATTGTGGTGGCAGATTTCTCGGCGCATGTGTTAGAAGAGCGGGAGTATCCCCTTGCCGTTGAAGCCGGGCCTGAGAAATGCCTGGCGAAAGTAGATGCGCAACTGCGGGAATTGCTGAGTCACCTGAACCTTTCTATGGAAGATGTGATGGCAGTGGGGCTTGGTGTACCTGGGCCGGTGGTGGCAGATGCCGGATCGGTCAGCGCCCCGCCGATCATGCCGGGCTGGGATAACTACCCCATCCGCGACCATTTGCAGAAGCAGTGGAACGCACCGGTTGCCTTGAGCAATGATGCAGAACTGGGCGCGCTGGGCGAGTGGGCGTATGGGGCAGGCCGTGGCGAGCAGAACCTGGCTTACATCAAAGTGGGCACGGGCATCGGCGCGGGTCTGTTATTAGATGGGCAGATGTACCGTGGTACCACCGGCAGCGCCGGAGAGATCGGTCATATTACCATTCAGGATGGCGGCCCGCTGTGCACCTGTGGCAACCATGGCTGCCTGGAAGCAGTGGCGGGTGGGGGGGCGATTGCCCGCAAGGCTGGCGAGGCGGTGCGCTCTGGCCGCCGCACGCAGCTCTCCTCCATCCCGGTCGATCACATCACTGCTCGCGACGTGGCTGCGGCTGCCCGTTTGGGCGATCTGGTGGCGCAGCAGGTGCTGACCGAGGCTGGCACTTATTTAGGAATTGCCGTTGCCAGCCTGGTAAATTTGTTCAACCCCAGTATGGTGGTGGTCGGCGGGGGGGTCTCTCAGGTGGGAGACTTGCTTTTAGAGCCGATCCGCCGGGCTGTGCGGGAACGAAGTTTAAGATCAGCGGCCCAGGCAGTCCGCATCACGGCTGCCGTGTTAGGCCGACGTTCATCCAGTATCGGGGCTGTGGTGCAAGGCATTGACCTGGCCCTGGATCGCCTGATCGAAGTTTGAGAGAACAAGAAAGGAGGAAAAACGAAGGAAAAATTGACCATTCCATCCATCCAAAAATGCACTATAATCCATGGTGGTACGCTTGCTCGGATGGCAGGCGTACAATCGCCACAAAACAAAACACAAAGATCAAGAAGAGGAGAAATTACAAATGACTAGAAAGTTTTGGACCCTGATCAGCGTTCTGCTGGTTGCTGCCATGATGTTGGCAGCATGCAAGACAACCGAACCCGAAGTGGTCGCCACGGATGTTCCGGTGGTGGAACAGGTTGAGGTTACCTTCTGGCACGCTTATGGCACTGGCTCTGCTGAAGAGACCGCCATGGCCAAGCTGCTGGCGCAGGCTGCAATCGACCTGCCCAACATCAAGATCAACGTTCTCCAGGTGCCCTTTGATCAGATCTACAGCAAGTATCGCACCGAAGTTGCTGCTGGCGGTGGCCCCGATATGTTCATCGCCCCGAACGACTCCCTGGGTGACGATGCTCGCGCCAACCTGATCGCTGACATCACCACGCTGGCGGCTGGCAAGCTGGATGGTTACACTCCGTTGGCAGTGGACGGCATGTCGGTGGGTGGCAAGCTGTACGGCATCCCCGAATCCCTGAAGGCTGTTGCTTTCTGGTACAACACGGAACTGATGCCCGTCCCGCCCGCGACCACCGCTGAACTGCAGGCCATGATGGAAGCCGGCACCCCGGTCTCCCTGTCCTACGGCTGCTACCACCACTATGGCTTCTTCGGCGCCTTCGGTGGCAAGATCTTCGATGAGAACTGGAAAGTTGTTGCTGACCAGGGCGGCGTTGCGGATGCAATGTCCTTCCTGAATGACCTGTACCAGATCTCTGTGGCCAATGGCTGGCCTCGCAATGACAGCGATGGCCTGGCTCCCTTCCAGGAAGGCACTGTCGCCGCGATCACGAACGGTAACTGGGCCATGGGCGACTACAAGAATGCCCTCGGCGACAAACTGGCCGTGACTGCACTGCCCGCTGGCCCTGCTGGCCCCGCTTCCCCGCTCCTGGGTGTGGATGGTTACTACTTCAACCCCAACAGCCAGAACCTTGCGACTGCTCTGGAAGTGGCTCTGTACCTGACCAATGCTGCCTCCCAGACCATCATGATGAATGATGCCGGTCACGTTCCTGGCCGCACCGATGTCACCATCACCGATCCTTTGATCAAGGGTCTGTTCGATGCCTTCACCACCGCCATTGTTCGCCCGCAGGACGCCGCTCTGGGCCTGTACTGGTCGAACTTCTGCGGTACTGACCAGGTCTTTGATGCCGGCGTTCCGGCTGCTGACTGGGTCAAGACGGCTACCGAAGCCTCCAATAAGTAGTTTCTGTTAGGCTGGAATGGAGGGCGCTGTTCCCTGGCGCCCTCCACGAGGTTCTGGATCAAAGCGAACAGGGGAAACCCTGTTCGCTTTGATCCCTTCAGTACAAATAAAACATACAAGGAGCGGAAGAACCATGGCTGCAATAACCGCGGAACCCCATGTCAGCAAGAGGCGGGCTCAGCTCCAAAAGGCGATCTTGCCTTACTTGTATTTGTTCCCTGCCTTCCTCATCATGTCGGTCATCACCTTTTACCCACTGATCTACCAGGTGGTGCTCTCCACAACCAATTTCGAAACCAGACACCTGCTCAAGGGGCTGAGATCTGAAGACCTGGAATTTGTGGGCCTGGATAACTATAAGGCCATTATTGATGGCTCGCTGCCGGTGCAAAACTTCAACTTCTTCCGTGTGCTGACTTACAACTTCTGGTGGGCCATCACCAATGTGATGGTGCACGTCCCAGCCGGTGTGCTGATCGCCATTTTGCTCAACACGCAGGGCCTGTGGTTTAAACGCATTTATCGGGCGGTTTACATTTTGCCCGTGGTCATTCCGCCGCTGGTGGTTGCCACCGTGTGGCGGAATATTTTTAACGAAAATTACGGGGCGCTGAACCAGCTCATCACCACCATCACGCAGTTTTTTGGCGCGGAAGGTGTCGTGCGCATCCGTTGGCTGACGGAGTACAAACCGCCCATTCCCTGGCTGTTGCCCAACTCGCCGCTGACGCTGGCCTATTATGCGATGATGATCGCCAATTTCTGGCTGGGCTGGCCCTTCATGACCCTGGTGGCGACCGGGGCTTTACAGAGCATCCCCAAAGAACTGTTCGAGGCGGCCTCGATCGATGGCGCTTCTCCCACGCAGCAGTTCTGGAATGTGATTGTGCCGCTGCTGAGGCCAGCCATGGTGCCGGCCGCGATATACGGCTTCATGATGTCGTTCAACTTGTTCAACTTCGTCTACTTCATGACCAATGGCGGCCCGGCGCGCTCGACGGAACTATTGGTTACCTTCGCCTATGACCTGGTGCGTAACCTGCGCCTCTACGGCGTGGCGGCAGCCTTTGCTGTGATCGTCTTCTTCGTGGCGTTGATCGTTTTCCTGATCACCAACCGCATCACGCGGGCGACTGAATCCTATACGTGAGGTGAGCCATGACTGCACAAGCACAACCCGAAAAACGCCCCAATATAATCGTGCGCTTCTTCAACATGAACACCTCCGGTGAGTTGGGCGGGCGCAAGCTGCCCCTCTGGCGGCAACTGCTGTTGCAACTGATGACCCTGATCATCGCTTTTGAGGTGATGTTCCCGATCATGTATGTGGTCACCTTGTCGTTCAGTTCGAAGACCACCCGGCCTTCCACGCTGCAGTTGATCCCCAATGAATTTTCACTGGAAGCCTATAAACAGGTGCTGGATCGCCCCACCGCCAACCCGGTGACTTTTGTTCAACTGCTGCGCAACAGCGCCTTCCTCTCGGTAGGTGTGGGTTTGGTGGCGCTGCTGGTGGCGGTTTCGGCAGCCTATGCCTTTTCGCGCTTCAAATTTAAGGCGCGCCAGATCTTGATGATCCTGGTCTTCATCCCGCTGCTGATGCCCGTCATTGGCACGGCAACGCCGCTGTTCTTAATGATGAACAGTTTCCGTGTGACGGAATGCGCCGGCGACGACATTGCCATTTCTCCCTTCACCACCTGCGATGGCCAGGGCAAAGTGGTGTTCAACCTGCGCGATTCGCTGCCGGGTGTGGGCATTGCCATGATCTCGGGCGCGCTGCCCTTTGCGGTGTGGAACCTGAAGGGCTACCTTGACACCATTCCGAAGGAACTGGAGGAGGCCGCCATGATTGATGGTGCGGACCCGAACCAGATTTTCACCAAGATCGTGCTGCCCCTGGCGGTGCCGCAGTTGGCGGTTACCTTCTTCCTGGGATTCATCGGCCACTGGCAAGAGTTTGCCTTGCCATGGCTGTTTTTAAGTCAGCCGGAAGATTACACGCTCTCTATGACGATGTACAATATGGTTGGGCAGTACGCCAATGCCATCCCCTGGAACCGCTTCGCGGCCATGGCGATGATCGTGGCGCTGCCCGTGGCGGTGATCT
Source organism: Anaerolineales bacterium UBA6092 (assembly GCA_002428565.1). Taxonomy (GTDB): domain Bacteria; phylum Chloroflexota; class Anaerolineae; order Anaerolineales; family UBA4823; genus UBA6092. The sequence continues at coordinate 12,358 of DIXA01000044.1, read as the reverse complement.
ACATCGCCCTGCAGAAGTATATCGTCGGTGGCCTGGTAGCTGGCGGCGTGAAGGGTTGATCGTCGCTGGTTTGCCGGTTGCGTGAACGTTCCATTCAAAAGCAGCGGCGGCATGCAGGTTGGATGTCGCCGCTGTTTTTTATGAAAGATAGAGCATGAGCAAATCAATCCGTGGGTTATTGATCTTGCTGGGGGCGCTGGTGGTGGGGGTGGTGGCGTTTTCGGCGCGCATGCGTGCCGTGGAAATGCTGCCGATTGATTATGACGAGGATGATTACCTTTCGGCGGCGCAGTTTTACGCTGAGTCGCTGCGCCAGGGCGATTGGCAGGCGCTGATCGACTATCGCTACAACTACGAGCACCCGCCGCTCTCCAAAATGGCCTACGGGCTGGTACTGCTGGGGCTGCCCTCCACCGCGGATATGACCGAGCCTACAAACCCGAACATCCCCCCGGCAGCCTATCTTCCGCAGCCGCATTTTACCGACTCGCGCACGCTGTCTGCCGTGCTGGGGACCCTGACGGCGCTGGCGGTGGCCTTTTTGAACCCGCTGGCGGGCTTGTTCCTGGCGGTGAACACCTGGCACATTAAGTACACCAGCCAGATCATGCTAGAGGGGCTGCCCGCCCTGACCAGCGCACTGACGGTGATTTTTTATACCGCCGCGCTGCGAAACCGGTCACCCGAGAACGGTCTGCGCTTCAACGGCTGGCTGGCGGCCTCTGCGGTGATGCTGGGATTGACGGCGGCCTCGAAGTATATGTACTGCGTGGTGGGCCTGGCGATCCTGGTGGATTGGCACTTGCGGTCGTCTGACGCGGGCAAGATGGATCGGCGGGCGCTGGGCCGCTGGCTGGCTCCGGTGCTCATTTGGGGGATACTGGCGTTCGTGATCTTCTTTGCCGCCAATCCGGCCTTGTGGAACGACCCGCTCACCCGCCTGCGCGAATCAGTGTTTTATCATGCCGGGTATGCCCAGAGCGCGCATGTACAGCAGGCGGGCTATCCCTGGTGGCAGCCTTTTGTGTGGCTGACCATGCCGGTGCCCTGGCACCCGGGCGTGTTCCAGGTGCCGGTCGACCTGCTCGTTTTTGCGCTGGCCCTGGTCGGTTTTGGGCGCTTAATGCGGCAACGGCGGGTTTTTGCGCTGTGGCTGGCCCTGGGATTGGTTTTCTTGCTGTTGTGGCCCACCAAGTGGCCGCAGTACATTTTGATGCTGACTGCCCCCCTGTGCCTCTCCGCGGCCTACGGGCTGGAAATGCTGCTGGTTGACCCGCTGGTGCGCCTGTTTACGCGTTGGAAGAATCCGGCCCAAGGGGCGAAGCCTGCGCCGCCCACGCGCCGGCAAAATCTGCGCGCTTTGGCCTGGCTGCTGCCCGGCGCCATCATCCTGGGGCTGATGACGTTCTACCCGCTGATCTACCAGAGTGCCATGTCGCTGACCGACTTGAGCATCGTCTCTCTGCGCGATGGCATCCAGGGCGGGGTGTGGCGTGAGGTGTGGCAGGGGATCACCGGGCAGACGGAAGGGATTGCGATGAATCCTTTTCAACCCAGTTGGTCTACCGAGGTGAACTACATTGGGCTGAACCTGCTGCGGTTGGTATTCTCGGGTGGTTTGAGCGAGTTGGTGGCGTTTGAAGCCTTTTGGACGGGGCTTTCGGTGGCCTTGCAGTTGGGCCTGGGGCTGGGCGTGGCGCTGCTCATCGAGAGGCCCGGCGTGCGCTTCAAGGCCTTTTGGCGCTTGCTGTTCATTCTGCCCTGGGCGATCCCCGAATTTGCCGGGGCGCTGATGTGGCTGCAAATTTACGATCCGCAGTTTGGCTGGGCGCGGCAGGCTGCCGATTCCCTGGGCAGCAGCGCGCCGGGCTTTTTGGTGGCACTCTCGCGCTGGCGGGGTGACCCGTCAATGACGCTGCTGCTGATGTCGGTGGCTGCCACTTGGTATGGCTTCCCGATCATGATGTTGGCGGCAACTGCCGGGCTGAAGATGATCCCTGCCAGTGTGTACGATGCCGCCGCCATGGATGGCGCTTCGGGCTGGAGTCTGTTCCGCCAGGTGGTCTGGCCGCTGATCCTGCCGCTGCTGGCCCCGGCGATCATCATTCGGGCGGTATTTGCCTTCAACCAGTTCTACCTGTTCTACGTGATCGAGCCGCGCGATAATATGCAGACCCTCTCGTACATCTCGTATGGCCTGGTGAGTCGCGGCGGTTACAGCGTTTCGGCGGCGGTCAATATGTTCATTGTAGCGGTGGTGCTGGTGCTAATCTGGGCGTTCAACCGCTGGAGCAAGGCCTCGGAGGGGGTGACCTATGCGTAAGGCCCGCCTGCTCCCGACCCTGCTCACGTACCTGCTGCTGATCGTGGTGGCGATCTACGTGATGATCCCGTTGATGAATCTGTTCCGCATCGCCTTTGATGGCTCGATCAAGACCGCCCCCCTGGATTTTCGCCTGTGGCCAAAGCAGTTCAGCCTGGATACGCTGATACGTGTCTGGCAGCACCCGGCCCAGGATCGCAGCATGTGGCAGCTCTTGCAGAACAGCCTGATCGTTTCGGGCGGATCGGCGCTGCTCTCGATGACGCTGGGCTTGAGCATGGCGTATGCCTTTGCGCGCCTGCGCTTTGCGGGCCAGCGGGTGGGGCTGTTTGGCCTGCTGTTGGGCTCGCTGATGCCGCCGGTGGCGCTGATGACGCCGCTCTACATCCTGCTGACCCTGCTGGGCATTCGCACCACGCTGTTTGGGCTGATGCTGGTCTACACGGCCTTTGCCATGCCGTTTTGCGTGTGGAGCATGCGCTCGGCCTTTCAGGCGGTGCCCAAAGAACTGGAGGAAGCCGCCTTGCTGGATGGTGCCGGGCTGTGGAAAACCTTCTGGCTGGTGGATCTGCCGCTGGCGCTGCCTTCCATCACGGTGGCGGGGCTGGTGGCTTTCCTGGCAGGCTACACGGAGTTTGCCCTGGGCTGGCTGTTCGTCGAGTCGAGTGAGAACGTCACCCTGGCAATGGCACTTTCGGGCATGGTCAACTACTCAGGCGCCATCTGGGGCAGCCTCTCGGCGCTGGTGCTGCTCACGGGCATTCCCGTGGCGGTGATCTTCCTTGTGTTGCACCGTCACCTGGCGCGTGGTTTGCTGATGGGTGCGCTGGATTCGTGAGTTTTGAGGTATATTAAGAAAGTAACTATTCCCATGAAAAGAGGCAGCTTATGAGAGATCCGCGTATTGAAAAATTGGCCGATGTTCTGGTGGGTTATTCGGTGGAGATCAAGCCGGGTGACCGGCTGGCGATCAGCTCTAGCGAGGAGGCTTTGCCGTTGGTGCGGGCCATCTACGCCCGCGCCTTGCAAGCGGGCGCCTTGCCGATGACCCTGATCAACCTGAGCGACTCCAGCGAAATGTTTTATCGCTACGCCTCAGATGAACAGCTCAAGCACATCCACGAGCCGGTCAAGATGATCTACGAGACCTACGACGCTCTCATTACCATCTGGGCGCCAGCCAATACCAAAAGCCTGAGCGGCATTGACCCTGCGCGCATGGTGCTGCGCAGCCAGGCCGAGACCGCCCTCACGCAGACCTTCTTGCGGCGCATTGCCGATAAGAGCCTGCGCTGGGTGGGCACGGGCTACCCCAACCAGGCGTATGCTCAGGATGCCGAGATGAGCCTGAGCGATTATGAGGATTTTGTCTTTTCGGCCTGCATGCCCGATATGGATGACCCGGTGGGGTATTGGAAGCGCTTTTCTGCCCAGCAGCAGAAGATTGTGGATTGGATGAAGGGCAGGCAAACCATTCATGTGGTGGCAAAAGACACCGATCTGCGCATGAACATTGCCGGCCGCCTTTTCATCAATTGTGATGGTCACGAGAATATGCCCGATGGTGAGGTGTTCACCGGCCCGGTGGAAGACAGTGTGGAAGGGCATGTGCATTTCTCTTATCCCACGGTTTATGGCGGGCGCGAACTCACCGGTGTGCGCCTGTGGTTCGAGAAGGGCAAGGTGGTGAAAGCCACGGCTGAAAAGAACGAGGATTACCTGCTGAAGACGCTGGATACAGACGCCGGGGCGCGCTACGTGGGCGAGTTTGCTATTGGAACGAACACAGGTATCCAGCGCTTCACCCGCGAGATCCTGTATGATGAGAAGATCGGCGGCAGTTTCCACATGGCGCTGGGCGCAGGTCTGCCGGAATCGGGCAGCCTGAACGAATCGGCTATCCATTGGGATATGATCTGTGATCTGCGCCAGGGCGGGCAGATCTGGGTGGATGATATCCTTCTTTATAAAGACGGCCGCTTTGTGGTAGATTTTAATGCCTAGGAGAGAATGGGATGGGTGGTCTGCTCTTACGCGCCCGAGCTGAGGGCGCACCCCTGATCGATGGCAGCACGGCGACGTTCCTGTGGCAGGGCAAGAAAGCCCCGGCGCTGGTGGGCGATTTTACCGATTGGGAGAGCGGCATTCCGCTGGAAATGCACCTGGAGAAACCCGGCCTGTGGGTGTACCGCCGCGAAATGCCCCCAGATGCCTATATGGAGTATGCCTATGTGCAGGATGGCCAGCGCCTGCCCGATCCGTTGAACCCCCGGCAGGTCTGGAACGGGGTGAACGCCTTTAACCACTACTTCTATATGCCCCAGGCGGCTCCCACGTTGCTGGCGCAGCGCGTCCGCGGTGTGCCGCGCGGCAAGGTCAGCACGCACCTGTGCGAGGATGATTTTGCGATCTTCCGCGGCAAGCGGCGGGTGTACCTGTACCAGCCGCCGGTAGCGCAGCCTGTGCCGCTGCTGGTGGTGTGGGATGGCAAGGATTACCTGCGCCGCGCCAGCCTGCCGTTGATCCTGGATAACCTGATCGCCCAAAAGCGCATCGGCCCGCTGGCGCTGGCGCTGGTGGATAACGGCGGCCCGGCACGTACCATGGAATATGCCTGCAGCGACTCAACCCTGCTCTTTTTGCTGCGCCAGATACTGCCGCTGGCAGCCAGCCAGTTGAACCTGCTGGATGCTCGCCAGCATCCCGGCGTGTATGGTGTGATGGGGGCCTCCATGGGCGGGCTGATGGCGCTGTACACGGGCTTGCGCCTGCCGCACCTGTTTGGGCATGTGCTCAGCCAGTCGGGCGCGTTCCACCTGGACGCCATGGAAACGGCCGCGTTTGCCCTGTTGCGCCATGCCCAGGCCCCCAGGCTGAAGGTGTGGCTGGATGTGGGCCGCTATGATTTGGACGGGTTGGCGGGCTCCAGCCGCCTGATGCACAAGGAGTTGTCTCAGCGCGGCTACACCACCGCCTTGCACGAGTACACTGGCGGGCACAATTACACCTCCTGGCGAGATAATCTCTGGCGCGGCCTGGGGTTTTTGTTTGGCGGTGCAGCATAAATGTGGCCTTTACCTGCTCTGGCGTTGCAGTTATCATTAAGCAGGGCGCCAGGTAGCATATTTGCTGATCAATGGTTATGAGGAGTAAAAGAAGATGAAAAGCCGAATATTTTCTGCCCTGAGTTGGATGATCGTTCTGACAATGCTGTTATCTGCCTGCGGCGGGGCCACCAAGACACCCGCCCCCACGGACCAGATCACCACGGACGAATCGCAAAACCCGATCTACCTGGCCATTATCTGGCACCAGCACCAACCGGTCTACTTCCAAGAACCTGAGACGGGCATTTACACCAAGCCCTGGGTGCGCGTGCACGCCACCAAAGATTACGTGGACATGGCGGATATGCTCAAGAATTACCCCAATATCCATGTGACCTTTAACCTGACGCCCAGCCTGGTGCGGCAGTTGGATGACCTGGTGGCTGGGGACAAGGATCTGTATTGGGTCACGGCTGAGGTGCCGGCAGACCAGCTGACCGACGAGCAGAAGCAGTTCCTGCAGGAGCGCTTTTTCGATACCAACCGCAAGATCATTGCCCGTTTCCCGCGTTATCAAGAACTGCTGGATATGAAAAACCAGGGCGACGAGTACACCACCCAGGATTACCTGGATTTGCAGATCCTCTTCAACCTGGCCTGGACCGACCCGGACTGGCTGGCGCAGGAACCCCTGGCCTCTCTGGCGGCGAAAGGCTCCAATTACAGCGAGGCAGATAAGCAGACTCTCTTTGCCGAGCATGCCCGCCTGATCGCCGAGGTCATCCCGGTGCACAAAGCGCTGCAAGACGCCGGGCAGATCGAAGTGACCATGACCCCCTTTGCGCACCCCATCCTGCCCCTGCTGGTCAGCACCGACCTGGCCAAAGTGGCTATGACGGGTGTGGAGATGCCCAGCCAATCCTTTGTGTATGGGCAGGACGCCGTGGCCCAGGTGAACCTGGGGGTGCAGTTCTACGAGCATCATTTTGGGCAGGCGCCGCGCGGCATGTGGCCGGCGGAAGGCTCTGTGGCGGAGGAGATGGTCAGCATGGTCTCGCGTGCGGGCATCCAGTGGATGGCCTCGGATGAGGGCGTGCTGGCGAACAGTCTGGGCATGAGCTCCTTTGTGCGTGACAGCGCCGAAGTGGTGACCGACCCCGATGTGCTCTACCGTCCCTACTACGTGCAGGGCGGGCAGGGCGAACCGGTGGCGATCGTTTTTCGCGATGTGGTCATCTCCGATAAGGTGGGCTTCACCTACTCTGGCGTGGATGGGCAGGCAGCTGCGGAAGACTTTGTCACCCGCATCCATAACATCCGCCAGGCCCTGATCGACAGCGGCGCCGAAGGCCCGCACCTGGTTTCGGTGATCCTGGATGGCGAAAACGCCTGGGAGTACTACGAGAACGATGGCAAAAAGTTCTTGAATGCGCTCTACACACTGTTGAGCGCAGACCCGCTCATCCGCACGGTGACCCCCAGCGAGTTCCTGTCCATGGCTCCCGACCAACCGATGATCGAGAACCTGTGGCCCGGCTCGTGGATCAACCACGATTTCTCCACCTGGATCGGCGAGGAGGAGGAAAACCGCGCCTGGGATTACCTGGCGACCGCCCGCGGCGTGCTGCGGCAGTATGAGCTGGGCGAGAAGGCGATTTCCCCCGAGGCGTTGGAAACGGCCAAAACCTACATGTACATTGCCGAGGGCTCCGACTGGTTCTGGTGGTATGGCGCGGATCAAAACTCTGGCAACGACGAGTCGTTTGACCAGATGTTCCGCGATACCCTCAAGCAAATGTACCTGGCGCTGGGCGAAGAGCCCCCGGCCTTTTTGAGTGTGCCCATTATCCCGCTTGCCGCAGTGAATGTGGACCAGGCCACAACAGGCTTATTCTCTCCCACTGTGGATGGTAAATTGGAAGAGGGCGAATGGGATGCGGCGGGTGTTTACCTGGCCTCGGGCGGAGCCATGGCTACATCGATGCCTTATTTCGCCCAGATGGCCTACGGCTTCGACGCGAAAAACCTCAGCTTGATGGTCCAGGAAGATGCTCGTTACAGCTCATTGAGCGGCGAGTACCTGGTGGAAGTGTACCTTGGGGTGCCTGGCGGCGGTGCAACCAATAACTTCAGCCGCAATGGGACGCTGCTGGGCTTCCCGGCAGGGCGCATGGTCGAGATCAAAATGGCGGCAGGGGCGGTGGCCAGCGCCACGCTGTACACCTCAGCGGGCAATGAGCAGTGGGGCGAAGGCACGCCGATCACCGCGGTGAGGGCTGATCTGCTGGAAGCAGCCATCCCGCTGGAACTGCTGGGCAATGCCGATACCGGCGACCGCCTCAGTATGCGTGTGGTGCATGTAGAGCCGCTCTCTGGCCTGCCCGGCACCGTAGATACCGATCAGATCCCGGGCACTGGCCCGGCGGCGTTGACCGTGCCTGACCTGGGGACAACTATTGTGCTGATCAACATTACCGATCCGGCGAATGACGATCACGGCCCCGGCACCTACACCTATCCCGAAGATGCCGTGTTTGGGGTGGGCTGCTACGATATCCTGGGTTTCCAGGTGGGCTATGATGCCGAAAATGTGGTCTTCAAGTTCAGCATGCGCGGCCCGGTGGAGAACGGTTGGGGCTCACCCAACGGCCTCTCGGTGCAAACCTTTGACATTTACATCGACACCGACGGCGATGGGCAGGGCGGTGTGGCGCTCTTGCCGGGGCGCAACCTGGCCTTGGAAGAGGGCTATGCCTGGGATTACGCCATCACCATCGAAGGTTGGAATTATGGTGTGTACATCCCTGGCGATGGCGGGCCGCAGCAGGTGGCTGGCCCCAGCGATATCGTGCTGATCCCGGATGCCGGGCAGCGCAAAGTGACCATCCGCATCCCCAAGGCCATCCTGGGCGATGACCCGGAGAACTGGGCTTACGCGGCCATGGTGATGAGCCAGGAAGGCTACCCCAGCGGCGGTGTGATGCGCGTGCGTGATGTGACTGTGGATGCCGAGCAATGGCGCATTGGCGGCGCTCCGGTAGGGGCTACCAACCACACCCGTGTGCTCGATGTGGTGTGGGGCGAGGCCGGGGTGCAGGAAGGCTGGCTGAGCACCTTTACCACCTCTAATGCGGGTCAGGCCGACCTGACGGCGGCAGATTTTGCCCGCATCGGGATGATGCGGGTAGAGAAGTAGTTTTTCGAGGTATATGCGCGTGCGTAAGGTGCTGGCTTTGGCAGGGCTGTTGGTGCTTCTGCTCCTGGCGGGATGCCAGGAGCAGGGCGCCATCGCGCCCACTGCCACCGTGATACAGGCAACCTCCACGGTGGCTTTCCCGGTGATGCCCAGCTCTTCGCCCACGCAGCCGCCTGCCTATCCCGGCCCGCTGGCGACGGGTACCGAAGCCCCTGCTGCCCCTGAGCCGACACAACCCCCGCCCTCCGGCTACCCGCCCCCGGAAGAAACACCAATTTTTGGGGGCGGCCCGCCTGATAACACGGATACACCCGCACCCTATCCCGGCCCGCAGGTGACGGGCACACCGGCGCGCACATCCGAACCCACGCGCAGCCTTCCTGGCGAGACGCCGCGTGCCACCCCACTGCCCGCGGCGGGCAGCGGCACCCCGGCGGCTACGCCCACTGAGTACGTATCTCGGCCAATCGGCTCGCCGCCGCCGGCCAACAGCACGGTGAGCATCTGGCTTTCGTGGAGCGGCAGCGAGCGCCAGGCGTTTGAGACGGTGATACAGTCTTTCCAGGACCTCTACCCGGATATTTACTTTGATATCCTATATTTGCCGGAGAACGATCTGCGCTCGCGCTACGAGGCCGCCTCTTACTACGGTGGCGGGCCCGACCTGCTGCTGGGTTCCTCCGAATGGGGCCCGGCCCTGTACGAAGGCGGGCTGGTGGCTGACCTGACCCCCTATACCAGCCAGGCTTTCTTAGGTACATTTGTGCAGCCCGGCCTGGAGGCGATGCGCTACCAGGGTGCGCTGACCGGCCTGCCCTATGCGTTGCGCGGTGTGGTGATGTACCGCAACATCAGCCTGATCCCGGCTGCGCCGCAGACCTGGGAAGCGCTGGTGAGCGCGGCGCAGGCCGCCTCGCGCGGCGGCAACCTGGGCGCCTACCTGGAGCGCGGCGCAGCCTACTCGGTGTCGCACCTGCAGGGGCTGGGAGGAACCTTGATGGATGCGGGCGGCAACCCGGCTTTCAACGATGCCTACGGCCTGGCCTGGCTGGACCTGATGGTAGCTTTCCGGCAGCCGGGGATTGCTCCTTCTATGAACAGCAATCAGGATGTGCAGTTGTTCATGGATGGGCGCATTGGCATCATTGTCGAGGGCACGGGTTATCGCCAGACGCTGGCAGAGGCGATTGGCGAAGAGAACCTGGCGATTGACCCGTGGCCAACCTATGGGGATGGTCACCTGGCGGGGTTTGTCCAGGCAGACAGCCTCTACCTGAATACCAACGTCAGCGGCGAGGAGCAGTATGCTGCCCTGCTCTTTATGGGGTACCTGCTGGATGGGCAGGTGCAGACCCTCATGGCAGAGGTGGGGCATATTCCCTCCGTCACCACGGCCCAGCCCAGGAATGCACAGACCCAACAGGCGGTGACAGCCTTGGCAAGCGGCGTGCCCTATCCGGCAGTGACCGACTACAACTTTTTTAACGCTTACCTGAACGCCTTGGAAGATGCCGCGCGCGGGGTGACCGAGCGCGGCGAAGATCCGGCTGCGGCGCTGCAAGCCGCTTACGACCGGGTGGTGCAGCGCCTGGCAGAATTGCGCTCTGGCGCGCCTTAGGAGGATCGATGACAGTACCAGATTGGGTGCAAGATGCTGTTTTTTACCAGATCTTTCCAGATCGTTTTGCCAACGGTAACCTGGATAATGATCCCGCCAATGTGCAGGCCTGGGGCTCTCCGCCGACTGTGTGGGGCTTCAAGGGCGGTGATATCGCCGGCATCCTGCAACACTTTGATTACCTGCTCGACCTGGGGGTAAATGCTCTCTACTTCAACCCGATCTTCCAGGCTACTTCCAATCATCGCTACAACACCACCGATTACTACCGCATTGACCCGAAGCTGGGCGACCTGGCTGATTTCAAGGCGCTGTTGGATACCGCACACCGCCACGGGATGCGGGTGATGCTGGATGGGGTCTTCAATCACTGCGGGCGCGGCTTTTTCGCTTTCAACGATGTGCTGGAAAACCAGGAGCATTCGCCTTACCTGAGCTGGTTCCATATCAAGCACCTGCCGGTGGAGGCGTACCTGTGGGGCGATGCCCGCGATTACCTGGGCTGGTGGGAGATGAAGCACCTGCCCAAATTCAACACCAACACGCCCGCCGTGCGGCGCTATATTTTAGATGTGGCGCGCTACTGGGTCGAGCAGGGTATCGATGGCTGGCGCCTGGACGTGCCCAACGAGATTGACGATGATGCCTTCTGGGCTGAGTTCCGCCATGTGATCAAAACGGCCAATCCCGATGCCTACCTGCTGGGCGAGATCTGGACGGCAGACCTGCGTTGGGTGGGAGAGGGGCATTTCGATGGGCTGATGCATTACCCCGTGCGCGACGCTTTGCTGCGCCTGCTGTTTGCCGGCACGCTGGATATCCCGCACTTTGCCGAGAAGATGGAGAGCCTGCTGGATTTCTACCCGCGCGAGAACGCCTACGCCATGTACGTGCCGCTGGGTTCGCACGATACCGAGCGTTTGCTGACCAAGGTGGATGGGGATGTGGGTAAGGCCAAGCTGGCGTTCTTATTCCAGTTTGCCTATCCGGGCGCACCAGCGGTATACTATGGTGACGAGATTGGCCTGACGGGCGGCAAAGACCCGGAATGCCGGGCAGCTTTCCCTTGGGACGAACGGCAGTGGAATGTGGAGCTGCGCGATTGGGTGAAGAGTCTGATTGCGCTGCGCAAAGGCTCTGCGGCGCTGCGGCGGGGTGAATACCAGACCCTGTGTACCAAGGTGAAAGAGGCCTGCTTTGCCTTTGCCCGCACATATGGCGAGGAACAGGTGGTAGTGGTAATAAACGCCGGCCCCGAGGCGCGCAAGCTGCGCATCAAGGTGCAGAAGGTAGGCTGGCAGGATGGTCGCCCGGTGCGCGATCTGCTGACCGGGCAGGAAATTTCTCCGGTGACCGACGGCTGCGTGAAGGTTACGCTGCCGCCTTGGGGTGGCACTTTGCTTGGGTGAGGTTAAAATGGAATTTGACTCGATCACACTGGATGTGCTGCAACCGCCTCTGTTTGAGTTTGGGGAGGCCACGCCGGGGGCGCTGGAACTATTCCCGGCGGTGTGGAGTGCAGCCGAAGAGCTGGTTTCGCCCGAGCTGGCTGTCCGGCAGCGCGGGCTGGCGCGCCTGGAGGAGATGGGTGCAGCACGCTTTTCGCCGCTGGTGGCGTACCTGCTGTTCACCCGCCTGAGCGATGCGGATGCGGCGTTGCGGCGGCAGGTCACTTACCTGCTCAGCGGGCTGCTCATCCCCGACGAGCGCGGCTTTGCCGCGCCCGAGCCGGTGCGCCGCTATGTTACCGCGGCCCTGGGGCAGATGCGCACCCGGCCCATTTTTGGCATGCTGGAAGTATTGGCTGCTGACCTGGGGGCGGAGCCCATCCTGGCCCGCCTGCTGAATGCCTGCCCGCATGCGGGGCGTCACCTGGTGGATATTTTGAGTGAACGCAAGAACCCGCTGGCGGTGCGCTACGCCGCGGCGCGCATGATCGGACGCGTGGGCTACCTGGATGCCATTCCCGCGCTAGAGAGGCTGGCGGCGCGCCTGGAAACCCGCCGCAGTGGGCAGCAGGCCATGCCGTTTGCGGCCATGCCCGCCTCTGGGGCTGATGAAGTCGATCTGCTCCCGGCGATCACCGAGGCGCTGACGCGGCTTCAGGCCCCATGATCCGTTGAATTAAACCGAAGCCGGGCGGCACTACGTGCCGCCCGGCTTCGGTTTAATTC
>DIXA01000051.1:143292-143481 GCA_002428565.1 Anaerolineales bacterium UBA6092 | reverse complement strand
ATCAACCGGTTGGCTGCTGCCGCCAGCGGTGCCGGGATCTTCCCCAACGCCGCCATGTCCAGCAGATCGGCCTGTTTCAACGTCACATCCAGACCACAGGGCAGCGTGAACTGCTCGCCCTGCCCTTTACGTTTGCGCCACTCATCAATATTCATCATGCCCTCACTCGTTTTAGAATAGGGTCAGAGA
>DIXA01000051.1:0-143275 GCA_002428565.1 Anaerolineales bacterium UBA6092 | reverse complement strand
CAACACCCAGCCAGCCTGCGCTGGGCGCTCATCTGTCGCAGGCGACTCAACGTAGTACCAGGTACGCCCGGCGCTTTCGCGCTTCTGCGTTACCTGCACCACCTCGCCGTGCTTCAGCGCACCGGCAACCATCGCCGCTTTTGGGGTGGTCTGCCCGGGCTGCTTCCACAGCACGATCACCGGGCAGACCAGCTCACCAAACGCATCCGACGCTGGCCAGCGCTCGACACCACACAACGTATCCTGCGCGCTGATATAGCTCATCGCTAGGTCGTCGGCAGGGTGGTGGCGGTCTCGTTCTGGATGATGTCCATCACGCCGTTCGAGCCGTCATCCACCGCCACACCGTTCAGCTTGGTGATGTAAAATGACCCGCCCGCGAAGGCGCCCTCGATGTTCCCGGTGACCTTGCACTTGAACAGCTTCACATGCACGTCATCCGCGCCGTCGCCCATGCTCTTGCCGTAGATTTTGAAATACGGCATTGCATCACCGGCCGCCAGGTTCAGCGTGGTCTTCTCGCTCGGCGTGGAGCCGCTCACGCTCACCGCCTGCCCCGTGATGACCGCCAGCGCGTCCAGGCTAATGCCGCCCGCGGCCAGGTTCCACTCAGCCGCCTCGACAAACGCCACCACCGCCTTCAGGCTGTCGTCGCCCTTCAACTCGCCGCCCACCAGGCGCGGCGTCACCGTCAGTTCCTGCGCTGCCGGCAGGTCCACCTGCGTGGTGCCGGCGATGTTGGTGATTTTCACGTCCCGCAGCCCAAACGGCTTGTTACCATAAGTTGTCGTCATGCCTCACCTCCTCTTACAGTTTCGGCAGCCGGTAGGCGCCGATCAGGATATCGGCCACCGCGCTGCATACCGGCCAAACATAGCCGTCCGACTGGTTGAACGACACCGGGAACGGCCCGATGTCCTGGAAATCCAGGCCATCAACGTTGCCGGTCGCTGCGATGGTCACCGTCAGGTCGGCCACTGCCTGCCCGTCCAGCGTTGCCGGCACGTCGATCGTCACCGTGATCGGCACCGCGCCACCGTTTTTCACCCGCAGCAGCGTCCGCCCGTCGTTCACGAACTTGTTGCCGTGGGTGGCGGTCGGGGCGACCAGATCCTCAGTGACGCTCTTCCCCGCCCGGTTGATCTCCACTACTGTCAATGCAACTGCACTTGCGTAAGCCATAGTTAGTTCTCCTTTCTAGTGGCTCTCCCCTTGCGGGGTTTTTCTTCCGATTTTTCGTTCTCCGCCTCCGAGATCTCTGCCTCTTCAACGGCTTCGAACTCCGGGCGCGGGTAAGTCAGGCAGTCATCCAGGATGGCCGCATCGGTCACATCCTGGACGTATCCATTTTCCTGGTTCCACACATACGGTCCGATCTCACGCACTCCGGCCGTGCCTGTGTATTTGATCTTCATATCGCCTCCTCACAATCTCTGTGTCACCTGGTACACGCTCATCCCCAGCGAGCAGTCCAGGCCCTGGTCGCGCACATTCGGCACGTCATAGCTCCAGGCGATCTCCCACACGCCTGCACCGATCCGCTCACGGTGCAGCAGCGCCCGCACCCGGCTGGCAGCCTGGCCAATCACGTCATAACCGGCGCGCTGGTAGAAAAATATCCGCAGGTACAGCCTGGCGCTGATCCCGGTCTCCGCTTCCTGGTATGGCCCCTGCTGCGTCACGGTGTCCTGGTTGATCAGCAGGCACGGCCTGATCTCCTGGTTGGCATCGAACGCCTCCGGCGTATCCTGCCGGTTGATCATCGTCTCGGCGTACATCCCACCGATCAGCAGCGCCGCCAGCTCGCCGTCCAGTTGTAAGGCTGTCAACACATCGCTGATCATAGGCCCATCCGATCCTTCAGCGCTTCTGGGCCGCCCCACAGCCACACGCCCAGCGCCTGCGCGGCGAAGTCTTCCAAGAAGTCGATCTCCAGCACCTGCCGGGTTGTCGATGCCCCGATCATATGGGCATACTGATCCATCGCCGTATCCGAGCCGCCCGCCATCCAGTTGCGCATGCGCGCCGTGAAATCCTCGTCGCTCTGCATCACCGAGATTTTGAAACACAGGCAATTAGGATGCAGAGGCAGCTGCACCGACCCCACCGGGTAGATGCCCTGGCCGCCCTCGCCCTGGGCGATCACGTCATCGCAAATATCTGGCACCGGGTGCGCCGGGCTGAGCACGATCTGCTCTTTCATCACCCAGGGCTGCGCTGCCAGTACCTGGTCGCTGGCCAGGTGGTGCACAAACTGCATCTCCGTGCGCGCTAAGCGCAGCGCGTTATAGCTCACGCCCTGCCCCTTGCATTCCTCGCCGGTCTTCAGCCCGCGCCGGTCGCCGCTGGCAATGTCTTTCTTGGTCAGCGTGTACAGCCGTGTGCTGGTCCAGCGCGGGCAGTCCTGCCCGGCGCCGAGGAACTGCTCCAAATTCTTGGCGATGTCCCAGGCGCTCGATTGATCCTGGATGCCCTGCATCAGCACCCGGTTGATCCCCTCGCGGGTTTCCCGGTCCATGCGCCAGATGCGCCCGGAGAGGGTCAGGCCATCGCCGTAAATGCGCTGGCCGGCCGCCCCCACCACCTGCCCCAGCTGCGGCTCGAACACCGACCCTGGGTTCGTGCTGGCCTCCGTCACGCGCCTGGCTGTCGGCTTGACGTAATTGCGATGCATCACCGCCAGCGACCCAAACGGGATGCTCGCCGCCTCGCGCCGCGCTCGCTCCACCATCAACGACCACCCCGCAAACGTGTCGCTCCACGCCTTGGCGATCTGCATCTGCGCCATGTAGGCCGCTGCCGTATCCAACGTGCCGTCCGAGCGAGCGTACTCCAGCAGGATCGCCTGCGCCTGGCTCCCGAAATCCAGCATGCGCTGGTGCGTCTCGCCGGTCAGCCACAGCTGCAAGCGCATCAGCGCCGCCTGCTGGGCAAACGGCAGCCGTCCCGGGCGGATGTCCGCCATCGACCGCACGCGCCGCGCCTCAGTCACGCTCATAGACCGCCTCGCAGCGCGTCCATTGCCGCAGCCAGGCGCTCCGGGTTATCGGCCTCGCCGTAGCCTGCGAACAGATCATCTGTGTCCACATCCACCGGCAGGAAGCGCGCCAGCACCTGGGCAACCAGGTCATCCCGCACGCCCAGGATGCGCATGCGCATCGCCGCGTCCACCACCTGCACCAGGTCGGTCGCCGACAGCGTCTCCTTGGCCTGCCACACGATCTCATAATCCAGGCCTTCCGGCAGGATCCCCGCCAGCAGCCACTGCCGCTCCAACAGCGGCACCACGATCTCGTCCTCGGCCCAGGCCTTGATCTGCTCCAGGTTTTCGCGGTACTGCTTGGCCTGCTCCTCCAGGATGTCCCGGTTGATGTCCTGGCCGTAGCCCATCAGGCTCATCGGCACCGGGCTGGCCGTCCACCAGGTGCGGATCTGGTGCATCACGTCCTCGATCTGGCTGAGATTGGCATCGCCCTGGATGGCGCTGATAGATCCCGGCCGGTTGCTGAAGAAGTCCGCCACGGCTGCGAATGGGTTATCCAGCGCATCCGCGTTATCGGCCTTGTAGGCCTCGATCTCCTGCGCGCTGGCCCCGTCCAGCACGTGCAGGAACTTCATCCCGGCGCGTGTCTTGCGCCGCACGGCAATGTCCAGCTCGCCCTCGGTCATTCGTTTGTAGGCGCTGGTGGCGCTGGCAAACAGCGGCGTGCCATAGCGGCTGCCCTCGTCGTGATCCCAGCGCACGTGCACCACCTGCCAGTCCGCAAACCAGGTCGCATCGCCGGGCGGGTAGTCCATCACCCAATCCTCGGGCGCCAGCCAATAGGCCCTCTGCGGGTCTTCGAAGCCGTCGTTATCGTTGCTGTTGCGCCGCACCTGCAGCGTCGGCTTGCGCGTCACCAGGGCAATCTCCTGCCGGGCATCCACACCGATCTCCAGGTAGCTGTCGCCATCTCGCAGCGTCAGGCGCGTCCAATCGTCCAGTTTGGTGCTCAGCTTGATGCGCTTGAGCAAATCATTGGCGATCTCCTCGGCCTGTGGGTTCTCCGGAACTCGCACCCGCAGCCCGCCCTTGGCCACATCCCGTGCCACTGTATTGATCACGCCCTTGGCGCGTGGGTCGCTCTTGTACATCTTGCGGCAGGTCTGCACCGTGGCCCGGCGCTCCTGGTCCGACCCAAATGATGCTGCAAACGTCGGCGGTGAGGGCCTGCGCATCTCATCCGATGTCGTCGGCACGGGCTTTTCTCGCGTAAACCATTTTCGTACCTGGTCAATCAGTGCCATAGGTCACCTGAATATCTCCTGGAGATTGCGCTCCAAACCGGGCAGGTTCGCCTCAAGCGTGCTCATCACCACTGCGTATTTCCCGCCGTTGGTCAACTCCAAAAATTTGCCGTAAAACACCGTATGTCCCGCGGTGATGATCAACGAGTCTTTTGATCCTGCGATGGTCACCTTATCCGTGTTCTGCTCCAGTGCGCCTGGCGTCACCTGGCCAATCACCGGCTGAAACCCGAACCCATCCACGGCGAAGAACAGCCCACTGCGAGCATTGCCGGTGCGGTCCGCCCACGGAGCGCCCTGCCTCATCGCGTCCTGGCAGATCTGGCCCCAGCGCACCGCCACCGCGTAAATAACTGCCAGCACGAGCTGACCATAACGCTGGATGTTCAGCACCAGCTTCTCAGGCGGGGTGATCCACTGGATCCCGTTCTGCACGCTAGACCGTCTCCGTCCAATACACCACGCTGTACCCGCACGAGTTCGCCCCGCTCAGGTTCAGGTTCAGCGCATCGTTGGTACCCAGGCGCCACTCCCGCCCCGGTGCGAAGTTCAGCACCAGGCCGTCGCCCTGGGCCTGCCCCAGCCAGCGGAACTTTGCCGTGGAGCCGCTCTTCAGCACCATTGTGGTTGGAGTTGCGCTCTCGTTCTGGATCGTGACCGCGCTCACCACAATCCGCACTCCCGCCCCCGGCGCAGCGATCAGCGCGTTGTCGCCGCTGACTGCCTTTGTGCCGCTCACAATGCTCGGAGCGCCCACACCCGATACAATTTCCACCTGCTCACGTAATTCCAAGCCCATCTCATCCTCCAAATCTAGCGCCGCTAATGCACGTTATCAGCCCTGCTATTCCACTTGTTCCGCCTCGGCCATCGTCGCCGCGTCGCGGTTTGGTCGCACAAACATCACCCGGTAGAGCACACTCTCCACCGTCAAGCGGTCATCCACCTGGATATCCAGCGTGGTCGCTCCTAAGATCACCACCCGCCCGCGCTGCTCGCCTGCCGTGGCGCTCTCCTTGGCCTGGCTGCCACCGCCCATGCGGGCGATCCGCATCAACTGCATCGGCAGCATCAAACTTCCCCGCCGCAGCGCAACGCTCACCTCCCGATCATTGCGCACCGCCAACAGGTCTGCCTGCATCTGCACCAGGTCATCGTCGTTGATCATGCCCCACCCCCGGCGCGCTGTACGCCTATAAATTTCATAGGATCGACATAGTTCTTTTCCACCGCCAGCTGCCCGGCGTCGCCGCCGCCCGGCCAGTGACCGGGATTTGCCGCCAGGATGTTCGTGCGGGCGATATCAAAATGCAGGTGCGCCTGGCTTTCATCGCCGTCAAATGGCCCAATCATTCCCAATTCCTGCCCGGTCTCAACCACCTGGTCAGCCTGCACCTGGAGCGAGCCCTCTCGCAAGTGCGCATACCGTGACCAAACCGGTGTGCCATCCTCCAGTGGGTCATGCTCGATCACCACAACATAGCCCCACGTACCACCCAGCAGCCCGGCCCAGCGCACCGTTCCGCCCTTGATCGCATAAACTTTTTCCCTGCGGTCGGCATTCCAATCGCCCGGCAGGTTCAGGTTCAGGTCGTTCCCGGTGTGCCACCCCGTTGGGTTGAGCTTCTTGTACGGGTTGGCATCGATCCACTTTCCCGGCGGGTATTGGCCTGACCGCCGCTCTGCTTCCGTCCCAACCGGGCTTTGGAACCCCACCGGGGGCGCCACTGGCGCAGACGGATGAAAAACCATCTCCATGAACGGCGTGGAGCTGCTGATACACACGTACTTCCCGGCATGCTCGCCGCGGGCAATCCTGCCCCAGGCAGAGTAACCGGCAACCTGGTCGATCTCCACCTCGTCGCCGGTGTTCAGGTAACCGACGATTGCGCCGCTCGTGTTGGCCTGTGTGCGCACCCTCAGCCGATCCACCAGACTGCGAAACTTCACGCTCATCTCGTCATCTCCGGGGTCTTCCAGGTTGGTGCAGATGGCCTCCAGGTCAGCCCTGGAGCCGTTGAAATAATTGAGATCCACATACGTGCTGATCCCAGGCACCATGTCCTTATCCGTGTACTGCCACATGCTCCAGGCATCCCAATCGGAAGGCAGCACGGGAGGGGGGTTTTTATAACTGGCCACGTGCAGGCGGTAATTTTTCGCCCAGGGAGCGCCCTTGATAAACTGATCCCAGTACCACCTGGCGGTATAGATCGATGGCCGCACCCCAAACCGATCCTCCACCTCCAGCAGCATCCACAGGATACGCGCCTGGATCTCCGCTTTCGGCGTGGTTTGGTGGTAATGCACATCATCGGCATAGCCCTGATACAACTCGATATCTACCAACGGCGGCGCCTGTGTGTTGCCGGCGACGACAAAGAAGTTGTCGGCCTGCCCAGGGATATCCATCGTCAGGCGCAGGTAGTGATAGGCACCGCGGATAAAACGAGAGCCCCGCAGCGCGCTCCAGTAGGTCAGGAACATTGGGTCGGTATAGCCCGGCCCCTCGGTCGCCTTGCAGATCACGAACTCAACCCACGCTGGCACCAGGCCCCAGATCACGTTTTTATTGTGGTGGCTGATGTCGATGCCCTGGATCATGCCTTCACTCCTGGCACCCACATCTCAAACTTCAGCGTATCCCGGCGCTCTTTGCTGATCCGCCCCAGGCGCAGCCGCGCCTTCCCCAGGCGCAGCGCCCGTTCCGGGGTCAGCCCGGCAGCCAGGCCGTAGCGCACCCACTGCCCCAGCAGATCCACCAGGTCAAAGCCGCCCTTGACGGAGTAGTTGCGCCCGCTCCCGCCGATCACCACCGCCCCGGCCTCCAAAAACGCCGGCAGCATCGGCGATTCCGCCAGGTAGCAGGCCCCGCTGTACACCACGCTGCCTGCCAGATTGGCGCTGCGCACCGTTTCCGCGCTCAGCGCTGTCTCCCAGCGGTCCCCATAGAGGAACGGCTGGTCGGGCATCCCGTGCAGCATCAGGTACAGCAGGTCATAACCTTCCAACGTGCGGGGAGCGATGCAAGCCACGTTGATCGGCGGGCACAGCCGCGGGTACATCCCCGCCGCTCGCCGCGTCCGCTCCAACATCGATGCACAACAGTATGCAAAAACTCGCATCGCTCCCGGCTCCGTCTATAACCTATGGCCCGGCGAACGTGATGGCGGGTGAGGCCTCGATCATCCCGAATGGTAGGCAGACCACCTCGTACCAGGTGTGCGCACCGCTATGCCCAATCGAGATAACGATCTGGCCGGAGGAGTTCGTCAAGACCGACCAGGCGATTTTTGCTTCCAGAATGGCGATCAGGTAACCACCCTGGATATCGACTACGTCATCGGCCAGGGTGGACGTTGTCCCCGCGCCCGTGGCGGCATCTGACAGATAGATAACCAGGTTCCAATAACCGGCGACGTTCTGCCCGGTTGCGTCCTGGAGCTGGCCGGTAATCCAGATGGTGTCTCCCACCTCGGCTCGCTGAGTCCACTGGACGGCGGCTGGCATGACAATATTGTTGATTTCCAGAGCACCATTCAGGTCTACGGAACCGAGCCCGGATCCGATGACGACGGTGCCTGCGTTCGTGTCGCCGATATAGATATTGCTCTCCAGGCCCGGGTTTGCTGTCCCAGTATCGATCGTGACGTCGCCGGGGTAACCGTTTGTGGAGGCTGAGTTGCCGCTAATTAATTCCAGCGCTCCGCCGTCGCCGGTGGCCCCATTACCGCCTTCGCCGGCTTGCAGATAAACACCGCCACCGTCTCCGGTACCAGCTGTACCACCACCGAGGATATAGACATCGCCTCCGGTCTGATCGGTGGCACCGTAGCCACCCTCGACTAGGATGTAACCAGGATTAGATACACCGGCAACACCGGGGAAACCATAAATTTCAAGGTCTGCCGTCCCCGAAATCTCACCCGTAGAGATGGTTGACAACGTACTCACTCCGGTCACATCCAGATCGTCGGCGATCGTAAACGTCCCCAGGGAATCAGCCACATTGCCCTGCAGGTCGCTGGTGCCGGTGATCACCGCATTGTCAGCGATGGTGAAATCGCCCAGGCCGTCGAACAGGTTACCGTCGAACTGCGCCGTGCGCGCCAGGTACATATCTCCGCTCGGCCCAATCGTCAGTACATCCGCGCCGCCGACCTGCTCCAGTACCAGCAGGCTCGCCGTCTGGGTGGTATACCCGGTCACTTTGAGCTGGATCGCATCCGCAGCCCCGGCGATCTGCATGTCATCGCCGACCACAAAGGTTCCTGCGCCATCACTCACCGTGCCGCGCAGGTCGCTCGTACCGGTCACCCGCAGGTTGTCGAACAGGGTCGTGCCCAGCACTTCCACATTCTCCCCCGGAGCACTCGGCACCGGGTAGGTCACGCCCAGGAAGATCGCAATGATCGTCAGGACCATTGCAACCGCGCCCCAGGCCAGCCATTGACGTTGTTTCGTATTCATAGTTTTTACCTCCGAAACTCAAAACTCTTGTTTTCTCTTGGTATCCTCGTAGTAACCTACGGGATCACCGCGCCGAACTTGACGAAGTCGCTCGCCCCGGTGCCGGTGGCCATGCACAGCACATACGATCCGGCCACCGTATCATGGTAGCAACACCAATCGCCCAACTTGTGAGCCCGGCCTGCGGCCGCAGCAAACAGCGTCCCTAGGGCCAGCGTTTCACCGGCGTTGTCGCCCAGGTAGAACGGTGCCATCGGCGCCCATTCCACCGCGCCCGCGCCGTCCGCTGTCATCACCTGCCCGGCCAGGGCCGAGCCGCTGTCCAGGTCGGTGACGATCAGGTTATCCCAGTCTGCACCGCCAGAGCCATCCGCCTGCAAGACCTGCCCGGCGGTTGCCGCGCCGCTGTCGATGTCCCCATCCGTCACCGTCTCCGGCTCGATGATGTGGATCGCATTCGGCACGATCGAATCACGCACTTTTCCAGTCATAGTTGACCTCCTCAAAACTCGGATCGTAGCGCCGCTAACTCACATTAGCGGTGCTACGAATAACTGCCATCCGGCGCTCGGTAGCGCGATCCGGTTGGTCTCGCTTTCTGATCCCGCACCGTCTCGTAGTACCTGCGCTCAAAGTCCTGCGCCTGGCTGCGTAGTGCCTCTGCCAGGCGTTCCTTGCTCACCCGCTCGTCGCCGATCTGGTAATTCCAGGCCTCTAGCGCCGCTGCGTTCGCCTGCCAGCCCAGGGCTTTCGCCGTGGCCAGCATCATCACCAGCGCCGCTTCCGCCTCGCTCATGTCGGCATAGGCGGCATCATCGTCCAGGATGTAGCCCGCCATGTACCAGAGATCTCGCGCCATCGTATACGTCGGTGTCGGGTAGATCGTCAGTGTAGTGCCGTTGACCATCAGCCGCTCCTTGAAGGAGCTGCTCACCGGGACCAGCCCGCTGTCGGTGATCAGCACACCCGAGGCATTGACCAGGCTTTCCAGCCCGATCAGCTTGACGAAATCAGCAGGCAGCGTGTAAGCGGCCGTACCGTTCACCACGCTCACCGAGGAAACCTTCTCCATCGGCGCCCGCTGCGAGAAATCCGCCACCGCCTCGGTGACAGCCCGCTCGTACTGCTCAGCGCTCGGTACGCTATTTCTTGCGGGTACGTCGCTTTGCAGGCGACTTACCAGGCTGCTCAGGCTGATCGACATGCTCATCCTCGCTCAACACGGTCACAGGCTCATCGCTCGCTGCAGGCTCGGCTGCCACGGCGATGTACTCGCCCGGCTCGGCGCTCGTGGTCACCTCCACGTGATCGTGGCTGTGACCGCGCACTGCAGGCACGGCGTTTTCGGCGGGATTGGCCACTTCTTCCCCCAGGATCACGAACTTCCCCGGGTTGTGGCGCAGCGCCTCCCGCACCTGGTAACGCGGCACGTTATACCGCGTCTCTCCGGTCAGCATCATCACACCGCCCAATGGGGCCATGTTCTTGCCAACGTACTGCACACTCACGAGATCTGACATAGTACATCTCCTTCCGGTTGGCGGTGACTGCTCCTCGTCGTAGTGGAGCAGCCACCGCCTTACTCATCTCGCCAGGCCGTAGGCCTAGGTGATCTTGACGTAGGAGCCCTTGTTGGCGATCGGCGAGATGCTGCCGTTGTACTCCTCGGCATACCACTGATCGTTGGCGAGCAGTTTGTTGCTGGAGTAGCTGGGGAACGGCCCCTTCAGCGACATCGGCTGGAACACGCGGGCCATCACCAGCTCGCGGTTGACCGCCATGATGTAGCTGTCCGAGAACTCGGTGCTCTCGAAGCAGGGCAGGCCCTTCAGGCGGCCCACATAGCCGGTCGCTTCCAGGGCAGCATCGGCGCGGGAACCGGCAGCGGTGAAGCCAGCCCAGTTGGCGACCAGGTCGCTGATGGTGGAGCTCATCACGATGGCGGTCGGCTGGTAGTAGCGCTTGGCTACCTTCACCCGGGCCACGCCGATGTATTTCACCAGGTCATCCAGGGTGCCGGTCGCGCTCACCCAGGTGCCGCCGCTGTTGCTGGCCACGCTCAGCACGGAGGCCAGCGCCAGGTAGAAGGCGTCCTGGTCGATCTTGCGCCGGATCTCGTTGATCAGGGCGTTGAGGGTGCGCGTGGTGGCGTCCCAGCCCATCTGCGAGCGGCTGAAGACCACTGCCTCGTTGGTGATCTCGGTCGCCAGGCGATCGGCGACGATCTCCAGCGTGGAGTAGCCCAGGGTCATCTTGCCGCGCTCGATGGCCGCGTTCTCGCCCAGGCGCATCGCCAGGTAAACGTAATCGATCAACAGCGACTGGCCATTGGTGATCGTAGCGATCGCCATGAACCGGCCATTGCCGTAGTCGATCACGTAATCGGTTCCCTCGGTGTAGGTAACCGTCCCACCAGAGTTGGTCACCACAACGGTGCCGATCTTGACGCGCTTGTAGTCCAGATCCACGTAATCGTTGAGATCCGCGGTGACCGCCTCGTTGGTCACGGTGGTCTCAACGCCGGTCTCATGGGCGTAGGTCTCGTAGTACACGCGGGTCGGGGCCTGGTCGGTCACGCCGAAATCGAACACGCTCGGCGCCACGGCCAGCGGCCAGGCAGCCGCCAGGATGGCGCGGCTGGCGCTGTACGGCAGGTTCAGATCGCTGGTGGACTCGGCCTCGTCCAGCATGCGCGACTCACGCAGCAGCGGCTGGGCATAGACCTTGTCGAAGCGCTCCAGCATGGCAACAGCCAGGCGCTCGTTGGGGCTTTTCGGCTGACGCAGGTCACGCGCCTCGATCACGTTGCGGCGCACCAGCGCCTCAGTGAACTCGTAGGCGCCGCGGGCATACGCCGGGTGATCGGTCTCGCGCTCGATCACCGGCCCAACCGGCTGCACACGTCCCATGCCCGCCAGGCGGCCCTTGGCCACGATGGCGTCGTATTCCTTGCGCTTGCTTTCCACCAGGCTCTTCACGGCCTCGGCGCTGCCAGGCTTGGCCTCGCGCACCGCCTCGATGAACGAAGCGTTCAGGTCGCCGTAGGGCAGGCCCTGGGTGTGCTCGGTGATGGCTGCCTCAACGGCTGCCGCCTGGGTCTGCTCGGCCAGGGTGCGCTTGGCTGCGGCTGCCTCGGCCAAGGCCTTGGGCAGGTCGGCGTCAGGGCCGATGCCCAGGGATTCACGGATAGTCGCTTCCAGTTTCTTCAGCTGGGCAGCGCCCATCTTTTCGATGTCCTCGGCCACCAGGCCGCGGAGCAGTTCCGGGTTGTCAGAGATGAGCTTCTTGAGCTCCTCGATGTTCATAGGGTTTTCCTCCTGAGATTTTGATTTGTTTTCCAATACCAGTACGGCCGCCTCGGGGTCGCTCGGCTCCAGCACCAGGTCGTACCCGGTGATGGTCAGCTCTGTGACCTCGTCGATCTTCTGGCCGTTCTCTTCCACACTGCGCAGATCGCCATACCCGCGCTGGCTGATGCCAGGCAGAACGCCGCCTTCCATAATTGCCAGGATGTCGCGCCCCTTGGCGGTCTCCAGGATGACACCATCCAGCAGCACGTGCGCGCCGTCGAAATCGATGTCAGTCCATCGTACGACCGTTTCCAGGACATTCGGACGCCCGGATGCCTTGTCAGACGGATGCTCCGCTTCCCCCAACAGCGGGATGAAGCGACCTGCATTCAGGCTGCTGCGGCTGATGTTGGCTCTCGCCTCATCGACCGCTGCCTGCAAAACTTCACTCGAATAGCGCCGACCGTTACCATTGACCACGTCGGCGGTGATCCCTACCGCATGGATCGTGCGCGGCTTGCCCTGCTGCGCCTCACTCAGACGCACAGAGCCGCAATCGTCCACCTGCTCCACCAGCCTCTTGCCGCCGCGTTTCTTCGGCTTCTCGCGCTCCAGCCTCTCCGGCTGTGCCGTGGTCTGCGGCTGGTAGGTCAGCTCCACGATCTCCCAATCCTCCCGGGCCGCAAAGCTGTACGCATCGCCCTCCTGGGAGTAGATGACCAGGTAATACTCGTCGGGCTTCAGATCTGGGTCGTTGTAATCCCGCACGATCAGGTGATCGGCGAAGGTCTCCACGATGTGATAGCCAACGCCCTCGGCAACCTGGCTGCCCCCATAATCAAACAAGCGCGCAAACGCCGACCGGATCAAGTTCATCGCATACTCCACGCTGCCCTTGACCTCCTCAACCGGCTTCCCCCGCCCCACCTTCCGTTTATCACTCATGCCAACCTCCTAAATTCTCCCGCTCACCCTCTCACCCACTCACCCACTCTCAGAGAGTTAGCGCTGCTAAAACCTATTATCGGAGCAGAGATTTTGCTCCCCAGATCAGCGGCAGCCAGGTCGCTCCACTGTACCGCGCCGACGCCGACTTCTCGCTCGGCCAACACGGGCACCGGCCTCGCACTCTGCTCACCCTCCGGTAGTTGGGAGGGGCCATGGTGACTACGTCATCCCGACGCGTGGCCCTCGCTGTGCCGCTGATCTGCTGAGCAATCATCCGCCAAAAACCTTGTCTATCTTGTGCACCTTCGCCTTGCCGGTCTTCGTGCCGCCCACCGCGTCCGTCAGGTCGTTGAAAGCCCCCGACGCCCCATCCATGATGTCATCGTGCGGCCAGCCTGGCTGGTGGTGCATGTGCTCCAGGAACATCTCATTCCACGGCCCACGCACCAGCATCACGTTCCCGGCGTAGGCCTGGGCCGCCAGGCCCTTGGCCCTGGTCAGTTTGTCGCCGCTGGCCGAAATGCCCCTGGCGTCGATCCCGGCCAGCAGACCCGCCAGGCGCTGCGCCTCGCGCTTGCCTGCGCTGCCCGGCTCCACTTCCCAGCGTACCCGGTAGGGTGTCTCTGGCAGCGCCGCCATCGCCTCCTGGCGAGAGATGTTGAGGAACATCCGCTCCACCTCTGCCCCGGCGATCTGATCCGCCGTCGCGTCCAGGATGTAGTACATCCCGTTTGCCTTGCGCATCAGCACGCTGGCGGTGTAGTCCGGGTCAGTCTTATTCAGCTCCTTAGCCGTGGCGGCGAAATCCCATGACCGGCAGTCGATGCCATGCGCCGGCGCTGCCTCCACGATCTTGAACCAGCCCCGGTTGAAGACCTTCCCGGACTCGGCCTTGACCTTCCAGTTGCCGCCTTTTTCCGGGTCGCCGTACAGCCTGGCCTGTTCGATCGGGTCCTGCGCCAGCATCCTGGCCAGGTATCCCGGATCCTTCTGCATCAAGATCTGGTTATCCTTGAGCCTCGCCAGGATGAACGTCACGCTGAACGGCTGGCTCTTGGGGTAGCGTTCCACCAGCTCTTCTCGGCTGTCGCCCCAGACGATCGCATCGCCCACCCGCACAAACCAGCGTATTACCCCAGACCGCTCCGGGATGGCATAACCATCCTCGCCGATCCACCAGGCCAGGAAATTCACCAGCCAGCTCTCCGGGTCTGGGTTGCAGGTCGCCCTCACGTAGGGCCTTACCCCGCACGTGGACCGGTTACGGGAGAGCAGGTAGAAAAACTGGCTCTGGCTGAACGTCTCCAGCTGGTCGAAACACATCAGCGGGATCTGCGCGC
This sequence comes from Anaerolineales bacterium UBA6092, assembly GCA_002428565.1. Lineage (GTDB taxonomy): Bacteria > Chloroflexota > Anaerolineae > Anaerolineales > UBA4823 > UBA6092. The sequence continues at coordinate 128,940 of DIXA01000051.1, read as the reverse complement.
CCTTCCACGATTCCTTATCCCGCTCCAGCATCATGTGGGCGAAGGAGACCTTCGCCCCGCTGGGAAACTTCCAGGTCAGCGTGGTTTGGAGCGGCTTGGCGTCCAGCAGCGGGTAGATTTGATTGCTCTCGTCCCACATCCCGCCGGTGCGAGTGATCTCCGGCCATAACCGGCGGAAGATTACTGCTCCGAATTTTCGGTTGTTAATGTGCCGCAGAGGTTCGATCAGCAGGGCCCAGGTTTTCCCGCCGCCGGCAGCACCACCGTAGATCGTGATGTCTGCCGGCGAGGAGAGAAACGCTGTTTGCGGCCCAGGCTGCGGTCTCAGGTCAATCTTGTTGACCTGCTGCACCTGGTTCCTGCTCTGCGACCTCGTCTCTGCCATTGTCTGGTATGTAAACGTGCACCACATCCACCGGCCCGCCGTCTTCGCCGGTCAGCGCCATCTGCGCCTTGGGCTGGTAGATCTTCGTGATCTCTAAAAAGAGCTTGCGGTCCTGGTGCGCCGATGGGTCGGGCCTGCGCGCTACTGCGATCAATGCCTCGATCACGTCTCGCGTGTGCTCCATCAGCGGCGCTACCTGCATCTGCTCGATCCTGGCCCCGATCTCCGGTTGGTCATTCTTCCACCGGCTGATCACCCGGTCAGATTTCAGCCCCAGAACCTTATGGGCCAGCTCATCCTGCGTCCCCGGCCAGCGCCGGTCAGTCGGGCTGGCTGCCCAGGCGATATAGGCCGCCTTGCGCCAGTCCCAGCCCTCGGCCCGCAGCGCCAGGTACTCCTGCCACCAGTCGATCCGCCCGGCATCGGTGCTGTGCTCTTCCACACCCTGCACCATCGTCTGCACCGCCAGCATCGTGCGGAAGCGCTCGTATGCGCTGCGGCTCTCTGCCTGGCCGGGCACCTGCTCCCCTGCCGGGAAGGCTGTCTCGCCGTCCTCGTCCTCTGGCTCTGGCAAATCGACCGTCTGATCGTCCATCATGCTGCCCCGTACAAAAGGGTAAAACGGGAACTTTTATTTTTATGGCCCTGCGCTACCCAACCAGGTGAGCCGGTCGCCCGGTCTCCTGGTGTTCTCACTCTGGTTATACGCATTAATCCCAACATCACAGCACTGCCGCCTTGCTGCGTGTTTTCGGCTTCTGCCCCAGGGCGTCGAGCTGCTGACGCAGCGATTCGATTTCCGCTTCCATGTCCTTGATGCGCTGCTCCTGGCTGGCCACCAAACTGTTTTTCTCAGCGAGAGCGCTCTGTAGCTGGCTCAACTCGCACCGTAGTGCCTGGATCTCAGTGTCCTTGGCCGCCAGTGCCGTTTCTAAATCACTGATCTTTGTCGCTTGCCCCTTCACGCGCTCATCCATCTCGTCAAATAGTTTTTTCCAGGCATCACCGATGACATCAGCCGCATCGGCTTTTGATTTATTCGCCTCGGCCAAAATCTTGCTGACATCGGCCTTTTGCTTGCGCGCTGCCACCGCATACCCGGCGAACGCGCTTAAAAATGTGCCAGCCAATCCGATCAGGGCGATGAGGACCACCTCAGACATAGTCCTGCTCCAGCCCGGTCTCGTCGACCTCACGGAAGGCGTGCAGCTCTACCCCGCTGATAATCTCCACGCCGGTGATCTGCTTGCCTGTCTCGTAGATGCCACTGGCCACCAGGCCCAGCGCCAGGCTGTAGATCGCCGCCGCAAACCAGCCGGCGAAATCCTGCGGCATCAGCGTGGATATCTGGTAGCCCATACCCAACACAAAGCCGATCGCCAGCGAGGCGATCAGCAGCCACCTACCCGATAACTTGAATTTGCGACAGAGAGTGACCAGGCCCATCACGATCACGATCAGCGGAATGCCCCCAATTGACACCGAGAAAAACGCCCCAAAATCAAACACGTGAACCTCCCGTGACTATGTTTGCGGGGGGCTGTCAGCGCACAGCCCCCTCTCAATTGTCAGTCGCCAAGCGGTCGTTAAAACAAAAGCGCAAACACTGGTCATGTGTTTGCGCTGAGCGACCCTCTATAGGGTACACGAGTTTATGCGGTGTGTCAATGACACTAAGTCAAATGACCCTACTACACATCAACACACACAAACCCACCTCGAAGCCATCTTATATACTCCAAAATATAATACTTTGGATTATAAAAAAAGCCGGCTTATTTTCTGAGAATAACCCCCGAAACCATTTTTCCACCGAGGAAAAATCGGGGTGTTCCCTTAGGCGATTATTTTTCGTATAAGAAAAAGTCGCGTGATGTTCCCCCCCCCCTGTAAGCGGTGTACTTGGTACACCGCAAACCTGGTAAGCCCCTACACGCGTGTAGGGGGGAGAAACAAAAGGTGCAAAGTGCACCAATTGTTTTCTGTGTTGCCCTGGCCAGGCTCTGATCGGCGCTCGATTCGATACGGTCATCCCTTAATACATACTGTGAAAATGCCAAAAATGGGGATAAACCGGGCGCTAGCCCGCAATCATCAGCCCCCAGCCAGCTGCCCACGTGCCCGGCCAGTATCCACGCTGCCCCAAAAAAAGTGGCTTCAAGACCAAAAAGGGCGTGTTATACCACTCCCCCTGGGCAAAAAATAACCTACACGCGTGTAGGAATTAACCAGGTTATTTTCAGAGAAAAGCCCCCAAAAGCCTTTTTCCTCCGAGGAAAAAACGGGGTGTTTGCTTAGGTGAATTGTTTTCACAGTGAGAATAGTCGCGTGATATTCCACCCACCCCATGCAAAAAGTAGTTTTGACGCCAAAAGTAGTCTGTTACACCACTCCCCCCTATAGGATCAAGGTGTATAGTATAAACCTTGATCGGTGTACACATAGGCCCGGGGTTAAGGGGTTCCAGGCCTATGTGTACACCCTGCTCCGATAAGCCCTATTAGCGGCGCTGCACAATTCTATCGTATCAGTTTAAAAACAAAGTAAACTGCTCCTATGGCCCCCAAAATGACAAACACCCACCCCCATTGGTAACCCAAATCGAGGATGAAAATCCCTATAAATAACAGAGCACCAACAGCTATAGGCAAAGGCAGTTTTTTCCCCATAGATCAAATACCTGTTTTACCTGTGGCTTCTAGATGTTGCAGGTAGTCATCCCTGCTTTTTGTGCATTCGCACATCTGTCTGAGATCCTTGGACTGCACCCATAGCTCCCGCGCAATGATTGAGAGTATCTTATCGCTAATCTCTTGATGAGACCTGGAAAAGCGAGTTGTAGCTACCTTATGACCATCTATATACAAGGTCAGGGCCTCATGTTTACTGCCTTCCACATCTACAAAGCCAAATTTCCGTATTAATCGAGCGCGTATCATTTCCTTCGGGATGGGCATAAGGCAACCCCAGAGTTAACGCTGGCTAATGATAGTACGGAGATAGTTCAATTGGCGGGAAAGGTGGAACGAAAGATCTTCCTCGGCGCTACTCAATTCCTCATAAAGATCTGTCAACATACTAACAAATTCATTAGCTGCACTTTCTAGAGTTTCACCGATCCCATATAAATTAAGGACCGTATCAGACACTAAAAAGGCATTACCGTCACGCTCCACTATTAAAAGCAAATTTCCCAAAGGCCCATAACGTTCAGAAACAATATCTTGCAGAAGATACTCCTGGTATGCTGGAACACGAATCGGAATAGAAATCGTTTGCGATAATACGTTCCTAAGCATCCTCACATGACGCTCAGATAAGGTGCTGACATTACCCTGGGAGACCAAAATATTTTCAATCATCATCTTTCACACCATCTTGATGATTATGGAATTTTTCAATATTTTGCCGGATAGCCTCTGAAAACCTGATCATATTATCTGGAGATATGGCAATACGTGCTACAGGAACGATCTCCACATATTCCGGCTTTTCATCCTGGGCCATAGCGGGAAAAAACAACTCACCAAACACCAAATAGAACTCACCACCAGCGTGGGTCACCATCAGGTGGTTTGCATATCGTGTCTGGGTATCTTTCGCGTCTTTCCACTTGACAGGAATAAGAACAGTATCATCATTTGGCTTGTTCACACCACCGTCCATGTCTCCTCCAGTCAATTGCATCTATAGATATTATACGTAAATATAGTGATTGATTCCACACTCTAATCTACTGTTCTATTTTTGTTCTAAATATCACCTAAACCCTGATGGGCCAGCCCCTTGTATATCCGCTTCCGCTGGATTATCAGGGTCGGCGTGCATCCTCTTAGCCCACTTAGCAGGTATTGCGCTCACCTTGACAAAAGGTATGGCAATCAACCTTTTTTTGCTCCAAGGATTTGCATGAGAGATCAAAGGAGCATATAATTTATATCAGTAGGTTATGATCATACAGGATAACTCTCTATATATTGTTTGGCGCCTTCAACAACAAGGAGGATTTGAATGACTGAAAAGAATACATGGCCACGAGATCAATATACCGGTCCTGGTGGAGGTTTATACACCGGCCCAGGCGGCGGTAAATATACAGGGCCAGGCGGTGGGGCTTATACTGGTCCTGGTGGTGGACTCTACACTGGCCCCGGTGGTGGCTTATATACTGGTCCAGGTGGCGGCTTATCCCGTGGCCCTGGCGGTGGCCTATACACCGGCCCAGATGGGGGTCTCTATACTGGTCCAGGTGGCGGCTTATCCCGTGGCCCTGGCGGTGGCCTATACACCGGCCCTGGCGGCGGAATGTATGCTAACCTCTGCGAAAATCCGTACCGAAGCAACATACCACCCTGGCCTGTTTTCATTGAGTATCTCGAGACCAACGGCATGAAGGATAAAGCAGATCTTATTCGATCTTACCTGCATAATCTATGATCAGACGCCCAACGGCCGCGTGGATGACCGAGCGGGTGAATACCCGCCCGAAGGGGATTCTGGCTCCCAAAATGGCCGCAAGTGCCTTAGTTGATTCTGTTTTCCCCGCCCGTCAGTTCATGTGGAACGTTCTGTCCGACCGCCCCGCCAAGCACATCCATTCCCGAAGGGAGAAAAAATGGCAAACAATATTCAAGAAACCCAACTTAAGAGATTTCAGTTTCTAAAAAAATTGTACGAGGTCACAGATGGAAGTGAACTTGTTTCTGTGAATCTTTGGGAACTTGGAGAAGAATTAAGCTTCTCGCACCCCGAAACTGACAGGATAGATGAGTATTTGAGCGGAGAAGGATTGATAACACATATTGCACTGGATAGGTCTATTGGCATTACTCATCGGGGTGTTATGGAAGTAGAAGCAGCGCTATCAAAACCTGATGAAGAAACGCGATATTTTCCACCAATAAACTATATCCGCGTTGAGCAAATGATTGGCTCGCAAATACAACAAGGAACAAGTCAGAGTTCTCAGGTTTTGACTTACACAACTAATGATATTGATGCCATAGCCAAGTTTGTTACGAATATGAAAAGCAAATTGACCGAATTGGAATTAAGTAAAGACAAACGGGCAGAAGTTGAAGCCGATTTAGAAACGATTGAGTCTCAAATCAAATCTCCGCGCCCAAAACCTTCCGTCATAAAAGAATGTCTAGTTTCACTGCGCGCGATATTAGAAGGAGTTGTAGGCAACGTAGTTGCAGCATTACTAATGCAACAAATTGGTACACTGATAAAATAAAATGGTCCTAACAAAGGGTACACTTGGCTGGCGGGATCCTTCGGCATTTTTGGGCATTTTCCACATCCAAACATAATTCTGCTCCCCAACAGAGTCAGCGCCTCGCCCGTCGCCCCGTTAGGCACACAAACATATTCAACTAAGACAAACAGAAGGATATTCTAAATGCCAGAAAGCGATTGGTCTCAATTTATCCCCGACCTTATTATTGTTATCATTGGCACAATTATCACTGCAATTCTGGCGGGATCGATTACCTATTTCAAAATAGAAAAAGTCAATAAATGGTTCAATAAGTTGCCTAAAGCAGGGGGGCGAGGTGCGAAATGGTTAGTTGAAAAATGGTATTTGGTTTTACCGCTTTGTACAGTTATCCTATTGAGCGCAATTGCTTTTCGGCTTTATGGCGATTGGAAACTTGTCACTTTTTCTCTTGCATCTTACATAATTGGTTTATTAAGCTGGGTATTATTTAGCAGTCGCCAAAAACTACTCGAAAAGAAACAAGCAACGAGTGTTGTAACGCCTAAATTTTTACCAATTCCCATATCGGCAGGTTTTGGGAATTCATACTTGAAAAACCGTTACATCAAACCTCCTGTTGGTGATGTGATTTTAGGTGGAGTGCAATTTAGACTTGAAAAAGATTCGATGATATTCGATACAAATGAATCTATTCATTATTACTTGCCGCTTGATGATGGCGGTAAACAAGTTGATTTTCAATTGTCCCAATCAGTAAATAGAGTCAAGTCGGTTTATCTTTTGATTAACTCTGGAAACAGCAAAAATATCTACGCAAACAGAAGCATCGGAAGGATTAGATTAGTTTTCAAAGAAGCGCCTTCAATTGATATTGAGCTGGAATTAGGAGAAAATATCAGAGAATGGTGTCCAGGTAATTCTGGTGAATACATTCGAGAAACGTCTCGCCCCGAAACAATTACCGATGTTTGGACAGGCATGAGCAAGAATGGAGCATATGCGGTAATTGACTGTTTGAAAATACCAGTATACGAGATTATGAAGGATTGTTATTTGGAAAAAATCATTTTCACGCATAGATCTTTTCCCCAACCTCCAGATACCATGGGAGTTCATTACTCTGTATTCGGCATTTCGCTAGAGATGCTGGAAGTTGTGTAAAGTGAAAATACGCCTAACAAGGCGCGTACCTGGCTGGCAGGACTGCGCTATGCGCGTGAGGCATTTTCAGGCTTTTTCTACGCCCGAACATAACCCTGCTCCTGAACCGAATCCACACCCACCCGCTAGCGGCTACGGCTTGCATTTCCTAAAATTTTCCCGCATGCTTCGCCCACTCACTATCTCTTCCTCTCACCCCATCTCCCACTCACCCCCTTCCTCCTCCCACTCTTCCCCATCCGCGTCCATCTCCTCCGTACACTCCCGGCAGAACCCCGTCTCCCAGCACTCGCCATTCGGAGAATACTCATGGCAGCCCAGGCAGTAGCCGCCCGCCCTAGCATGATCCACACACAAGAACTCCACCAAGCCGGGATCCTCCGTCCCAGAGCGTATCAGGTACCCGCTGGCGTGCAGACTGGTGCATCCCGCATGCTCACAGCGCTCCGGGAATTCCTGCCACACCGTTCCATCCAGCTCGTGGCCGGTATTCTTCTTCCCCAACTTCTGGTATCGATAGCCCAACCACATTACAGAATCGATCTTGTGTTGCTCGGCCAGCTCGTAGGTATGCGGTTCTGTCACCGGATTGATTGGCCGCCACGCGCCCCACTGCTTGAACCAGAACGGCACACCCTTCTCAATGCACACATCCCGCACCCGCCGCGGCGCACTCACCGGCATGATCCGCGCCCGCGTCCCGCTCTCCCCGCCAGGTACCACCCAGTTGACCTGGTCATACCCCTGCCCAATCCACGGCGCCAGGTCCACCGCCTCCAGTAGAGGCTCCAGGCTCAGCCAGCGCACCGGCCCTGGGCAGCGCACCAGCTGCGGCGCGCGCTGCTCGAGCATCTCCTGGTTCTCCGCCGTCGCCCCTGGCCAGATGTTCCCCTTCCGCACCTCGAAACCGGCCCTCCACCCCGCCCCCAGGTCGACCTCGAACCAATCCTCGCCGTCCATCCGGCTCTCGTAATATGCCGCCATCCGATCCGGCCGCTTGGTCAGCAGCAGGAACGTATGCTGCCTGGCCTGGATCATCGTGTAGAAAACCCGGTCGATGTACTCGAACGGCACACTCTCGTGGAACAGATCGCTCTTGCTGTTGACAAACACCACCCGCGGGCGCTTCCACTTCAGCGGCCTCTCCAGGTTGTGCTTCAGCAGCGAAATGGATCCATTCCAGTGACCGTTGCGGATCACATCCCGGTACCCTGGCAGCGCCTTCCCCGCCATCCGGCGAGAGGTCGCCTCCGCCCAGCAGTTGGCGCACCCCGGAGATGCCTTCGTACAGCCAGCCGTTACCTCCCACACTTCGTCCGCATAATCAATCATCGTGCTCATAGGTTGTATGCCCTTTCTGCCCATAATGGCCCTTTGTCTGATCGGATCAATGTTTGCAAATCTGTTCCATACCCGAACACGCGCGCCTGCTCAAACTCGCGCATGATCCCCTTCCGGGCGCTGACCGTGTACGTGCACACCGCTGCCAGGCTCTGCGTTTCGTCCCACTTGCACCAGCGCGCCACACGCCCGCGCGCCCGCACTTCGAACTCAGCGTAAATATTCCGCTCCCCCTCCTTCCAGATCAGCGCATCCGGCGTCACGCCCCAGCCGCGGCTGCCACCCTCCGGCAGCAGCTTCACCTGGTACCCCCGCCGGCGCGCCTGCCAGGCAAACGCCAGCAGCCCCACCGTGTGCCGCTCCCACTCCTCACCCCGGTGCAGTTCGTTCACCCGCTCCCACTCATTCTCAGCAGCCTCGCCCAGGCCCAGGCGCTCACCCACCTCTCGGCCCGCCTTTGTCAGGCGCACCAGCGCCAGGCGGCTGGGCCCGATGAACTGCGGCGTGCCCTTGATCACCAACCCCATCTCCGGCAGCTCAGTTAGGAACGCCCGCTTGACGCGCTGGTGGCCAGGCGCGTAGTAACAGGCCGCCTCCACCAGGGAGCGCAGTTCCTGCGCCACCGCATAGCCGGTTTGGTACATCGTCCGCAGTGCCAGCACCTGCAGCATCGTCAGCCGCACCGGCCCCGTCATCAACCTGGACGCCGTTTCTGCCAACCGGATCACATCGCTACCGATCATCGTATCGTTCATACCGCTGGCGCCTCCCAACGCCCTCCCACCACCTGGATACTGCGCGTCCGCGTCACACTACCACCCTGCATCGTGATCCGCCCGTCATTCTCCAGCGAGCGCAGGATGTAGAGAGCCACCGACGTGCTGCTGATCCCGCAGCCCCACATGATCTCCCGCACCGTCGGAGAATTGCCGTCATGCTCAGCCTTATGCCGGCAGATGTACTGGAACACTCGGTTGTAATCGTGCTCTCGGTACAATCCCTTGGGTTTGTGCTTGATTGTTGTTGCCATGCTCACCTCCAATTCTTGCTCTGCTAATAAGCGTTATCGGCGCAATTCCCATTTACCGCCAGGCGCCTTTTTGACCACTCTCAGATCTTGCAAACAATGCAAGAGACGGATCGCCCTAGCGAGGTTCAGCCCAAGTTTTTGCTGCAAGAACGCTTCCGATGCTCGCTGTTCTTTTCGCACGATCCTGGCTGCATCGACCACCATTTGCGGAGGAATGCCGCTTTTTATAATTACCGCTACGCATTTCATACAGATGCAAGATGGAACCGTGGCTCCTTTGCTTTTGCACATCATACAGCGTTGATCCATGTTGACGTTGATTGTTACTTCCATCGCTCCTCCTCTCGTTTGCGCGCAAACCTCACAGCTTCGGGAACGCATCCATTTCCAGCGGAACAAACAAACCATTCTCCGCAGGCAACGGCGGGATCTCCAATTCCTCTAGCCTTCGATTGATCACCTGCATCATCAACTCCTCGCTGGAGTAATTGGGGCTGCCCGGCCCTTCCATCCCCATAATATTATTCACCGCCGTCTTGGCAATGTGATCAAAGATCGCATCAAGATCGAACGCGCGGTACGACACCCGGTTGGTTCCATGCATCGCCGCGTACCAGGCGCCCACATTGTTGATCGCCATCAGCTCCCGGATATACTTCACCATCCGCCCCCGCACCTCCGCTTCCTTTTCCGCCAGCTTCGTTTTCGCCTTCCGGGCCGCCCGCGCCGCCTCTTCCAACTGCCCCGATGTCACCGCCGCCGGCTCCGGCGCATCCTTGCTCCCCAGCGATCGCAGCTCATCAAACCCCTTCAGGCACGTGCAGCTGTGGTTGCGCTTATCGCACACCAGGCGCACGTGCGGCCACCCCTGCACGTGATCCGGGTTACCTGGCGTGGTCACCTGTTCACAGTATTCCAGCACCAGGTTCTGGCATTTCGTGGCGATGATCTTCTCTGCCACGCCTTTGCCGTGGTACATCAGGCTGGTCGTATCTCCGCCCTTCTCCATATCCTTGATCGGCCACCCGGTTTTCTCGCTCGCCTCCACCAGGTACTCCATCCGGTGCGCCTCAGTTTTTGCCACAAAACAACTGTGGTCAAAACAGCGATTCCGGCTCCCCATGCGCTTATCGCAGGTTCTGCACACTGCGCAATAGATCCGATTGTCCTCCTGAAACCATGTGTTCAGTTCGAACTCTGCCTTCTCCAGGTCATTCGACGCCTGTTCAAAATAGCGTTTAACCTGCTCGCGGGTATAATCCGACGACTCCCCCGCCAGCATCGCCTTGATCAGTTCCTTCGCACCCCGGGCATACCCATAACTACCCGGCTTCGCTGGCACCGTATCCTCATACACCACCGGCGCCTCATAGATCGGCAGCAGCGCCTCCGCCTGCCGAGAGCTGATCTTCCCCTCCAGGATCGCCGTCTGGAGATCCTCGGGCAGCTTCAGCAGCCGCAGCAGATTGCTCACCGTGCTGTGATCCAGGCCCAGCTGCTCAGCGCACTGGCGGTTCGTCCAGCCCAGAGTATCCAACCGCTGCTGGATCGCCCGCGCCCGCTCGATCGCCGTCACATCCCGGCGCCGCTCGTTCTCGCTCCAGGCCAGCACTGCCATCTGCTCATCGCTCAGCGTCTTCAGGTCCACCGGGATGCTGGAATAATCGCCCTTGATATCCGAGTTATTTCGCAGATCATACAGCCAGCGGAACGCCGCCAGCCGGTTATGCCCAAAAGCAAGTTGAATCGAGTATGTCGGCAAACCATCGAGTTTACCCAGTATATAATCCTGACCAATCCCCTCCTCTAGCTCTATTCCATGTCCAAACCCAAACACCCGCCCCATCGGCGTCTGCAGCAGACCATGCTCAGCGATATCCATCGCCAGCTCCTTGATGTATTCCGGGTCCGGCTCCCCCACCCGCGTCTGCCAGGGGTTGGCTGTAATTCTTGAAATAGGCACATTGACTAACATGGTGATCTCCCTTTATCTCGCCTGTTCGTTCTGGTTTTTCGCCCCGCAGTGCGGGCACTTATGCTTTTTGTTCCGCGGAAACGTTCCGCGGCACTTCTTACACCGCACCATCCCTATCGGATAATCCGGCGGCCGCATCGGCGTTCCCCATCCCAATGTGCTAGTTCTCATTCCTCACCTCCGCCCGGGCGCCATACTCCGGCAAGAGCACGCGCTCCTTGAACATTGCCACTGCCTCGTCCAACGTTGGGTGCCGGTGATAAACATCACCATCACGGTTCCGCTGGGAAAACAGAACGCGCATATAACCGTTAGCGACCGGAACCAACTCCACCCGTATGGCCATGTGATGCGCCAGAAATACCAGACGCGTCAACGTGTTGAAATCGACCGTACACCAATCCTTATGTCCAATGGTGATCACGATGCAATTCTTATCGCTCCAATCAACGCGCTCCAGTGCCCCACTATCAAGGTGATATATCCCCAGGTACAATTCGCCCAGGAAGTTTGCCACAGCCCGCCCCAACTCCGACATCGTTGTTCCGGGCTTGAAGTTGGACAAAAAACCATCTACCCACTCTTCGCCCATGTACATCCCTTTTCTCTCGTTCATCGTTTTCTCCCTTTCTTTTTTTAGCTCTGCTAACCTGCATTAGCAGAGCAGGCCAGCGTCATCTCTGCTTCGTTCTGCGCCCAGGCCTGGCATCGCTGCCAGTGCTCCGGCGCCTCGATCCCGTCCATCGCCGAGCGCATCAGATCGCTCGCCGCCCGGGCCAGCCACTGCCGCAGCGAGCGCGCTCCGGCATGTTTACAGTAATCCGTCAGGTCATGATCTGGCGGATCCAGCACCACAACCCGAGGGTTCACCTGGCGCAGCTGCTGCCAGTACTCCCGCGCCTTGTCACCGGTGGCGTCGGCATCCATCACCACGCCTACCGACGCGTACTTGGCCAGGAACGCCAGCCCACGCGCATCCATGTGCCTGGCTGCCCCGCCCAGCGTCCCCACGTCGGCCAGATCGTTGCCCAGCTGCCAGCCCAGCATGGCGTCCCACTCGCCCTCGGTGAGGATAAGCACCGGGTGCGATTTGCTGCCCATCACCAACGGATGCCCAAACAGAGTCGCCGTCCCACCCCTCGGCCCGCCGAATTTCGGCTCTAGCTTTGGGTCCCCGGTGATGCACTCCGCCGCCGATAATCCACCGATATAATCCACCAGGCCGCCAGGCTCTTTCTCTGGTACCGGCCGCCGCACCTTGGCGTACCACACAATTCCACCCCGCCACATCCCCGGGATCACGATCCCCCTGGGCAGCCAGATCTTCTTTCCCTCCAGCCCCCACCGCCCCGGATCCTCGTAGTGCGCCTTGGGCATGTAGCCCACCCGGAAGGCCTCCAGGGTCTCAGGCCACAGCCCCCGTTCCTTGAACAGGTACTCCCGCGCCCGATCCCCCGCCGGTGATCGCAGCACCTGCTGGGCGTAGGTCACGAACTCCTCCGCACGGTTGCGCCAGGGTTCATCTGGACCAGCTGGCAGCGGTGATGGAGGCGATGCCGCCGGCGGCTTTTGCTGAGCCGCTGATCCCAGCCTGGGTGCCACCCCCGCCGCCCCGGCCAGCAGCCGAACCGCCTCTTTGAACTCGACCTTATCCCGCTTCATCACCCAGGCGAAGATGTCCCCGCCCTCGTTGCACGCTCCGAAGCACTTCCAGGTGCCCGTCGCCGGCCACACCGCCAGCGCCGGCGTGTTGTGGTTATCGTGGAACGGGCACATCCCCAGCAAGCTGGTTCCTGATGGTCTCAAAACCACCGTCTGCCCAACCAGGTCATCGATCTTCACCTGCGATTTGATCTCTTCGATGTCGTACATGCTCATATCCTCGTAGTAACGACTTTAGTCGTTCTGATCGGAGTCTAGGGAGTCTAGGGAGTTTTAAGTATTAAGGGTGGGTACCCTTTTTAAAACTCCTAAAACCCGTAGACTCTATTACTCCGTAGACTCCGCAGACTCCGTCTCGCTTCCGCTGTAATCGACGATCTCATCACTCCACTGCCAGCAGTTTCCGGTTTTCTTTCGTCCTTCCGTGTTCTTGATATGTGCCCTCAGCTCACCCCGCGCCTGGAACACCAACGCCCGGCTGAAGCCTTCCTCTACCGCAGCTCTGAGCACCTCTTTCGGAGGCACTGGCTTGCGTTCCATTGCATCTTTCAGGAAATCCTCCAGCCACTCCCGGCACTCGTCCCGCTGGGTTGGCTCCTTGTATGCCTCCGGCGCCTTTCCGTCCCACAGCAGCACCATCCCGCCGTCCGCCCCATCCTTCATGCTGAAGCCCAGCGCCTCCGGGTACGGCCCCAGGTTCGTTTTGACGATCTCCACCCGCCGCGGCCCGTTGCGGTCCGTGATGCTCTGCGTTTGCACCACGCTCACCCCGATCACCGAGCGGGCCATCGCTGCGATGTGGCTGCTCCCCCGGAAGTCATCCAGGGAGATGTCGAAGAGTTGCATCTGCATGCCGGAGTGTTTGCGCAGGTGGTGGATGATCACCATCCCCAGCTCGTACTCCCTGGCCAGCATGTTCAAAAATGACAGCATCTGCCGTACATCCTCGATGTTGTTCTCCCCTTTGGAGGAGACGCTGCTCAGGCTGTCGATGATCACCAGCCCCGGCTCCAACTGCGCGATCATTTCCGTCAGCCGGTCCTTATAGCGCTGCTGGCTGAAATCCAGAATATCGTCCATATCGGGGTGCATCAAGAACAACTTCTTGCGGTTCATCCCCCACTGGATCGCCCGCTGGTTGATGATCTGCGGCACGTTCTCCGCATCCACAAACAGGCAGTTCTGCCGGGAGACGCCCATCCCCTTGCCATCCGGCCAGGCGTGCTGGTGGATCACCCGCCGCGCCAGGTCCAGCATCAGCGAGGTTTTGCCCACGCCCGGCGCTGCACCCAGCAGCGTGATCATCCCCAGCGGGATCCACCCCGGCCACAACCACTGGATCGGCAGCAGGTCTGCCCCCAGTTCCTCCAGGTTTTGGAATTCGCCGTACTTCCCCCCCTTGCGGGCATAGGAGATTTCTGCCAGGATTTTGTCCCGTTCCCCGTTGGCTGCCAGCGCGTTGAGCATCGCTTCGTATAGCGCACCCCCGCAGGCATCCGCTTTATCCAGCGCCTCCCAGATCCCCTTCCACGGGTCTGCAAAATGTTTTGATTTCCGTGTAATGCGCCGGTCCACCTCCAGACCGCCCAAACGGTCCGCAATTGCCTGTACCATCATCCGCCGTGTGATCATGATCGCTCCTAAGCCCTGTTTTCTCTTTTAGCGCCGCTAATGTGGATTATCGGCGCTGAATTGTCGTCGCCCAGTCCGCCTGGGGTGTCTCCAGGTGATGCCCGCACGAGCAGGCCGGCCGCTCGTAGTTCAGCACCGCCGCCACCACTCGCGCCACCCTCGCCTCGATCTCCTGCCCGATCTCCTCCCGGTAGCGGATCCCCACCGTGCAGATCGCCCCCGTGTCCCGGGCGATGTACAACACCTGGCACCATTGGCGCTCCAGGTAATGCAGGTAGGCCTGCACCTGCCAGAACACCCGGTGCGGCAGCTTCCCCTCCACCGGCAGGAAGCGCCCCGCCGGCACGCTCTTGATCTCCAGGATGTCACCACCAATGCGCCCATCCGTGTGCCCCTGCACCAGCCCATCCGCCAGGCTGATCACCTCGCCAGCCTGGTACACCTTCAACGCCTTCAGCCGCTCGATCACCAGCGCCTCGAACTCGTACCCCACCTTGAACTTCAGGTGCTCGTCCACGCTGGGCTTCTCCGGCCGGCGCACCCGGTCGTAGATCAGCATCTCGCAGTCGCCAATCCCGCTCAGCCCGATATACTCCCGATTCTGGTGCCCGCTGTTCAGCACCGTCCAGTTCATCAGCGCATCCTTCAGATCATTTGCTCGCATCGTTTTGCCTCCGTTTCTGTCAATAAGTTTCAGTGCTATGGTCACTTTCACCGTTTGTTGAAAATAAGGTTCTAAGGGATACCCTTGCTATTTGATAAGGGATACCGTTGTAGGGGTATCCTTGGTTTTGGCTTGGGGTATCCCTTGAAAGTTTCCAGGGATACCCTTTGACCCGCCAGGAAGCCCCAGGAGCGTTTTTTCTCGCCCCACCCGAGTATCGCTACACGGCGTCATTTTTGACCTTCTCCAGGTCGATATTGAACTCGTAGCGAGGGCTGTCAGAGGGCGTCCGGTAATCCCGCAAATCTACCTTCCCGGCTTCCACGTCTGCCAGGAAACGGATGATCGCTACCGCCGCCACCTGGCTGGCTGTGGTGCAGGTCTTGCCAGCCACCCGCTTCACCGCCGCGATCAGCGCCGGGTCCAGGTCATAGAGCGCCCGGGCGCCCTTGCGCGCCTCGGCTTTCGCCCGTTCTTTGGCTTTGGCCTTGCGCTCTTTGGCAGGTAGCCGCCGCTCGGCCTCTGTCCGCTGGCCCTTGCTGATCAGCGCCTCCACCGCCGGATCCAGAGGCTCGTCTTCCAGGTTGCTGAAATCGATGTAACCTGTTTTTGCCGTCATCGCAGCACCTCCAGCAGGCGATCGATCACCTGGTTGTACCCGCCCTCGGCCCGACCGCCGTTGCTGGCCACCCCAACCAACGCCCGGCAGGTCGGCGCATACTCGAACAGCGTCTTACCTGCCCGGCTGGCCTCGCGTGTCTTCGTGTCCGCCGGGATCGGCGGCAGCACGAAGCGCCGGAAGTTCTTCACCAGGTTCTCCAGCTGCCCCTGGCTCTCGCCGGTTACCCGGTCGTAGAACGTCGGCAGTACCCCGGCCAACTGGCATACCGTGCGCCGCTTGCGGTGCACATCTGCCAGGCTGACCAGCAGATCTCGAACGCCCTTGACGGATCCCTGGGAGAGCTGCGTCGGGGCGATCAGCCAATCGGCTGCCACCAGCGCTGCCGTGTGCAGCACATCCACGCTCGGCGCACAGTCCAGGATGATGTACTCATAGCCATCGGACTTATCCAGCGCCTCGGCCAGCGCAAACTCCCGAAAATCCAAACCACTCAGCGCCGTTTTGAGCGCCACCGTGGTCTTGTCCGAACGCACCACGTCCAGGTTCTCCCGCCCGCTGGAGATCGTGCATTTTGCCACCGGCTCGGCCAGCACCGGGTTGAGCAGCCGCGCCAGCTCCGGCCCGCTCTCCATCCCCAGGTAATCCGCAACATTTCCCTGGCTGTCCAGATCCACGATCAGCGTGCGCTTGCCGCGCAGCGCCAGGCCGTGCGCCAGCGTCACCGCGGTGGTCGTCTTGCCCACGCCGCCCTTCTGATTGGCAATTGCTATGATCACGCTCATTCCACACCCTCGCTCTCTTTTTTGCATTCCGGGCAGCCCCGCTCATCCAGCCAGGCCGTCATGTGCCGCTCGCAGAACGATGCCATGCGGCCCACCAGCACCAGCTTGGGCTGCCCTTTCTCATCCACCAGGCTGACCTTCGAACGCCCGCCGCCTGTCCCCCCTACCAGGTGCTTCTCCTCCATTGGCGCACGCAGTGTGACCAGCGCCCGCTGCCGGTTGTGCGACACCCCGAACACCATCACCGGGATGGGCACCGCGCCGTTGTTGTACAGGGTTGCTGAGGGGAAACCAGAATCGACTGTAGCCATGCCTACCCCAGCTTTCTGCCCTTGAGCGCCTGACCGCTGCCCCGCCGCTGCCCCTGCGCCAGCACCTGCATCCCGCCGCCGGCGCGCCGGTCTGCCCTCGCCAGTTTCCCCTCGTCCTGGGCTGACACGATATTGCAGTTGGCGCACATCCCACTCTTCTTCCCCAGCGGCACGCCCGTCTTTCCACACCCCAGGCACGCCGGGACCTTATCCCCTCCCCCATCTGCACTTTGGATGGGGGAGGCCGGGAGGGGGTCAGCCTCTGCAGCATCGCCGGTGCTGGAGATCGTTGTAGTAACGACTTCAGTCGTTATCTCCCCACGAAGCGCATCAATCGGCTTTCCGGTCAGCACCCGGCGATTCCGCTCTGCCCGCTTGGCGCACCACTTGCATAGGCCATTCTCATCCAACCATTTATCTTTGCGACAGCTAAGGCACATTCCTCTCACTTTTTCGGTTGGTTCCGCTTTGCGCGGCTTGTGCGCCTTCTTGCCGTTCCCGTTCCCGCCTGGTTCCGGCTTGGTCGTTTCCTCCGCCACAATATGGGAAAAAATCTGCGGCGTCAGGAGCACCAACGAGCCGGGCCACTGCGCAAACAGCCCCGCCAGGTCATCTAGGTCAGTCTCTACCAGCGCCCCGCCGGTCATGCTCGCCTGCCCTGGGTAGTTCTTCACCAGCATCGACACCGTCGCCCACCGTTCCTTATCCTTGATCGGTACAAATATCTTGTGTTTCATCGTTTCCTCCGTTTTCTGCTTGACCTGCTTCATAGCCTGCCCGGTACATCAGCCTCAGCTCACGCTCGATGCTGACCAGGTCGCTGATACCCAACAGATGCGACTTCCTCAGCCGACTCAGTGCTTCGTTGACTAACAACAGCATCGCTTCCACTCTCCCACGCCTCCTCTCGTTTAGCGCCGCTAATACCACTTAGCGGAGCAGCCTCGACCAGCATGATCTTCACGTCCTCTGCCCCGCGCCGCAGCATGACCGCGGTTTTGCAACCCACCAGGCGAAAGCCCGCCCGCTTCAGCTTCCCCACCAGCCGCCGCGCCACCCACTGGTACCACTCGGGCGGATCAGCGCGCACCGGTTGCACTGCGGTCGCTTGCGCTTCCGGCCATTCCCGGATCACCTGCAGGGTCGCAGGCATCAATGCGGGCGTCATGACAGGCCGGGCCGTGGGCGCCGTGATCCCTGGGATATCCTGCTGCATAAAGCGCTTGCGCATCTGCCGCTCATGCTCCACCATCCATTCCGCTTCCGTTCCCTTCCATGCAAGTTTTTTTCCGCTCATTTCATCCTCCGTTTCTACTCGATTGCTTCCAGCATCCCCTTGGGAGGGATGCCAACCATCAACGTCTCATGCTCGCTGACCTGGATCTCCACCCGGCGTGGGCAGTTCTCGAAGTCGAAATCCATGGCCTTGCCTCGCTCACTCAGCCGGTGCACACGCTGGTTCGTGGATCCTCGCAGCCCCTTGCCATCGTTCAGGCTCTCGATGTATGGTCCATCGATCAGCACATCCACCCGCGCCAGCAGCCTGGCTGCGTCGCTGTTTCCGCTCAGCAGCAGCTGGCCCAGGGTATAGCCGGTGTAGCAGATGATGTCCCGAATGCCACCCATGCGCAGGAGATCTGCCAGGAGTACTAGGCTGTCCGCCTGTAAAAATGGCTCGCCGCCGCTAAAAGTGACCCCGCTAACCCCCTCCGCTAAAATGACCTGCCCCAATTGCAAAATACTGGCCAACTGTGCCTTTTCAAGAGATTGCCATTCGGGGGTGATGCACCCAGGGCAGTGTTGCCTGCATCCCTGCACCCATACCACCGAGCGCAGCCCAGGGCCGTGCGCGCGTGTCTTGGCGCAGAATGCTGCAATGTTTATATATCGTTCAACGCGTTCCACGATCATCGCCCACCTCCAAGGTGCGTCTGCACCCGGCTCATGTTCTGGTGATCCTGCCCGTCCAGCAGCCGGGCGATGCGATTCGCCGGTACGCCCCACAGGTCGCTCAGCTCGTGCACCAGCGCCCGCTCCGCCTGGGAGCCTGGCGCCGGGCGCAGTGTGGCATCCATGCCCGTTACCCGGATGGCATCCGCCGCCGTTTGCCGCGCCAGCTCTGCCCGGTAGGGCAGCACCATGCTGATCTTACGTACGCCGTAGCCATGACTGGCCAGGAACTCGGCCAGCGCCTGCGCATCCGGCGATCCAGGCCTGTAGGCGGCGTCAAATTCTGCCGTTTTATCCGTGTCCGCCCCGTGTCCCATCTGGGACATAGGTCCAGACACACCCCCGGACGCGCCCTCGGACATGCCCTGCAGCACTGCTGCCAGGTCGCTCACCATCCGTGCCGTGCCCTGGTATACCACCGGCGCCGGGATCAGGAAGCGCCCCGAGGCCTCATTCCCCCGCCGGCGAGGGTTGCCGATATAAACCTTGCACGTCCTCGGCTGCTGCTCCCGCCCTGGGATCACCGCATCCAGCTCGATGAACACGAAATTTTCCCGCGCATCCCCGGCGCCTTCGAAGCCCATCTGCACCACCTCGGTGCTGTGCGGCGTCAGGATCGTGTTGATATTGACCTTGCGCCCCTCCTGGGCCAGGGTGATCAGCCGCTTCCCCGCATCGCCGACGTTGCTGGTCAGTGCGCTCATCTCGTCCACCGCCACCGTGATCGGCGGGAATACCATCATGCCGCGTGCCTTCTGGCGGTAGCGTTCGGCCATCTCCAGCACCAGCACGTCCAGCGCCTGGTCGATGGCGGCCCAGTTGCGCCCGGCCCCGATCACGATCGTGTTGGGGTGCCAGTTTCCTGGTGCATAGTGCGCATCGAAGACGATCTGCATGCCGTCCCGCTGGCGCAGAATGTGCTGGATGGCGCTCGATTTACCGCTGCCGGTGGGACCATAAACCACGATCTGCATGCCGCGGTAACCCGGCAGCTCCTGCCGCGCCGCTCGCACTGCCCCGCTGGGCACGTAGCCCACCTGCAGGATGCGTCCCAGCGTCACCCGCACCCGTCGCCCCTCCAGCGCATCGGCAAAGCGCCGCGCCAGCGCTGGCGAGATCCCCTGCGGCAGAATGTTGGGGTTGAACACGCACACCAGCCGCCCCGGGTAAGGCATCCCGTAGAACAGCACCTGGTTCTCCGGTACGCCTACCTGGCGCACGGCCTTCTCGATGCGTTCGCAGATTACCGTTGCCATGCCTGCCTGCACCTGGTTCATCACTCCGCCTCCTGCCAATCCGCTTCCAAGGCATCGGCCACGTCTTTAGGCAGCAGTTTCTGCGCATCCCGCTCCTGCGGGTTGACCAGGCGGAAGCCCTGCGGCTTCTGCCCGCCGCCGGCGATCTGGCGCACCATCTTGCGCGCCGCCCCGCCCTCGTTGTTCGGCAGCGCCCGCACGGCGCTCACCTTCTGGTGCGCCTCGGCGATCCCAGCTTGGGTCTCTTCGCTCACGCTGCTGCTGTCAGAAAGTTTTGGATAGACCATCGTGTCCGGGTTGATCAGCTCGCCGTCCAGGATCACCACCGGCGACGCCCCCCGCCCGTCCCGGCTGATCACCTGGTTTTGGAACGCCGTTTTCCGCCCCAGCATCCACAGCAGCCCGCCAATGATCAGCAGCGCAGCCGGGAACCAGAACCACCACCAGGCGTAAAACTGGTTGGTCATGCGGCTGCGCTCGGCGGCGTTCTCGGCCTCTGCCGCCTGCGCTGCAACTGCCGTCTGCCCAGCCATCACGGAGGCCGCGTCCATCGTAGCCTGGCGGTCCGTCATCGCCTGCGCTGCCGCTGCTGTTCCCCCCGCCTGCGTGCTCAGTGCGTTGGCGGCCTGTTGAGTCTGGCTGACCTGGATTGCCCAGATCGCCGCTGCGGCCTCGGCTGTGCCGGTGGATTGCGCCGCATCTGCCGTCGCTGTCCAGCCCTGCGCCAGCCAGGCCCGCTCGGTGGAGGTGGCCTCAGCGGCGCGGGTGATCTGTGCCGCCGCCTCGGTCATTTGCACGGAGATCTGCGTGGCAGCCGCCCGCGTCCCCTCCACGATCGCCGTCTGCTGCGCCCGGATCTGTTCCGCGTAGATCTCCGCCGCCGCCAGGGTGGCCTCTGCCTGGTAGTGCTGGATGTCCAGCGCCGCCTGCGTCTGCACTGCGCTGGTCGCCTGCACCGCCTCCGCCGTCGCCCGCTCCGCTGGATCTACCAACGTCGGGGATGGCGTGACCGCCGGCGTAACCGTCAGGTCCGGCGATATGATCATGGCGCTCTCTTCGCAGGCAACGCTCACCAGCGCCAGTAGTACCACCAGTAGTACCATCGTGACCGTTTTCATGCTTACCTCCACAGGTAATCCTCGCCATCATCCTCAACCGGCCCCAACGCCTCGATCTCTTGCCGTGGGGCAGGCTTCTGCATCTGCCCCAACTGCTGGAGCACCAGCAATTGCATCAACTGGTTGATCGGGTCGCCTGGGGGCAGAGGAGCATATTTTTTCTCTACGTCCGTGCGCCTGAACTGCGCATTCGGCCCGCTCACCCAGGCCCCCTTCCCGCCCTGGGCAGCCTTGCGCCCGGATAGTTTCAGGTAAATTGCCAGCGCAATCATTGCCAGCGCACTGAAAACGATCCCGCCCAGGATGAACGCCAGGGTTGTGCTCACCGTCGCCAGCCCCCGCCCGGCCACCTCGGCCGCCTTGGCTGCGCCCTGTGCTGCTCGAGCCGCCTCGATCGCCGCGCGTGCCTGCTCGATATCGGTAGCGTTATCCGATATCTGCCCCAGGAAGATCACCACCACACCCATCACCACCAGCACCACCAACCACTTCGCTTTTTTCTCCATCTCACCCTCTCTCCTTTGCTAGTAGGGTCAATCTGACACAAATCCCGCTGATGTCAGCGCACACCAACGGGATTTGTGTTAGAATTACACCCGTGGTGCTTACCCACCACTGCTTCCCCAACTGCCCCCCCCAGTTGGGGTTGCTTTTTTAAGTCTGCTTCGCCAGGCGCTCCCCGATGCGCTCCAGCTCGTGCAGGGCATCCAGGTTATCCTGCAGGCTGATCGCCGCCCTGGCCACCAGCATCGACGCCGCCGCCGTGCGGCACTCCTCGTGCAGCCCGCGCAGCGCCTTCAGCACCGCCCGGTTGGAGTTGATCCCCCGGGTGATCTGCTGCTTATAGATCGTCTTACCGATCTGCGGTTTCTGCGTCATCTTGGCTTTCCTCCAGCAGTTGGCGGGTCATCTCACTGGCCCGCCGGTCTTCCTCGGCCCGCTCACGGATGTAGCGGCTGATCGAGCCGACGATCATCGGCAGCCCGCTGGCCACAAACAGCGCCAGCACCACCAACGCGTTCTCCAGCCCGATCAGCAGTGCGCTCGCCCCCACCGTCACCCCAACCCCCACAACAACCAGCAGCGAGGTGAAGCCTCGGTTCAGGCGTTTCTCTTCCAGGCGGCCCACCAGGTGGTCGTACAGACCGCCAAACAGCACCAGCCCCGCCGCCACCAGGAGAAACTTCTGTAAAAATTCCATCCTTTTCAAATCCTTTCGTTGTAGCCCATCCAAATAATTGCTATCATCAGGTCAACATTTAGCGCCGCTAATGGCGCTTATCGGCGCAGCGCTTAGAGATCATTCAGCGCCTTGAACTGTGCCCAAAACTTGTTCTGTCCCTTCACCCGGTTGGTCACGTAGATCTGGGTGGTGCCGATGTTGGCATGTCCCAGCCGCCGCTGCACGTCCTCGATCTTCCAACCGGCATCCAGCATCATGTCTGCGGTGGTGTGACGGAGGGTATGCACGTGGATTTGCTTCGGGTCCAGCCCGGCCTTGCGGGCATAGCGCTTCAACAGCCCCCCCACGGTGCGTGCTGCCAGTGGCTGGGCAGTCGGGTTGTAGACCATCCCGACCTTCTGCGGCAGCCGCCGCCCGGCCTCCGAGAGCGCCGTGAAGATATAATCCTCGTTCGCCAGCCCATCAAACGGCCTGCCCGCCGCTTCCAGGTAGCGCAGCAGTTCTTCCCACAGGTCCCAGGGAAGATCGTCCCATCCCTGGCCATGCTTTTGGTTCCAATAGAACTGCACCAGGCCTTCGCGCACGATCCGGATATCCTTCTTTTGCAGCGTGCGAATTTCCGAATTTCTGCGCCCGGTGGCGATGTACAGCCGAAAGAGAACGCTGTCACGCAGCCCCTGCACCGTGTTGGGCACAATCGCCCGCAGCAGCGCCAGGCACTGCTCCAGCGTCAGCCCCACCGCCTTATCGTAGGGGCAGATCTCCGGGCGGATGCTCTCGCCGCCCGCAGGGTTGTACTCGCACAGGCCGGTCTCCCGCCCATCTGGATGAGTACGAGGCGCCTCGTACATGGCGTAATTGAAGAAGCTGCTTACCGCCGCCACCCGCTGGGCAATCGTCCCAGCGCTCAGCCCACTCAGGTGCATCGCCGTCACCCAGGATGCCACGTCGCTCTTGGTGATCTGCCACGGCATTTTCCCCGTGAAATCCAACAGCAGCCACCATGCCTTTTCGTAGGCCCGGCGGGTGTTGGCATTGCAGCGCTTCGGCGCGTTGAGCCAATTGAAAAACGCCGTCTTCCAGGCATCGTTCAGGTCAAACGGATTGGCCTGGGGCAGCACCTCCACCACCACGGCCCCCTCGCCGAACAACGCCAACTCCCGCCGGTCATTCATCTCTGTCATCGCCGTTCCTCCAACATTCGCAGCCCGCCGCGCGCCCGGGCGTCATACGCCTCCAGCGCCCGCCGGGTCAGGATCAGGTAACCATGTGCGCTCGCCCGTTCCAGCAGGTTGCCCGCCATCTCCCAGCACGCCCGCTCCAGCGCCGGCTTCTCGCCGAACACGTCCTTCGGGCTGAACAGCTCCCGCACCTGGAAGCCCTCTTCTCGGTGCAGCGTGTAGATTGCCTCGGCCTGCTCATCCGTCAACGGTTTCATCGCACACTCTCAATTCAGCGTCGTCTCGATGGTGTAGAGTTTCAGCACCCGCACCGCAATCCGGGTCTTGCCCTGCACCAAAGCCACCGCCAGCGCCATCATCACCCGGTCGCCCCGGTAACGGTTCACCAGGTCGATCACAAAGGTCAGCCCGTCTACTTCTCGGCGCACCAGCGGCAGGGGTTCCATCACCAGCCCCAGCACTTTCCCAAAATGCAGATCATCGTCCCGGCGTCTGTGTCCCCTGGCACCACAAAGCCCTTCCCAACGTACAGCGTGCCGAAACTCCCACACGCCGTTAGCACTAGCGCCAAAACAACCAGCAGCGCCGCTAACCCCAGCACCTTTACAACCTTTTTATTCATGCTGATCTCCCTTCCCAAATGAGCATCGTTTTTCTTCCGTCCGGCTGATCCGCCCTCTGTCCATGCAGATCGCCATACACAAGGCAACCAGGAAACTACCCATGAACGCCCCGGCCGCCACACCGATCGCCAAAGCCCCCATGTCCATCTCACTCCCCCTCGCTCTTCGAGAGCGCCTTCAGCCCCTCGGGCGTGATCTTCACCGTAGCAAAAACGGCGTCGAACTGCTCTTGCAGCAGCTCGATCGCCGTCCGGATGATCTCGCCCTGGCTCACTACCCGCCCGGTGCGCTCACTGGCTTCCTCGGCCATGCCTGCCACCATCCCGATATGCCGGGTGGTCAGGCTGTAGGTCTTGGTCACCGACATCTCTGTCGGAACCGCCGCCATCGTTACAAATTGATCGCTCACTCTACACCTCCGTTGTCTTTCGATTTCCAGATGTTGTCTACAGATAACACGATTGTATAGTATTAGTTAGTTATTGTCAAGAGTTTGTTTTCCAGAGATTACATTCCAGGGTATATCATAGTGTTATCTATGGACAACTTTTCGGACTGGATCATAGCGGAGTTAGATAGGCGAGGCTGGAAACAGATTGACCTGGCCAAAGCTGCCCATCTTGACCGAGCCGTGATTAGCAATCTAGTCAATGGCCGCCGTGGCCCTGGAGAAGATACCTGCACCGCCATAGCCCATGCCCTGGGCTATCCGCCGCTGGTCGTTTTCCGCGCCGCTGGCCTGCTCCCGCCTGACCCGGAGATGACCCCCGACATTGCCGCCGTCATCCAGGCCATGTCCGGCCTGCCTGAGTCCTGGCAGGCCAAGGTCGCCGAGGATACGCGCAAACTGCGCGAGTTCTACGAGCGCACCGAAGCCGATCGCCTAGAAAAGGCGCGCCTGGCCGCCCGCAAAGGCACCGGCCCCCTGCCCGATCTCCCATAACTGCATACCATAGGGGTATTTCGTGAACTGTCACCAACGCCAAACCTTCCGCAACCTCAAACCCCTGCCGCCCTGGTTCAGCCGCCTGATGCTGATCATCACTGTGCTGTACAAGATCGCCCTCAACGTCGTCTGCCCCTTCCGCAATCCCTCCTGGCCCTGGGCTGTCTTCTGCCTGGCGCTGTCTGGCATCGCCAGCCTGGCCATGCTGGCCAGCCCTGCGCCGCCCGACACACTCGTCCAGCGCATCTATAACATCTTTAGTGCGGGCGCTTTTATCGCCGTCATCCTGTACTACATTGTCCTCAAAACACGCGCCACCCGCCATCTGCCCGTCAACCGCCTTTACATCCTCATCGCCAGCGAGTGCTACATCGGGCTGAGCATCGCCCTGGCCCATGCTGCCGCCCCCATTGCCCCCCAGTGGATGGCCGGTGTGCTCATCCTCGGCGTCGCCTCCCTGCTCATCATTCTCAGCGCCACCATCGCCTCCTGCCTGGTCGCCATCGGACAGAACAATCGATTGATACCGGCATGAGCGATGAAAAGCCCTTCTCGCCTGGCGCCATCAACACAAAACTCCTGCGTATTCTGCTCATCGCCCAGGTCATTGCCCTGCCGCTGGGCATCCTGCTGACCTTCGTCCTGCCCTCTCTTGGCCTGCTGATTGCTTTCCTGGCCATCCTCGCCGCCCTGGCTACCATTGTCTGGGTGTATGTGCTCTACCGGGCCAACCCCCACACGCGCCAAAAACGCACCCTGATCAGCTCAGAGGCCAATCTCTTTACCCAGGTCCAGCGCGCCACCAACCAGGCCGCCAACCTCCAGCGCGAACAGGTCACCCTTGCCCAAGATCAAACCCGCCACCTCGCCAAAGAGCTTGCCGATCTCCAGCACCAGCACATCACCGCAGGCTTGCAGCAAACCCCCATCGCCATTGCCAAGATCCCCAGCATCGGCCCCAAGCTCAAAGAGCGCCTGGCCGCACACCGGATCCGCACCGCTTTCGATGTCTCGTACAACATCTCCAGCATCGAAGGCTTTGGTCAATCCAAGGTACAGGCCCTGCTTGACTGGAAGCAAGACATCACCCAGCAGCTCTCCCAAACCAAGCCCACCGCCCTACCACCAGTAACTGCCGCCGCCATCACCCAAACCTACGAGGATCGCATCGCTCAGGCCGAGGCTGCCCGTCAGCAGATTCTTGCCCAGCAAGAGCAGCTGCACCTCCAGCATGAAGAGATCAGCCAGCAGCTGGCCAGCCGCGCCGATATCACCCTTCCCACCTACATCCAGAACAGCCTGGCTGCTGTGCTGGGCTTCCGCCTACCGCGCTGGGTCGCCGTGGGTGCCGGTGGGCTGTTGCTCATCCCCACCCTGCTCGTTCAACCCATCCTCGGCGCCCGCTCCAGCATCGCCGTAATCGAAACGTCTCGTCCCACTGCCACCCTCACGCCATCCGTCACCTTCACGCTCACCCTGACCCCCACCATCACCCGAACCCCCACGCTCACCCCCACGGAGACGCCTACGCCGTCCCTCACGCCAACCATCACTCAAACGCCTACTGACACCCTCACACCCACCATTACCCCTACCCCATCCATCACGCCAACGCCCACGATCACACCCACACCCACCAGGACCGGCACCATCACACCAACTGCCACCAAGGTTCCAACCCGCACCCGCATCCCCACCATCACCAATACCTGGGTCTGGGTGCCGTTTACAGCCACATCTGGACCAGTCTGCAATTGCAGCCGTGATTACGACTGCGACGATTTCTCAACCCACTACCAGGCCCAGCGCTGCTACGACTCATGCGGCGGCAATAATTGGTCTGGTCTGGATAACGACGGTGACGGTCTAGCCTGCGAAGGCCTGCCGTGATCAGCGCTGCTAAGATGTATTAGCGGAGCAGGAAATTATGATTGAATGCCCCCATTGCTTGAAAAAGTTTATCCCCCTGAAGGCAGATCCCGATCACTGCCCGCATTGTGGAGAGCTGGTCATTGCTGCCCCCACGTATATTGGGCCAAAGAGCAAAAAGCGCCCCGCCTGGTTATGGCTGGGGGCGCTCGTTGCCATTATGGGCATCGTGTTGGTCTATAACAACGTCGGCTTTTACACCATCCCCCCGATCGGCGCACTGCCAGAGGGCATCACCTTGCTGGTCTGGCGCGCCGGTGACGATCCGTTCTTCAACTCGCCCGACGCCGAGTGCATCCGCATCCAGGGTGGGGTGAGTCTGCTTTGCCGTGGCATCGCCATCACCAACGCTCCTGCAGATCGCATCATCCTGCGGCTGAGCTATAGCGAGATGCTCTATCAGAGGTCCGTGCTGGACGCGGAAGATCGCTGATCACCATGACCAACACCCTCTACTACGGCGATAACCTTCCCATCCTGCGTTCCATGCCGGCAGCATCGGTGGATCTGGTGTACCTGGATCCGCCGTTCAACTCATCCCGCTCGTACAATGTCCTCTTCAAAGACGAGTCAGGCCTCTCCTCCGATGCGCAGATCACCGCCTTCGATGACACCTGGCACTGGGGCCAATCCGCCGAGCAGGCCTACGCCGATATCCTCCAGGCCAACCCCGGCGTGGTCGATGATCTGCTGGCAGCCCTGCTCCAGGTCATCGGCAAGAACCAGATGCTCGCCTACCTGGTCATGATGGCCGCCCGCCTGGTCGAGCTGCACCGCGTCCTCAAACCCACCGGCAGCTTGTACCTGCACTGCGACCCCACCGCCAGCCATTACCTGAAAATCATCCTAGATTCAGTATTCGGGGGACAAAATTTCGTCAATGAGATTATTTGGAAGAGATCATCTGCTCATAGTTCTGGCAACAAGTATGGCCCATTGCACGACGTGATATTGTTCTATGCAAAATCTGATAACAAGGTCTGGAACACTCAATTCACACCCCACTCAGAAGCATATATCAAATCCAAATATAGGTACGTTGATGAGAATGGAAGAAAATACCGTCTTGACAACCTAACTGCGGCGGGTATTCGACACGGATCATCCGGGTTACCTTGGCGTGGAATTGACATCAGCGCGAAAGGGAATCATTGGCAGTATACGGTAGATAATCTTGAAAAATTAGATGCTGCTGGGCGTATCTATTGGCCGCCAAGGGGTAATGTACCCCAATATAAGCGTTATCTCGACGAGATGAAAGGAACTGTCGCACAAGATATTTGGGACGATATTTCCCCCATCAACTCCCAGGCCGCCGAGCGCCTGGGTTATCCCACCCAAAAGCCCCTCGCTCTGTTAGAGCGCATTGTCCAGGCTTCATCCAACCCTGGCGACGTGGTGCTCGACCCCTTCTGCGGCTGTGGCACGGCCGTCGCCGCAGCCGAGAAGCTAGGCCGCCGCTGGATCGGCATCGATATCACCTATCTCTCCATCAACCTGATCGAGAACCGCATGAAGGCCATGTTCCCCAACTGCGAGTTCGTGGTGGAGGGCAAGCCAGAAGATATTGGCTCTGCCCATAACCTGGCTCAGCGTGACCGCTACCAATTCCAGTGGTGGGCGCTCTCGCTCATCGGCGCCAAGCCCCTGGGCGGCTCCACGATTGGCGGCCCCGGCAAGAAAGGCAAAGACCAGGGCGTTGATGGCGTGATCAACTACATCGACTCAGCCAAGCAGGAACTGAAGCGCGTCCTGGTGCAGGTCAAATCCGGGCACGTCAACAGCGGCACCGTGCGCGACCTGGTCGGCGTGCTCACCAACGAAAAAGCCGAGATCGGCGTGTTGATCACCCTGGATCCCCCCACCCGTGACATGATCAACGCCGCCGGCTCGGCTGGCATGTACAACTCCCTGTTTTGGAATAAGACCTACCCCCGCCTGCAGATCCTCACCATCGAGCAGCTGCTGGCCGGCGCTGCCGTGCAGATGCCCCCCGAAACCGGCACCTTCCTGCAGGCCCAGCGCATCCGCAAAGCCGATGGCACCCAAAAGACCTTCGATATCTGAGCAAATTACCTATTGACAAAATCTAAAAATGTGACAAAGAGCAACCGCACACCGAAAGGATAAACCTACCGCAGACCGTTTATCACCCCCAATCTCATAGCCTTTCTGCTACAGGTAACAGATATTAACCGGCATTCTGTTAACCGCCATGTTCCAGGTTCGAGTCCTGGCTGGGGAGCTAGGGTATATATAGAGAGAGATGCAGCGCTTTGCGCCGCATCTCTCTCTTTTTGTGCACGATAGCAGGGTAATCTACCGTTGCATGGTCGGCAGGAAGACCAGGTGAGGCCGCATCACCGTGAAGACGGCGGTAGCCTGGGCCGGGTTGGCATTGCTGGCGGTGGCGTACACGGTATTCTCCACCACCCCGCCGAATTGGCCGGTGATGACAACCCGGTAACTGATCGTCACGGTGGTGTCAATTGGCACCTCGGCGGCGCTCCAGGTGATCACCCCGTTTTCCAGGGTCGCGCCCGATTGATCGATCCATTCGACGAACTGAATGCCCGCCGGCAGCACATCGGTCAGCACCACGTTCTCGGCAATCACGCCATCGGGGGCGTTGTACAGGCTGATGGTGTAGGTCAGCACGTGGCCTTTGGGCAGGTCAGTGAGGTAACTGCTGATATCACCTGCGCTTTCCATGATCTTGGCCACGTTCAAATATGCCAGCGAGGCCACGCGCACGCTCACCGTGCTGGTAGAAGTGAACTGGCCATCCTGCACGGTGTAGTTGAAGCTGTCGCTGCCGTGGTAGCCCAGGGTGGGTGTGTAGACGATGGTATCGCCCAGCAGGCGCACCTCACCGTGCGCCGGGCTGCCCACCTCGGTGATCACCAGCGGGCTCAAGTCGGGGTTGTAATCGTTGGCGGCTGGCCGCAGGCTGAAGGCGGTATCCTCCTCGGTGGTGACCCGATCAGGCACGGGTACGTTGGGGCCATTGATGCTGATGATGGTAGCACCGTTGACCGAGGCCTTGCCAGGAGTGTTGAGCGTGACCGAGGTAGTGATGGTCTGCCCATAGTACAGGGCATCGCTGCTCACCTGAACGGCGAAAGAGGCCCACTGCAGGCCCAGGCTGGCCAGCGAATCCATCTCCCAGGTGATTGCGCCGCCGTCATAGGTGGCCCCATTGGCATAGATCCAATCCAGGAATTCCAGGCCGTCGGGCAGGGTCAGGCCCATCTCCAGGTTGTACAGCGGGTCGGGGGTGGAGTTGAGGGCGGTGAGGGTGTAGGTGATCACGCTGCCGCTGGCCAGGTTGACCACGCTGCCCGGGGTGGCAGCCGAGATATTGGCATACAGGCCGGGCGGCATGCCCAGCAGGCGGTACTCACCGGCTTGTAGGACGGGGAAGCTGACCGTGCGGCTGAGAGGGTCAATGATCACCTGATCGGTGAAGATCTCCCAGCCATCCGAGAGCGGGTTGAAGCGCACCGGCGTCAGGTCCAGTTCCAGGCCGTTGAGGATGTCGGGGTTGTATTCCAGCGTCAGGGTCATAGGCCGCAGGAAGGTGAAGCCTTCGGGCAGGGGGTTGTAATCTGCATCGTAGCCGGTAAAGCCGCCGTTGGCAAAGTTCAGCGTGCCGATCTGCCCCCAATCTTGCGGGGCATGCCCTGAGGCTGGGGATTTGAGCGTGCCGATCTGCCCCCAGTCTTCTGGGCTGTAGTTGAAGGCCAGGTAGACAATCTGGTTGACCGCCTGAGGTGGAACCGAGAGCATGGCCGTGCCAGCCTGATTCTCGAAGGTGAACACGCCCTTACCGGCCTCAGGCTGGCGCAGCGGGGTGGCAACGCCATACAGGAATTCATATGCGCCAGAGGTGCAGTGGTTCAGGCGCGCTGTGCCCACGAGATCGTACTCCGGGCAGCCCAGCCCTCGACCAATGCCAGGCGAGCCGGGCATCAGGCGTAGGTCGCCGTAATCGTCCGAGCCATTGGTGAAGGGGATGCGCACAAACCGGGGATCAGCAACGATGTTGTTGCTGCCGGGGGTGGCATCTTGCAACACGCTGTTGCTCACGGTCCACTCGTTCACCGAGAAGATGCCGCCCTGCCGGGTGGAGGTATTGCCGCTGATGATACTGTTGAGTACCGTGAGCGTACCATCGTGGTTATTGATGCCGCCGCCCAGGCCGGCGAAGTTGCCGCTCAGGGTGCTGTTGGTCACCGTCATCACACCAGCGTTGTACAGGCCGCCGCCAAACATCGTGGCGGTGTTGCCGCTGAGCATGCTGTTGATCACCGCCAGCGTGCCATCGTTGTAGATGCCGCCGCCGCTGATCGGACCAGCATTGCCGTTGAGGATGCAATTTTGCACCGTCAGCGTACCGTTGTTGTAGATGCCGCCGCCAAAGCCGCCCAGCGCGCCCAGGCCGTTTTGAATGGTCAGCCCATCCAGCGTGACGGTTACGCCCAGAGGCAGTGCCAACACGCGCCCGGCCTGGCCAGCATCCAGGATGGTGTTGGCTGCGCCGTTGAGGCCCTGGATGGTGACGCTCTTGTTGATCACGATATCATGTTCGGTGTAGGTGCCGCTCGCCAGGTAGAGGGTGTCGCCATCCACGGCCTGGCCCAAGGTGTAGGCGATGGTGCGGCAGGCGGTCTCGGGGGTGCTGCAGGGGCCGCTGTCCAGGCCGGTGGTGCTGACGTAGCGCCCGGCGGCCGGGGGCTGCGGGGGCGTGGTGGTGATAAGAGTGAGGCTGGCGCTGGTCGAGACCCCGCCATCCGCGGCGATGGCCGCGAAGGCCGTGAGTTGCTCATCCACGTTGGCGGTGGTCACCTGCACGGGCACGCTCAGCACCAGGCTGCTGTCTGCAGGCAGCGAGGCGCAGGTGAGCATGGCGGGCGGGGTGCCCAGGGTGCAGCCGGTGCCGCCGGTCCAGGCCGCCGCGCCGGCGTAGTCTAGCCCGGCGGGCAGGGGCAGATTGATGCCCAGGTTGGCCGCCGCGGCCGGGCCCACATCCTGCACAGTGAGGGTCAGGTTGAAGATCTGCCCCTGGTAAGGACGGCTGATGTCGGCGCGCAGGCTGGCCTGCAGGCGCGGGGCGGGCACATCCAGAAACTCCAGTGCGCCGGCGTCGCAGGGGGCGCTGCGCGGATTGCCCGCCTGGTCGGCACCGCTGCACAGGGCCGGGTTAGTGACGTTGAAGATGGCGATGCTGTCTGCCAAAAGCGGGGCGGTGCCGTCCATCTGGACGGCCTGCGTCTGTGCGCCCATGTTGTTGCGGTCATTGCTCCCGCCCAACTGGCAGGTGGCATCCGAAGAAACATTGTACCCGCCCGAGAAGATGGGCGTGCCGCGATAGCAGTTGCCGCCGCCGTTCTGGCTGAGCACGCTGCTGTTGATGGTCAGCGCGCCAGCGTTGTACAGGCCGCCGCCCACGGAGGCCATGTTACCGTGCAAGGTGGTGTGACTGAGCGTGAGCGTGCCGAGGTTGTAGATGGCGCCGCCCATACCGGCGATGTTGTTGGTGAACGAGCAGTTCAAGAGCGTCAATGCGCCCTGGTTGAGGATGCCGCCGCCCGTGCCCGGGGCGTAGCCGTTGGTGATGGTTACGCCGTCCAGGGTCACGTTGACATTCGGGCTGACCTCCAGCAGGCGTGTGGTGCCCTGCTGCGGGCTGCGCGCAATGCCGCTGGTGAAGATAATGCCCGCCCGGCTGGTGATGGTCACATCCTGGCTCAGCACGATGGGCGAGGCGAAGAGGATCTCGCCGCTCAGGTCGCTGGCGAAGCAGATCGTATTGCCGGGGTTGGCCTCGAGCAGCGCCTGGCGCAGCGAGCCGGGGCCGCTGTCGTTCAGGTTGGTCACCTGGCAGGGGGAGGACACCGTGACCGTCACCGGCGCCATGTCCGTCAGGTAACCATCGCTGATGGTATAGATGAATTGATCCATGCCCAGGTAACCCAATGTGGGTGTGTAGATGATCGTTGTGCCATTAAAAATCACCGCGCTGCCGTGCAGCGGCGCTGAGATCTCCACGATGAAGATCGGGTCGCCGTCGGGGTCGCTGTCGTTAGACAGCACATGCAGGAAGGCAGGCGTATTCTCGGCCACAACCATATCGTCCGCCACGGCGATGGGGCCGCTGTTACCCCCCGTACCCTGGATGACAAAATCAAACGGGTTCTCGTCGCCATCATCGTTGGCGATCTCCACCGTTGCGCTGATCAGGCCGGGGGTCGAGGGGTCAAAGATGAGATAGAAGAGTGCGCTGGCCTCCGGCGGGATGGCCACCGGCAAGGCGATGCCCGCCAGGCTGAAATCGGCGGGGGTGGTGCCGGTGATGAGGATATTGCTGACATTCAGGTCGGCCACGCCGGTGTTGGAGATGACGAAAGTGGTGGTGAGGCTGCCGCTGGCTGCGAGCACACTGCCGAAATCGGTGCCGTTGCCGAAGTTTGGCATGGTGCTGCCATCCTCGATGGGCATGCCGCTGCCATAGCCAATCAATTCGATCTCGGGTGGGTATTCCTGGTTGAGCAGCACGCCCACGGAGGAGGGGTTGGGCATGGTGACCACCAGGTCCAGGTCGCCGTCGCGGTCCAGGTCGCCGGCGGCGGTGGCTTCTGAGTTGGCACCGGTGAGGTAGTTGACCGCAGCCGCAAAGGAACCATCGCCGTTGCCAAACAGCACGCTCAGGCTCTGGCTCGAGTAATTGGCCGTCACCAGGTCAGGGTCGCCATCGCGGTTGAAATCGCCGATGGTGGTGTGATAAGCGCCCGCCTCGGTCGGGTAGGTGGTGGTGCTCTCGAAGCCGCCCAGCCCATCGCCCAGCATCACGATGACATTGCCGCCGCCCACCGCCACCAGGTCGAGGCGGCCGTCTTTGTTCACATCACCGCCAGTGACGTGAGGCGAGCCGGATGGCATGGCGTGATCGGCCTGGGCGGCGAAAGTGCCATCCCCATTCCCGATCAGCACGCTCACGTTCGTGACGGAACTGTAGGTAACAAATATATCCAGGATGCCATCGCGGTCCAGGTCGCCAACCGCCACAGAGAGGGGATAATGGCTCACGGCAATGTTACTGGCCGCGGCAAAGGTGCCGTCTCCATTCCCCAGCAGCACACTCACCGTGTCGGCATACAGGTTCGCCGTCACCAGGTCCAGGTCGCCGTCGCGGTCCAGGTCGCCGGCGACCACGAAATTAGCGCCATCTCCGGCGGTGTAGGGCATCGCGGCGGCAAAAGAGCCGTCGCCGTTGCCCAGCAGCACGCTGACGTTGCCGGGGTTGCTGTTGGCCGTCGCCAGGTCTGGGTCGCCGTCGCCATCCAGGTCGGCGGCGAGGAGGGATTCAGGGCCGCCGTCCACCGCATACGTGGTCTGAGGGGCGAAAGAGCCATCCCCGTCTCCCAGCAGCACGCTGACGTTGTAACCGGAGCGATTGGCCACCGCCAGGTCGAGTTTGTCGTCGCGGTTCAGGTCGCTGGTCACCACGGGTTGCGGGTTAAGGTCCACGGTGTACTCCACCAGCGGCTCAAAGATGCCGGTAGGCTGCACGGGGGTGACGTTGAGCAGCACGCTGGCATCCTTACTGCTGAAATTCGCGGTAGCCAGATCCAGGTCGCCGTCGCCGTCCAGGTCAGCCGCGGTCACGCTCCCAGGTCCTGTCCCCACGGAGTAGGTGATCGCCGTGGCAAAGCTGCCATCCCCATTGCCCAATAGCAGGCTGACATCGTTGTCATAATAGTTGGCGGCGATCAGGTCGAGCGATCCATCGCGGTTCAGGTCGCTGGCGATTACAGCCACAGGGTCTGAGCCGACGGCATAATTCACCGCCGCAGCAAAGGTGCCATCTCCATTTCCTAGCAGCACGCTCAGGTTGTTACTGAGCTCGTTTACGACAACCAGGTCTAGGTCGCCATCCTTGTTCAGATCCGCAGCATCCACCGCCCTAGGATAAGGACTCACCACAGGGGCAGACCCGTTCGTGAAGCTGCCGTTCCCGTCCCCCAGCAGGATGCTAACGCTGGCGCTGTAAATATCGGCCACTGCCAGGTCGAGGTCGCCATCGCCGTCCAGGTCGCCAGCCGCCACGAAACGGGGGCCGTCGCCGGCGGCATAGTTCACCGCGCTGGCGAAAGTTCCATTTCCATTCCCCAGCAGCACGCTCACGGTGTCACTGTTTAAATTCGCCACGGCCAGGTCGAGGTCGCCATCGCGGTCCAGATCGCCAAACGCCACAGAACTGGGCATACTGCCAACGCCATAAGGCACTGCCGCGGCGAAGCTGCCGTCCCCATTGCCCAGCAGCACGCTAACGCTGGCGCCACCATCGGCCACTGCCAGGTCCAGATCACCGTCGCCGTCCAGGTCGCCGGTGGCCATTCCCCAGGCATCTATGCCAGTGACATTGTTCACCGCCGCGGCGAAGCTGCCATCGCCATTGCCCAGCAGCACAGAGATGCTGCCGTCGTTGGCCGCCACCAGGTCCAGGTCGCCGTCACCGTCCAGGTCGCCAGAGGTCGCGGAATGAGATGACGCACCCAAAGCGTAGTTCACCATGGGCAGCATCTCGGCGGCGGGCGTGGCCGTCACAGTCAGCGTGACAACGGCTGTATCGGTGAGGATGCCATCGCTGATGGTGTAGGTGAGGCTATCCGCGCCCAGGTACCCCAGCGTGGGCGTGTAAACGATGCTTTCGCCATCGGTGGAGGCGCTGCCGTTCAGCGGCGCACTGACCTGGGTAATAGTGAGGGTGTCGCCGGGGTCAACGTCGTTGGCCAGCACATCCAGGATGGAGGGCAGGTATTTCGCCACCGAGAAGGTATCCCCTGCAGCGGCGGGGGGAGAGTTTGGCCTCTCGTAGGCGCCCATATCGCAGGTGGGGGCGTTGTGGCCATAGCCAGCCAGCGGTCGGGAGGTGCCGTCCAGGTCGGCCGCGGGGCAGCCCGTGTTGGTGCCGGCGTCGATGGCGGGCGAGCCGGCGCTCAGGTGCAGGTCGCCGTTGGGCGCATCCACGAAGAGCGGGTCGGCGTCGATGTTGCCGGTGCCAGCCCAACCGCCCTGGATGTCGCTGTAAGTAACTGTGACCGTGGCGGTGAGGTTGACAATTTGGCCGCCAGTGTTGCCCCACAGGATGGCGTTTTGCACGGTCATGATGGCGGCATCGTAGTTGAAGATGCCGCCGCCAGAGGCGGCCGAGTTGCCGTAGAAGTTCACATTGGTCAGCAGGGGATCGTTCCCCGTGCCGCCGATGCTGTAATTGTACACGCCGCCGCCGCTGCTGGCAGCCGTGTTGTTAGAGAAGATCACATTGACCAGGTCGTGGTTGCTGTATCGATTGCATATACCGCCGCCGTTGTCAGCCCAGTTGCCGGTAAAGGTGACGTTCGTCAGGGTGTGCCAACTGTGCATGTTGTACATGCCGCCACCTTCAAGGGCAGCCGAGTTACCGCTGAAGGTGACGTTGACCAGGTAGGCGTCGGTGCCCACGTTGTACATGCCGCCGCCGCTGCTAGCAGCCGTGTTGCTGTAGAAGGTCACATTGGTCAGGCTGGCGCTGCTTTGGTAACCAGACATGCCGCCGCCGCTTTGAGCCGAATTGCCTTCAAAGTAGACATCCACCAGGATGGGGGCTCCATGGTAGTTGTATTGGTTGTACATGCCGCCGCCGGTGCCATTCGCTGTGTTCTCGATAAAAGAGACGTTTGTCAGCGTGGGGCTGCTGTCGTCATTGAACATGCCGCCGCCTTCAGAGGCGGTGTTGCTGTAGAAGGTCACATTGGTCAGGCTGGCGCTGCTTTGGTAACCACACATGCCGCCGCCGCTTTGAGCCGAATTGCCTTCAAAGTAGACATCCACCAGGCTGGGGCTGCCACTGTATACGGTGTACATGCCGCCGCCGGTGCCATTCGCTGTGTTCTCGATAAAAGAGACGTTTATCAGCGTGGGGCTGCTGCTGTTGTAATTGTACATGCCGCCGCCACCCCAATCGGCCCAATTGCCCTGGAAGGTCAGGTTGGCCAGGGTTGGGCTGCTACTATTACTGTACATACCACCGCCGTGAAGCTCGCCAGGGCCGTTAGCTTGCCCGCAGGTGATGGTAAAGCCATCCAGCACGGCGGTGCTGTCGGTCCCGCCGCCGCCGGTGACCACATGGTAGCTGTTGTTGCCGCTGATATCCGTGTAGCTCAGGCACACGCCGCCGGTGGTGGTATCATCGCCGTCAATATCGCCGCTCAGGATGGTGGGGGTGGCCTCCCAATCGCGTTCTTCCAGCAGCGTCTCGGTGCCGGCAAAGCCGCCGTAGACTGCCACACCGCTCTTGAGGGTGAAGGTATCGCTGACGATGATGCCGGGCTTGTGCACCCCCGCTTGCACCCAGATCTCGTCGCCGCTGGCCGCGGCGGCCAGGGCGCTCTGCAAGGTGCAGGCGTCCGCCCAGGAGGAGCAATCGTCCGCGCCCTGCGCGGCCGGGGCAGCATATTGCACCGCAGCCTGGGTGCCGTTCTCCAGCAGGGCGCTTTCAGCCCTGGCGATGGGGGTGTTCAGCGCGTCAAAGCCCAGCGCCAGCAGCGCAAATGCAAAAATTCCGGCCAGCAAAATGAACGTCCAGCGGTTGTTTTTCATGGTTTTCTCCTCGGAAAACGATCTACGATTATGCAATGCTACCTGCGATGCGAGAATATAGCGACAGGCTTGCCGCCCCGCAAACTGAAAGTAATTACACGTATTATAAGTAACATCTCAATAAAAAGGGGAAAGTTGGGTGTTTGGGGCGGGCGAAGCCCGCCCAAAACACCCAACCCCCTACTTTTTTATTGATTAGCCGCCACGTTCCAGGTTCGAGTCCTGGCTGGGGAGCCAGGGTATCCAAAAAAGCATTCAGGAACTGGTTTTTCTTCTGATATGCGGTATACTCACATAATCCATGATGTTGATCTCACGAGGTGCTATATGAATCCAATCGTCAAGCGCACAATTGGTACCATCCTGATCCTCCTGGCGGCCGTCAGCCTGCTGTTCAGCCTGTACGCCGTCATCCAGGTCCATCGCCTGCAAGAGCCAGTCCGTGAGGGCGTTGTGGAGGGCATCGACAGCCTGGATTCCGCCCTGGACACGCTTGGCGAAGCCCTGAACCTGCTCAAGGACGTGCTGATCAACACCACCTCCCTGCTCAACAGCGCCAAGACCACCGCGGTGAACATTGCCCAATCGATTCACGATACCGGCCTGATGGCCGACAACCTGGTCACCCTGACCCGCGACGATCTGCCGCTGACCATTGCCAATACGCAAACCTCACTGGCCTCAGCCCAGAGCACGGCCACGATCATTGACGGCGTTTTGGAAGGCCTGGCGAAAATCCCCCTGCTCGGGCTGGATTACCGCCCGGATGTGCCCCTCAGCACCGCCTTGGGACAGGTATCCACGAGCCTGGACCCGCTCTATACCTCCCTGCAAGACGTGTCCGATGACCTGGAAACCACCAGCACCGACCTGCAAGCGGTGGAAACCGAAATCATCCAGATCAGCCTGGATATCGGCGACACACTGAAAAACCTGTCCAGCGCTCAGGAGTTGATCATCAGCTACCTGGAACAGATCACCGTACTGCAGATCAAGCTGGACAAGGCCCGCCAGAACGCCCCCGGCATCATTGAGTCCGCTGCCTGGATCTGCACCCTGCTGCTCCTGGGGCTGGCGGTTGCCCAGGCCGGAACGCTGGTGCATGGGTTGGAGATGGTAATGGAAAAACGCCCCGCGGCAACCCCGCCGGCCCCCGTGCAGGCAGCCGAGGAACCACCGGTTGCCAAAAAAGTGCTCTAAGAGCCAGCTGGTTCCAGCCGGGCGGCAAAATCCAGCACCCGTTGGAAGCCGCGCTGGTGGAACCATTCCAGCATCTCTGCACTCGACCGTCCGCCGATGATGGCATCGGCCAGGTCCAGCCATTTGCGCGCCGAGAGCCAGGTTTGGTCCACATAATCGCAGGCCCGTCCCAACGTCGCCAGGGCCTCTTCCCCCTCCCCCGCATAATGGTGCGCCAGCGCCGAGATGGCAAAAAACTCGCCCGCCTCGTCCAGGTTCCGCCAGGTCTCCTCATGTATCGCAAACAAGCGCCGCGCATTGTCCAGGTGAGTCGCATCTCGTCCGCTCAGCCAGCGGTAAAACTCCACTACCGCCAGCAGCGCATTGCACAAGCCCACCAACCTGCGCCAGTTATTCACCTCAGAAACTCGCAGCGCCTGCTCAATATCAGCCTGAGCCTCGTCATGCGCCCCGCGCTCTAATGCGATCGCCCCCAGGTATGCCGGACCGTAGGCCTCTGCCACGCGGTTGCCCGTCATCTGGCTGGTGGAGCGGTACTGCTCCTGCAACTGGGCGGCGGTGCCCTGCTCCCCCATATCGTAGTACACCAACCCCAGGTTGTGCAAAGCCACCACCTCGCCGCGCCGGTAGCCAATCGAACGGCTGGTGCACAGTGAAGACTCATAATAAGACAGCGCGTCTTCCAGGTTGCCAAAAGACTGAGCAATAATGCCCTTGATATTCCAGGCCGTGGCTTCCTCAAGCAGATTATTACTGGCCTGGCTCATGCGCAGACGCTCGTCGGTGATCGCCAGGGCGCGGTCGTAATGCCCCAAACGCGAGTCGATCAGGCTCTCTGCATAGAGCAGCATCGAGCGTTCCTCGTCCAGGGCCGGGTTGGTCAGATCGACGCGTTGGCGCACCGTCCGGCAGACCTGCCCGGCCTCGTTCGGCTTCGCCATCAGTTCGAGCAGCAGGTGCGCCCAAGAATGCCCCAGGCGCAGCCACAAGCGCATCCCATTCAGTGAGTGGATGCTTTCCAAATCATGCGCCACCGCCTGGTAAACCCGATTGGCATCTTCCACCTGCCCAAGCTGAGAGAGCACCCCCGCCCGGATCAGCTTCAAATTCGCCGCCGCCTCTGGCAGCGCAAGGCGCTCCCAGCGCGCCAGGGGGTCGCTCGCCAGGGCCAGCAGCCGCTGGCGCAAGTTCACATCCAGCGATTCGCTCACTGCGGGCGGCGGCTCACCAGCGCCATCGATCATCTGCAAAGCCTGTTCCACCTCCCCGCTGAACATTTTCGCCTCAGCAACCTGCCCCAAAAGCACGTACCAGCGCACGCCGGTGGCGTGGCGGAAGGCATCCTCAAAGGACTGCGCCGCTTCTTTTAAGCGGTGGTATTTGCGATGCAGCAGCCCGAGCGCCTCGTACCACAGGCTGGCCTGCCAGGTTTGCCCTTGTTCTTCATTTGCCCGGGCAATCAAGGGCAGCAAGAATACGCCTGCCCCTTCCCAGTTCTCACCCAGCGCCTCCAGCTTGGCCCTGGCCCAGGTATCCAGCGCCCGCAGCCAGCGCAGGCGGTCTTCCCGCGGGACGCGCGCCAGTACCGCCTCTTGCAAACGTCCATGCCGGAAGACCTGCTCCACCTCGCCAACAAACAACTTGGAGGCCTCCTCGTAGATCGTCTCGGTTTCTCGCAGTACCCCCAGACCGTTGGCCAGTTGGTCGAGCGGGTGCTCCCAGATACGCTGCACCGCCTCGTGGGTGAACCTGCGCCCCACCAATGCACCTCGTTTGGCCACTTCCTTGCCATTCAGGCCCAGGCGCTCAACGCGCGCTTCCATCACTTCGCGGATCGAGGTGGGGAGGCTGTGCCGGTCCAGGTTAATGCCCTGATCCAACGCCCCCTGATCTTTCAACAACAGCATCAACTCGGTGGCAAACAGCGGATTACCCTCGGTATGCTCGGCAATACGCAGCGCCAGGCCTGGTTCCACATAATCGTCCAGCATCTGCTCTAAAGCACCCGCCAACAGATCGGGGGGCAATTCTTGCAAGTGCACAACCTGCACCCACCCATCCTGCGTCCACTGGCTCAACGGCCCGTGCCAGTGGCTGTGCGGGTCAAAATCTTCCTCGCGCACCGTGGCTATCACCAGCACAGAGCCGCTCCACTGCAGCCGGAGCGCCCAGTTCAAGAACGCCGCGGTATCGGCGTCGCCCTTTTGCACATCCTCCAGGATCACAATCCAGGGCGCCTGGCGGGAATTGACTTCCAACCAGGTTTTGATCTCCACAAATGCCCCCTCCCACTTCCCTTGCCCGTCCATGCTGCGGATGCGAAACTCGGGCCGCGACACCCCCAAGATGAAAGCAAAAAACTCCACCGCCAACTCGGCCTGGTCGTCGTTCAGGCCCGGGATCTCCAACTGCACGCGCTGGCGCAGTTTTTCAATCAGGGCATCATCGCCCAGATCCATCGACAAGTTGAAGCGGTTGCGCAGTAGCGTGCTCAGGCCGTGCGAGGGCAGCCGCTCGCTTTGGTCAAACTGCAGCAGGTCCAGCCGGTAGACTTGCTCCTGGCGCTGCACCCAATCGCGCACCTCCCACACCAGGCGGCTCTTACCAACCCCGGCTGCACCGCGGATGATCAGCACCTGCAAGCCCATCTCGTTCATCGCTCGCTGCAAAACCGTTTCGATCTGCTCCCACTCGCGCTCGCGCCCAACAAAGGGCGGCATTTTGACAAACGGGGTAACCCGCTCGCCCAGCACCTCATACGGCTGGATGGCCTGCTTTTTGCCCTTCAGCTCCACCGGCGGGCGGATGGCAACATTGAAGTAGCGCCGCACTTCCTCATAGACAGACCGAGAGATCCACACCTGGCCCGGCACCGCTGCCCCCTGGATGCGGTTGGCCGTATTCACCGTATCGCCCATGATCGACCAGATGCCGCCGATGACGCTGAACATCACCTCGCCGGCGTGAACCCCCACGCGCAGCTTCAGGTTGAGCCTCAGCTCATCCAGATACTGCGCCGCGGCGATCTGCATCGCCAGCGCCGCCCGGACCGCGTTGCGGGCCGCGTTTGGGTTAACGGTGGGCAGGCCAAAGACAGCTACGACCGCAT
The DNA here is from genome assembly GCA_002428565.1 of Anaerolineales bacterium UBA6092. Lineage (GTDB taxonomy): Bacteria > Chloroflexota > Anaerolineae > Anaerolineales > UBA4823 > UBA6092. Next base: position 87,012 of record DIXA01000051.1, on the reverse strand, counting down.
CGCCCAGGTACTGGTATACCGCACCGCCCTGCTGCTCCACCACTTTCCCCAGCCGCTGCAGCAGATCGCCGATAATACGCGAGACATCGTCTGCAGAGCGTTCCTCCGCAAAGGCAGTGTACCCAACCAGGTCGGCAAAAATGACGGTGACGAAGCGCAGCTCTCCCCCAGGTTCGGTGGTGGTGATCATCTGAGGCGATTGCGCCAGCGAGCGGGGCGCGGGCTCAACTTGCTTTGGGGCAGCCAGCATGGAAGCGCCACACGCGCCGCAAAACCTCATCTGGCTGGCCATCTCTTCGGGCCAGGTTGCGCCACAATTCAGACACTGCATGTCGATATTATAACAAACCTGAAAGGGAATCGGGGCAAATCATGTTCACACCCCGAATTCTCCTTTTCCCGGTAAAATAGGAGTGAACCATCATCCACCACACCCGCGCCCTGGGCGCACCAAGGAGTGGATATGCCCCCGAAAAAGACCAAGACCGTTAAAGCGCTCACCTGGCCTGGCGAGCTGACCCCACAAGCCCTCAGCCGACCCTGCGACCCGCAAAGCCTGGGCTTTGAGACCACTGCCGACCTGCCCGACCTGCAAAATGTGATCGGGCAGCCGCGCGCCTTCCGCGCTTTGCAGCTTGGCAGCGAGGTGGCTGGGCCTGGCTATAACGTGTTCGTGCTCGGCTTGCCCGGCTCCGGGCGCACCACCCTGAGCACAGAATACCTGGAGCGCAAAGCCAAAAACGAGCCCATCCCGGACGACTGGTGCTACGTCAACAATTTCGAGAACCCGCAGCAGCCCAAGGCTGTGTCACTCCCGGCTGGCCAAGGCGCTGAGTTTCGCAAAGCGGTTCAGGATCTGGTCGCCCGCTGCGAGAGCGAAGTGCCGCGCATCTTCGAAAGCGAGGAGTACATCCGCGAGCGCGACCAACTGGTGAGCGATCTGAAGAAGAGCCACGAGGCCGAGTTCATCGCCCTGCAAAAACACGTGGAGCGCTTCAACTTCGCTGTCGTGCGCACTGCCAGCGGGATGATCCTGGTGCCGGCAGTCAACGGCGAGCCGCTCAAAGCCGAGGAGGTGCGCAACCTCACCGAGGAGCAGCGCGACAAGATGAGCGAGCTGCAAACCCGCCTGACCCAGGAAGTGGAAAAACGCATGGTTCGGCTGCGCGGGATCGAAAAAGAGGCCGCCGAACAGTTGTACGATCTGAACAAGCGCACCATGCTCTTCCTGCTCGAGCCCCTCATCCAGGTGCTGCTAGAAACCTTCGCCCAAAGTCCTTCGGCGCTGGCCTACCTGGAAGCGCTGAAAGAGGATCTGATCGCCCATGCGCCGCGCTTCTTGCCCGAAGAACGAGGCGAAGAGAGCGATGCATTGGCCCTGCTGGACGGCAAGCAGTGGCTGCGCCGCTACCAGGTGAACCTGCTGGCGAACAACGCCGGTGCAACGGGCGCGCCCGTGATCGCCGAAAACTACCCCACCTACAATAACCTGGTCGGGCGCATCGAGCACGAAATGGTGATGGGCGCCAGCCGCACCGATTTCACCATGATCCGCCCCGGTGCGCTGCACCGCGCCAACGGCGGCTACCTGGTGCTGCCTGCCCGGGATGTGCTGGTCAACCCGGGCGCCTGGGATGGCATCAAACGCGCCCTGCGCGACGGCGAGATCCGTATTGTAGAGCTGGCCAACACCCTGGGCCTGCTCAGCACCTCCACCCTCGAGCCAGAGCCGATCCCCTCGCAGGTCAAGGTGCTAATGGTGGGAACCCCCACGCTTTATTACATGCTGCGCGCCTACGACGAGGATTTCTCCAAGCTGTTCAAAGTGCGGGCTGAGTTCTCCTCACACATGGAACGCACCGCAGAGAACGAGCGTGAATACGGCCTGTTCATCAACTCTGTTGTCCTGGAAAACCATCTGCCCCCATTCGACAAGACTGCCGTCGCTCGCGTGATCGAATACAGCTCCCGGTTGGCCAACGACCAGGACAGGCTGAGCACGCGCTTTGGCAAGATCACCGACCTGGTGCGCGAAGCTGCTTATTGGGCAGTTAAGGAGAAACAAACCATTGTTACCGCCAGCGCGGTACAACAGGCAATCGATGAAAGCATCTACCGCAGCAACCTGGTGGAAGAACAACTGCAAGATTTGATCCACCAGGGCACCCTGGTGGTGGATGTGACCGGCGAAGCCATCGGGCAGATCAACGCCCTCGCCGTATACACACTCGGCGATTACGAGTTTGGCCGCCCCAGCCGCGTCACCGCGGTGGCTTACCCGGGCAAAGGCGGCGTCACCGACATCGAACGCCAGGCCAAGCTGGGCGGCAGCCTGCATACCAAAGGCGTGCTGATCTTGAGCGGGTACCTGAACGGCTGCTATGGCTTCGATCAGCCGCTCAATCTCACTGCCAGCCTGACCTTCGAGCAAACCTACGACGAAGTGCAAGGCGACAGTGCTTCCGCGGCCGAACTGTTGGCGCTGCTCTCCAACATCGCCCGCCTCCCCCTGCGTCAGGACCGCGCCATCACCGGCTCGGTGGATCAACTCGGCAACGTGCAGGCCATCGGCGGGGTCAACGAAAAGATTGAAGGCTTCTTCGCTGTCTGCCAGGCGCGCCAACTCAACGGCGAGCAGGGCGTGATCATCCCTGCGGCCAACCTGCGCCACCTGGCCCTGAGCCAGGAGGTGATCCAGGCGGTGGCGGCAGGGAAGTTCCACGTCTGGGCCATCCGCCACGTAGAAGAGGCCATCCCCCTGCTCACCCGGCTGCCAGCCGGTGTGCGTCAGCCCGATGGCGCCTACCCGGCTGGCTCCTTCAATCACGCCGTAACCACCCGTCTGGCTGAGTTCACCAAAGCCATGCTGCCGCCCGCCAAGAGCAGCGCCAAGAACGCTGAACCAGAAACCAAAGACAGCGAGCCGCCCGATCCCGCGGCCATCAACAACGGAGAGAAATCCCATGCTTGAAATCGCCATCATGATCGAAGGCCAAAACGGCTTGAACTGGCCGCGCTGGCAGCGCCTGGCTGCCGCAGTGGAAGACCTGGGCTTTGCCGGGTTGTACCGCTCCGACCATTACACCAACGCCAGCCCACCCGACCTGGACTCGCTGGAGATGTGGACCTCGCTGACCTGGCTGGCCAGCCACACCCGGCGCATCGAGTTTGGCCCGCTGGTCTCGCCCGTCTCTTTCCGCGCTCCCAGCCTCACCGCACGTACTGCCGCAGCCGTGGATGATCTCTCGGGCGGGCGGCTGACGCTCGGCCTGGGCGCGGGCTGGCAGGAACGCGAGCACGACCACTTTGGCTGGGATCTGCTGGACCTGCCCGAGCGCTTTGCCCGCTTCGAGGAAGGACTGGAGGTGATCACCCGTCTGCTGGGCAGCCATACCCCGGTGGATTTCTCGGGCCAGTATTACCGCCTGCACGAGGCCATCCTGCTGCCTCGCCCGGCCCGCCCGAGCGGCCCGCCGATCCTCATCGGCGGCAATGGCGAAAAGCGCACCCTGCCGCTGGCAGCCCGTTATGCGCAGGAATGGAACGCCGTCTTCGTCCCGCCGGAGGGATTCCGCCGCCTCAACGCCCTGCTGGAGAGACTGCTGGCAGCCCAGGGGCGGGCCTCCACCAGCCTGCGCCGCTCGCTGATGACCGGCCTGGTCTTCGGGGAAGATGCCGCCGCGGTGGAGAGCAAGGTCGCTGCGCGCACGCACGGCCAGCGCACCGCCGCCGACCTGCTCCAACGCGGCATGGTCGTCGGCGACCCAGAACAGGTGCGCCAGCAGCTGGCGCAGTTCCAGCAAGCGGGCGTGCAGCGCATCATGCTGCAGTGGCTGGATCTGGATGACCTGGATGGGCTGAACGCCCTGGCAAAGGCGGTTTTGTGATCCACATAATCCGGTGTACAATTAAACTCGGAATGGGGTGAAGCCTATGGGTGTTTTTATTACAGATATCTGGAACACGATTTGCATCCTGCCGGCCTGCTGGGGACCTTTGTTAATAGGCTGGTGTGGTTTCTTTTGGGCGCTAACGGCCTATGCCCGGCACAAGCGCGTTCAAAGGGCTGCCGGAAATCATACTGAAATCATCACACAAAACCTCTTATTCATTGCTTCTCCGCTTCTGGTCATCCTTGCTGCAATCCTGGTGCTCGTAGCATCCCTTGTTCCCATTGTAATTCCAGCTGCTGTCATCGTCCTGGCACCATTAGCCCTGGTGATTTTTGGGATCCTGGCACTGATCGAATCCTTGCCCGAGATCAAACAATGGATTATCGATCATATTGGCCCGTGGGGAGAAATGATCCTAAGCTTTATCACAGGGTCACCCCGCAGACCGATTGAAAAGTTGGCATCAACGGCAGGGAACGCCACCACCCTGCTGGAGACATTCCTCTCCCGCGCCCCCAGTCTGCGCGCACTCACCCGCCATTCTTCTGCATGGATCTTTACCGTCACCGGCCTGGATCGCCAATCCATCCTGCTGACCGCTGCCTCCAACAACAAGATCTCGCTAAACCGGCGGCTGACCGGCGTGACTGGGTTGACCCGGTTACAAGACGCCCAGAGCCTGCACCGCCTGGCCTGCGATCCCGCCAACCACATCGAGGTGCGCGTCCAGGCAGCACAGGCGCTGGAGGAAATGGGCGATGCCGAGCGGACCGCGCAAGCCTGGCACGCCATTGGCCGGCAGCACACCGACCTGGTGCGCCGCCTGGATGCCGCCAACAACCTGATCCGCCTGAAACAATTCGATACCGCCCGCCAGATCCTGCACGATTACCTCTCCCACGTAGATGGAGCGCCCAAGTTCCACATTCTGGCTGCCCGGCTGCTGGCTTCCACCAGCGGCGCCCAGATCGATGCCCGGCGCATCCTCAAAGATTACAGCGCCAAGAGCGACCCGCGCCTGCGCCTCAAGGCCGCCGCGGCGCTCTGCGCCCTGGACCAGCCCGCCGAAACCCGCCAGCCAGACTATGTGGCAATCCTGCAAAACCTGGCCGCCGACCGCCAGGGCAGCCTGCCCCTGCGCCAAACCGCCGTCAAAGCCCTGGAACACCACCAATGCACCACCAGCCTGGAAAAACTGGTCAACCAACCCGATCTGGAGCACCTCTTGCAGCGCAAGGTCATCCTGGCCCTGGAGCGGCTGGGGCAGCTGAAAGAAGCCTCGCAAGCCTGGGAGAAACTGGCTCAGGATACCCACGCCGAACCGCCCCTGCGCATCCAGGCTGCCGAAGCCTTTGGCCGGCTGAAGGATGCCGAGTCGGGCCACGAGCTGCTGATGAGCCTGGCCGGTGAGCCTGGCACGCAGCCCCAGCACCTGCTGGGGATCGCCCAGGCGCTGCTCCGCCTGGGGATTTCGGAGGACGCTGAAATGCTCTTGCGGCAGCTCTCCGATGGCCTGACCAGCAACGACCCCGTGCATAAGGCCGCCCGCCAAACCTTGGAGAGCATTCGTTCCGGTCACTACGGTGATTGGCTCAAAGTGGATCATATTGGTTAGCCCGAGTCTCAATGGAGCCTAATCATTACTCACCAAGAAGGAACGCAAGATGAGCGGCAAGGAAAGTCGGTTTCGATCCATTTTCCTTGAAAATAAACTGGGGGTAATCATTGCACTACTTGCCGGATTCCTCGGATGCGGGCTGATTTTATATGCCACCAATTATGGGCCGGTCGTTTACAGTGATTCGGTAGGCTACCTTGCCATCGCGCGCAATGTCATGGCAGGCAAGGGCATCGGAATAGTCCATGCTTCGGGGCAATTTAGCACGGTTACCATCCAACCGCCCCTTTTCTCCCTACTGTTAGCCTTTTTGGGGTTGAGCGGCATTGACCTGGTGAGCATTACCCGCATCCTGCATGCAGTATTTTTTGGCCTTACCGTATTTTTAAGTGGGATGGGCCTGCTGCGCCTGACAGGTTCATCGGTATTCGCCTTGGCCGGCGCCCTTGTTGTATTGGCATCACCCCTGATGATCAAATTATTCAGCATGGCAATGACCGAGCCAACGTTTATTTTACTTGGCCTATGTGCACTGCTTTGTTTGTTCCATGCGCTGAACCATGATCATCTGGGTTGGTTAGCCGCATCAGCGGTTTGCGTGGGATTGGCAACCGTCACACGCTACGTGGGGGCGGCCTGGATTGTATCAGGAACGTTGGCGGTGTTGCTCTTCTGGCCAGGGCTGTGGAAACGTCGCCTCGGGGCGCTGTTTTGTTTTGGAAGCGTCGCCGTTTTCCCCCTGGCATCCTGGATAGCCTGGGTGAATTTTGTCATGGGGACGCTGCCTCGCGGTCTTCGCGAAGGAATAGATCTGGCGCAGCGCCTGATCGAAGCCCGGCTGGCGTTTGTGGATGTCTTTTGGAGTTGGGTGCCGTTCTCAGAGATCGTTTCATTACCTTATCGCCTCAAATTAGCGGGGCTGCTGATCCTGGCCGGGTTACTCATTGCCCTGGTAATCTTCTCAACCTGGCAGGCAAGGCGTAAAAACCGAGAGGTTGGCCTGCGCACCTGGCTGCAAGACCCTTTTGTACGCATCTCCGGCCTGTTATGGCTGTCACTTGTGGCCTATCTGGGAATCAACACTTTTGGTTATGTTTTTTCTGATCCAGTGCCCGACCTGAATGATCGCACACTCTCAATGGGTATGTTGATCGCGCTGGTAATCATCCTCGTAGCCTGCGCGGCTGTTGATCGAGCCTGGCCGGCACGTTTCTGGCACAATGTCCTTCCCCTGGCCTGTGTAGGGTTAATGATTGCCCCTGCCCTGCCGCAAAGCCTCCAGATTGTGAAAGACTACCACAATAATGGGGAAGGTTATCTTGCCATTCGCTGGCGAAATTCGAAAACGGTACAAGCCGCCATGGCATTGCCTGCCGACATTCCCTTGATCTCGAATGAATTCAGCGCCCTGGAATTTTGGTGCGAGCGGCCGGTATACCCGATGCGCGAAGTGACCCACCTGGAAATCCAACCGCTGGACGCTCGTTTTGGTGATGATGTATTAGATGAAGCTCAACAGGCCTTCCAGCAAGACGGCGCTGCTCTGATCATCTTCGACAACCTCCGCTGGCAGCTTGCCCCACTTTATTACGAGCAAACTCCCGATCGAATCAGCGCCATGACCAGCGGATTGAGCATATCCGGCCAATACTGGGATGGGACGATTTATTTCTACCCTGCTGACCAACCATGAAAAAACTCCTCCACTCTATTCGTCAATCTCCCCCGCTCTTCCAACTTGCGGTCTTATCCTATTTCACCATCCTGACGATAGCCTACACCTATCCGCTGATTTTTCACATGGCCGATTCTGTGGCAGACGCAATCGGCGATAATGTCTATTTCGTCTGGTTATTCGGCTGGTACCCCAAAGCGCTCTTTACCCTGAAGAGCAATCCATTTTTTAACCCATGGATGAACTACCCGCAGGGATGGAACCTGGCAACAACAGACACCATCCCGGCTCTGGCACTACTTGGCTTGCCCGCCAGCATGGCTTTCGGCCCAATCTGGGCTTATAACTTTACGATCCTGGCGACTTTTGTGCTAACAGGTTGGTGCATGTTCTTGGTCGTAAAGAAGCTAACGAACAGCCCGCTTGCCGGGATCATGGCTGGAACGATCTTCGCCTTTTCGCCATTTCGTTATGCCAGGTATTTGGTCGGACACCTGTGTTTCCTGGGCATGTTCTGGTTTCCTCTACTATTTTTGGCTGTCGCCGAATTCCTGGGCAGGGATCGCTGGCAGTGGCGTTGGCTGATTGCGGCCATGCTATTGACCCTGGGTATTGGCATGACCTCTCCTTATTACTTGTACATGGGGCTGATCATTTCAGGGGTTTTTATCCTGGCGCTGATCGGTTTCTCTCACAAGACACTGCCGCTTAAATCTTCAATTTTCAGAGGCGTGACCCTAATGGCAGCGATCGGCACGGCAGCGCTGGTTTCCATGCTGCCCTACCTGACAGCCGAATCCCAAGGAAGCCTGGCTAATCACTCACTGGACAATGCCATAAGATACTCTGGCAGCCCACTGGATTTTATCTTGCCGGTCAATTTCTACCTGGGCGAATCACTCTATGATCAGGTTGGACGATCTCTGGAGCACGAAAACTCGCTCTATATTGGGCTGGTATGCCTGGCGTTGGCCGTTTTAGCCTGGATTAAGCGGCGAGACCTGAAATTATCCCCCTGGATTTGGGCAGCGTTGGTTTCCAGCCTGGTGGCAGGCGTCCTGGCAATGGGGATTAATTTGCAGATTTTAGATTCTCCCGATCTGCCTGTCCCCAGGATCCTGCGGCCAATTTTGGGCAGCGGGCCCTTGCAAATCCGCATGCCCGGATATTTTCTGTTTTTGTATCTGCCTTTCTTTGCCAAGATGCGGGTTATGCTGCGGTTTGGTGTCTACACGCTGACTTTCATGTCACTGCTGGCCGGTTTAGGCTGCGCCTGGCTGTTCCGCAAATTTCCTGCTCGCCGCTATTGGATCGCGGTGATCCTGTTTGTGGCCCTCGTACTGGATGTCTATCCTGGGGTCCACGCCCGCTTTGCCAGGGTGGAAACCCGTCCGGTGGATCTATGGCTGGCTGCGCAACCCGGAAGCGGGGCGGTAGCACAATTCCCATTCGAACAAGTGGTAGATCAGGATCAAGTCTACAATACCCTGATCCATGGCAAACCCTTTATCGGAGGTTTTTTCAACGCAAACCAGCCCGCGCAATATATCGCCATCAAACCCGTGATGGAGAACTTTCCTGACAAAGACAGTGTTGCGTTACTTAGAGAGTTGGGTATCCAATATATCCTGGTTGATTCGAGCAGTTATCCTGACTTTGGCGATGTACAGCAGCGTATTCTAGATCTGGGGCTGGTCTTGCAAACCGTTGAAGACGGCCAATATGTGTACACCTGGCCTTAATCGCCACCACAACAGAAGGAAGTCAATTTAGAGGAGGCTCGTATGAAACCCAAAACTTACCGCATGGCTCTTTTTGCCCTGGTGTTGTTCGTCGCCCTGTCCTGCCAGTCGATCTCCAACATACAAGATCAGGTAGAAGAGGTACAGACCACTGCGCAAATGGCGGCCACCCAGGCGATCGGCCTGGTGACCCAGGCCGGCGACCTGGCCACGCAGGCGGTGCTGCTGGCCACACAAGGCGCCCCGCTGCTGGAAACGGCCTCGGCTTTTGCTACGCAGAATCCCGGGCTCGAAACCACCTTGCAAGCCCTGCCCACCTCGCTGGCCGGCCAGGGAGACGCCCCGGCGGATATCCCGGTGGTGGACAAAAGCACCATGACCCTGTATTACGCCACCAAAGACAGCGTGTCGTATGCCACCACGCAGGATTTCCAGACCGTGGTCAATTTTTACAAAGAGCAGATGCCAGTCAACGGCTGGTCTATCGGCGATGGTTTTTCCCTGGAAACAACCGATACTTGCATCTATTCTTACAAGAAGGATAATCGCACTGCCACAGTGACGATCAATGCCAATGCAGATGGAAAAACTTACGTAGTGATTGCCGTCTTCAGCCAGTAGACCTGTTGATTTCCACAGAATGGTTCACTATGGCTATACGCAAATGCGCCGGGAACATTTTGCCCACCCCTTGATGGAGGCCTGACATGTGCTATCGACGGCTGGCCCGGTTGCTTTTGCCTGCCTTGCTGATCCCCCTGCTCCTGATCGCTCTGCCCCATGCGCGCTCCTGGGCCTCCCCGGTAGCCAGCGATCTGGTCATCTACGCCGATGCCCTGGCCTCCGGGTGGGACAATTGGTCTTGGGGCGGCAACTACAACTTCAGCAACGCCTCTCCTGTGCATGCGGGCAACTCCTCGGTTGCGGTCACCTATAATATCGCCTGGGCCGGGCTGTACCTGCATACCGACCCGCCCGTGAGCACCAGCGGCTATTCGGCGGTATCCTTCTGGGTGCATGGCGGCTCAGGCGGGCAAAGCGCCGCCGTCAGTGTGAATTTCAGCGGCATCACCTATGAGATCGGCCCATTACCGAGCAATTGGAGCCAGGTCACCATTCCCCTGGCAGACCTGGGCAGCCCGACCGAGATCAGCGCCCTGGTCTGGCAGGATACCTCCGGCGGCGCACAAACCATCTTTTACCTGGACGAGATCCTGCTGGTTGGCGATGGCAGCCTCCCAACCCCCACCCCGCCGCCGGGAACCGGCCCGGCGCTCACCGTCGACGCGGCCGCCAACCAGCACCCCATCAGCCCCTATATCTACGGTATGAACTTTGCCGATGAAGATCTGGCTGCAGAGTTAGATTTGCCACTGCGGCGCTGGGGCGGCAACGCCACCTCACGCTATAACTGGGAGCTGGATATCAGCAACCAGGGCATGGACTGGTATTACGAAAATTACCAGGAAAACGCCGCTCACACCCGCCTGGAGCAGTTCATCGAGCAAGACCTGCGCACCGGCACGCACACCCTCGTCACCATGCCGCTGATGGGCTGGACGCCCAAGGATGATGCGCAGGCTTGCGGTTTCAGCATCGAGAAGTACGGCGAGCAGGACGGCAATGACTGGGAATGGCGGCCCGGCTGCGGCAATGGCCGCTTTGACGGCGTGCCCATCACCGGCAACGATCCGCTGGACACCTCCTACGCCACCACCCCCAACTACGTCCGCGATTGGGTAGAAACCCTGGTAAGCACCTACGGCGCGGCCGACCAGGGCGGGGTGCTCTTCTATGCCCTGGATAACGAGCCTATGCTGTGGTACGACACCCACCGCGACGTGCATCCCCAACCCACCAGTTACGACGAGCTGCTCAACCACAGCCTGGATATTGCCGCCGTCATCAAAGCCTCCGACCCCTCCGCCCTGACCCTTGGCCCGGTGACCTGGGGCTGGACGGCTTATTTCTGGTCTGCGCTGGACTGGGCCGGGGGCGGGGATTGGTGGAACCACCCACCGGACCGGGAAGCGCACGATGGCATGGAATTCACTGCCTGGTACCTGCAGCAGATGCAGTTCGAGGAAAACGAAAACGGCCAGCGCCTGCTGGATTACCTGGATCTGCACTACTATCCGCAGGCCGCGGGGGTCGCCCTTTCCAGCGCAGGCGGTGCAAGCACGCAAGCGCTGCGCCTGCGCTCCACACGCGCTCTGTGGGACCCCACCTACGTGGACGAATCCTGGATCGACGATACTGTGCGCCTGATCCCGCGCATGCGCGAGTGGGTAGATACGTACTACCCCGGCACCAAACTGGCCATCACCGAGTACAACTGGGGCGGGCTGGAGCACATTAACGGTGCGCTGGCCCAGGCGGATGTGCTGGGTATCTTTGGCCGGGAGGGCCTGGACCTGGCCGCGCTATGGGGTCCGCCCTCCAGCAGCCAGCCGGGCGCATATGCCTTCTGCATGTACCTGAACTACAATGGGCTGGGATATGGCTTTGGCGAGAGCAGCGTCTCAGCCAGCAGCGGCGATCAGGAAGAGGTAGCCATCTACGCCGCCCTGCGCGCCCAAGACGGCGCGCTGACCTTGATGATCATCAACAAGACGGGGCAAGCCCTCACCAGCGAGGTCAATCTATCCGGGTTCGATCCCGCCACCAGCGCCCTGGTATACCGCTACAGCGCGGCCAACCTGAACGCCATCCTTCTGCAGCCCAGCCAGGGCCTCAGCAACGCAGGCTTCAGCGCCACCTTCCCGGCAAACTCCATTACATTGGTGATTATCCAGCCCAAGACCCCCATCGTGCCGGTAACACAAACCTATCTCCCTCTTTTATTTTTGCTGCGCTAACAGGGATCGCCTTTACCACTTATCCCGGTGAACGATCTCTGTAAAGGGCTTGCGCCCGCCTTTCTTGGGCGGAGCAACCAGTTTTTCCTCGTTGGCAGGGTAGCCAAAGGAAAGAGCAATACGCAGGTGCAGCTCCGCGGGGAAGCCCAGGATGAGGCGAGCCTTTTCGGGCTCATAGATGGATGCCGGGCACGAGCCCACCCCCAAGTCCCAGGCAGCCAACTGCATATACGCCGCTGCCTGGCCCAGGTCGAACATCGTCTGGAACTTCTCGGTCGGATCCTCAGTCAACAGCGCCACCCCCAGGGCCGCGCCGGCCAGGTGACCGGCCCATTCGCCGCACTCGGAGAGCGCTTTAAGGATGGTTTTGTCGGTGATGGCAATGAAGTGCCAGGGTTGCGCGTTCTTAGAGGATTGCGCCCGCCGCCCGGCGTTGAGGATGGCGAGGATCACTTCCTCGGGGAGAGGCTCAGGGGTGAATTTGCGCACGGCGCGTTTGAGGCGGATGGCATCAGAAACGTTCATGGCGCTCTATTCTTCTTCAGGCTCTTGTAAAAGCAAATCGGCGTCAATCAAATCTTGTGGACGCCCCGAAGCCTTTTTGGCCGCGATCAAGTCTTCCCGTGAGATGAACTTCACAACGAGACCGTCGAAATCTACTTCCACACGATGCTGCCAGGCTTTTTCAAATCCCAACCCGGGAATACCCATCAGAATATCCACCCGCATCGGAGGTCGGCCCATCTGATAAAAACACCCCTCCTCAGCAAAATCGGCTTCGCTCATTTCCACCAGCGGCGCGCCAAATTCTTTCAGGGCCTTATAAACGGCTGCTGCGTTTTCTTTATCAATGCTGATCCAGATATCCAGGTCTTTGGTATAGCGCGGTTCGGCATACTGTATCACCGCATACCCGCCAATGACCAGGTATTTAACGTTGTTGGCGTTGAAAAGATTCAACAGATCGCTGAAGTCGGAGTTGACGAACATCGTGGCCCTTGACTTTCCACGCGTGCAGAACTAGCTCCCAGGCGGCTTGAAAGCGCTCAGTAGCCGGCTGCGCCTGCCAGAACTTCAGGTCAAATGACCGGTCAAGTTCTGTTAATTTGCCTTTTCTTTCCGAAAAGCCTTTTTGCATAAGCCTATTATACACGCCATAGCCGCCTGCGCTACTTTTGTAACCCACCAATACAAACCCAAGGGAATACAGAGCGCCAGAAAAATGGGCACTGAATGCTCAGCTAACTGAAAGAGCAGCGAATCGGGATCTTGGATGATCTGGCGAGCAATAAATGTTAACAAAATAACTAACACAGCGAGAGCAACTGTTGAACTGAGCGCCTGAGCAAGGGCTTGCCGAGAGCGCAGTTTTTGCGTAACCAGTTCCGCAAAGAGAACAGCCGGGAAGAGCAGGCACACCGTGTAGAACAGGCTAGCAATTCCAACCGCTGCCGCCCACAATGGCAGAGCAACCGGGCTGCCCAGGCCAAAATTGCCCAGGATGGCGCTGAGGAGTAGCACAAAGTATGCTGTGACTACCGCCAGAACGGCAGCCGCGATAGAAACGATGGATGCAAAGAAATGCCTGAGGAAAAGAGCGACTATGAAGCCAACGCGATTATGATCCATGTGCCGCCGCCTGCCCCAGGTCGAACATCCGTTGGAATTTCCCTTCCGGCTCCTCTGAGAGCAGCGCCACGCCCAACGCCGCCCCAGCCAGGTGCCCCGCCCACTCCCCGCACTCGGAGAGCGCCTTGAGAACAGCCTTGTCGGTAATGGCGATGAAGTGCCAGGGTTGCGCGTTCTTAGAGGATTGCGCCCGCCGCCCGGCGTTGAGGATGGCGAGGATCACTTCCTCGGGGAGAGGCTCAGGGGTGAATTTGCGCACGGCGCGTTTGAGGCGGGTGGCATCAGATACGTTCATGATGACTTGCTTTCTGGAATGATCCCGAACCCTTGCTCGCTAAAATGCGGGTCAAAAGTAAAAGCGGCATCTAACCCTAACTGGCGCATGATCTCAAAGCTGGTGCAATCTACCAGTGAAAGGTTACGCCGGTTTGCGACCAACAGGGCGCTCATGCCTTGTTTGTGAATGGGCTCATCGATCCAGGCAATTTCCAGGATTGGCAGGATATCACTTTCAAACAGCCTTACGGCTTCTATGCCAAAGCGATGCTGGAGCAGGGTGGTGGTTTCAAGAATGATATAGTTGCTGCTGAACAAGGCCGAGTCGGATGTAAGCATCTGGCCCCAACTTTGTTTGGCTGCGGGATGAAATTGGTCGCTGGCATTGAGTACAGCCAGGAAAGCAGATGTATCGATGAAGATATTCATTGGTCAATTGCCTCAGCGATATAGTCATCGTGCCTTTCAGCCAGGTTTTTAGGCCCGCACAATTTTCCAGCCGCAGCGCTGGCTTTGCGCCTTAAACCTTCCTGGTCTTTGATGCCACCAGCCCGCAGCATATCATCCAGGCTGATGCGGATCAGCTCAGCAACCGATTTCCCTTCTTTAGCAGCTAACCGTTTGAGAGCGCGAGCTTGCTCAGAGGTAATTTGGATTTGTGTGCGAATCATGATTAGTCTCCCGAAACGATGGAATTACATCGCTCTAGGCATAATGATAACACTGGTGAGGCGGCTTAGCAAGTTAACAATTAGCAGTGCGTCCGTCCGATTCTGATCCATGTGCCACCGCCTGGCCCAGGTCAAACTACATAGGATTTCTCGCTATGAGACAGCTCGTTTCCCATACCAGAAGCGCTTCCAATCGCCGCCGCTGGTTTGTAGGGCGATAAGGGTGTACAGTGCGCCAGCCCAGAAACCCAGGATCATCATCAGGATCACCCAGATGACCGAGGGCACCAGGGCCTTCTCGCGGAACACGATCCAGCCAGAGAACAAGACAAAGCCCACGTAGAGATCAACCAGCGAGACAATCCCCCAGGGCATGGCCAACAACTTCGCCCCTTCCGCAGAGAAATTCCCAACGGTGAAACCATAGATCAGGATGCCGGTCATAGCCAACAAGCCGGCCAAAGCGATAATCTTGGCAATTTTCATATCCGCTCCCTTCCCATAAGGCTTACTTCTTCTTAGGGAACCAGGGAATGAACTCGTTGGTGGTCTCAACGTACTCTTTATAGCCCGGCTTCTCTTCCTTCAGGCTTTTTTCCAATAAAGCCGCACCAGACACACGCGTCAGCAAGGTGGTCATGATGATGGGGCTGAAGATCGTCCACCAGCCGCCGGCAGCCAGGGCGATCAGGTAGTAAGCCCACCACTGCGTGGCGTCGCCGAAGTAATTCGGGTGGCGAGTGTAGCGCCACACGCCTGTGCGCAGCACCTGCCCTTTATTGGCCGGGTTGGCCTTGAAGCGCGTCAGCTGCCAATCGCCCACCGCCTCGAAGAAAAAGCCGATCAGCCAGACGGGAATGGCGAGAAAATCCAGCCAAATCAGGTGATCGGGCTGCCGGCTGAACTGCGCCGCCACCAGGGGCGCGGCAATGATCCAGAGCAGCACGCCTTGCAGCAGGAACACCTTGAAGAAACTGCGCCACCACCAGGCTGCTCCGGCTTCTTTGCGCCAGGCCTGATAGCGGAAATCTTCCGGCTTGCCCCAGTTGCGCGCCAGGATGTGCAGCGACAGGCGCAGCCCCCAGATGCTCACCAGGACCACAAGTAAGAGTTTACGCCCAACAAAGCCATCTGGCGTCAGCAAGAATGCCGCCCAGGCGGTGATGACAAACCCTGTGCCCCAAAAAATATCCACGATGCTGGAGTTCTTCATGGCCAGACTGATCAGCCAGAGCAGGCTCATCAATCCCAGGATCAACAGACCCAACGTAAGGTAAAGCGAAATGAAATCCATGTGTTCTCCGATCACAAACCGTTATGATTTGGCGCCAATTACCGCAAAGCCCAGCGCTCCGGGGCCAATATGCGCCCCGATGACCGGGGTAATATCCTGGGTCAAGATCTCTCCCTGAGGCAGCAAATGCGCAGCCCGAGCGCGCAAGTCGGCGATGCGCTCAGGGAAGGCATGCGTATGCACAATGGCAACGCGCTCGATGGGCCCCACCGCAGCCAGCATCTCCACCACCCGCCGCAAGGCGCGGTCGCGCGTGCGCACCTTCTCTGAGCCAGGTATGCCCTTATGCATGGTCAGAATGGGCTTCACCTGCAGCAGCGTGGCAAAACCAGCCAGGTATTTGTTCATCCGTCCGCTGCGCTTCAAATACTCCAGCGTGTCCAGCGCGGCAAAGACATGGCTGCGCTGCACCTGATCTTGAAGCGCAGCCTGGATTTCGGCAGCCGAATTGCCCGCAGCAGCCATCTTGGCGGCGGTTTCCACCATAAAGCCGGTTCCCAGGCTCAACTGCTGCGCATCGATCACGGTGACCGGCGCAGCAGTGGTATCTTTTGCGGCAAGGCGCGCCATGTCCACCACCGCACTCAACGCAATCGAGATATGGATCGATAGCACCTCGTCGGCGCCTTCGTCGGCGAGGGTGTTATAGGCAGCGCGAAAGCGCTCAATGGAGGGCACGGCGGTGGTGGGATGCTCGGAAAAAGTGGGCAGCCGGCTGTAGAATTCTGTGCGTGTCATATCCACGCCATCCAGATAGCCTTGCTTGCCCACGTTGATATACAGCGGCACCACATGAATGCCGTAGCGGGAAATCGTCTCGGCAGGCAGATCGCAGGTACTGTCGGTGACAATGCGAACGGTCATAGAAACCCCCTATATTACCAGCAAAACGCCCAGGACAATTTCAATGCCCAGGCTGATCAGGTTGGATTGCGCATACGATTTGTCGAACACGATCGAAAATGCCCGCGCCGCGGCAATTGCCAGGTAACCGATGCCAAGCATCTGATAGGCAACTGCGCCCAGAAACAACGGCGCGGCGCCCAGCGCGATAAACAGCCCGCCGAAAATGGCGCGAATTTCGGATACACCGCGCACGCCATTGGTGTTCAATCCGATAAAACTATAAGTTGCACTGGGTTTGATCAAGGCCAGCAACCCCGTTGCAATGGTCGCAACGGCAGCGATCACCTTCAATATCATTAGAACATCCATTTCCACCTCTCCTATTGATTCAATTGGTCCAGTAAAGACAGAACTTCCGCATTTTCGGGAATATCGGACATCGAGTGGCCATAATGCACAAAACGCGCAACACCAGCCTTGTCCACGATCACCTGAGCGGGCATGCGCCCCAGTTTGAACAGGTTGACTTCCTGGCCGTACAGCTTGAGCACGCTGGCCTTTGGGTCAGGCAGACCAATGAAGGGCAGGTCATGCTGCTGCCAATAGGCTGCAAATGCCTGGGCATCTTCCGGCCCAATCACGATCACCTGCGCCTGCCGTTGGACGAATTCCGAGTGGTCATGGCGCAACTGCGCCATATGCTTTTGGCAGAACGGTCAAGCAAAGGTGCGGTTGAAAACCAAGAGCACGTGCGCTTTGCTGTTGAAATCGGTCAGGCGGACGGTTTCGCCGCGAAAATCTTGTAGGGCGAAATCGGGCGCCGGGGTATTCAGGGTAACTTTAGACATTTTTCCCTCGCTAGAAAATCTTTTACCTATGTAGACTATCTTGATAACAAACTCCAGTACAATGATAACAAGAGACCGGTATTTTGTCAATGTATTGACCGGCTATATCTTGACATTATATAGACAATAGCTTATACTCTCACCACGAGTTGCGAAATGACCACAATTAATAGAACCCCGCTCTACAATCTAGGTGCTGTTTTACGAGAAACTGGCTTGCGGGCCGATGTGCTGAGGATTTGGGAACGCCGTTACGAGCTGCCCAAGCCACAGCGCACGCCCGGCGGGCATCGCCTCTATTCGGATTATGATTTGGCCATCATCAAATGGCTGCAGGCGCACCAGGCCAAAGGGCTTAGCATCAGTCGGGCTGTTGAGCTATGGAAGGGGATCGTCGCGGCAGGCCTTGACCCACTGGCAGAACATACCCCGGCAAACACCGAGCTTGTTTCGGCGCGTTTACCTGCCGCTGCTGACACACAACTTGTAAGCATGCGTCAGCATTGGCTGGAAGCGGTGATGGCTTTTGACAGCACAACAGCCGACGATATTCTGAACCAGGCGTTTGCCATCCATTCGGTTGAAACAGTTTGCTCCGAAATCCTCCAGCATGGCATCCGAGATATCGGCTCTGCCTGGCATGCGGATCAGGCCTCGGTTCAGCAAGAGCATTTTGCTTCCTCCCTCGTCAGCCGGCGCCTGGAGATGCTCATCGCCTCCACCCCACCGCCGACGCGCCCGCAAAATATTTTGATCGGCTGTCCACCCGGCGAATGGCACACCCTGCCCATGCTGTTACTCAGCCTGTTCCTGCGGCGCAGAGGCCTGGGGGTGGTTTATTTGGGGGCTGATATTCCCGTTGAACAAATGAGCGCAACCGCTTCCACCCTTCACCCCGATCTGATCATCTTTGCCGCACAGCGGCTGACCACCGCGGCCTCCCTGCGATTTACCGTTCAGGCCCTTCACACACAGGGTATTCCGCTGGGCTACGGCGGGATGATCTTTAACCGGGTCCCCAGGCTGCGCGAACGGATCCCGGCAACCTTCCTGGGCGAAACCTTGGACTCTGCAATGCAACTGAGCGAGCAGATGTTGAGCGCCCCGGCCTCTTTCGCCATCACCCAGGAGGTGGGCGAGCACTATCGAGAACTCGTCCGGCTGTGGCGAGAAAAACGCCCCATGATCGAGATGGCGTTGAATAAGCACCTGGAAGAAAGCGGCGTTCCAACCCAATACCTGGGCGAAGCTAATTATTTCTTTGGTAACTCGCTTTGCGCTGCCCTTGAGCTGGGCGACCCTGCCTTCCTTGAGCCCGACCTGGAATGGGTGAAACGCTTACTCACCTACCGACCGTCTCACATAGGGAGCATCGCTGACTATCTGGCGGCTTATCACCATGCCATCGATCAAACGTTGGGGGCAGAGGGTGCGCCCATCAACGATTGGATTAACACATACCGGTCGCAGCCTTTATCAGCAGAGACCCAATAGATTTTGTGTATTTGAGCCAAACAGAAACAGAAGTGCCTTGGCTCAGTGAATGAACCACGAGGAGATATTATGGATAAGAACAAGCAGTTGAACTTCAATCAAGCCGCCCCCGATCTGACACTGCTCAACACATCGGGAGAGGCAGTGCAGCTTTCCAGCCTGTGGGTGCAGCGCCCGCTGCTGCTGGCCTTTACCCGCCATTTCGGCTGCACGCAATGCAAGGAAATGCTGGAGGGGCTGGTAGCCGGGCAAGAGCGCATCGAGAAAGCCGGTCTGGGTATTGCCGTGGTGATGCACGCAGCACCCGAGGCAGCCGCGGCGTTTGCCCAGCAATTTGCTCCAGGCTTGCTTTGCCTGGCAGATCCAGAGCGCAAAGCCTATCAAGCCTATGGCCTGGAGCGCGGCAGCATCTGGCAGACATTGATCAACCCCAAGGTGTGGGCTGCTGTTTCCAGAGCCGGCAAGAAAGGCTATAAGGTGGAGCCGCCGCCCCCCGGGCAGGATGCCATGCAGATGTCTGGCATCTTCATCATCAGCACAACCGGGCGCATCGACCTGCCCTACTACTTTGACCACATCGCCGATCACCCCGCGCTGGACTTGTTATTGAGCGGCGTGCTTTCAACCCCATGGGGACAATCCTTCGATGGCCCGGTGGGCCGCACGGATCAAAGCAAAGAGGCACAATCATGAAGCAAATCTTATCGATCTCTGGTTACCTGGCGGTCAAAGAAGTATGGCGTAATCGCGGCCGCTTTCTGCTGGTCAGCCTGGTGATTGCCTTGATCACCCTGCTGGTGCTCTTCATTGCCGCCCTGGGCGAAGGCCTGGGCAATGGCAACCGTGAATACATTTCCAAACTGGATGCCCAACTGATTGTCTATCAAGCCAAGTCCGATTACCTGATCGCCGCCAGCCGCCTGGGCAGCGACCGCCTGGAAGAGATCCGCGGCGTAGATGGGGTCGCCGATGCGGGCAAGTTCGGCGCAGCCAGCGCTGCGCTCATCCTGCCCGGCGACGAGGATGCTCTGAAAGTGGCCTTATTGGGCGTAGAGCCGGGTCATACCGGCGAGCCGCAGGTGGTCGAAGGCCAGCAGCTTGGCTCGGATGATGCCAATGAGGCCATCATCGACCGCAGCACTGCCTTGCGCACCGGGCTGGTCCCCGGCGATACGATCACCGTCCGGGTGACACAAGGCACTGAGTTTGAATTCTTCGAGTTGCGCGTGGCAGGCGCGACCACTGGGCAGCAGTACTCTTTGCAGCCCTCCATCTTCGTACCCTTTGACACCTGGGACCGCATCCGCCCGAAATCGGCCGCAGAGGTGGCTATCCCGAACCCGGTGGCAAACGTGATCCTGGTGAGGCTGGAAGATGCCAAGCAGGTTGAAGAAGTCAGGCAGCGCATCTCGGCTGAGGCGAATGACGTAGAAATTGCCACGCTGAAAGAGGCCATCCAGGCGCTGCCGGGATACTCAGCCCAGCAAAGCACGCTCAACACCCAGGGCGGGTTTACCTTGTTCATCGGCATCCTGGTCATCGGTGGGTTCTTCCAGATCCAGATTTTGCAGAAAGTGGCCCAGATTGGCGTTCTCAAGGCCATCGGCACGGCCAATCCGTTGGTGGCGATCGCCTCGGTCATTCAAATCGTGGTCGTCACCGTGATTGGGGTCGCCATCGGAGGGTTGCTGGCCTTCCTGTTCTCTCTCACCTTCCCCCCTACCGTCCCGATCGTTTTCAATGGGACAACCTCTGCGCTGGCCATCGTTGCCCTTCTGCTCATCGGCCCACTCGGCGGGATGGTTTCCATCTTGTATGCAGTGCGCATTGAACCACTCAAAGCATTGGGATTATCTTCATAATGGATACCGCCATGACTACTTATGCACTTGAAACCAAATCGGTTGTTAAAACATATCAAAGCGATTCGGGCGTGATCCAGGCCGTGGATGATGTCTCTTTAAAGGTCGGCGCAGGCGAGTTTGTCGCCCTGGTCGGCCCCAGCGGATCGGGAAAAACGACCATGCTTTCGATCCTGGCCGCCTTGTTGCAGCCCACCTCGGGCCAAATTTTGCTCGATGGGCAAGACCTTGCCAGCATGAGTGATGTAGACCGCGTGACCATGCGCCGAGAGAAGATCGGCTTCACCTTCCAGGCCAACAACCTGGTGCCTTATCTGACCGCAGTGGAAAACGTAGAGCTGATGCTGCGCCTGAACAAAAAGCTGGATAAGGTTGGCAAGCTGCGCGCCCGTGAGCTGCTCGCCCGCCTGGGCCTGGGCGAGCGCCTGCACAACCTGCCGGGGCAAATGTCTGGCGGCCAGCAGCAGCGCGTGGCCATCGCCCGCGCCCTGATCCATAACCCCAGCCTCGTCTTAGCCGACGAGCCCACCGCCAGCCTGGATACTGAACGCGCCTACCAGGTGGTGGAGACGTTTGCCGGGCTGATCCACGAGCAAGGCCGCGCCGGGATCATGGTCACCCACGACCTGCGCATGTGCGAATTTGTGGACCGAGTTTTGAGCATGCAGGATGGAAAATTGGTGCGCATCTATACTGGCAAAGAAGAGATCATGGAGCTGGTCAAGGGGGGCCGGCACTAGAACGAGCCTCTAAAGCACACCCAAAGAGAAAAATGGTCAAAAACGGGTCATTTGTGGGCGACGGTGACAAGAGCGGTCACCTTACTACCCGCAAATGACCCGTTTTTGACAAAATGCTCCTCTTACCGGGCAGGGAAGAGGTTATTTTCCAACAGCACTAAGTTTTCCGTTAACAGGTACAGGCCGGGCTGTGCTGAGGCGAGGTCGGCCTTCATCATTACCAAAGTTTGGGCGGCATTCTGCTGCATGGCAGTGATCACATCTTTTTGATCCGCCGCCACCAGGCCAGACAGGGTATCCAGTGCTTCCGAGGCCTGGGTCAAAGACAGGCGCGCACCCGCGTAATCGTCGGCAGCCACCGCCAGGCTGGCGGCGCGCACATCGGACAACGCATTGAACACAGCCATGTGCAGCGAGACAGAGGCCAGGTCGGCTTGCAGGGTCTCGTTATCCGCCTCCAGCGTGGCGATCTGAGCGGTCTTTTCGCTGATCGAGGCGTTAGCGCTCTCCAGATCGGCGGTGGCGGTATCCAATTTCTGCCGGGTGGGAAAATAGAGCGTGAGGGCGATGACCAGCGCTCCCAAGCCAAACGCCACGATAGCCACCAGCATCCAGCGCAGAGCGCTGCGCATGCTCTTGTGCAGGCGGGTTTCGGGCTTGGTGGCCGGGGTAGCAGGGGTGGATAAAACAGGTTGATTTTCTTCCATGAGATTTTCTCCTTCTATAAGCGAATCTTCTTGGCAACCAGGGCGGTCGAATGAGTAGGTGGGATTGGATCAGCCATATTCATATTATAGCAAACTAAGCAAAATCCATCGTTCTACGCCACCATATTTTCCCATTCGGCCATCATCCTCTCCAGGGCAGCCTGGGCCTGGGCGATCTGCCCGCTGATATGTTGGATACGTTCGTAGGTGCGCCCATTGCTGCCCGCTCCGGCCTTTTGCAGCTCACGCGACAGGCGCTGTATGGCCAGCTCCTGCTCGCGGATGCGCTCCTCCAGCATCGTCAGCGCCTGCTCGCGCTTGCGCGTCTCGCGGCTGTTATCTCGCACCATCGGCCGGGGCGCCAACAAGATCTTGCGCGCCTGCTCCGGCCCCTTGGCAGAAGCCTGCCGGAGGATATACTCGCGGTAAGTGCCTTTGAACACCTCCAGCCGATCCTGGCGCAGATCCCAGATCTGCGTCGCCAGGCGGTCGATCAGATAGCGGTCGTGCGAGACCAACAGGATGGTGCCCTCGAAATCTTCCAGCATCTCTTGCAGCGCCTCTTGCGCGCCGATATCCAGGTGATTGGTGGGCTCATCCAAAAGCAAGAAGTTAGCCCCGTCCAGCGCCAGGATGGCCAGCGCCAGGCGGGCGCGCTCCCCGCCGCTCAAGGCGCTGAGCGGCTTGAACACATCCTCGCCGCGGAACAAGTGCGCCGCCAGATAATTGCGTGCGTGCTCCTCATCCATGGTTTTGCGGTGACGGATGATCTCATCCAACACCGTGTGATCGCCGCTCAAAGAGTCGTGCGCCTGGGCAAAGTAGCCAATCTGCAAGCCTGCGCCCAGCCTCACCTCGCCCTCCAGCGGCTCTAATTGGCCCAAGAGCACCCGCAGGAAGGTGGTTTTGCCGCTGCCATTCGGGCCGATCAGCGCGGCGCGCTCGCCGCGGCGCAGCTCGGCTTCCCGCGCGCTGAACAGCACGCAGCCAGGGTAGCCGATCTGCGCCTGGTTGAGGCGCAGCACGATATTACCGCTGGTGTGGTCTGCTGCCATGCGCGAGCGGATGCGCGGCGGGCGGTTGCCTGGCATGCTGATGGCGTTCACCTTGCGCACCGCCTCGATCACATCCAGCGGGCGGTCAGCCCGCAGCTCCATCTCAGACCAGGATTTGCCGTTGCGCAAAGCCAGGACGCCGTAAGTATCCACGATCGCCAGGTCACGCGTCAGTCGCCGCAGCAGGCCCAGCGCCCGGGCATGCGTGCTGGCGCGCACCCAGTTGCGCTGGATGAAGTCCACCTCGCGCTGCAGGCGGGCCTTTTCTTCCTCGAACACCCGCTCAGCGTACTCCCAGCGCGCCTGACGCTGCACCAGGTAAGAAGAGTAATTGCCGCTGTAGGTTTCGATCCCGCCGCGGTTCATCTCCCAGAGGGTGTTGACCGTGTTATCCAGGAAGTAACGGTCGTGACTGACGATCAGCACCGCCCCCTCCCAATCGCGCAGCGTGCTTTCCAGCCACTCGATGGCTTCCATATCCAGATGGTTGGTCGGCTCATCCAGCATCAGCAGATCGGGCTTCTCTAGCAGCAGGCGCGCCAGCAGCAGGCGCGTCTTTTGCCCGCCGCTGAGGTGCGCCAGGGGCATCTCCCAGGAGTCTTTGCCCAGGCCCAACCCCTGCAAGGTCTGCTGGATGCGCAGATCGTAATCGTAGCCGCCGGCGCGCTCGTAGGCATCCTGCAAGTTGCCGTAGCGGTCCAGCATCGCCTGCGAGTGGTCGCCGGCCTCCATCTCCGCCTCCAGCAGGCGCAGTTGTTCTTGCTGCGCCCGCAAACTGGCAAAGACGGTCAGCGCTTCACCATACACCGTGTTGCTGGGATCGTAAAAAGCATCCATGGCTTCCTGGCGCAGGTAGCCAATGCGCCGCCCGCGCGCCAGGTGTACTTTGCCCGTGGTAGGTGCGTTGATCCCAGCCAGGATCAGCAGCAGCGAGGTTTTCCCTACCCCGTTCGCTCCGATCAAACCAATCTTACCTCCCGGCGGGATCGTCGCTGAGATCCCCTGGAAGAGATCAAAATCGCCAAAAGAAAGGCCCAGGGATTCAGCTGTCAAAATGGTCATTCATTCCTCCCGATCTGCGCTCCCCCGGCAGTGCCAGAGAAGCCAAACCATTGTACACAAAAAAGTCTGATAAAAAAAGGCCGCGGTGCAAACCCGCAGCCTTTTTAGGCGATCGACCTCCACAAACAAAACGGCCGCGGGCTGGAGCGCACCGCGGCCGCTGTCATTGCGTATAACTAAACAGTCAACAGGCGCACTCCGAGAAGGAATATCGATCCCCGCCGCCAGCGGAGAGTAGATAAACCAATGTCGAGTTCAAGAGTACCATCCTGTCGATCATCCTTTCCATCAGATTAACGCTCGATGAGCAGGAGACAGTTTATCACAAAGGCAGAAAGACTGTCAAGGCCGCGATTAAAAAATATTCTGCTGCACGCCGTATTTGGCGCAGATGGCGCGGATCTGCTCCACCGATAAGCCCGAGCTGCCCGCCCCACTGGTCAGGTTCAGGCACTCATAACGCGCCCCCGTCTCGGCGTACTCGATCAGGTCCGTGGCTTTGGCCAGCGAGTGATCTGAGCGCGCCATCACCCCGTGTTTGGCCCACACCACCAGCTGATGTGCGCCCATTTTGGCCACGTTGGCCTGCATCAGCTCGTCCGAGCCGGGCACGCAGAACGGCAGGAATCCCAACCCTTCGGGGAAGTTCAAGATCGCCTCCGGCTGCCAACGCAAGACGGCGCGGTTCAGAGTGAGTTCGTCCTGGTATTGGGGATGGTGGCTCAAAAAAGTGAGATGCTGCGGCTGGGCATGCACCAAGGCATGAAATGACAGGCTGCGCCGCCGCGCCTGGTCGGCGTGTACCGCCAGGTGAGAGTTGATCTCGCTGGTCAGGCGGGCAAACTTGCGCCGCGGCGAAGTGAACAGGCTGCCATGCCTGCCCCCTGCTTCGACCACCAGGTAGCCCAGGTTTGCCAGCGGGTCGTCTAAAATCTCGCGCAGCCGCCGCCCAGAGCCAGTGACCAGCAAGGCGCTGCCAGCCAACTCAGGCACAGCCACCGGCAGCAAGATACTCTTTTGCTCCGAAAAACCCGTCCCCGGCCCATCGTGCTCGCGCATGAACACAGAAATATTCCCCGCCGCCGCCTCGCACGCGCCGATCTCATTCATCAGCCGGCCTGCCTGGCCCATGGCTTGGAAAAGGTCATTTAGATTGAATGTTGAGGTCATAGTGGTTAGATCAACTGCTCAAAGAGGTCACCCAGGCTCTGCAGCGATGCCACCACAGGCCCCGAAAGGCTGGCTTCTGGGCTGGATGAAGCCGGCTGCACCCCCAAGACAAACACGTCTGCCCCGGTCATCTCGCGGATCACGCGGCCCAATCTTGCCAGGCCGGGGCTGCGGACCAGGCCAAACGGATCACAAAGCTGCTCCAGTTCCAGCAAGTTCACCCCGCCGGGGCCGATGCCCATCTCCAGCGCATCCACGATCACCACCGCCTGCGGGCAGGCAGCCTGCAAAGAGCCCAGGAAATTCTCTGGCACTTCGCCGGCGTCAATCAACACGGCTTCCACCCGGCCTTGCAACAGATCAATCAAAGCCGGCCCCAGACCATCGTCGCCGCGCATCGGGTTTCCTACCCCCAGCAGCGCCGTACGCTTGCCTCCAATCCGTTCTGCCAGTTCATCACGCATACGATATTATATATCCAAAAGGCTGTTTTGTTTCTGTGCTATAATGATTCCAACAATTTACTTTCGCTGCACAGGCCAATAGCTGATCTTTTTTTCTTACAAAATCCAAAAGGAGCATATCTCATGAAAATCAAGCCCGCAGTAATCGCCCTGCTCGTTGCTTTCGCCCTCTTGCTTTCAGCATGCACCGTCAATATGCACACCAAGATCAACTCCGACGGCTCGGGGGATTGGATCACTGAAATTGGCTTTACCACTGAGGACGAAGCCTCTCTGACACAGATGGGATTCACCTCTGTGGAAGATTACTGCACCCAATCTGCCACAGATATGCCTGCAGAAGCCTCGACCAGCATTGAGGTGCGCGGCGAAGAAACCTACTGCGTCTACACCGTGCCCTTTGCCACCCTGGAAGCGCTGCGCGCGGCTTACACAGAAACCGACGGTGTGGTTGTAAACCGCCTGGAGATCGTGGATGGCGTGCTGTACTACGATCTCACCGTGGATGGCGGCAGCGGCGACATGGGGAGCATGGGCATCTCCACCAACTGGATACTCACCATGCCGGGCAGCATTCAAAGCCACAATGCCCCCACCCAAGACGGCAACCAGTTGACCTGGGTCCTTTCCACAACGGGCGCCACCGCTATCCAGGCGCAGAGCAAAGTCAGCGGCATGTCCAGCGATATCACCATGTACGTCACCATTGCCCTGAGCTGCCTGTGCTGCCTGGTGGTCATCGTCATCATCGCTGTGGTGGTGTTCCTGGTGCTGCGCAAGCGCAAGCAAACCCCCGCAGCCCCTGCAAACCTGCCCCCTGCCCTATAACCCTCAATTCCGGAGCGGAGGTTCTCATGGGTATTTTCGACGGCGCAACCGTCAACACCCTCTACATAGTACTGCTCTCCATGGGACTGGTCTACGCCATCTTTCTGCTGGTCAGCGGCCAGATTGGCGGAGACGTTGACCTGGATGCAGATGCTGATATCGATATCGATATCAGCGCCGATGGGGGCGACGGGCAGCACGGCATCTCTCCCATCAGCCCTCTCACCATCGCCACGTTCATCTCCGCCTTTGGGGCTACAGGGCTGGTTGCCACGGGCCTGTTCTCTGCCAGCGAACGCGGCAGCGTTGTCTGGGCTACCCTGGGCGGGGTGATCATCTCAGCCCTGATCTACATTGGTTTCACCTACCTGTTCATCAAGCCGCAAGGCTCCAGCGAGGTGAAAGTATCTGAATTGCGCGGCCACGACGCCGAGGTGATCACCCCCATCCCGGCAGATGGCCTGGGCGAGATCGCCCTGGTGGCCCAGGGCGGGCGCGTCATCTACTCTGCCCGCGGCAAGGATGGGCAGGCCATTGATCGCGGCACGCCTGTGCGCATCACCCGCGTAGTTGGCGGCATTGCCTACGTGGAACCAGAAACAGAAAACTGATCCTTTCAAGGAGAAACGAGTATGGATGGTCCAACCCTAGGTATTTTAGCAAGTGTAACGCTGGTTGTAGTCCTCCTGATCTTGGGGATTGTCTTTGCCTCCCGCTATAAAAAGGTGGGCCCCAACCAGGTGCTGGTCATCTCGGGCCGCAAGAGCGTATACACCAGCCCCGATAGCGGGCAAAAGTCCCGGCGCTCGTTCCGCATCGTGCGCGGCGGCGGTGCCTTCATCGTCCCCGTGCTGGAGCGCGTCGACCTGCTCTCCCTGGAATTGATCACTATTGAAGTGGTCACCCAAAATGTGTATACCATCCAGGGCGTACCGGTCACAGTCGATGGGGTAGCCCAGGTCAAGATCGCCTCCGACGATGTTTCCATCGTCACCGCGGCCGAGCAATTCCTCTCCAAGAACCAGGCCGAGATCAAAAACGTGGCCCTGCAAACACTGGAAGGACACCTGCGCGCCATCCTGGGCACCATGACGGTGGAAGAGATCTACAAAGACCGGGATAAGTTTGCCCAGACCGTGCAAACGGTCTCCTCGCAGGATATGCGCAACATGGGCCTGCAGATCATCTCCTTCACCATCAAGAACATCCACGACGCCGAGAAATACCTGGACTCGCTGGGCAAGGCCCGCACCGCTGAGGTGCAGCGCGACGCGCAGATCGGGCAGGCCAAAGCCGCCCGCGACGCTGCCATCGAATCGGCCAAGGCCCGCCAGGAAGGCGAGATCGCCCAGATCATGGCTAACACCAAGATCGCCGAGGCCGACCGAGATTATAAGATCAAGAAAGCCGAGTACGATACCTCGGTCAACCGCCAGCAGGCAGATGCCGACCTTGCCTATGCCCTGCAGCAAAACATCACCAACCAGCAGGTGAAAGAGCAGGAAGTGCAGATCTCGGTCATCGAAAAGCGCAAGCAGATCGAAGTGCAGGAGCAGGAGGCGCTGCGCAAAGAGCGCGAACTGGAAGCCACCATCCGCAAACCTGCAGAGGCTGAGCAGTTCCGCGTGAAAACCATCGCCGACGCCAAGCGCTATCAACTTGAGATCGAAGCCAATGGTGAATCCAGCGCCACACGCAGCATCGGCGCAGGCGAGGCTGATGCCAACAAGGCCCGCGGCCTGGCAGATGTGGACGTGATCAAGGCCCGCGGCATGACCGAAGCCGAAGTGAACAAAGCCGTAGGTCTGGCAGATGCCGACGTGATCCGGGCCCGCGGCATGACCCAGGCCGAGGTGATCAGGGCTCAGGGCCTTTCCGAGGCTGAATCGATGAAGCGCAAAGCCGAAGCCTGGGAACACTACACACAGGCCGCCATCTTGCAGTTCCTCATCCAGAACCTGCCCGCCCTGGCAGAGGCCGTAGCCCAACCGTTAGCCAAGACCGAGAAGATCGTCATCGTCAGCACGGGCGGCGAGGGCGGCGGCACCGGCGCTACCAAGGTTACGCAAGATGTTGCCAGTATCCTATCGCAAATGCCCGAGGTAATTCAAGCACTCACCGGCATTGACCTGGTACAAACGCTTAAGACTCTGCCCGCCCTCAAGCAGTCTGGGCAGGCGCAGCCCGAAGCGGCCGCGGAAGAAGAGCCGGCCCCCCAGCCGCAAGCGCCCGAGCCGCGCAAGCGCAACCCCAAGCCTGTGGCCAAAACGCCTGAGGTCGAGCCGCCGGAAGAGCCCAAAGGCTAATTTCCTGAAAAATAAAGAGTGCGGGCGCAATGCGCCCGCACTCTTTATTTTTCAGTGCTCTAATTTTTTCGCCAGGCCTTGATGCCCCACGTCAGTGCAAAAAAGAAGGTTGCCGTGAGCACGATCGCCGCGCCCGAAGCGATGCCCAGGTAATAGGAAACATACAGCCCCACCAACCCCGCCAGGACCGACAATACCGCCGCCAGCGCCATCATCACCGGCAAGCGCCGGGTGAGCAGGTAGGCCGTTGCTGCCGGGGTGGTCAGCATCGCCACCATCAGCGCCACGCCCACCGCCTGCAGCGAGATCACAATGGTCAGCGCGATCAGCACCAGCAGCGCATAGTTCAATCCCTTGGCAGGGATGCGCAGCGTGGCTGCCAGCACGGGGTCAAAAGATAATACCAGGAACTCTTTATACAGCAGGAATACGATCAGGATCACCACAATCCCCAGCCCGCCAATCCGCCACAAATCTGCTGTGCGGATGGCAAGCACATCGCCAAACAAAAAGTGCGCCAGATCGCCGGCATAATTGCGCACCGTTGAGACCAGGGCAATACCCAGGGCAAACATCCCGGCGAAGATCACCCCGATGGCAGTATCCTCCTTGATCTTCGTGCCGCGGCTGATAGCGCCAATGCCAAAGGCGCTCAACAGCGCCGCCCCCAGCGCCCCCCAGAACAGCGCATCCTGCGCGCTGCCCCCCACCAGGTATCCCACCGCCACCCCCGGCAGGATGGCATGCGCCAGGGCATCCCCTAAAAATGACATGCCGCGCAGCACAATGTATGACCCCACCACCGCACACACGATTCCCACCAGTGTGGTACCCAACAGGGCACGCAGCATAAAAGCATAATGCCAGGGCTCCAGTAGCCACTCAATCATGATGGTGATCTCCCTCTTCGCAGCAAGTATCTTCCAGCACCATCATCCCCTTGTTTGTATCGATCAAGCGCAAGTGCGAGCCATAGGCCTGCTGTAAAATAGCCGGGGTGAAAACATCTTCCGGGCTGCCCAGGCCCAGCAAGCGGTGGTTGAGCAGCATCACCCGGTCGAAGCGCTCTGCCGCCACCTTGAGATCATGCATTGCCACCAACACGGTCACCCCCTGGTCGCGCAGAGCGTCCAGGATGTAGAAGATTTCCTCCTGCGTGGTCATATCCAGGCCGGTCAGCGGTTCATCCATCAGCATCAATTCTGCCTCCTGGGCCAACGCCCGGGCGATGAAAACGCGCTGCTGCTGCCCGCCCGATAACTCGCTGATCTGCCGCCCGGCCATCTCACCCATCTGCACCACCTCCAGGGCACGGTGCACTGCCTGCCAATCTCTGGCCCGCGGCCAGCGCAGCATGCCAATCTTGCCAACCCGGCCCATCATGACCACATCGGCCACGCTGACCGGGAAATTCCAATCCACCTGGTTGCGCTGCGGCACATAAGCAATGCAGATATGCCCGCCCGGCTCATGCCCATACACTTCCACCTGGCCCGAGGAGGGCTTGAGTATGCCGGCAATGATCTTGAACAGGGTGCTCTTGCCCGCGCCGTTTGGCCCCACCACCGCTACGCGCTCACCGGGGTGCAGTTTAAAGCTGATCTGCTCCAGGGCCGTCGTGCCATCATATTGAAAGCCCAAACCGGCGGCCTCTAACACCGCCGCATCTTTTTCATGGGGCGGGAAATGCCCGGTCAGGTAAGGCAAACGGTCATCTTGCCTGGATAGTAATGAACGAAGGTTGCGCATATTATCTCTTCAGCCCTTGTAAGATCGCGGTAACATTAAAAACCATGTAATCCTTGTAGGTAGCTGCCTCGCCACCTGCCTCGCTGAGAGAGCCGGTGTATAAAAACACCAAAGCCACGCCCGTATCATCCGCCACGCGCTGCGCCAACTGCGGGTTGACCGTGTTGCCCACGAACACCGCCTGCACCTCCTGGCCGCGGATGGCATCCTCCAGGCCGGCCAATTCCTGCGCCGAAGGCTCTGCCAGGGTGCTGTATCCTGGCATGATCGCCCCCACCTGAACAAATCCATAGCGCTGCGCAAAATAGCCGAGGGTCAGGTGGTCTGTCACGATCATGCGTTCCTCTTCAGGGATTAACGCCACCTGCGCAAGGATCCAGGCATCCAGGTCAGCCAGGGTTTGCAAGTATGCCTGCGAGCGCGCCGCATAATCTGCGGCGTGTTGAGGGTCGGCTTCGCCCAGCGCCTGGGCGATCGTTTGCGTCCAGATCATCACATTATGCGGGTCGGTCCAGGTGTGCGGGTCTGCGCCCTCATGGGCATGCTCGTCGGCGTGTTCTTCATCTGCTACCGGTCCATCGCCCAGCTCCAGCAAGGTCAACGAGGCCGAGAGGTCAATCACCTTCTCCTGCCCACCGGCGCTCTCGATCAGAGGCTCCAGGAATTCTTCCAATCCGGCGCCGTTGACAAAGATCAGGTCGGCGTCCTGCACCAGGGCCACGTCACGCGGCGAGGGGTCGAAAGCGTGGGGGTCGGCCCCCGGCGGCAGCAGCACGGTCAGGCTGATCTGCTCTCCGCCCACGTTCTGCACCACGTCACCGACGATGGTCGTGGTAGCCACCACAGACAATCGTTCAGGCTGTGGGTTTTCGGCCCCTTTCTGGCAGGCTGCCAACAGCCCAACCAATAGCAACACCACAAAGAGCACCCACAAACGCTTAACCTTATTCATAGAGCACCACCTCGTTCCCTTGCAGAGCCTGACACTGATCACACAGACCGAACAACTGCAGCCAATGATCTTCCACCCGGTAACCGCTTTCCTGCTCCACCCGCCTCACCAGCCCGCCCAGCTCATCCCCATCGAAAAATCGCACCCGCCCACACTGACTGCACAACAGCAAATGCTGGTGTCCATCAAACGCAGCGATATATGCCTGGCATTTGTCTGGCTGGTGCACGCGCTGGATCAAGTGCAGGCTCTCCAGCCTCTCCAGGGTGCGATATACGCTGACCAGCCCCAGCGACGGATAGCGCTGGCTGGCGATCGCGTGCAGTTCCTGCGGGTTTAACGCCCGGTCTGCCCGGGCCAGGATCTCCACCAGAATGTAACGCGGGCCGGTCAACCGGCAGCCGCAGGCCTGCAAACGGCCCAGCCATTCTTGCACTCGTTCTTCAATCATTTTGCCGCCTGTCTAATTGATAATTAGTTACTATTGAAAATCTTTTTCATTATAAGCGCACAACCCCCTTTTGTCAACACAAGGTATAATGCGAGTGCATTAATGAGGAGGTACCTTTTGGATCAAACCGCGCTCCCTACTGTATCGGTAATGAAACAAGCCACACAACCTTATCAGACCCCCAGCCTGCGCCGCAGCATTTGGATGCTGGCGAACACCGTCGTGCCCTATGTACTGCTTTTTTACGCCATGGTGCGCAGTCTGGAGGTTTCCTACTGGTTCACCCTGCTGCTGGCAATCCCAACGGGCGGCTTTCTGATACGCACCTTCATTATATTCCACGATTGCTGCCACGGCTCGTTCTTCCAATCGACCACCGCTAACCGCATCACGGGCATCCTCACCGGCCTGATCACCTTCACCCCCTTCGATACCTGGAAACACAGCCACGCCACCCATCATGCCACCGCTGGCGACCTGGACCGGCGCGGTGTGGGCGATGTGACCACCATGACAGTAGACGAATACCTGGCGCTCACACCGCTGAAACGCCTGGGCTATCGCATCTACCGCCACCCCATCACCATGGTGTTCTTTGGGTCTGTGCTGGTTTTCCTGGTGGGGCACCGCCTCTTCCCCAAGCATGCCGGCAAGCGCGAGCGCAGCAGCGTGATCTGGACCAACCTGGCCCTGGCGGGCATTGTCGCCCTGCTCAGTTGGGCAATGGGCTTTTGGAACTACCTGCTGGTGCAAGTTCCCATCATCGTGGTGGGCGGCTCAATTGGAGTGTGGCTGTTTTACGTCCAGCACAATTTCGAGGGCACCTACTGGGTACGCCACGATCAGTGGCAGTTTATCGCCGCCGGCTTGCAAGGCTCCTCGTTCTACAAACTGCCCAAGGTGCTGCAATGGATTTCCGGCAATATTGGCTTCCACCACATCCACCACCTCAATCCCCGCATCCCCAACTATAACCTGGAAGCCTGCCAGAATAATGTGCCCATCTTCCAACAGATTCGCCCTGTCACTCTGTTCTCCAGCATGCACTCCCTTTCCCTGCGCCTATGGGATGAAAAGCAGCAGAAACTGGTCGGGTTCAAGGGCCTGCCGTAAAAGCCTGTAGGGATGAATGCCACGCCATGCATTCATCCCCACAAACATTACCCTTTGCAAAAAGGGACAATTGTGCTAAACTTAGCCGTCTCAAGCCACGCCCCGCGTGGCTTGCTTTCCGCCCATGGCAGGCCGCCCGGCTGAGTCCAGGGGCAATCCCGAGGAAAGGAGGTAATTCCTATGCGTGATTATGAGTTGGTATTCATCGTCCATCCAGAACTGGATGAGAACGCTCTGAAAGACGTGATCCAGAAGGTGGAAACCTGGATCACCGAGAGCAACGGCGTGATCGTCAAGGTGGACATCTGGGGCAAGCGCAGATTGGCCTATATCATTCGCAAGCAAAAAGAAGGTCAGTACGTGTTTATCAAGGCCCAAATCGATCCCAAAGCATGTGTTCTGATCGAACGCAACCTGCGTATGCTGGAGCCCGTGATGCGGTTCCTGCTTACCAATGTTGAGGCATAAGCTGACTGGAGGCCATCATGAGTAGAGGTCTCAATAAAATTATGATCATTGGCAATCTTGGGAGAGACCCCGAGATGCGCTACACCCCCTCCGGGCGGCCTGTCACCACCTTCAGCGTGGCTACCAGCCGCACCTGGAACACCGCCGATGGCGAAAAGCGTGTTGAAACCGAATGGTTCAACGTAGTTGCCTGGAGCAACCTGGCAGAGATCTGCAAGCAGTACCTCAGCAAAGGCCAGCAGGTATACGTTGAAGGGCGGTTGCAAACACGCCACTGGGACGACGCCGATGGCAACAAGCACACTTCTGTGGAAATTGTTGCCAACGAGATGATCCTCCTGGGAGACCGCCGCGAATCGAGCGACGCATCGACGGGCGACCTGGAAGCAGAGGAAGACGAATTCCCCTTCTAGCCGGGTTTCCCCCAAGGCAAGATATTCTTCTCCGTCGCCTGACGGCGACCGGGAAGATACGATAAGGAGATTAAGATCGTGGATACAAACGAAACTACAAATGATCCGCGTGGTGGGCAGCGGCGGTTCTATTCGGCACCGCGGGTTTGCCAATTCTGCACAGATCACAGCACTACCATTGATTACAAACAAGCAGAGCTCCTGCGCCGTTACGTTACTGAGAACGGGAAGATCCGCCCGCGCCGCCAATCTGGCACCTGTGCCAAGCACCAGCGCGAAATGGCCCGCGCTATCAAGCGCGCCCGCCACCTGGCCCTCCTATCCTTCACCGGCGAA
The DNA here is from genome assembly GCA_002428565.1 of Anaerolineales bacterium UBA6092. Lineage (GTDB taxonomy): Bacteria > Chloroflexota > Anaerolineae > Anaerolineales > UBA4823 > UBA6092. The sequence continues at coordinate 52,492 of DIXA01000051.1, read as the reverse complement.
TCCCTGCGCTAACCAAAGTACGCTATCTGAACGCGTGGGCATTGGCATAGCATTTTCTGCCTGTGTCCCGCCTTTTTGAGGTTATATCATATGGCAAAAGCCAAAGGTAAAATCGTTTCTAAGAAACACCTCGCCCGCGTAGAGCGTGAACGCCGACAAAACCGCATCATTCTCACCGTCAGCGCTGTAGTGATCGCCATTGTGGTTCTGCTGGTGGGGTATGGGCTGGTCAAGCAGTTCATCGTCCAGCCTGGCCAGGCCGTTGCCAAAGTTGGCGACGAGGTGATCACCACCCGCGAATTCCAAGTCTTCGCTCGCTATAACCGCATGCAGCTGGTCAGCCAGTATAACCAGATCCAGCAATACGTGCAGATGTTCGGCGGCGACGAAAGCGCGGCTTCCTACTTCCAACAAAGCATCTACCAGATCCAGAGCCAGTTGAACACGCCCGAGCTTCTGGGCCAGACCGTCTTAGATTACTTGATCGAAGATATTCTGATCCGCAAAGAGGCCGAGCGCCTGGGCATCACGGTGACCGACGAGGAGATTGACCGAAGCATCCAGGAATCGTTCAGTTACTATGCAAACGGAACGCCGACCCCTGAGCCCACGCTGCCAGTCATCCCTACTTCTACCCTGTCGCCGACCCAACTGGCGCTGGTGCCCCCCACGGTTGAGCCTACTGCTGAATCCACTGCCGAAGCCACCGCAGTCCCAACTGCCACAGCCGAGGCAGCTGCCGAACCGACCCTGGAACCCACACCTTACACCGAGAAGCTGTTCGAGGATAACTACAACAGCTACCTGGGCAACTTCCGCGATCTGGCACGCATCAGCGAAAAAGATTTCCGCTGGATCGTTGAGATGGAGCTATACCGCCAGAAGGTGTTCGATGTGGTTACGGCAGATGTAAAGCGCACATCAGAACAGGTTTGGGCGCGCCATATCCTGGTGGCCGACGAGGCAACCGCCCAGAGCGTGCTCACCCGCCTGGCAGCCGGCGAAGATTTCGCCGCCCTGGCAGCCGAACTCTCCACCGATACCGGCTCCGCCCCAATGGGTGGTGACCTGGGCTGGTTTAGTTCGGGTGCGATGGTAGCCGAGTTCAATGCTGCCGCCTTCAGCCTGGCTGTGGGCGAGGTCAGCCAGCCGGTGCAAACCACCTATGGTTATCATATCATCCAAGTCCTCGGTCATGAAGAACGCGCCATGGCCGACACGGACTATCAAAACGCACAGCAGACTGCTTTCGGGAATTGGCTGACTGAGCTCAGAGTGGCAAACGATATCGAAACCTATGATGAAATCTGGTTAGACCGCGTCCCCACCCAGCCTGCGCTGCAGTAGTTGTACCCCCCTTCTAAAAACAGGGTTGCAGCGTGGCTTCGCCACGCCGCAACCCTGTTTTTAGAGAATTCCCCTTTGGATAGGGATAAAATATACGCCAATGGACAAGATCATCATCCACAGCCTGGAGGTGCAAGGCATCATCGGGGTATATGAATGGGAGCGCAGCACCCCCCAGGTTGTCTACGTCACCATCGAACTGAGCACCGACCTGCGCCCAGCCGGCACATCTGACAATGTGGCTCAAAGCATTGATTATGCCAGCCTGGCAGACCAGGTGCGCCAGCACGCCAGCAGCGCGGCCCGCCTGACGATCGAAGCCCTGGCAGAGGATATCAGCCAGCTCTGCCTGCAAAACCGCCGCGTACAGGATGTTCGGGTGCGGGTAGAAAAGCCCGGCGCCATCCAGGGGGCCCAGTATGCCGCCGTGGAGATCGTGCGCAGCCGCCCCCCTGCCTGAAGCCGAGGCTAGAAACGCATCGGCTCGGAGCCGCGCGAGATATTATCCAGGAACTCCTGCCGCGTCGCCAGGTTGCTGCGGAAAGCACCATGCACCGCAGAGGTGGTCATGCGGGCGTGATGTTTCTTGACCCCCCGCATCGTCATGCACAGGTGCAGCGCCTCCACCACCACGGCAATCCCCTTCGGCTTGAGGGTCTGGTTCAGAAAATCAGCAATCTGGCGCGTCATGCGCTCTTGCACTTGCAAGCGGCGGGCAAACATATCCACCACGCGCGGGATCTTGGAGAGCCCGATCACCTTTCCGTTGGGTAAATAGGCCACGTGGGCTCGCCCCATGAATGGCAGCATATGATGCTCGCACATGCTGTAAAACTCAATATCCCGCACGATCACCATTTCATCGTAAGTGATATCAAACAAAGCATCATTGACCAGCGCCTGGGGGTCAACGGCGTATCCCCCCAGCAGCTCCGTGTACATGCGTGCAATCCGCAGCGGCGTATTCCGCAGCCCCTCGCGCTGAGGATCCTCGCCAACCGCCTGTAAAATCTGCGCCGCGGCCCGTTGGATCGCTTCCAGGTCAAAACCATGCTCCGGAAGCGGGTTTTCCATCTCATCATCGTGGATCAGATCATTATCATCATCCATAGGCGTCCCTTCCTTCATAGAAGAAGCGAGTGGCAAAGGAGCATAGCTCCATTCGCCACTCGCCCCGCGATTCGCAATCCGTATACCTATCCGACTTCAGTCTCGATCAAGCCATACAGGCCATCGCGCCGGCGATAAAGCACGTTGACCGAGTGCGTGTGAACATTATAGAATACAAAGAAACTTTCATGTCCCAGCAGGCTCATCTGCTCGATGGCTTCTGCTTCATTCATGGGGGTCAGCACAAAATGTTTGCGGCGGGCGATGAGCTGCGCTTCTTCCTTCAAAACTTCTTCTTCGGCAGGCAGAGGCAGAACTTCCGCGGCCGACTTACCATCACCGCGCCCGCGCTGGCGCTTGCCTTTGTAACGCTCCATCTGGCTCTTGACCTTATCCAGAGCGGTATCTAACGCAGCAAAGATATCATCTGCCCGTTCTTCCGAGCGCATGATAAAGCCCTTGCCGCGCACGGTGATCTGCGCCACATGCCGGTCTGCAGCACTGCGCGCCGCCTTAGAATAGGTCAGATCCACGCGCACTTCCTCGATCCCGTTCATGTAGCGATCCAGCCTGGAAAACTTCTTCGATACGTAATCCTGGATCCTATCGGTGACTTCCATGTTCCGTGCATAAACCTGCGCTTCAACTGCCATAGTGATCCTCCATTCTGTTTTTTCGAATGCACTCAAAGCGTGCAGCCAATCGATCTAGGGCAGGCTTTCTGCTGCCCTGTGCAAACATTTTTCAGGCCGCCACAGGGGCCTGGGCGGGCTCCCAGGCTGCCCGGGCCAACGTCAGGCCATACACTGCGCTTGCGCCGGCTTCCAGCAAGGCCGCCGCGCAAGCATTCAGCGTGGAGCCAGAGGTGGTCACATCATCCACCACCAACACCGTTTTCCCTGCTACCCATTCGCGGCGGGCGCTAAAAGCGCCCTGCACGTTCTCCTGGCGCTCAGCCAGCTTCAAGCCCACCTGCGAGCGGGTTTCGCGCACCCGGCATAGGCTCTTGGGCCGATAGGAGATGCCCAAAGCGAGCGCCATCGGCCAGGCAAGCAAAGCCGCCTGATTATATCCACGCTCTGCCAAACGGGCAAGCCCCAAAGGTACCGGAACGATCAGATCGACCACCCAGCCGTACTGCCGCAAACCAGTGATCAAAGGTCGTGACAGAACCTCGCCTATGCCCAGATCGCCTTTGTACTTCAAGCGGTGGACAGCATTGCGCACCTGGTTGCCAAAAATTGCCCATGAACGTAACGCAGTATAGGCCGGAGGCGCCTGCCGGCAGCGCCGGCACAACACTTCTTCGGCCTGGGGTTGTCCGCACACCGGGCACACGGGAGGAACAATCACCTGCGACCGGCGATTGCATGCCTCGCACCAACGCTCCCCCTTCTCTTCACACCCACCACACACCGGCGGATACAGCCAATCAACCATCGTCCATAAAAATCGGTAGGCCTGGTATACCAGCCGTTCGGGCATACGTCTCCTAACCTGGTAAACGTTCTGTCGCAGCCAAAGGCTGCCGTGGGGCGTCTAACCGCCGCTCGTTAGAGGGCCGCCGGAGGAGATGAACATCAAGGCGGCTGGCGCCATCAGCACAATGCACAATGCCGGGAAGATGAACAGCGCCATGGGGAAGAGCATTTTCAAGGGTGCTTGATGCGCCTTCTCTTCAGCAATTTGGCGGCGGCGCACACGCATCTGGTCTGCCTGGATGCGCAGCACCTGCGCCATGCTCACACCTAGCTGCTCACTCTGGATCACCGCCGCCACAAAGCTGGTCATCTCGGAAATGCCCAGGCGGTCAGACATATCTCGCAGCGCCTCGCGCCGCAGTTTGCCTAACTGTACCTCGCGCACCACCCGCCCAAAAGCCGCCGCCAACTCATTATTCCATTTCTCATCAATCTTCTGCATGGCGGCCTCAAAACCCAGGCCCGCCTCCACGCAGATGGTCAGCAGGTCCAGCGCGTCAGGCATAGCTTTGCGCACTTCTAATTGCCGGCGGTCAATCTTACTCTTTAGGAACAAATCTGGCAGGTAAAAGCCCAAGATCGAGGCAGGAATGCCTATCAAGAATCCCTTGCCTTCCATGAAAGATTCCGGCGGCGCAATGCTGTCCAGCCAGATAAAGATCAGCCCAACGGGGACACCCAGGAAGCGCATGCCAAAGAACACTGCCGGGTCCAGGTTGCCCGGGTTGCCTGCCAGCTCGAGCTTGCGCGACATGCCCATAATGGCATTCTGCGGGGTAAAACGCATCACAAATTCGCCCATGCGCTTGGCAATGGGAATGATCACACGCTGCGAGAACGGCTGCGAGAGCTCAATCTCCTCCAGCGAGGTTTTCTCACCTCGCGAGGCATATTCCGCCAGGCGCGCGCCTAGCGGATCCTCGCCCTCGGGCGAGCGCAGGCCAACGATGACCAAGATCACCGCACCGATGATAATTACCGCACCAAGGATAATCAATAGGGGTGACATACGCACACTCCTGTCTGAAAACAGTTACAAATCAATATCCGCAATTTTCATCATCACAAAATAACCAATCAAGATCATAAAGGCAGCCCCAATAAGCAAGGGAATGCCGATCATGCGGGTGCCTTCCTCAAAGAACTTCATCATGTACGAACGATTCAAAAAGTACATGGCAACGATCACCATCACCGGCAGGATGGACAGGAACTGGCCCGAAAACCTGGCCTGAGTGGTCAGAACCCGGATCTCACCTTTGACACGCACACGCTCACGAATGGTGTGCGAGATCGTATCCAGGATTTCGGCCAGGTTACCACCGACCTCACGCTGCACATTCATGGCCGTCACCACCAGGTCAAGATCCAGGCTGGGGATGCGGCGTACCAGGTTTTCCAGGGCTGCTTCCATAGTGATGCCAATTTGCATCTCTTGCACCACGCGATGGAACTCACCCGCAATTGGATTGGGCATTTCGCGGCTGACCGCTTCCATAGCCTGCATGGTGGAGTACCCCGCCCGCAGGCCATTCACCATCAGGTTGAGCATGTCGGCCAGCTGGCTGTCAAACTTCACCAGCCGCTTGCCCTTCTCTCGATTCACATAGATCTTCGGCAGCATGTAACCAATGCCGCCGCCGATGAGCATGCCCGGTAGGCTGGCAGCCAGCGCCCCCCTGCCAGAGAAGAACCAACCCAGGGCGGCACCGGCCATGGTGGTAATCACCTGCAAGGCAATATACTCACCCACGCGGAATTTCATATCCGCGCGCGCCAACTCGCGGGAGATTTTCTGCCCCCAGCTAAATCTGCCCGCCTGGTTGTTCAACCATTCCGTCATAGGGGAGGATTTCTCTCCACCACTGCCGGCGGTCGGCACCATCTCCATTTCTTCCAGGTATCCCAGGCGGTCTTTCACCAAAGAGCGCTCGTCTTTCGACGAGACGAGCAGCCCCACCACCACAAGGATTAAGGCCAATATGCCGCCGATGATCAGGATTGTCGTTCCCATATGAAACTCAACCTTTCGTCAAGGGCACCCGGGCTTTAGTACCGGCGCCTTTCACCAATTCCGAAGATCGAAGGCGGCAGGTGAATGCCAGACGCCTCTATCTTTTCCATAAACTTGGGGCGCAGGCCGGTGGGGCGCAGGCGGCCTACCACCTTGCCGCCCTCAAAGCCGGTTTGCTCAAACACAAAGATATCCGTCATGGTGATCACGTCACCTTCCATGCCCGATACCTCGGTCACGTTGGTAACCTTACGCGTGCCATCACGCATACGCTCCTGGTGCACCACCACATCGACCGCCGCCGAGATCTGTTCGCGGATCGCTTTGATGGGCAGATCCATGCCCGCCATCATCACCATCGTTTCCAGGCGGGCCACCGTATCGCGCGGGCTGTTCGAGTGGGCTGTGGTCATCGAGCCATCGTGACCGGTGTTCATAGCCTGCAGCATGTCCAACGCAGCCTCATCACGGATCTCCCCCACAATGATGCGGTCGGGGCGCATACGCAAGCAGTTGATCACCAGTTGGCGAATGGTCACTTCGCCGCGCCCTTCAATGTTGGGCGGGCGCGATTCTAGCGTCACCACATGCTCCTGGCGCAATTGCAACTCAGCGGCGTTCTCCACCGTAACAATGCGCTCATCTCCTGGGATGAATTGCGACAAGATGTTCAACAGGGTTGTCTTTCCAGATCCCGTGCCGCCCGAGATGACCATGTTCAGCCGTGACTCTACACAGGCCTTCATGAACTGCAACGACTCTGGCGTCAGCGAGCCAAAGGCAATCAGCTGCTCGATCGTGATCGGATTGCGGGAAAACTTGCGGATGGTGAGCACCGGCCCCACCAGCGAGATCGGCGGGATGACCGCGTTGACACGCGAGCCATCGGGCAAACGGGCATCTACGTAAGGGCTGGACTCGTCGATGCGGCGGCCAAGCGGCGCCACAATGCGCTCAATGATGCGCATGACATGTTCATTGCTCTCGAAAGATACCGCCACGCGTTGGATCTTACCGCTGCGCTCTACATAGATGTTCTTGGCCCCATTGACCATTACCTCAGTGACCGTATCATCCAAGAGCAATGGCTCCAGGGGCCCAAACCCCAGGATTTCAGCAGAGATCTGGTCAAACAAGCGCAACCGCTCCGGCCGCGAGAGCACGATATTTTCCTCGGCCAATACCTGCTCAAACAACTCCTGGATGGTGTTGCGGACCTCGCTGATCTTGGTCACATCCATCGTGGGGTCCAGCTCAGCCAGTAAGCGGGTCTGCACCCGGTTCTTCAAATCGGAGTAAGTGTCCTTTTGGGCTGCCACGCCCGGGGGCACCACTCGCCGCGCCTGGAGGGAAACCGGCCGAGACTTGTCATCACCAGGCTGACCACCCCCCGGTCCGCCCTGCCCTTGTTCAATCCGCTTCAATAACGACATTTTCTGGCCTCCTTACCTTACCAGCAGTTATTTCTTCTTTCGCAGCTTCGCAACGGGCTGTTCCAGGCCCTCCAGCTCCGTCAGGCGTTGCCGGATCACTTCCGTCAGAGAGAGGATGGATTTTGAGATCGGGCGCGCTTTGTCCACCAGGATATAGGGTACACCGCGGTTGATCGAAACGATCACGCGCTCTTCCAGCGGGATGATAGCAGCCACATCCTGCTTGAGCGTTTCGCCCACCTTTTCAGGGGTCACCCCAACGCGCTTATCAAACTTGTTCATCACAAACAAGATACGCTTGCGCTCGATGCCAAAGGCATCGGCCACATCCATAAAGAGGCGTGCGCTTTTGATCGAGGGGATATCCTGGTTAGCCACCAAAACGATCAGGTCGCTGGCGTCGATGGCATTGACGGTGGTATCGTTCATCGCTGAGACCGTATCCACGATCACATAGGAGAACATCTGGCGCAGGTACAGCAGGACTTTGCCAAACTGGTCACCGGTGATGTTATCGGCATATTCCGGTTTCACCGGCGCAGCCAGAACCTTGATACCCGATTGGGCATGCTTGATCAGAACGCTGTCGACAATCTCTGGATCCAACTCAGCCACGCGGGGTGCCAAATCGGCAATACTGAACTTGCTCTGTTCATTCAAAAACACAGCCACATCGCCAAACTGCAGGTTGCCGTCTACCAGCACCACACGGGTATCTTCGCTATGCAGGCTGACCGCCAGATTGGTCGCCAGGGTGGTGCAACCCACCCCGCCCTTGGGGCTGAACACCGTGATCACACTCCCCAAAGTGGACAGGGGAGCTGCAACGGGCGCCATCACGCCCGGCTTGGCAGGCTGCGAGGTAGAGGGCGCGCCGGTCTTGGCGCGCTCCTCATGCGCTCGCGCACCCGCCCTGCGGATGGCTGAATTCAGTTCGTCGATGGTGGGCGGCTTGGTCAGGAAATCGCGCGCTCCTGCCAGCATGGCCCGCCGCATATAGTTCGAGTCGCTCTGTACCGAAAGGATGATGATCTGCACATATGGAAGCACGCGCTGGATCTGCTCGGTTGCGGCAATGCCATCCATATCCGGCATGTTGATATCCATCAGGGCAACATCCGGCTTGACCTCCTTTGCAAGGTCAATGGCTTCACGCCCGGTGCGGGCCACACCCACAACTTCTACATCACTCTCAAACTGGAGCAGCTTGCGGATATTTTCGCGCGTCTCCGCAATATCATCTACGATGATAACGCGTATCTTGTCATCAGACGCCATCAGTATGTAATCTCCTCAACTGACCTAACAACCCTAAGGGACTGGCGTGGGAGTAACATCCACGATCGGCGACTCCAACCGGTTCACCCGCGGCTCCAGGCCGTAGGGCAGTTTTACCGGGATTGGGATACTGTAGCGGTCCAGCAGGAAGGAGAGCGTCACCGCGCTGAGTTGTCCAGGCTCGTTGCCGTATGCCAGCACGTCGCCATCCATCGGGTTGCGCAACACCAGGGTCAATTGTGCACCAGAGTAGATGAGGTAGTTCAAGGTGACCGCATCTTGCGGGCTGACGATCAGCGTGACCACGTCCGGCGGAGGCGGTGGAACCGCGGTTACAGCAGGCGCCGGGGTTGGGGTCGGAGCAGGGGCTTCAGATCCTGAAGGTGTGGGGGTTGGCTCTTTGATCTCTTCCTGAGCCGGAAACTCACCCATCTGCAGCACAATCACGTTCTGGATCAGCGTCTGGCTGACCAGGCGCGGGCGCTGCGGCTCAGAAGGCACCAGGTAAAAATAATCGTCCAGTTGGAGCTCTTCCGAAAGCCGCCCCAGGGGAGAAGGACCCGCAAACGGCTGGAGCAAGAGCGTAGAAAGCGTCTCGCCCGAGGTCGAGGAAGTGCCCGTCAATACAGCGCCGCCATCCGGTGGGATCACGTTGCCGGTCAGGTTGGGCAAAACGCTCTGCCATTCCGCGTCCAGGTCCACAAACATCAGCGTCACCAGCACGTTCACGTGATCGCCGCGCTGCGGGGCGTAGGAAACGGAGGTCAGCCGGTTGATCGGGATGGAGATCGCCACGCTGCCTTTAGGGATGAGCAGCGCTGCATCTGACCCCTGATCCAACTCCAACTGGTCCGACACCAGGGCGGTGGTCAATACCGTGTACGACGGTATATCAAAGCGGGCCACCTTGCCCACTGCATCGGTAACGTTGGTGAACATGATCGGCAGCACCAGGTCTAACTGGTACTCGATCATATCCAGTTTGCTTTCATCGATCACCTCTCCGCGCTTCACCGGTTGAGTGACCACAACCACCCACTGCGTGGCCGCGGTAGGTATCGGAGTTGGTGTTGCAAGGTCTGCAGTTTGATCGGTAGGGGTAGCAGATGGGAACAAGAAAGACCTTCCCAGCACTAACACCAAAGCCAGTCCACCGATCAGGACCAAGCCCAAAATCAAAAACAATCGCCCACGACGCATGGTGACCTCCCGTTCTGATTAAGGAATATTCGCGACCGCTTAAATCTAATCATACGCCTTTTGTGTTAGATGTCAAGCGATCTCACTGCTTACAAGTCTACCTGATAACTCTATTCTTCGCCACTCTTTTTGGAGGTAAAAAAATTAGGCCTGGAAAAAACCAGGCCTAACTTTTGAATCGCGTGCACCAGGATAAAAATTAGGTGCCCAGAGCGGACGAAATCTGGCTGAAGACACGCGAAATTTGGGTGCCCAGGATGGTGAGCACAACAATGATTACGATGGCAATCAAAACGATGATCAACGCATACTCAACCATACCCTGACCCTTTTCCTTCGGCGAGAACAACATGGCATTCACCTCCTTCCTTCAGTGGATTTCTGGTGGGTCTACCAGAGTTAGTTATATTATATATCTTCTGTAGAAAAAAGCAATGGTTTATCCTTAGAAAACACTTACAATTATGCAAACACAGTTGTTTTGGTGGCGGGCACCTGGAACATGATGTGCGTGCCTTGCCCGATCACGCTGTGCATATCCATCTTGCCGCCCAGCATCTCCACCCGATCACGGATCACTTTGAGGCCCATGCCGCCCTTCTCCGCGACCGCCAGGGCATCGAACCCGCGGCCGTTATCTTCCACGCTCACGCGTACCTCTTGCTCTGAGGCGTCGATCTGCAAGCGGATCTGGGTGGCCTGGCTGTGGCGGGCTGCATTCCCCAGCAACTCCTGGATCGCCCGGAAGATCATCACCTCCAGGTACGATTCCAGGCGCTGCTCCATCCCGGTCGAGGTCAGGCGAACATCCATGCCGGTCTGCTCTTTGAACGCTTCCACGTACCGGCTGAGGGTGGGGGCCAGGCCCAGATCGTCCAGCATCATCGGCCGCAGCTCAAAGATGAAGTCGCGCACTTTTTGGAAAGTGCCTGTGGCAGCAGATTTGACGCTCGCCAGTTCTTCCTTGGCCTTGACCTGGTCAATATCAAACAGGCGCATGGCTATTTCGGTCTGCAGGATGAAGTTTGAAAGCGCCTGGGCAGGACCATCGTGCATCTGTCGTGCCAGGCGCTGGCGCTCGGCCTCCTGCGCCTGGATGATCATCTCAACCGTTTGGGCCATGGCAGACATACCGCGCTGCTGGGCATCTTTGCCCACTCCGCCCGATTCGATAACTTCTGTCACCCGATCCAGGATCTTGATGTAGCGATCAATATGGGTCTGGTCACTCTGCAATTTATCCACCTGGCCGCGCATGATGAACATGCGCTGCTGGGCATCCAGGGCCGAATCATAGGTCATACGGATATCAGCTTTAGACACACTCTCAAACTGCGCCAGGGTTTGCTGCAGGTGTGCGGTGATGGAGGCATTGCGCTGCTGAAGCTTATTCATCTCAGATTGGCTCTGCCCGATCATCAGCTCGATCTCTTTCAATTCGCGCCGAGACTGCTCCAATTCACCGCGGCATTCCTCTTTCAAGGCATCCCATAGATTCGCTTTGGTATCGCTATCGCCTGGATTCATGATCTTCCACTCCTGTTCGGATTAATGATTATGATACGAGTGCGCCCAGCCCTGGCGCAGCGCAACCAGCCGGGCCTGCGCCCGATTTTCTACGCCAAGCTTGCGTAGAATAGAGGAGACATGGTTCTTCACCGTTTGGCTGCTGATGCGCAGCACGGCGGCAATTTCCTTGTTGCTCATGCCCCGCGCCAGATACACCAGCACATCCGTCTCGCGCTCAGAAAGAGGCTCTTGTGCCGTTCCTACATCGCTCTGCAAACGGTCCATGTCCACCGGCGTGATTACCATTCACCGAGAGTATAGCATAGGAAAACCTCGTAGGCAATAACCTCCCGCCGAGATTCTCCGTTCCGCATCAATTCCCAGGCCTTCTAGTATAATGTATGGGTCACTGTTTCGTCCGGCCAATTTTCGCCATGAATGATCGATGAACAATCTGGTCACCGCTGCAACCCGGGTTTGTATGGTACTCAGCCTGTCGCTTTTTGCGCTGATGGGAGTGAGCCTGGCTTTATTCCCGTATGGAGCAGATTACGGCGAAGCTCCGCTGATGGATCAGGCCCGGCGCATCCTGGCGGGCGAATCCATTTATAAAGCCGATCTCAGCCAGCCCCCATACACCATCGCCAATTACCCGCCGGTCTACCCGCTGCTGGTTGCCGGTTTGCGCCAGGCTACCGGGCTAGGTTGGTTCCAAGCGGGACGCGCCATCTCTTTGGCAGCCGCGCTGGTCAGCAGTGTGTTCATTGGCTTGCTGGCAGTCCAGGCAGGGGCCAAGCGGGCAGCCGGCCTGCTGGCAGCCGCGCTGTTCCTCGGCCACCCTTACGTGAGCATCTGGTCGGGTCTGGCGCGGGTAGACCTGCTGGCCCTGGCCTTCAGTTTGGCAGGCCTGTGGATCATAGTCTATCGCCCGCAATCCTACCGCTGGCTGGCTGCGGCAGCGCTGTGCTTCACCCTATCTGTATTCACCCGCCAAACCTTCCTCCTGGCTGCCCCTATCGCCAGCCTGGCCTGGCTTTGGAGCCACAGCCGCAAGCACACCCTGCCTTTCGGGCTGTTGTTAGGCGGGTTGTGGGCAGCCTGCTTCTCGCTGATCAACCTGGCTACCCAGGGTGGTTTCTACCTGAATATCGTGGTTGCCAACGCCAACCAGTACGAACTGGGCCGCACTCTGGCCATGCTGCGGCAATTGGCGGTCATCTGGCTGCCGGCGCTGCTGCTGAGTGGCCTGGCAGCCTGGCGCGCCATCCACGCCTGGGCGCGCAACCTGGCTGGCCAGCCAAAAGCAGGCCTGTACCCGCTCTCACCGGCGGCGGGGCTGGCCATTTACGCCGTTCTGGCCCTGGCCTCAGCCCTGACAGTGGGGAAAGTGGGCTCGGATATCAACTATTTCCTGGAATGGATCGCCGCCTGCGCCATCCTGATCGCAGCCTTGGCGGCGAACCCTACGCACCAGCCTGCGCGCTGGGGCAAGTTCATCCCCGCCATCCTGGCGGTGCAGATGCTCTGGGCGGTGATCTCCGGAGTATTCCTCTACCAGGCCACTGCCGCCAGGCGCTGGGCGCAGATCGACACCTACCACGGCCTGTACGCCGAGGTAGTGGAGGCCTCGCAGAAAGGCCAGGTGCTGTCCGACGATTACCTCGATCTGGTTTTTCTTGCCGGGCAGCCGATCACCTACCAGCCGTTTGAATACGGGCAGTTGTACCACGCCGGGCTGTGGGACCCCGCTGCCTTCGCCGGGCAGATCGGCAGCGGGCAGATATCCCTGATCCTCATCGGCGGAGACACCCTCGAAAAAGAGTGTTGCTGGCCCCCAGCGCTGGTCGGCGCCATCGAGAGCCATTTCCAGGTGGTCCAACACCCAGGTTACCTCCTATGCAAACCCGCTCCCTGACCCGCGCGGTAACCTTCCCCCTGCTGCTGTGGGGTGCCCTGCGCATTTTGACCAGCGTATTAGCCACCTTCGTTTCCTCGATCCGCCCACTGAACGCACTGGAGGAGGGCATTCCTCTATGGCCTGCCTCCGCGCCCGTGAGCGTCTGGCTGGAGCGCGTCTTACTCTCTCCCTGGCTGCGCTGGGATGTGGATTGGTTCGTGCGCATTGTTACCAATGGTTATCACGCCGACGATGGTACAGCCAACTTCCAACCCCTGTTCCCCTGGCTGGCTACTCCCCTAGAGCGCATCGGCATTCACCCCGTGCTCAGCCTGCTGCTGGTGGGTGCAATAGCAGGCATTGCTCTGCTGATCTTTTACCAGCGCCTAGCCGCACTGGATCTTGCACCCGAACAAGCCCGCTTCAGCAGTGTGCTGCTCCTGCTCTTCCCATCTGCTTTCATCATCTTTGCACCCTATTCCGAAAGCCTGTTCCTGCTTTTTGCGGTATTATGTCTGCTGCTGGCACGCCAACAGCGCTGGGGGCTGGCTGGACTGGCAGGAGGCCTGGCTGCCCTCACCCGCCAGCAGGGCATCCTCCTGATTGTGCCGCTGGCCTGGGAAATTTGGCAGAGCCGCAAAGATAAGAACAAACCACATCGTAATGAATGGCGGAAATTCCTGCCGTTGCTGCTGGTGCCTGCCGGGATGGTTGTGTGGATGCTTTTCCGCTGGCTGGCCCTGGGCGATGTGTTGGTTGACCCCAGCAACTTCCAATCCCTGGTATATTCCATCCTGATCTCACCCAGCGCCAACCAGGTGGTTCCCATCCAATCGTTTGTCTGGCCTTGGCAGGGGCTGTGGTACGCCCTGGTAAAGATCACCACGCAACCAGATCCAGATATCTGGGTTAACTTGCTGACTGCGGGGCTTTTTACCTTCTTTTTGATCATCGCCTGGAAACACATGCGCCCTTCCTACCGCATCTACGCCCTGTTAATCACCCTGATCAGTTTTAGCTATCACACTGGGCCCTTCCACCCCTATATGGGCTTACCTCGCCACCTGCTGCTGGCTTTCCCAGTGTTCGTTGGCCTGGCCTCTGCGCTCAAGCGCCCCTGGATGCGCCTGGCCCTGGTAGGCATCTGCGCCTGCGGCAACCTGTTCACGCTAACCCTGTATGTGCTGAAAGTCTGGGTGCCATGAACGGACAGATATGAAAACTTCCCCCCTGACGCGCTTAACACTGTTCCCCCTGCTGCTATGGGTCGCGCTGCGCATTTTGACCAGCGTGATGGCAGCACTGACCTCATCCATCCACCCGCTGACGGCGCTGGAGCGGTCCGTTCGTCTGTGGCCTCCCGCTGCACCGCTGGGTGACTGGCTGGAACGCGTCCTGCTTTCCCCATGGCTCCGCCTGGATGCAGTGTGGTTCTCGCGCATCGTCTCAGAAGGCTACCACGCCGAAAACGGCACAGCCAACTTCCAACCTATATACCCCTGGTTAGCGGTTCCGCTGGAGAGAATCGGTTTCCATCCCATTCTCGCCCTGTTGCTGGTGGGCGCAGCAGCAGGCATTGCTTTGCTGATCTTTTACGGCCGCCTGGCAGCGCTGGACCTTGCCCCAGAACAAACCCAATTCAGCAGTATGCTGCTCCTGCTCTTTCCATCTGCCTTTGTGATCTTTGCCCCTTATTCCGAAGGCCTGTTCCTGGCCCTCTCGGTGCTGTGCTTGATCCTGGCACGCCAACAGCGTTGGGGCTGGGCCGGGATGGTCGGGGGTCTGGCTGCCCTCACCCGCCAGCAGGGCATCTTCTTGGTCGCGCCGCTAGCCTGGGAGATCTGGCAAAGCCGCGGCCGTTCTGGTGAACCGGAGCGCGCAGAATGGCACAAATATTTATCCCTGGCGCTGGTCCCAGCCGGGCTGGCGGTATGGACGCTCTACCGCTGGTTAGTGCTGGGTGATGTGCTGATCAACCCTGACAACTTCCAATCCCTGGTCTATTCCCTGTTGATCTCGCCCAGCACCAAGCAGATTGTGCCGGTCCAGGCCTTTGTCTGGCCATGGGAAGGAATACGGCTCGCCCTGGTTAAGGTAGCGACCCAACCTGATCTGGACATCTGGATTAACTTGCTGATTGCGGGGCTTTTTACCTTCTTTTTGATCATCGCCTGGAAATACATGCGCCCCTCCTACCGCATCTATGCCCTGCTGAACACCCTGATCAGTTTCGGATTTCACACCGGGCCATTCCACCCCTACATGGGTCTGCCCCGCCACCTGCTGCTGGCTTTCCCGGTATTCATTGGCCTGGTCTCTGCGCTCAAGCACCCCTGGATGCGCCTGGCTGTAGTGGGCATTTGCGCCTGTGGCAACCTGTTCACCCTGGGCCTATATGTTGCAGAAGGCTGGGTACCCTGAACCAAAAGATCGGAGACTAACCGATATGAGCAATCAAAATTCTCGTTTCACCCGCGGTTATGGGCTACTAGAACCCCTTCTGGCCAACTGGCGCGCTCGAACAGCCAACCGCCTGATCCCGGCCCATTTGCGCGGCGGCCGCCTGCTGGATATTGGCTGCGGGTCTTACCCCTATTTCCTCTCACACACCTACTTCCAGGAGAAGTTCGCCATTGACCAGCACGAGCGCCCGGCCTCGGTCACGGATATCAACTGGTACAACCTCGACCTCAACGCCGACCCCCAGCTGCCCTTCGAAGAGCAGTATTTCGATGCCGTCACCATGCTGGCCGTGGTAGAGCACCTCAACCCCAGCAGCCTGATCCAGCTGTTCCGCGAGATCTACCGCACACTCAAGCCGGGTGGGGTACTGATCATTACCACCCCGGCTGCCTGGTCGGATGGGCTGCTGCGTTGGATGGCCCGCATGGGGCTGGTCTCCAAGGAAGAAATTGACGAGCATGTCTTTACTTACACACTGCCGCTGTTGGGCTGGTATTTTGGCACAGCTGGTTTTGCTATGACCCAGGTCAAATTTGGCTATTTTGAGATGAACTTAAACCTATGGGCGACCGCAGAACGCTGAAACGCAAGAAAACCCTCTATCGCATCGCCGTTTGGGTGGCTCTGCTGGCTGCCCTGGCACTGCTGGCGCGCCTGGCCCCCACCTTGGCCAAACCAGAGTACCTGCCCGCAGATGACTTTGGTCACTTCTGGGCGGCCGGGCGCCTTAACGCCCAGGGACAGGATCCCTACCAACCGCAAGCAATCCTGGATTTGCTCTACCAGGTTGGCCGCCCCACTGAGACCTCTGGCGTGGTGTCGGTGATGCTCAACCCCCCCTGGACGCTGCCGCTGGTGATGCCCTTCGGCCTGCTAAATTACCCGCTCAGCCGCCTGGCCTGGCTGATGCTGACCATTGCGGTGATGGTGCTGTGCGCCGAGCAGGCCTGGAAATTGTACAACGGCCCCGTTCAACAGCGCTGGGTAGCCTGGCTGCTGATGATCAGTTTTGCCCCCACCATCTCGGTGCTGCAAAAAGGCCAGTTCACCCCGCTGATCCTGCTCGGATTGATCTTATTCGCCAAATGGCAGCGCCAGCCCCAGCGCTTCTGGCTGGCAGGCGCTGCCCTGGCTCTGGCGGCGATCAAGCCGCAGCTGGCGTACCTGTTTTGGGCAACCTTCCTGCTGTGGAGCATCCAAACCCGCAACTGGAAAACCAGCCTCGCCTGCGGGCTGACACTCACTGCCGCCACACTGGCAGCCCTGGCTTTCAACCCCCAGGTGCTGCTGCAATACCAGCAAAGCATGGGCGCCTTCCCCCTCTCAGAGTGGGCCACCCCCGCCCTGGGCACTTACCTGCGCATCTTGCTTGGCCTGGACAAGTTCTGGCTGCAGTTTGCGCCCATGCTGGCAGGCCTGGCCTGGATGGCGTTTTACTGGCGTAAACACCGCCACGCCTGGGATTGGACACAGCAGTTAGCGCCTATCCTGCTCACCTCTCTACTGACCGCACCCTACTACTGGACCTACGATCTGGTGCTGCTGCTCCCGGCGGTGCTGTTCGGCGGGCTGCTCTTGCTACGGCCGCGCCTGACATGGACGACGAGCCTGTTCTGGCTGATTTATGCCGCCATCAGCCTGCTCGACCTGCTGCTCCACCGCCGCCTGGACGAATCCTGGTTTGGCTGGGTGGCTCCGGCGGTGGTGTTGTGGTGCCTGGCTGTTTGCCACCTCAGCCCCGGCGCGCCTCCGATCCTTGCAAGCGATGAGTCTCCCCAATGACGCCCGCCCCCGCACCCGAACCTGCCCGCTACTTACGACCCGCGCGCATCCTGTTGCTCATCGCCGCCTGTGCACTGGGATTGGCTTTTATTGCCAGAAACAAGGGTGGACCCTGGACAAATGATATTCTTGCCTACTGGTCGTATGCCCGCGTGATGTGGAACGGAGGAAATCCTTATGATTACAACCATGTTGTAGCTTTGCAGGCGGAATACGGCCTGCCCACCACATCCTACACCCCGCTGCACTACCCACCCTGGGCACTGCCTCTCATTTTGCCTTTTGGCCTGCTGGAATTCTCAACCAGCCAGGTCGCATGGCTGCTTTTCCAGGTAGGGTTGGTTGTTTTTTGCAGCCAGCGCATCTGGCATTTATACGGTGGCAGCCCGCAGCACAAGTGGCTCGCCTGGTTCATCAGCTTCACCTTTATGCCCACCTTTTCCTCGCTGGCCCTCACCGGGCAGATCACCCCGCTGATGCTGCTGGGAGCGACCATGTTCTTACATTGGGTTGATCGGCCCAGTCGAGGCTGGCTGGCCGGGGCTTTCACCATCCTACTGGCGATCAAGCCGCAGGCGTTCTACCTGTTCTTCATCGTTCTTCTTTTTTGGGTGATAACCAAGCACCGGTGGAACACCCTGGTTGGACTGGGCGTTGGCGTGCTGTCGGGCAGCTTGGCAGCAATGTTGATCCAGCCCTCGATTTTCAGCCAGTATCTCGAGGCAGTTGTCAGCCATCCACCGGCCGGCGGGGCCACCCCCACGATTGGATATTTTGCCCGGCTGCTCTTCGCACCGCAAGCTTTTGCGCTGCAATGGATTGGCCCTGCCCTGGGGGTTACCTGGCTGCTGTTCTACTGGGCGCGCTGCCGCAAGGCATGGGACTGGCGCCGTCACCTGCCCGTGGTACTGTGCGTTTCGGCGATCACTTCCTTTTACACCTTCACCTATGATCACATTGTGCTGCTGATCCCGGCGATCGCCTTGCTGCTGCTGGCCTTCCGCTCGCATCAAAGAACGGCCGGGCTAGCGCTGGCGGCTGCCTACATCCTCACCAACCTGGCCTATTTCATCCTCCATCTGCGCCTGGACGACTCGTGGTTCCTGTGGTTCCCGGTCGCCATCCTGGCGCTGTACCTGGCTGCCCGGCGGCTGACGCCCCAGCCAGGCCCTGTTCTGGCCCCTGAAGCCAACCCCTGACCATTATGCCCTCCTCACCTAAACTTCGTCTGCCTGCTCTGAGCATTGAACTTCTTTGGCCACTGATCATTCTGGCTGCCTTCGCTTTTTACACCGCCCTCGTCCCGCAGCCGCCCAACGATCTGTGGTGGCACCTCAAGATTGGCGAGTATGTCTATGCGCAAAAGACGATTCCGACCACCAACCTCTTCGCCTGGACCCTGCCCACCGACCAGCCCTTCTATTATGCCGCCTGGCTGGGAGAATGGCTGCTCTACGTGCTTTATCGCCTGGGCGGGATTGACCTGACCCTCTTTGTCCGCAATCTGCTCACCCTGGCTACCTTCGGGCTGCTGGCCTGGGAGATGCGCCAGCGCAGCGGCTCCTGGCGTATCTCGGCCTTGACGCTGACCCTGGCCTCGCTGATGTGCATGACCGTCCCCCTGGTGCGCACGCAGATGTGGTGCTGGCTGCCGTTCCTGCTCTTCCTGATCTTGCTGCGGCGTTATACCCGCGGCGAAATCCACGGCGCATGGCTGCTGGCTCTGGTGGGGCTGATGATCTTTTGGGTCAATGTTCATGGCACCTTCATCATGGGGCTGCTTCTGGTGGGTGCATATTTTACCGGCGAAGCTATGCGCACCCTGCTGCGCCAGCCGCAAGCCCTGCCCGGTCGCAAGGTTGCCTGGCTGGGCGCCATCGGCTTGCTGGTGGCCATCAGCACGTTGGTCAACCCGCGCACCTCCGAGATCTTCGGTTACCTCAGCAACCTGATGACCGATCAGCCCGTCCAGCAATTGGTGGACGAGTGGAAATCGCCCACGCCGCTGGGGCTGGCCAACACCACCTTCTACATCAGCATCCTGGCGCTCATCGCGGTGCTGGCAATCTCCCGCTTCCGCCCCCGCCCCACTGATACCCTGCTCGTGGCGGGTTTCCTGTGGCTGGCCTGGGATGGGCAGCGCTCGATCCTCTGGTACGCCCTGGCGGTTATGCCCATCCTGGCTGAGGCGGTCAGCCAACTGCCCATCACAGTGAAAGCCCTGCCCGCGCCGCGCTCCCTGGTCAATACCCTGGCGGCGGCCTTGCTGTTCGTGCCCTTCATCCTGGTGCAGCCCTGGCTGGTAGAGAGCTTCCCGCTCCCGCCGGCCTATTGGGAGCAAGTGCACCAGGGTGCCCCCGAAGGGCGCATGTTATCCAGCGATACGCCCATCGCCGCGGTGCAGTACCTGCAAGAGCATCCCGGCGGGAACCTGTTCAACGAGATGGGCTTTGGCTCTTACCTGATCTGGGCTGTGCCCGAGCAGGGTGTGTTTGTGGATACGCGTATCGAACTGTATCCTTACAGCCTGTGGGCAGACTATATCCGCATCAGCCAGGGCGTGCGATATAATGCGTTGTTAGAGCAATATGGGGCCAACCGCATCCTGCTCCATACCGGCCTCCAGCAAGGCCTGGCTGAACAATTGCCATCTGACCCGATCTGGACCCTGGAATATGCCGATACCTACACCCAAATCTGGTGCAAAGCCGCCGCCTGCCCCTGAACCGACGACTCATCATTCACCCATGCCCACCACCCGCCGAACCCTGCGCCTGAAGCCTCCCGATGCCAGTATCCTCTGGTTCACTGTGATCTTTGCCGCGATCAGCTTCCTGGTTGCGCTCATCCCTATTCTGGCCAACGATTTCTGGTGGCACCTGCAGATCGGCACCTGGATCGATACCCGGGGACAAATCCCCACCACCAACCTCTTCGCCTGGACGCTCCCCGCCGATCAGCCTTTCTTCTACGGGGCCTGGCTGGGCGAATATTTGTATGGTCTGCTGCACCGCTGGGGCGGGCTAGAGCTGATCATTTTCGCCCGCAACCTGATGTTCATGGCCGCGCTGTGGCTGGTGGGCTGGGAAGCGCGCCGTCGCAGCGGATCCTGGCGCATCGCTGCTCTGGCGATCCTGCTCATCTATGCCATGACGCTGAACAACCTCACCTTGCGACCGCAAAACTGGGTTTGGCTGCCCTTTGTGCTAACCTGCCTTCTGCTCAACCGATTTGCCGATGGCTGCCTGAAGCGGGGCTGGCTGCTGCTCATCCCCCTGCTGATGGCTTTTTGGGTGAACATTCACGGCTCGTTTGTGCTCAGTCCCGCGTTGGTGGGCATCTTCTTCTGCGGCGAAGGGCTGCGCAGGCTGCTCAAACAGCCCGGCGCCCGCAGCCAGGTCGAGATCGCCTGGTTGGCCGGGGTCGGGCTGCTCACCGCCCTGGCCGTGCTGGCGAACCCGCGCGGCGTGAACATTCTAGCCTATGTCCGCGGCTTGATGCTGGATCCATCCAGCCAAACACTCATCGCCGAATGGCAATCCCCCACGCTGGACGGCATCCCCAACACGGTCTTTTTTGCCAGCATCCTCCTCCTGCTGGTGGCACTGATCTATGCCCACCAACGGCCCTCTCCCACCGACCTCCTGCTAACGCTGGCCTTCTTGTGGTTGGCCTGGAGCGGGCAGCGCTACGTGGTCTGGTATGCCATCGCAACCATGCCCCTGCTGGCTCAGACCATCAGCCGCCTGCCCAACCCCCTGCCACCGCTGGCCTCACCGCGCTCCTGGGTCAACGCCGTGCTGTGCCTGCTGATCATGATCCCGGTGCTCCTGGCGCAGCCCTGGCTGGTGGAGAGCCTGCCGCTCCCAGAGACTTACTGGCAGCAAGTGCAGTCCAATTCCAACGAGGGGCCGCTGGTGGCTGCCGATACACCCACCACTGCCGCTGAACACCTCCAAGCCAATCCTGGCGGGCATCTTTTTAATGAAATGGGCTACGGCTCTTACCTGATCTGGGCCGTGCCCGAACAGGGCGTGTTCATTGACCCGCGCATCGAGCTCTATCCCTACCAACAGTGGCAAGATTACATCCAGATCAGCCACGCACTGAACTATAATGCCTTGTTGGCGCAGTACGGCGC
This sequence comes from Anaerolineales bacterium UBA6092, assembly GCA_002428565.1. Taxonomy (GTDB): domain Bacteria; phylum Chloroflexota; class Anaerolineae; order Anaerolineales; family UBA4823; genus UBA6092. The sequence continues at coordinate 30,837 of DIXA01000051.1, read as the reverse complement.
AGACCGCATCCTGCTGAGCATTGCCCTACAGCCCGAGTTGGCCTCTGCCCTGGCCAATGACCCAGCCTGGAGGCTGGAATATTCGGACGCCTACGCGCAGCTCTGGGGAGCCGTCAAGTGAGCCTGCTCAACCGCAAACGGCTGCACGATTACCCCTGGCTGATGTTCATCACCACCTGGCTGATCCTGGCGGCCAACCTGCTCTTGCGCCAGGGCTGGCTGGGCGGCCTGGGGCAGATCATCGGCAGCGATTACATCACCCTCTACGCCGCGGGGCTGCTCCAACGGGCCGACCCTGGCCTGCTCTATAATTTTGATGCCCAATTCCAAACCCAGCAAGAGATCATCCAGCCCACCTCCCTGCCCGGCCTGAACCCCTTTATCAGCCCGCCCTATGTGGCCTTTGCTTACAGCCTGGTCACCTTTCTTCCGCTGGCCTGGTCCTTTGCCCTGTGGTCCGTCCTGACGTTGTTGTTCATTGCCGCGGCAGTCTATGGGGTGAAGAAGATCCTCCCCCCCACCCCCGGCCTGGACTACCGCCAATTGCTGGTGATCACGCTGTCCTTCTTCCCCTTCATTGAGGGTTTCCAGGTGGGGCAGAATCACGGCCTGACCCTGCTGCTGATGACGGGCGTGCTGCTGTTCACCCTTCGGGAACGCTACGCCCTGGCCGGGGCGCTGGCCGGGCTGCTGCTCTACAAGCCGCAGCTGGTGCTCGGCTTCCTGATTTTGTGGCTGGTGTGGGACAAATGGCGAGCGCTGGCAGCCTTCGCCGCCGTCGCCGCCGCCTGGGCAGGCTCTTATTACCTGCTCTTCGGCACGCCCCCGTTTCTGGCTTACCTGGAGGCCAGTCCGGCATTGCTGATGCTGCCCTATGAGCCAGGCTTCCCTGGCTACCTGATCACCACTCTGTACGGACTGTTGGCCAGCCTGCTGCCCGCCAGCGCTGCTCCTGCCAGCCAGATCATCTCCCAGTATATCTTCATCGTGCTGGGCTTCGCCCTGGCATCGGAAGGCTTCCGCGCCCGCAAAGCAGCCTCCTCGCAGAAAGCCATGCTGCTCTTCCTGGCACTGCTCTACCCCCTGGCAGCCGCCCCTTATGTACAACTGCATGATCTGCTGCTGCTGATCCCCGGCTTTGCCCTATGGCGGCAAGCCGATCGATCTCGACGCGTGCTGTACTGCGCCGTGATCGTCTACCTGGGAGCTTTCTTCCTGACCCTCCCGGCAGCCATGGTCGGGATTGCGCTGCCCGCCCTGCTTGTCATCGGCCTGCTGGCCGCGATGGTATATTGGTACTTTACCGACCCAGTGCTACAGAAAGGCGCTCCCACATGAACCCCAAGGCCCTGGTTGCCATCCTGCTGCTGTCTCTGCTGATCGCTGTTTTCCTGCCCATCTCAGCCCCAGGCATGGGCGAGGCAGATTTCATCGCTTATTGGTCTTCGGCGCGGCTGCTGGTGCAGGGCGAGAACCCCTACAACCAGTTTGCCCTGTCTGCCTTGCAGCAATCGGCCCAGCCGCAGCGCTTCAGCGAGCAGGGGGTAGTGATCAGCGCGTGGAACCCGCCCTGGCTGATGCTGGTCTTCCTGCCCATCGGCCTGCTGCCGTTCAACCTGGCTGTGCACGCCTGGATCTTTTGCAGCCTGGCCCTGGTGGGCATCTCGCTGGCCCTGGCCTGGCAAATGGTGGTACAGCCCTTCGATGAGCGCGGTTTCCTGGTTGTGCTCAGCCTGGGCCTGATCTTCATCGATACGCTGGTGATGATCGTGCTGGGGCAGATCACCTCCCTGGTGCTGGCGGGGGTCGTGCTGGGCATTGCCTGCATCCATAAGAAGCGCGATGCCCTGGCTGGAGCGGCTTTCGTCCTGGCGGCGGTCAAGCCCCACCTCACCTATCTCGTCTTTGTGGCCCTGCTGGTATGGATCATCCGCACGCGCCGCTGGAAAGTGCTTGCCGGGTTGGCAGGCGGGGCGCTGCTCTCCATCGCTGTCGTCACGCTCATCTACCCCGGATGGATCGCCTCTTACTATACCCTGATGATCCACCTGCCATATGGGGATATCGACACCAGCACCCTGGGCAGCTTCCTGCTCGCCCGTTATGATTTCCCCTACCTGCGTTTTGTGGGCGTGCTGCTGCTGCCGCTGGCCTTCCCCCTGGCGCGCCTGGCACAAAGCGGCAAATGGCTCACCGCCGCCAACCTGGCGCTGATGATCTCTATCCCGCTGGCCCCTTACGGCTTCGGCGTGGACCATGTGATGCTACTGCCCGCCTTCGTCGAGATCGGCGGCTGGATGCGCAGCGGCAGGCTATCCGGCTGGAAGGCAGGGAGAACCATCGTTGGCGTGCTGTTTGTGGGATTATTGATGACTCTGATGCCCAAAGGTGCGCCAAACCATGATAGCTTCTGGGTGCCGCTGGCAGTGCTGGCTGTTTACAGCCTGGCGCTCAAGGCGGTCAAATCATGAGCGAAAACACCACCACCCCCAAGCAACCCTGGTGGCTGCGCCTGCACCGCATCCTGACCCCTCAGCGCATCTCGTATGCCTGGGTAGCCGGGATTGGCCTGTGGGCAGCCTGGCTGTTCAGCGCCATCCTCGGCCCCGGCAACTTTGACCTGGCTGACCAGGTGGTGGGCACGGATTATATCCAGTTTTACACCGCCGGGGTCAGCCTGCGCCAGGGCGACAGCGCCAGCCTGTACAACTTCGAGTTCCAGAGCCAGGTGGAGCAGGCCGTCGCCGGGCCTGAACTACTCAGCTTCCACGCCTTCATCACCCCGCCCTTCCTGGCCTGGCTGTTCGTGCCGCTCTCGCTGCTTCCTTACCTCTGGTCTTTTGTGCTGTGGAGCCTGTTCAGCCTGGCCTTGCTACCCGCCAGCCTGCGCTTATTGGCCTACGCGCATCCCCTGCGCGGTTCGCTCTGGGCGCTGACCTGGTTCCCCGTCTTCGCTGCCATCACCTTTGGCCAAAACAGCCTGCTCAGCCTGGGCATCCTGTGCCTGGTCTACGCCCTGTGGCGGCGCAGCCACCCGCTTCTGGCCGGGTTGGCACTGAGCCTGGTGCTGTTCAAGCCGCAGTTGGCCCTGGGTGTGCTCATCCTATGGCTGTTGGAATGGAGGCTGGAGTGGAAGTCGCTGCTGGGGTTTGCCCTGGGCGGCGGCACCCTGGCTGCCCTGACCTTCATCTTTCTGCCAGAGGCAAGCCTGGCCTACCTCACCTTCACCCAGGAAGTGCTGCCCGGCCTGATCAGCCAGGCGCAGTTCCCCTTGTGGCACTCGCATGCGCTGCGCAGTTTTTGGCTGCTGCTCATTCCCGGGCAACTGACCCTGGCGGAGGTGTTGGCGCTGATCTTCTCTGCCCTGGGGGTGCTGGCCTTCCTGCGCCTCTGGCAGCGCCGCCGCGGCGAGGGGCCAGTGCTGTTTGCCGCGGCTATCTGCCTGACCATCTGGATCACCCCCCACGCCATGATCTACGATTGGGCCATCCTGCTCATCCCGGCGGTGCTGCTCTGGCAGCATCTCCCCGCGGCTCGTTTACAGTGGAAGGTGTTGTTTGCTATCACCTGGCTGGTCACCTTCTTGAGCGGGCCGCTGACCTTTGCCCAGCGCTCTTTCTTGCCGGTAGCGCTGCAGATCAGCGTGCCGGTTTTGGGATTGGTCTTATACAGGTTGTATCAACAATTGTCCAGAAAAGAGTAAGCGGTGGGGTATCGATCGCCCCACCGCTTACTCTTTTCTGGAATTTATTTCGGCTTGCGCAGGCGCAGGATCAGTTCTCCCTGCAAGATGTAGCGCTGGGCCTCCAGCGTGTAGCCGCGCCGGCCCACCAACTCGTCCAGCAGTTCCTGGCGGGTATAGTGGGTGATATGCTCGTCGGCGTAAGCCTGGGGCAGGAGTATGCCGTACAGCCACTCCACCACCAACCACTGCCATTTGCCGTAATCGGGCGTGCCCAAGATCAGCGTTCCGCCCGGCGCCAGCACACGATCCAACTCGTCCAACACGCCCGCGCGGGGGATATGCTCGATCACCTGTGAGCACAAAACACACAGGAAGGTGCCGCTCGGCAGCGGCAGCCCCAGCAGCGAGCCCTGCACCGCAGCCTGCCCGTTTTCTTGCCACTGCCGCCGGGCAAAGCGCAGTTTGCGCAGCAGAATATCCAGCGCCACGCTGCCAGGGGGCAGCGCCGCGACAATACGGCTGGAGCCGCAGCCCACATCCAGGCACCTGCCCTGCCCGGCGAGCATCTTGACAATATGGTGGTAACGCTGGCGCTGCCAGTAACGCTGGGGCAGCACCCAGCTATTGTAAGCGCGCCAATCATAGTCCGCGCTGGAAATAGAATTGCGCAGCCGCCACAGCCTGCCAAACGTGCGCAGGTAAGCCATGCCAAACTTGATCACGCGCGCATGTGATGAGCCGTGCCGCCGCGGCCGGTATTGGAAGGGAATTTCTTTGACACGATGCCCCTCCACCAGGATGAGCACCAGCAGCTCTTGCAGCACATCGAAATTGCGGTTGGTGGCCGCACAGCGCTTGATCACCGGCGCGGCATACAGGCGGTAGCCGCTGGACATATCGCGGGTGGTCAGGCCAACCCCGCGACTGAACAGCAGGTTCAAGATGAGCGACAGCACCAGACGGCTGACAGGCATGTGCGCCTGCCCCCCCTTGACATAGCGCGAGGCAATCACCACCTCGGCATTCTCGCGCTCAGCCCACAGGTCGCATAGGATATCCGGCGGGTGCGAAAGGTCGGCGTCCATGGTAATGATGTACTTTCCCTCAGCCTGCTCAAAACCCGCCCGCAACGCGCCGCCATAGCCGCGGCTGTCGGGGGTCAGCAGCCGCGCCCCGTTTTGGGCCACCACCTGGCGCGTGGCATCGTTGGCCAGCTCGTCCACCACCAGCACCTCGTACTGGATTCCCAGGGCGTCCAGCCGATCACGCACCTGAGGCAGCAGCAGCGCCAGGTTTTCCGCCTCGTTCAGCGCGGGGATCACAATGCTCAGATCGGTCATCTTGTCCAATGTGCACCTGCCATACTGTCTCCAGTTTCCCCGATCATTCTAGCAACCCAAAGATTAAGATGACTGCGGCCAAATCCCAATACACCATCTGCTACAGCAGCGAACCCTGCACCGCAGCTACCAATCCCACTTGCTCTACGCAACCAAGAAGCCGAGTACTTCACTATAACACCTCTATAATCAAAAATAATAAGATTATCATTGTTGTCATCCCAGACACAAAACCGGCAACTTTTTGATGCTTTGGCAAAAGGCCAAGTAAAACAATCGGCCAAGAGTAATACCCAACAAACGGCGACAACAAGGGTGTAGCAATAAGAGCCATACCCTTATTGCGTTTCCAGATTGCATAGCACAACATGGCCAAGCCAACTGGCAGTCCTGCTGGAAATAATGACCAGTTGTGCTCTGCGTTAACCGGGTCAGTCCACAAAAAAAAATATGGCCCATAGATTGCCACGGTCAGTGCCAGAACACCAATGGTGGCCAGGAATTTAATCGCGTTAGAACGCCCCTCTACAAGCGCAGCCCCAAGGCCAATCTGGGGTTTGGCCAGAAGAAGCAAGAAGGATGGCACAGATGCCGGAAGGATATATCCAAGGGCAACCATCCAATCAATATTTGGATTGCCAAGGTGGTGGATCAGATAAATTGGATTGGACACCATCAAGCCGGCCACCAGAACCGAGGCCCCTAAACTCCGTGCCGCATAGAAGTATATTGAAATCGAAAGACCACTCAGGAGAGCGAGGCTGATGCGCAGTCCCATTAATGCTAAGGGAACCAGCCCAACGAGAACAACGGTCGGGCTGTAAAACCCTGGAACCTGATGTGGGTTCTGGCCACAAATAAAGAGCAGAGTTGCAGGCCTAAAGAATCTAGCCCAATCACTCTCTGGTCCAGTTGACCGCTGAACATACAGCGCAACCACCGTAACCAGAACTAGCAGAACTGCGCTTTCAATTCCGTGTCGTTTGACTATGTTCACTCGATGCCCTTTTTGTAAATGATGTTCCTGCCCTGAGCCTGCTCAAACCCCGCTTCCAGCGCGGGTGTCACAATGCTCAGGTCAATCATCTTGCCCACTTTCTGCTCATTGCAATCCAGCCACGGGCATCTCTTGATAGATATAAATCACCGCGGCCGCATCCCGATAAACCATCTGCCACAGAGGCGAATCCTGCACTGCCGCCACCAGCCCGGCCTGCTCGGCGGGGCTGAGGAACAGGGTATGTACCTCATAATCCAGCAGCTTCTCCTCCCAGCCCAGCTGGGCGCTGCTGATTTCGATATAATCCTGCCAGGTCTCGAGTGGATACAGCTCGATGCGCCCATCCACAAATACCCGGTACTCCGGCTGAGCCGCCCAGATCATGTACGAGCCAAACGACATCGCATGAAAGACCGGCCCCGGCAGTTGCTCATCCAGGATGTATCGCGTCGCTTCCACCGGCGTCTCTGCCGAGATCAGCCCGGCTTTCTCCTCCGGCAGCGGCAGAACGCTCTTGAACCAGGGCAACGAAAAGACCGCCATTGCCAGCAGCATTCCCGCAAAGACACGGTTCAGCATCTTGGATCCGGTGCTCATGCCAGGACGGTTGCCCCAACCCATCCGCCCGGCGATGGCCCCCAGGTGATCTGCCAGCACCGGCGCTATCACCAACCCATACCAGGTGATGCCGCGCGAGGTCTTCAGCCCCAGCGCGGCGAAGAATAAGAAGGCCAGCAGGTCGCCTAAAGTCACCCGCCGCGGCGAGATGACCAGCACCAACGCCGAGAGCAGCAGCCCGCCCAGGAACAGCCCCCCGCCCAGGGAGTCGAATGTAGGCGGGGCCCATTCGGTGACCAACTGCTGCACAGCGGGGTTGCCGGTAAGGTTCAGCACGTAGTCCAGGATGCCCGGTCCGCGCGGGTTGACCAGGCAGGCCAGCAGCGCCAATACGAAAGCCATTGCCGCGGTCAGCACGCCCCGCCCCGGCCCATCCATCTGCTGAGAGAGCATGGCGCGGAGCTTTGCCTTCACGTTTGGCAGCACCGGTTCAGCGAGAGGCTTCAGGTACTGCCAGGTCTCATCCACCAGCCACAACCCGATCAGCAGCAGCCCCAGCGGGAAAGTGCCGTGGCTGTTGGCCCATACCAGCATCCCCAGCGGGAAGAACAGCACCCATTTCCAGCCGGGTCGCGCCCGCCCAACCTCAATGACTGCCAGGAAGGCCGCCCCCAGCAAAAAGGTGATCGCCTGCGGGCGCACGTTCCAATCGAACATGCCCAACGCGGCAGCAAACAAGCCCCCAAACGCCGCCAGCCGCCAGGAACCGCTGCGCCTCCAGCACAGCCAGATCACCAGCCCATACGCCCCCGTGATCACCAGGCTGTGCACAAAAACGATCAGCGCCGGCCCGCCCAGCGCATACACCAGGTAGAACAACACCTCCATCAGCCAGAACATCTGGTAAGAGGGGTATGGCGCACCGGGCATGGTGTACGAGTAGGTATCCAGCGCAGGGATGCTGCCCGTCTGCACAATCTCGCGCCCCACCGCCATGTGCCACCAGAAATCGTCCGGGCGGATGGGGTGTGTGCTGGCAAAGATGAACACCCCCACCAGCGCCGTCAGGCTCCATAGGTGTTCGATCGACAGGCGGAAATTTCTAATCGTTTTCAAGGCTGCGCAGTTCCTCGACCATCAGGCGCGGCGGGCGCACCGCCCACCAGCGCACCCAAAACAGGCTTACCAATAGCATGAAAGGCAGCGGGAAGATCAGGCTCAAAGCGGTAGTCGGCTGCGGGTCCGACAGCAGGCGCACCACAGAGCTCCATTCCCACACCAACAGGATCAACAGGATCGCCGGGGTGGCCCAACGCCCGATCTTCTCCCAACGCTCTTGCAGCACCGCCGCCAGCAAGACCAGCGACGGCCAAAGGACAGCGAAATTCTGCACCCGGGTGGGAATGCCCAGCCAGGGTGTAACCGCCAGCGTCAGGCAGGCCGTCCACAGGAACCAGCGAAAATCCCGTGGCTTCACCAGCCACCACTCCAGCAGCAGCACCAGGGCCAGGAGGCCGCTGAGCACCCAGCCCAGGGCGGTTCCCAGCGCCGGCCACCAGATCTGGAAGATCTGGCCCGGATTCGCCCCGCCAAAGTTTTCGCTGAACTTCCACACCAACTGCAGATATTGTAATATCCAACCGGGGGCCAGGAATTCACCGATCACGCTGAGCAGGATCAGCACGCCCAGGAACCAGGCCAGCACTGCCCACTTTTTGCGTCCCACCGTCCACAGGAGCACCAGGATCACACCGGGGAGCACCACCGGCGGATCGACAAACGCCAGGGCCAGCACCCCGCCGGCCAGCTCGAAGCGCTGTGCCCGCAGCAATGCCAGGGTCAGCACCCAGAACAGCGCCGCCCACACCACCATCCCGCCTTCGGCAAACATCCCCAGGCCATGATAGGCCAGGATGGTCAGCAGTGCAAAAACAAAGAAAACCCAGCGCGGCGGCTGCCACCGGGCTAAACTCATGGAGACGAGAATGATCGCTACAGCCGCCGCCTGCTGCAAGGTCATCCACAAGGCTTGCGCCAGGAGAGGATCGGCAACCGCTGCAAAAGGCAGCACCAAAATGCTGCTGAACAGCGGCGAGGTGTAGCGCAGATCCACCTCGTTCTGCCCCTGCCACGCCGCTTCCAGCCGCTCCCCCGCCTGCTGCGCAATCGAAGAGTCATAGGGATTGGCCTTTTCCATCAGCAGGCCACGCATGGCAGTGTACTGCACCACAAAAGCCCTGCCGCCCAGCCCCTGGGAGGCCAGCAGGTAATTGACCCAACCTGCCCCTGCCAGCCCGAGGATGGCCAGCACGATCAGGATGCTCAGTTTGAGGGGTGCGCCGCGGGTGTTCACCGGGTCTCCTGGATAGCCGTGATGGAAAGCTCTGCGTGAGTATACCATTTTCGGCGGCGATATGGGGCAATCCCCTATCCAACTCCTGTTAAAATCGGTTATGATATCTATGAAGGGCTGAGATTGATCATGTCTGCGCACATTTCATCTCACCTGAGCCTCAGGCACCTGCTGAGACGGGCGGCGCCTGCGCTTCTTGCTGCCAGCCTGCTCTTTCACCCCAGCCCGCTCCCTTCCTACGCCGCCGCCATTCCCCAGCCGATTTCCCCCGCCGACCAGACCCAGACCACCAGCCAGAATTACCCACCCCTGGGCATCCCTGCCTTTGCCTGGACGGCTGTCCCCGGCGCCAGCCTGTACCGCATCGAGATCTCCCAAAACCTGGAATTCTCGCCCCTGGTTTTCTCCGCCACCACAGCCTACACGCGCTACACGCCCATCCTGGGGGCAGAAACCACCTGGGCAGATGGCCTGTATTACTGGCGCGTGCGCGTCGAAACGCCCGCTGGAGCGTTCAGCCCGCCCTTCCGCTTCACCAAAGCCTGGGCCGCGGACAATGCCCCCGCCTTGCTCTCACCCGAGGATGGGCAGGTGCTCAGTTTCCTGGATGCGCCCGCCTTCTCCTGGATGCCCGTCACCGGGGCAGCGCAGTACCGCTTTCAGATTACCGCCAACCCGCTCAGTTTCAGTAGCCCGCTGTACCAGGCAGATCTGCTCGCCACCGCTCACCAGCCCCCCATCCGCCTGCCCAACCAGACCTATGCCTGGCGCGTCATCCCCCTGGATGCCACAGGCTACGCCGGCACGCCCAGCCCATCCCGCACGTTTCGTCTGGCCTATGGCATGGCTGCCTCAGGCCAGGTGCCCCTATTGATCGAGCCAGCCGAGGACAGCCACCCGCTATTCACCCCCACCTTCGCCTGGACGGCTGTTCCGGGCGCAGAGAGATACACTCTCCAATATACGCCCAGCCCCGTGTGCGACTTCAATCAGGGCAAAAGCATCCCCACCATCCAAACAACCTTCACCCCCACCACAACCTTGCCTTCCAACGCTACCATCTGCTGGCGTGTTCGTGTAGAGGCCGGGGAAGTGAGCGGCGAATGGAGCACCACCGGTCACTTCCAGCGGCAGTGGGCGCTCGCCCCCCAGCTGCTCACCCCGCCCAACCAGCCGGGGCCCTGGGCGTACCCCCTTTACACCTGGACCGCAGTGCCCGAAGCCGCTTATTACCATATCGAGATCGCCCGCGACAGCCACTTCAACCAGATGTTCGACGAGGCTGATACCGCCAACCCGTATTACACGCCCGCGGCTTACCTGAACATCACCCCTGTAACCTATTACTGGCGCGTCACCCCCTATGACGCTGCCGACCAGCCGGGGCAGACCAGCGCGGTCTTCTCCTGGCAAAGCGACATCGCCTCTGCCGCGCCCGCGCTGATCTACCCACCATATTACGCCCCGCCTGAAGAAAGCCTCAACCCGCACCACGACCGCCGCGCTGCCGCGCCCATCTTCCTCTGGCACCGCGTGTTCAACCCCTGGCCCTTTGGCGGCCTGTATGCAGATGCCTACCGCCTGGAAGTAGCCACCAGCCCCAACTTTGGCGCATCCACGATCTGGTTGTACGATACTGAAGCCACTGCCGCCAGCCCCACCTTGCTCGACAACTTTATACCCCTCTCTGATCAGGATTACTATTGGCGCGTTTGCCCGCTGGAGGCCATTGGCGGGGAATGCCTGGCAGACCCAGAAACCAGCACACCCTGGTGGAGCCAGACCTGGCGGGCGCGCTTCGATGCCGCCCTGGCTCCGCCGCCCACTGCTGGGGCTGCACCAGAGTTACTGCGCCCCGAGCATGGTCAGGAAATTATCGAGGCCACCCCGCTGCTCGAATGGCTGCCGTACGCCAGCGCTGACCGCTACCAGGTGCAGGTCAGCCGCAACCCGGACTTTAACCCAGCCAACCTTGCCCTTGAAGAGGAAGTGAGCATCCCCGCTTATGCGCCATCGATCAGCCTGGCCCAGCGCAGCCTGGGCCGCACCGATTTTGGCACCTTCTACTGGCGGGTGCGCGCCTGCACCGCAGAGGATTGCACGGATTGGAGCCCGGCGCGGCGCTTTCAGATCGCCTCTCAAAGTGAGTGGCGCGCCTACCGGCAGATCGGCTTGCCCTTCAACCGCCTGCTGATCGGCCAGGATCCGCTGGACGCCGCCTCTAGCAACTACGAAACCACTACCCTGTACAGCGCCCAGGCCGAATCGGCCTGGTATTTTGGCTTTGATGCCACCCTCGAGGCGGCCAACATGAGTTACGCTCTCCTGCTCGACCTGGATCACCTGGACGGGTCAGGAGCCACCCTGCCGCCCGGCACGCGCCCCTACAGCCTGACCACCATCACCGCCCACCTGCCCGAATATGCCATTTTCATCGACCAGGTTGATGGAACGGTCAGCGCGGCCAACACCTGGATCTTCGCCTGGGATGGGCAAGCCTGGGATGCCGGTCAGACCCTGAGCAACCTGGGCGGCAGCCTGTTCTACGATGCCGGGTATGTGGAGATCGAGGTGCCCTCCGCCATGATCGGCATGACCGCTACTGCCGGGAGTATCTCGATCATCTTGTTCAGCGTGGACGCCGCCGGCCAGGTGCAAGACTCCGTCCCCTCCGACCCCAACGCCCCGGGCAGCGGAACGTTGTCGCGCTTCAGCGCCGTCTCCGAGCATCTCAACTTCATCTACCCACCCGATCCAGGCAGCAGCGATTCCACCTCCTTCGCCTTCATGCCACCCTTCTTCTGGGATTACAGCACCGGCGGCGATCCCAGCGGCGGCGAGGACCCTCACCCTTCCTCACCCTGGAACGGTGTCGCTCTGGAGGTGCACCGCACCCCCGATTATTCCTCCCTGGCTGCCCGCGTGGTGATCACCTCTGGGGTCGCTTATTACGCCATGCCCGGCCTTGCCCTGCCCACCGACCTGGATGGCGACTCCGCCTACTACTGGCGCGTGCGGCCCGAATACTGGGATGACGGCCTCTTCAGCGGCTCCTGGGCAGAGGGCTGCCCCTTCCAGCGCCGCGGCTTCTCGCCGCAGAACCTGCTGGCCTCGGTGGCTTACACCACGCCTGCCCTTTCCTGGGACAGGCTGGAAGGCGCCGCCAGTTACACCCTGCAGATCAGCACCGATCTGACCTTCTACAACATTCTCATCGAAACCACCACCCTCAACAACCGCTTCACCCACAGCCTGTCGCTGCCCGACGGCGGCTACTATTGGCGCGTGCGGGCAAACCGCTATGGCGAGATCGAGGATGCCTGGTCGCAGACCGCCGCCTTTACCGTGCAGCGGCCCGCTCCCACCGGCCTGATCAACCACCTGCCGGCAGGCTTTCCCGGCGCGCCGACCCTGTGCTGGAATCACCTCCTGGCCCCAACCGAGGGGCCGCCCACCCTGGCAGCCTGGATGTACCGCCTGGAGATCAGCCGCGAGCCAGATTTCGACCCCCTTTACGACAGTGTGGAGACCCCCAACGCCTGCTACACCCCCAGCCGGGGCTATGAAGATGGTACCTACTACTGGCATGTCGCCATGCGGGATGGCGGCGGCGGTCTGGGGCCGTTCAGCGAGAGCCAAACCTTCATCAAAAGCTATCCTGCCCCGGCGCTCCTGGGCCCCATCGGCAGCGTGACTGCCCCGATCACTTTTGCCTGGAACACAGTCGCAGGCGCGGCCTCTTATTATTGGGAAATCTCACAATCGGCTGACTTCTGGCCCCCGGCAGCCTGGGCCACTACCCTCAACGCCAGCCTGACACCCGTCAGCGCGCTGCCCGAAGATACCACCTATTACTGGCGCGCCGCCATCGTCGACCAGGCTGGCAACCTGGGCAGCTTCAACCAGGCGCAGATCTTCCTGCAGAGCCCGCCGGTTTACCCGCCCATCTACTTGCGCACCTACCTGCCCCAGGTGTGCAAATAGCCAGCCTTGCGCCCACATACGATATAATTGTTCTATTCAATCCAATCCGAGAAGCGATCTGCAGCGGAGGCAATATGGTACACCTCAGAAAACAAACCGTCTTTTCCCTTTTCATGGTCGTGGCGATCCTGGCTGCCACCTTCACCCCCCTCGGCGCCGGGCCAGCCCTGGCGATCGATGCACCCACACCCCTGACGCCCACCTCCGGCACCACCACCACCGTGGTCAACTACCCGCCTCTGGGCATCCCCACCCTGGTATGGTCTGCTGTCCCCGGCGCTACCCAGTACCGCCTGGATTTGGCAAATAATATTGGTTTCAGCAACCCCATTTCAATATCCACGCCCAATACCCGCTTCACCCCCAACTCGGTTATGTTCACTTCCAACATCTGGTACTGGCGTGTGCGCGTCGAGGCGCCCGCCCCGGTGAGCAACTTCAGCAACGCGATGATCTTCACCCGCAACTGGGCTACCCCTGAAACCGTCCCGGCCTTAAAAAGCCCCTCCATCGGTGCAACCATGGATTTTTTCACCTCCACTACCTTCTCGTGGGAGTTCGTCACCGGGGCGACCTATTATCGTTTTCAGATTGCCGCCACCCCCACTAGCTTTGGCTCACCCCTTTATTCTGCAGATGTTCTCGCCACCACCCACCAACCCACCACCAAGTTGGCCAACGGCACCTACTACTGGCGCGTTGTCCCCGTGGATATTGCCGACCAAACAGGCTCCCCCAGCGAGGTACGCGCTTTTACCCTGGCTTACGGCACCAGCGCCTTCAGCGAAGTTCCCATCCAGCTGGAGCCAGCCAACAACTCCACCCCCACCTTCACCCCCGTCTTCCGCTGGACAGCCGTCAAAGGCGCCAGCAGTTACCGCCTGGAATACACCACCGACGAGAACTGTGATTTCAGCCTGGGCTCCTATTTGGATACCAGCAACACAACCTTCACTCCCACCGGAAGCTTTCCCAATGATGCCCGCTACTGCTGGCATGTGCGCGCCCATTCGGGTGCATCCATCGGCGAATGGAGCCCCACCTGGTATTTCACCAAGCACTGGTACATCCAACCCACCCTGCTGACCCCCACCAACAACTACAAGTATGGACTCCATCCCCTGTACTCCTGGGCACCCGTTCCCGGCGCCAGCTACTACCAGATCGAGATCGCCCTGGATGCCAACTTTATGAATCTAAGAGATGTTGGCACCACCTCCAATACCTATTACACCCCGCGTTTCTACCTGGGCAGCCCCACCACGCCCTACTATTGGCGCGTTACACCCTACGATGGCACTGGCTACAAAGGCAAAACCAGCACCGTTTTCTCCTTCCAAAGCATCGCCGCATCCATTGCCCCGATCTTGATCTACCCCTTCTATTACTACGTACCCAACAACTATGGTGGACAGGCCAACCTGGAACCGCACGAAGACCGCACCGTGGCCTATCCCATCTTCATGTGGCAGCGCGTGAATAACCCCTACCTGTCTGGCGGCGGCACACTGGCTGAAGCATACCGCATCGAGGTGGCTACAACCCCCTACTTCGGCAGCGACATCGTTTGGTCATACGACACCGAGAACACCTCAGCCACACCTACGATTACCGATCCCTTTACGCCTATCAATAATCATGATTACTTCTGGCACGTCTGCCCGCTGGACACTCTGGGCGGCGATTGCTGGGTTGCAGGAGATGGCGACGACTACTGGAGCCAAACCTGGCGCACACGCTTCGACACAACCCTGGCATTGCCTCCCGTCTCCGGCGCTCCAGTGCTGATTCGCCCAGAAAACGCCCAAGAAGTGGTTGAGGCCACTCCCATGCTGGAATGGAGGCCCGTCACCGGTGCGGACCGCTATAAAATCGAGATCAGCCGCGACCTGAATTTCGGCAGTATTGAAGTAACCGATGAGGTAACCATCCCGGTTTATTCTCCATCCACCAGCATCGCCCAACGTTTCCTGAACCGCCTGAACTACGGCACCTTCTACTGGCGCGTCAGCGCCCGCGTGGGCGGTGTCTATGGCGCATGGAGTCAAATCCAGCACTTCCAAATCGCATCGCAAAGTGAATGGAGGTACAGCCGCACCCTGGGCAGCCCCGACAACCTGTTGCAGATCGGCAGCGATCCGAACGATGTGGGCGATGACAACTACGAGTTGACCACCCTGATGGGCGCGCAATCCAATTCGGCCTGGTACTTTGGCTTTAATGCCACCCTGGCTGCCACAAACATGGTCTATGTGCTCTACATAGACCTGGATCACATCGATGGCTCTGGCGCAGGCGCACCGCCCAGCGAATACCCCTACACTGTTACCACCATTCCCGGCCACGAACCTGAGTACGCCATCTTTGTCAAGCAGGTCGGCGGCGTGATCGACAAATACAATACCTGGGTCTTCAACTGGGAAGGCTATGGCTGGAGTTACGGCAGCGCTCTGAGCAGCCTTTCTGGCGGCGATGTATCCAGCAGCGGCGGGTATGTCGAACTGCAGATTCCCGCTACCGCGATCGGCATGAACACCAACACCTACAGCGCATCCGTCATGCTCTTTAGCGTTAACACCACCACCAATGCCGTGCAAGATTCCGTTCCATCAGACCCTCAAGCCCCAGGCACCGGCTACCTCACCCGCTTCACCAGCCTATCGGATCGCATCAACCTGCTGTATCCCCCCAGCAACAGCGGCGGCGACAACGTTGAAATCCCCAGCTTTGTGCCCTTTGCCTGGGATTACGCCACCGGCCATGACGGCGCCAACCCCTTTGCAGGTGCCCGCGTAAACATCTGCCTGGATGAAGCCTGCACCACAGTTCCTGGCTATTATGAGCTGGCTTCTGATACGCCGTACTTTGCCATGCCGAATGTTACCTTCTTGAACGACCTGTCTGGCGACACTACGTATTATTGGCGCGTAATGCAGCGCTACCTGGTCGTCGGTCAGGGCTTCTACGAAAGCGCATGGACCAGCGGGGCATCCTTTGAGCGCACTGGGTTTTTGGCCCAAAACCTGCAAACCTCGGTGGATTTTGCTACCCCGGTCTTCTCCTGGGATATGGTGGAAGGTGCGGCATCTTATGACCTAATTGTCGCTACAGAGCCCAGCCTCCAGAGCGGCGTTGTCTTAAACATTAACACCACACTAAACCAGTATGTGCCCACCGGCACTCTCTACGAAAACAATTACTACTGGTCGGTGCGCGTGCGCCGTTTCGGCGGCGTGATAAACGACTGGGCGCCTGTGGCCAACTTTACACTCAGCCGGCCTCGCCCCAGCGGCCTGACCATCAACGATGCCGACAATAATGTTCACTACGCTCCCACCATGTGCTGGAACCACCTGATCGGCTATGCAGACAGCCAGCCCGTGATGACTGCCTACCGCTACCGCATCCAGATCGCTTATAACGCTGAATTTTCGCCTGCATCCATCTGGGATACCGTCGAAACCGAACAAACCTGTTACACCTCGCCCAAATCCATGCCAGATACCACCCTGTATTGGCGCGTACAGATGATCGACGCCTACAATGCCACTGGCAGTTACAGCGATTACGCCTCCTTCACCAAGCAATACCCGGTTACCACCCTGATCAGCCCCATCGGCGGATCGAGCGGAACGCCCACCTATAAATGGGTGCCTGTGGACGGTGCCGCCAGTTACCGTATGGAGGCTTCTACCAACCCCAACTTCTCGTTCCTGATCGACTCCGCAGACACCATCAACGTGGAATACACACCGCTCTTCATCTATCAGAACGTTTCCATGTTTTACTGGCGTGTGGCCATCCGAGATCGTGAAGGCCGGCTGGGCCCCTACACCGATGCCATCCTCATCGGAGATGTGTACCGGGTCAACTTGCCCATGCTTACCAAAAAGTAGGGCTTCTCCCTACTCTTCCCATTATTCTCAAAATAATGTTCCGGCGGCGCTACCTACGCACCGCCGGAACATTATTTTGAGAGACTATTCGTTCTCTTCCATTGGCGGCGGAGGCTGGTAACTGCGCTGCAAATCTGCCTCCGGTAGGCCACGCGTCTCGATGCGCATGCCCTGGCCCACGCCCGCCCAGATGGCTGCATCCAGGTGCGGAATATCGGAGGTGGCAAAACCCATCAGCCGCGTACAGACCACATCCACCGCCAGGGCCTCTTTGCTCACCGCCAGCAGATGATGCGGCACCGGCGTGCCAAACAACGGCCCATCCCCCTGCATGCCCTCGATACCATCAACCACTACCAGCACCGGCGGCATCAGCACATACACGCCCAAGATGGCGGCGTTCAAGCCGTTCATATGCAGCATATTCTTGGGCCAGCCGTAACGCGCACCCGGCACCACCCCCAACAGGTTCTTCATGCTCAACGAGACGCCCGCCCAGTGATGGGTTTTGAGCTTAGGCACCGAAACCAGGTAATCGGCCTGGCGCACATGCCGGGGCAGCCACAGCCAGGGCGAGCGCCGCAGCCAGCCATCCCGCACCGCCACCGGCTGCGGATCATCATAATTCAAGTCCACAAAGGGCACCCCGCGCCCAGCCAACACTTCCGCCAGGCCGCACTCGCGCGCCACGGCAAGCGTATCGCGGCGGAAGGCTGAGCCGTCGCCCACCGTCACCTCGGCTGCGCCCAGTTCGCCCAGCAGGTCTACCACCGCCGCAACCACCTGCGGGTTTGTGGTGGCCGCATGGCCAGGCACCATATCCACCAAGTTCGCCTTGACCAGGATGTGCTTGCCGGTCAGGTTGGGCATCTCAGCTTGCGCCCATAACGGGCGCAGCGCCCCCAGGATATCGGACGAATAGGAGGAACAGGCCCCCAGCGCCACAATCCCCGGCGGGCGCAAGCGCTGCACCTGCGCCCGCAGCAGCCAGCGCAGGAAATTTCCCGTGCCCATCCAGGCGGTATTGCGGCGGATGACCACTCCGCCCAGGCCAATCCCCGCCAAAAGCGCCAAACGCAGAAAGGTGCGGCGGCTGATGTGCGGCTTTTGGTTCAAAACGCACCCCCCGCGGCCAGCACCGCCAGGGCGGTATCGTAGGTATTCTGCTCCCAACTGCCATCTGCGGCCTGCAGGGCCGCCAGCAGGTTCAAAGCTGCCTCGCCGCTGTGGCCCAGGGTTTGCAGCGCCAACGCCGCCCAGGCCAGCGCCCGTGCCCCGCCATCCAGCAGCATATCCTGCCACATGGCTTGCAGGTCATCAGCCTGCACCTGCCCCGGCCTGATCCGAGACAGCGCCAGCAGCACCCAGGCTGTCTGGCAAGCACGGGCGGGCAGCGGCGTATGGAACATCACCGGATTGCCCACATTCCAGCCACCACCCTGGCAGCGGCGCTGTGCGAAATAACCCGCAGCCGCTTCCAGGCGCGCCGCCACATCGGGGTCAGCTCGCTCACCCTGCAGCGCCAGGCAGGCCAGCGCGGTGGGTTCCACCCAGGTGGCCTCTGCCGGCAGCCAGGACCACGCCAGCGCGGCCGGATCGTTAGCTGCCAGACCGCTGGCTGCCGGGCTGAAATCATCCCCCGCGCCAGAAGGGTCGCCCAGGTGCGCCAGCCAGGTCAGGCCGGGCTGGATGGCGGCATCTCCCGGTGCTGCGCGCTGCAAGGCAATCACGGCCCAGGCGGTATGCCAGTTGCTTTCCTCGTCATGGTCGCAAAATCCCCAGCCCCCATCGGCGTGCTGGGTTGCCCGCAGCCAGTCCAGCGCCTGCAACGCCGTCCCCTGGGCTTCAGCCACACCATGCAACGCCAGCAGCGCAGCCGCGCTTGGCTCCACCACTGGAGAATGCCCAGGCAAATATCCCCACCCGCCAGAGGCATCTTGTGCTTTGATCAAATACTGTGTGGCTAAGGAAAGATTCACGGATTGCTCTGTTAATACACCAGTGGGATGCTCTGCATCCCACTGGTGTATTGATTATCCCAGGTATTCGCGCAGCCTGCGACGAATGGCCGGGTGGCGCAAGCGGCTGAGCGCCTGCGCTTCAATCTGGCGCACACGCTCGCGGGTGACACCCATCTTGCGGCCCACTTCCTCCAACGTGTATGCCTGGCCATCCAGCAGCCCGTAGCGCAGCTGCAAGATGCGCACCTCGCGCGGCGGCAGGCCGTTCAAGATCACATCCAGGTGCTCGCGCAGCAGGTTGTACGTGGCAGTCTCATCAGGAGCGGGCACCTCTTCATCCTGGATAAAATCACCCAGCACCGAGTCTTCTTCATCGTCGGTGGGCGTTTCCAGGGAAAGAGGCCGCCGCGCCACCTGGATCATGTTCTCCACCTTCTGCGGAGTCACTTCCAGGGCGGCAGCCAGTTCGTCCACACTTGGGTCGCGGCCCAGGCGCTGGGTCAACTGGTGCTGCACACGCAGCAGTTTGTTGATCTGGTCGCCCATATGCACGGGGACGCGGATCGTGCGACCCTGGTCCGCAATGGCACGCGTCACCGCCTGGCGGATCCACCAGGTGGCATAGGTGCTGAACTTGTGCCCGCGGCGGTAATCAAACTTCTTGGCGGCGCGGATCAGGCCGATGTTGCCCTCCTGGATCAGATCCAGGAACGGCACACCGCGACCCATATATTTTTTCGCCACGCTGATCACCAGGCGCGAGTTGGCGGTGATGAGATGCTCGCGGGCACTCCACCCGTCCTCGATCAGCATCTGCAAGTCAGACCGGCGGCGGGGATTGGCACTGCCCCGGGCCAGTTCTTCACGCGCAATACGCCCATGCTCGATGCGCTGGGCTAACTGCACCTCTTCCACCGCGGTCAGCAGCGGAACCCGCCCAACCTCTTTCAGGTACAGGCCAATGGTGTCGTCGGTGTCGATGTTCGCCAGGTAGTTGTCGTCCAGGGCGGTCGACTTGCGCAGATCCTCTTCAACATCATCATCTTCTACTGCCGCCAGGTCTTCTTCCGATGGGCTGACGCCCACTGGCTCATCGACATAGGCAACCCCGGCGCTGATCAAGGCAGCAAAGGCTTCTTCCAATTGGTCTACATCTGACTCGGCCTCTGGAAAAAATGACAGGATATCATCAATCGTTACATATGTTTTTTGCCGCCCCAGTTCAATCAAACGTGCCAGTGCCGGGTGTTCTTCTTCGCGCTCACTCAATGCAGAAATCAACTCTTCGCCGATCATGCTCTCTCCCAACAACCGATTTTCATGAACAGTAAGGGTACTACATCATTCAGAATACAACTTTTTCTTAAAATAATCAATACCCAATTTTCTTTGCAGCGGAGATCGGTTGTGCTATTTATTTCAGAAGGCCCGCCCTATGGGGTCGGGGTCACATCCACCAGAGCCGGGTCTGGTGTCTCGCTCACAGCCGCCTCAGGGGTTGCCGTGGGGGTGGCAGTGGGCAGCAATGGCGGCGCCGCCAGTACTGCCAGGATCGAGTCCACTGCCAGGTCATTCAGCACCACGGGCTGCTGTATTCCCACCTGAGCATAGTACCCGCCGCCGGTTGGAATTGGATTGCCGATCTTTAACACGATCTGCTCACCTGTATCCTGTGCCATGGTGATTGTATATGCCGGTGCGCTCAATCCCATCTCACTGAGGGAGGGGGGATTCTCTAGGGTCTGTGCGATAGTCAGGCCCAGGATCTGGCCCGCCAGCGAGCCAGAGGCGAACACATC
This sequence comes from Anaerolineales bacterium UBA6092, assembly GCA_002428565.1. Classification (GTDB taxonomy): domain Bacteria; phylum Chloroflexota; class Anaerolineae; order Anaerolineales; family UBA4823; genus UBA6092. Next base: position 10,261 of record DIXA01000051.1, on the reverse strand, counting down.
CGTCGTGCCCGCCTCCGCGCCCGCCACCAGCCAATCGCCCTGGGCCAGGTCACGCTGTAACACCAGGCTCTGGCCTTCTTTGCTGGCAAGCTCGATCTGCACCAACACCAGGTCTGTTGCATTAAACAGGCTCTCTACGATATATGGGGTTTCCGTGGGCGTTGCTTCGGCCTCGCGGGACTCTTGCAAACGCGGCAAGAGCAGGGCCAGCGCCAGCAAGCCAACGAACACACCCAAAACGATCCAGGTCGAGCGACGGATCATACTAGCCCCTTCTCTTGCGCATGATCCAGGCCACGACGCCGCCCACAATCACCAAACCGGGCAGCACGATCACCGAACCCAGGAAGATCAAACCCAGGGTGTAGATCTTGGGTGTGATCAGCATGCGTGGGGTGGTGTCTGGCTCTGTCAGGCTGATCTGTGCTTCCTGCCCGGCGGCCCAATTGATCGAGTTGGTGATCATTGCGCCATTGCCATAGGCGCTAATATAACCATTCGTGGCAAACTCAGCATCGCCAAACACAACCACCCGTCCACCGGTGCCATAATTTTCAGCCACCACCGCTACAGAGATCGGTCCGAAGGTGTCCACACCCTCATCCGGGGCAAGCTCGTTATTCAACAGACCTTCCATGTTCGTCTCTGCCCAGGAGTTGGCGGAGGTGAGGATCAACGGGGTCACCGTGACACCCGCAGGGAGCAAAGCCGCCGGGGTAACACTGCGCGCAGTGGGGAAGGCCGTAGCCAGGTTGTCCATCTTACTGGCGATGGCATGTTGTGCATATTGGTCTGAAACAGCGATGAAATACTGCTCCGTAACCAGGTCCACCACGATATCCTTCGCCATTTGGATGCCCCAGTTTTCCATCAGATAGGTCGCCAGCGGGTCTGCCTGGTCGCCGTACTCAGTCATCACCCAGGGCTCCGCCATCACCACCAACGTGCCGCCCTGCTGCAAGTAAACCGCCAGCAAGGTCACCTCGTTCTGCGAGAGCGGCTTGATCGAGCCGCCAATCACGATCACCGAGGCATCTGCCGGGATAGAGTTGGTCGAGAGCAGGTTCAACACTTTGACGGTATAGTTCTTGCTCGTCAGGAGGGTCTTCAGCGTGGCAAAAGATTGATCGCCGCCGTCTTCCGGGCTGTACTCACCATGCCCGGTGAGGAAGTAAACCACCTTCTCGCCCGGGTTCATCAACCGGATCAGTGCACCGGTCAGCTCGGTCTCGGTGACGTTGGTAACCAGCTGCCTGGCATCGCCCATGGTGAACACAAGGGTGCCGTCCTGGGTGATGCCTGCCTCGTTGGCTGCGGTGGGGTCGCTGGTGGGATCAATGAACTCGTATTGGAACTTGGAGCCGCCATAGAAAGCGTACTGATCCAGCAGTTCTTCCGCAGGGATGCTGGATGTGCTGGCGGTATAGAAACCCTGCACCACAACCGTTTCGGGCAGGTTTTCCAACACTTGCACCGTCTCTGGCGCCAGGGTGTTGGTTTTATCCTCGGTCAAATCCCAGCGGATCTTCCAATCGTTCACATTCTTGTACACCAGGTAGTTCACCACCACCAGGATGCCCAAAACAGCGATCACCATCAGCACCGCATTGCTGCCATGCCGGGCTTGTCGCCCGGTGAAGGTGCGGCGCGCCTTATCGGGATCCAGAGCGATGGAGGCAAAAAAGCCAATCACCGCCAGGCCCAGGCTGATCTGAAATGGCAGGCCCGTCTCACGGGTAACAATATAATAGCCAATGGCTACCACTACGGCTACCAGAGCTACATACAAACCAATTGGGGCGAAACGACGCCAGTCGCGTTCCATTAGCGCCACCTCCGTATCTCAACAAATACTGTTCCAAGGACAAGTCCCAGCGTGGTCAGGCTCAGGTAGTAAACTACATCGCTGAGATCAATGGTGCCTCGGTAGAAAGTCAAAAAATGATCCACAAGGTTCAGGTAAGAGAGTACATCACTACCCGTGCCCGTCGCAGATGCGGCCGGGCGGATGATCCACACTGCCAGCACCAGCGCCAGGCTGACGAAAAAGGCCGCCACCTGGTTGCTGAACAAGGCCGAGATAGCCACACCCACAGCCAGCAGGCTGCCCGTCATCAGGATCAAGCCCAGGTAGCCCGAGAACACCAGGCCCTGGTCAATCCCCGGATCCACTAAAAAGTTCAGCACAATGGGATAGATGAAAGTTGCAGCCAGCAGCGTGAGGGCAAACAAGAAACTGCCCATCCACTTGCCTACCACCAGCTCCCAGTCTTTCACCGGGGCGGTCAGGAGCAATTCCATGGTGCCGGTACGGTTCTCTTCAGCCACCAGGCGCATCGTCAGCGCCGGCATGGTGAACAGGATCAGCGTCACCATCGGGCTGATGAGGATTTCTACCCCTGGGGCTGTAGGATAGTACATGGAGTATGCCACCGCCGTGGTCACTTCGCTGAAAAAGAAGTAACCAATCACCAGCAGGAACAAGAAGGCCACCACGTAGGCCACCGGGCTGATAAAGTACAGCTTGTACTCGCGTCGAGCGATTGTCCAGAGATTACGCATTTCTACTCCTCCTCCACCGTTTCTTGCTCCGGCTCGGGCTCAACCTGCTCGGCTTCGGTTTCATCCATTGCCGGCGGCTCGGGCTCCTCACGCGTCAACTCCATGAAGATATCTTCCAGGCTCAGGCCCATGGCGCGCATTTCCAATAGATCATAACCGGCTTGAACGATTGCGCGAGCAATCTGCGGCCGCGTGTCGATCCCAGGGATAGTTTCCACTTCCCAGGTGCCATCGGGCCGGGCAACGACAGTTTGCACGCCGTTCACCGCACTCAAGGAGCTTTCCAGGCCATCGGCATCTCCCTGCACGCGCAGAGAAACGCGCTGTGCCCCCGCCAGGCGAGATTGCAGGTGTTCCGGCGAGTCCTCGGCCACAATGCGACCCTTGTTGATGATCAGCACCCGGTCGCAAATCTGCTGCGCCTCCGACAGGATATGCGTCGAAAGCAGCACCGTGCGTTCCTTGCCGATCTCGCGGATCAACTTGCGCACTTCGATGATCTGCGCCGGGTCCAGGCCGATGGTAGGCTCGTCCAGGATCAGCACCTCGGGCTTGTGCAGCAGCGCCTGGGCCAAACCCACGCGCTGGCGCATGCCCTTAGACAGGTTGCCAATATAGCCTTCGGCGCGATCAAGCAGATTGACCACCTCCAGCGCTTCCAGAACCCTGTCTTCGGCCTCCGCCAAATGGCGCAGATCGGCCATGAACTTCAGGTAATCGTAGACCGTCATATCATTGTACAGCGGCACGGTCTCTGGCAGGTAGCCAACCCGCTTGCGCACTTCCAACGACTGCTCGGTCACATCAAAGCCCACCACTTTGGCTGTTCCGGCAGTGGGCGGCATGTAACCGGTCAGAATGCGCATGGTGGTGGTTTTCCCGGCTCCGTTGGGGCCTAAGAAACCCACAATTTCCCCCTGCCTGGCATTAAAGGTCAAACCATCGATGGCGCGCCTGGCGCCAAAATCCTTCGTTAATCCTTCAACTTCAATCATACACAGCTCCTCTTTGCAGGCAAACAAACAGCACTCCAGCCGTCCCGCGGCGGCAGTGCTGTTCTGATCACTCGGATAAACTCACCAATGCTTGTAATCGATCAATCCCAGGATTGGGTGTCATCATCACTACTCAGTAGACTATACATCAAAAAAAGGTGCGAAGTCAAGTAGTTATGAAAGGTCTAATGAAATGCTAATCTCACTAGCGGTTTTCTTCGCCAGAGAAAACTGGTGCCTTGCAGGGTTTGACTTTTTTATCTGCCATGGATAAAATTACTTACCATGCCAATCGTGCCCCTGTTCTTCACGACCTCCTAATCTTCCCTGGCAAATCGAACAGCCCAGACGTTCCCACGTGTGGGCTGCATTTTTTTGGCGTTCCAAAAATCTCAATACCTGTGGAGGAAAGATGAATCTACTCGGACTTGCAATTCATGGCCTGAATGACTTCGAGCAAATAGCCATCATTGGCGTTGTGCTCACCGCGTTCGTCAGTCTGCTCTATGCCTGGCTGCTGCGCGGTAAGGTGCTGAACAAGGACAAGGGCACCGCCAAAATGCAGGAGGTGTGGAACGCCATCCGCATTGGCGCAGATAGCTACCTGAACCGACAGCTAAAATCCATCCTGCCGCTCATTGCTGTGCTGACCATCGCCCTGTTCCTATCGGTCTATATTGTTCCCCCCACTCTGGAAGCCCGCGAGTGGCACTGCATCTTCCTTCAGGACGTTGACGCTCACGATATGGTAGCGATGGAAACCTGCGCCAAGGAGCTGACTAAGGAAGGCAACCCCGACGCCTATCAACAGATCCTGTTCATCATTGGCGCAGCCCGCACAATCGCCTTCATCATGGGCGCTTCCTTCTCGCTCATCGTCGGGCAATTGGGCATGCGCATGGCCATCCAGGCCAACGTGCGCGCTGCCTCTGCGGCGCGGCGCGGTTTCAACGAGTCGCTGTCGATTGCCTATTACGCCGGCACCATCACCGGCATGCTCACCGATGGCCTGGGGTTGTTTGGCGGCACGATCATCTTCATGATCTTTGGCCGCGCCGCCCCCGACGCCCTGCTGGGCTTCGGCTTTGGCGGCACGTTGCTGGCGCTGTTCATGCGCGTGGGCGGTGGCATCTTCACCAAGGCTGCCGATATTGGGGCAGATCTGGTAGGCAAAGTGGAGCAGGATATCCCCGAGGATGATCCACGCAACGCAGCCGTGATTGCCGACCTGGTAGGCGATAATGTGGGCGACTGCGCCGGTATGGCCGCTGACATCTTCGAATCCTACGAGGTCACCATCGTCTCCGGGCTGATCCTGGGCCTGGTATTGGTAGCCATCACTGGCGACCTGACATGGATCGTCTATCCGCTCATCATCCGCGCCATCGGTGTGATCAGCTCCATCCTGGGCACCTTCACCGTCCCTATTTGGGAACGCTTCCCGATCAAGTTCCTGCGCGCACATGACGCCGAAGAATCCATGTTCCGTTCCTACGAGGTTTCCAGCATCAACACCATCTTCTGGGCTTTCGTGCTGGCCTTGCTCTATGCAGGCGACTGGAGGATGGGCATGCTCAGCACCATTGGCGTGGGTCTGGCAGTGGTTTTCAACCCTCTCACCTCCTATTTCACATCCACCAAAAAGGCTCCAGTCAAAGAGATCGTCCAATCCACCAAGACCGGGGCGGCTACCACGATCCTCTCCGGCCTTTCGGTCGGGATGGAATCCAGTGTATGGGCGCTGGTGGTCATTGCGATCAGTTTCATCATGGCCCTGCTGCTCTACGGAGGTGAAGGCACCGAATACGTGCTCTACGCCGTAGCCATGATTGGCATTGGCATGCTCAGCCACACGGGCAACAATGTTGCCATGGACTCGTACGGGCCTATCTCCGATAATGCCAACGGCATTGGCGAGATGGCCTGGCACGGCATGGAAGATGAAGAGACCCGCAAAGCGCGCCAGATCATGGCTGACCTGGATGCGGTAGGCAACACTACCAAGGCCATCACCAAAGGCATCGCCATTGCCTCAGCGGTGATCGCAGCGGTGAGCCTGTTCGCTTCATTTATTACCGATGTGGGGCGCGTGCAGCGCGGCATGGGTTTTGCCGAGGCCGATATCATGACCTCGATCCGTGTCTCCGATACGCGCGTCTTCGTCGGCTTGCTGCTGGGCGGGGCTCTGCCCTGGCTGTTCAGTTCGCTTTCTATTCGCGCTGTCAGCCGCGCTGCCAGCCTGATCGTTGAAGAAGTGCGGCGGCAGTTCCGCATCCCCGGCCTGATGGAAGGCAAAGTACAGCCCGATTATGCCCGCGTGGTGGGCATCTCCACCGCGGCCGCCCAGAAGGAGCTCCTGCCGCTGGCAGCCATCTCCGTCCTGTTACCCATTGTGGTGGGGTTGGTGCTCCAGGTAGAAGCCCTGGGCGGGTTCCTGGCAGGTATCATCCTCAGCGGCCAGCTCCTGGCGGTGTTCATGTCCAATGCTGGTGGCGCCTGGGATAACGCCAAGAAAGCCATTGAGGACGAACCCCGCGACCTGGCAGCCAACACCGGCAAAGGCTCTGAGCGCCACAAAGCCGGGGTGGTGGGTGACACCGTAGGCGATCCGCTGAAGGATACCGCTGGCCCGGCGCTCAACCCGATGATCAAAGTGGTCAATATGGTCAGCTTGATCGCCGCGCCAGTCATCGTCAAGTACAACGACACCGGCGTCGGCATCTACCTCGTCGCCGCGCTGCTGCTCGCCGGCATTGTCTGGGCTATCTGGAAGAGCAAGAGGCCCGCCCCGGATCTCAACAACTCGTAGAACCGGATAATCTACCAAAACAAGAGTGAGGCGGCACGCATGGGCACCGCCTCACTCTTGTTTTACTTCGTAATCAATCGAATTTGCACCCTTAAAAATACTTGCATCTTCGCGCAGAATAGGGCATACTTAACGTGGGAGCGTAGATTATGGCGATCATTCCTTTGCGCGCATACAATCGGGAAATTGAGAATATGGTGGATACTGGGCGTGTAGATGAGGCCATTGCTCACTGCCGGCATATCCTGCAATCCTTCCCAAAGCACGTTGCAACTTATCGCTTACTGGGCAAGGCGCATCTCGAGAACCAGCGTTTTGGAGATGCATCAGATGTGTTTCAGCGCGTGCTATCGGTGGTGCCGGACGATTTCGTTGCCAACGTGGGCATGAGCATCGTCCGTGAGGATGAGGGCAACCTGGACTCTGCCATCTGGCACATGGAACGCGCCTTTGAAACCCAGCCCGCCAACTCGGCCATCCAGGAAGAACTCCGCCGCTTATACGGCCGGAGAGATGGTATTGAACCTCCCAAAGTGCGTCTCACCCGCGGGGCTCTGGCTCGCATGTACGCCCGGAGCAACCTCTACGATCAATCCATTGCAGAACTGCGCGCCGCCCTGGCGGACGATCCCCAACGTCCCGATCTACAGGTGCTATTAGCGCAGATGCACTATCAGGCCGGGCAGCGTGTTGAAGCCGTGGACACCTGCAGCGGGCTGATCAAAAAGTACCCCTACTGCCTGGAGGCCAACCGGGTTCTGACTGCCATCCTGCCGGAAACAGAACGGGCCGAAGACACCAAGATCTACCAACAACGCGTCTTTGCCATGGATCCCTACGCGGCCAAGGCAGAACCCAAAGCCATGGCCTCCGACCACATTCCGGATGAGGCGGTTAACGTTGAGCGCCTGGCCTGGAAACCTGGCCAGGCCGTTGACGGTCCGGCGCAGCCCGCCTGGGCCTCCTCTCTGGGGGCTGCCTTTGAGGATTCATCTCAAGCAACGCTCCCTGAGTGGCTATCGGGAGAATCAGACGCCCCGGCCCTGACCAGCGGTGCGTCAGTATTCCCCAGCGGCATTGCTTCTTTGGTGCCCGAGGAATCCCAACCCGCAATGGAAGAACCCGCCTCACCTCGTATGGAAGGCGAAGCAATCCCCGAGTGGATGCAAGAAGCGGGCTGGAAACCATCCACTGGAGAAAGCCAAGAAGGCCCGGTATCTTTTGACGATACAGAACTACCCACACCCGCCGAAGATGGTCCCCTGGCCCCAGCAGAGATCCCCGATTGGCTGAAGGGCATGGCCCCGGAGGGCGCCCTGGACCAGGAACTGCCCCCCCTCCCCACCGATGACGGTGAGGCCGTCTTGCCCTGGCTGGCAGAATCGGAGCCTGGCCCCAGCGATACGGTGGTCTCCTGGCTGGATCAGGCACAGCCCAAATCCGCTGAACCTGCTGCCCAGCCCGATACCGAACAGCCCTCGGCGGTACTGGGCGAAGAAGAAGTGCCCGATTGGATCAAAGATCTTGGCCCTGCTGGTGCAGACCTGGCGGAGGCTGCTGCCGAGCCCCTTACCACCGAAGAAACCGCCGCTCCCGCTGAAGAATTGCCCGGCTGGTTGAGCGATACAGAAACCCCAGAAGCCAAGTATCAAGACGATCTCGAGGACGCTGCGGTCACTCTCCCTGCAGCGGAAGAAAGCACCGGAGAAGAGGAACCCGGTAACGAGCGCACCGGCATTACCGACTGGCTCAAGCAGATCCAGGCCGAGGAGGGTCTGCCATCCTCTACTGACGGCCTGGCTGAGGCTGCAGAAGAAATTCCCGCATGGATAAAAGAAGAGGCGGCTGAGCAACCCACGACCGAAGAACCTGCCGCCCTGGCTGAAGAAGTGCCCGATTGGCTGGCGGGTATGGCCGCCGAGACCCCCGCAATGGAACAACCCATCGTTGAAGAACCCGCTGCCCCGGCCGAAGAAGTCCCTGATTGGCTGGCAGACATGGCTGGCGAAGCTCCCACAGTGGAACAGCCCATCACTGAAGAGCCTGCTGTTCCCACCGAAGAACTACCCGACTGGCTGAGCGAGATGGCCGTCGAAACTCCTGCGGCTGAGATCCCTGTTGAAGAACCGCCCACGCTCATCGCGGCCGCCCCGCCCGCCGCCGCACCCGATCTGAGCGACGCAGACGCTGCCCTGGCCTGGATGGAGAGCCTGGCGGCCAAGCATGGCGCTGCCGAAGAAGAACTCATCACCAAGCCGGCTGACCGCCTCGAGTCCGCACCCGATTGGGTCAAGGAAGAGTCCGAGCAAGTGGTCGAAGCCGCCGAAGAACTGCCTGATTGGCTGGGTGAGATGGCTGGCAAAGCTCCCGCAGTGGAACAGCCCGTCACTGAAGAACCTGCCGCCCCGGCTGAAGAATTGCCCGATTGGCTGGCAGGCATGGCTGCCGAGACCCCCGCACTGAAGCAGCCCGGTGAAGAAGACTCCGCCCTGACTGAAGAAATCCCTGATTGGCTGAGTGAGTTAGCCGCCGAGCCCCCTGCGGTAGAGCAGCCCATCATTGAAGAGCCTGCTACCCCGGCCGAAGAAGTCCCCGACTGGCTGGCAGGCATGGCCGAGGAAACCCCGGTTGCCGAGCAGCCCATCACTGAAGAGCCTGCTGTTCCAGCCGAAGAACTGCCCGATTGGCTGGCAGGCATGGCTGGCGAAGCCCCCACGGCTGAGCAGCCCGTCACTGAAGAACCCGCCGCCCGGGCCGAAGAAGTTCTCGACTGGCTGGCAGGCATGGCCGAAGCCCCCACGGCTGAGCAACCCACGACCGAAGAACCTGCCGCCCTGGCTGAAGAATTGCCCGATTGGCTGGCAGGCATGGCTGGCGAAGCCCCCACGGCCGAGCAGCCCATCACTGAAGAGCCTGCTGTTCCAGCCGAAGAACTGCCCGATTGGCTGGCAGGCATGGCCGAGGAAACCCCGGTTGCCGAGCAGCCTATCATTGAAGAACCCGCCGCCCGGGCCGAAGAAGTCCCCGACTGGCTGGCAGGCATGGCCGAAGAAACCCCGGTTGCCGAGCAGCCCATCACTGAAGAACCTGCCGCACCGGCTGAAGAATTGCCCGATTGGCTGGCAGGCATGGCTGGCGAAGCCCCCACGGCTGAGCAGCCCATTACTGAAGAGCCTGCTGTTCCAGCCGAAGAACTGCCCGATTGGCTGGCAGGCATGGCCGAGGAAACCCCGGTTGCCGAGCAGCCCATCACTGAAGAACCTGCCGCACCCGCCGAAGAACTGCCCGACTGGCTGAGCGAGATGACCGCTGAAACCCCCGCGGCTGAGACCCCGGTCGAGGAGCCGCCCACGCTCATTGCCGCTGCTGCCGCACCCGATCTGAGCGATGCAGACGCCGCCCTGGCCTGGATGGAGAGCCTGGCGGCCAAGCACGGCGCCGCCGAAGAAGAACTCATCACCAAGCCGGCTGACCGTCTCGAGTCCGCGCCCGATTGGGTCAAAGAAGAGTCCGAGCAGGTGGTCGAAGCCGCCGAAGAAGCCGCTGCCCCGGCCGAAGAACTGCCCGACTGGCTGGCAGGCATGGCCAAAGAAGCCCCGGTTGCCGAGCAGCCCATCACTGAAGAGCCTGCCGCACCGGCTGAAGAATTGCCCGATTGGCTGGCAGGCATGGCTGGCGAAGCCCCCACGGCGGAGCAGCCCATCACTGAAGAACCTGCCGCACCGGCTGAAGAACTGCCCGATTGGCTGGCAGGCATGGCCGAGGAAACCCCGGTTGCCGAGCAGCCCATCACTGAAGAACCTGCCGCACCCGCCGAAGAACTGCCCGACTGGCTGAGCGAGATGACCGCTGAAGCCCCCGCGGCTGAGACCCCGGTCGAGGAGCCGCCCACGCT